>NZ_AP024851.1:1200000-1847111 GCF_024346675.1 Photobacterium sanguinicancri
GGAAAAAGCCATTGCAACAGCTGAAGCCGCTTGTGGGCGCCAGATTGGCTCAACCAAAATGCTGGCAGCTATTGAATCGGCAATGGGCATTACAAATGCTAAAGACATTGCTTTTGCTTCTGAACGTTTAATTGGGATCGCACTAGGTGCAGAAGACTACGTCAAAGATTTGAAAACCAACCGTTCACCCGAAGGCACTGAACTTCTTTTCGCACGCTGCGCTATTCTCCAAGCCGCACGGGCTGCAGGTATTCAATGCTTCGATACGGTATACAGCGACGCCAACAATAACCAAGGTTTTACCGCAGAAGCCGAACACATCAAGCAACTTGGCTTTGATGGAAAATCGTTAGTAAATCCACGTCAAATCGAATTGCTTCACAACATCTATGCCCCGACTCAAGCCGAAGTTAACCATGCGGAAGCGGTCTTGATTGCTGCACAAGAAGCGGAAGATAAAGGTATTGGGGTTGCATCGCTCAACGGCAAGATGGTCGATGCACCGATCATCGAACGTGCGCGACTCACATTAAAACGTGCAACTTCAGGTATTAGAGAGGAATAATCATGGCTATCGCTCAGCAGCAAAGAAAAGTACGTTCAGATTTAAAAAACGCCATTCAAGCATCGGGCCTGCAAAATGGTGGGACTGTTTCTTTCCACCACGCATTCCGTGGTGGTGATCAATTAATCAATAATGTGATGAACACCATTGCAAATATGGGATTTAAGAACCTCACACTGGCTTCAAGCTCACTCACCGATTGCCATTCTCCACTGGAACGTCATATCAAAACAGGGGTTATTACTAAGATTTACACATCCGGTATTCGCGGACAACTTGCCGAAGAAATTAGCCATGGTCTAATGGCGCAACCGGTAGAAATTCACTCTCATGGTGGTCGCGTGCACCTTATTCAATCAGGTGAACTCAAGATTGATGTCGCCTTCTTAGGTGCGCCAACATCCGATATTTTTGGTAACGCCAACGCCGTATCTGGATCGGCACGCTGTGGTTCGCTGGGGTATGCGAAAGTTGATGCTCAATACGCCAAGCATACGATTGTATTAACAGAACAGCTGGTTGATTACCCAAACTCACCAGCATCCATCGCCCAAGACTGTGTCGATAGTGTCGTCGTGGTTGATCAACTGGGTGATCCATCGAAAATTGGCGGCGGTGCAACACGCATGACCACCAACCCAAGAGAGCTCCTTATTGCACGTAAAGCCGCAGAGGTAATTGAGCACTCTGGCTACTTCAGTGATGGATTTAGCCTACAAACAGGTTCAGGTGGTGCATCGCTTGCTGTTACTCGATTCCTTGAATCAAAAATGATTAAAAAAGGCATTACCGCATCGTTTGGGCTTGGTGGGATCACAGCCACTATGGTCGATCTACACGAAAAAGGTCTGATCAAAAAACTAATGGATGTACAGTCTTTTGACGCTACCGCTGCGGACAGCCTTGGTCGTAATAACCATCACATCGAAATCAGTGCCAACCAATATGCTAACCCTTCGAGCAAAGGGGCGACGGTTGATCAACTTGATATAGTGATCCTCTCGGCACTTGAAATTGATACCCAATTCAATGTTAACGTAATCACAGGATCGGATGGTGTGATCCGTGGTGCTTCAGGTGGCCACTGTGATGCCGCAGCTGGAGCCAAACTCACCATTGTTGTCGCCCCTTTGGTTCGTGGCCGTATCCCGACACTCGTTAGCAAAGTGCTTAACACAGTAACAATGGGCGACTCGATTGATGTATTAGTTACAGATCACGGCATAGCAGTTAACCCAAACCGCCAAGATGTAATTACTCACCTAACAAACAACAATATCGACCTCACTGACATCAATGAATTACAACAACGCGCAGCAATGCTCGTTGGTGACGCCAGTCCAATTCGTTATACCGACAGAGTGATAGCCAACATACGCTACCGCGATGGCTCAGTGCTAGACCACATTTTACAGGTCGCGCAATAATGTTTGGGGGCGTAAAAGTGTCTGCGCTTGATGTGATGGCATTTAACGATGCTATCGCAGAATTACAGTGTAACTGGTTAAGCCAATACGGCGGCGTGCTAGTCAGTTTCACCGTTAATATGGCAGGACCAATTAAGGTTAACAAAGCATCCAGTGTCGTTTTTGAGCAAGGCTGCCAAGCCATCAATCACGTTTGCTCTAACACGCCCCTGAATATAATCAACCACCATCAAATACAAACCCATGCAGGGTTTCACTACTTGATAGCGCTAAACAATGCGCCTGATAACAACTTCGATGCCATAGCACTGAAAAAACAGTTGATTCAGCTTGAATCCACTCACCCTCTTGGTCGGTTAATGGATATTGATGTACTGAACGGCTCACTCAGGCCACTCTCACGCTCAAACATTGGCTTACCAAGTCGACGTTGCATCATCTGTGATGATGATGCAAAGAATTGCGCGCGCAGTCGTCGCCACTCTTTGCAAAACCTGTATATGGAAATTGAGGAGATGTTAACACAATGATTTTTCCGCTAGAAAGTCTTGTCGATGACCAAAGCCTGCGCGTTATTAAAGGCCGTGTCACCATATCGAACCCTGCAAGGTTGATCGGTCACTTGGCCTATCATGCCATGATGTTAGAAGTCAGCCTACACCCTAAACCAGGCTTGGTCACATCACTTTCGTCAGGTGCACATTGCGACATGGACATTGCTACCTTTGAGGCCAGTGCCCAAGCCCTTCTTCCTCATATGATTCGTTTTGCTGAGCAAGGTTATTGCTTCAGCGAACAACAAATGCAAAAAAAAACCTTCGGCAGCAATAAAGTCGATCTCACTGTCTTATTGGCCTCTATCAGACCATTAGGATTAGCGGCAGAGCAATCTATGTTCAGCGCAACTAAAGGGGTGAACACACACAAAGGCGCCATTTTTATCCTTGGCATTGTCTGTGCTGCTATGGGTTACCTCATGAAGCGACGCGGCATGATTACACCGTCACTGATCCAACAAACAACCAAGAGTATGTGCGCAGGTATAACACGTGAACTTTCGCAAGGTAACGCCACTACTAATGGTGAAAAAGTATTTAAGAAACATGGTATTTATGGCGTAAGAGGAGAAGCAGAACAAGGCTTCCCAACGCTAATAGCAGGGCTTGATGTCTATCACAGTGCTATCGCATCAGGACGTAGCAATGACCATGCAATGCAACTCGCGCTTCTTCGCTGTATGGCCACTAATATGGACAGTTGCTTAGTTAAACGAGGAGGGCTAACTGGATTAGATTTTGCGCGTAACAATGCTAGCAAGCTCCTCTCGCAACCATTCAACCCAGTACAATTAAGGCACCAACTTACCGCTTTAGACACTGAGTTTATTAACAGAAATTTGTCACCTGGTGGAAGTGCTGACTTCTTATCAGCAATTTGGTTGATCTCACAAATCGAGCTGCTTACACAAGCCGAATAATACTCTAGACATCAGTCAATCAATATAAATATTCAACGTGTAGAAAACAAAGTTGTCACTCACTATAGAAAGCAGCTTTTAATTAAATTAAGCAAGGTTATAAAATGAAATGTTTTAGTTTAGGAATTATCGGTAACTTTTCTGGCCATTTATCAGGCGCAGAAAAAGTAGAAGAATCACATTTACCAAATGGCTTATTCGTTGTTAAAGATGCAAATAGCAATGCTGTAACCACAGGCGAAATATTAAAATTCCCACCACATGGCGAGCATATACAAGCTGAGCCTGAATTCGTAGTTAAATTCGACGTGGAATACGATAATAACCATGTCAAATCATTATCACCACGTGCAATTACTGTAGGTAATGATATGACCATTCGTAAACTTGAAGGAGCCACAAAAATTGCAGAAAGAAAGTCTTGGGGCAGTGCATCAAAAGGAGTAGCAACTCACTGGTGGAACGTTGACCAACTCGAAACCTATGATCACGCATACAAACTTGTCTCTGTGGTTAAGCGTAATGGTAAGTCGGTTGACTACACACCTATCGCCGATCCTTCCGAGTTAAAAATCTTCTACCGTGAGATGTGTGACTGGTTAGTTAACACCATGAATAGTCAAACATCACAAGGCATCTGTAAAGAGATCCTACCGCAACTCGCAGCGGCAGGTTACCCATCTGAGGTTGTTATTTTTTGTGGAGCTCCCAACTACACCACATGGGGAGAAACCTACTTCATTCAACCTAACGATGAGATTTCCATTGCATTAGTTAACAGCAAGAAGATCTCTGTAGAAGACATCACAACCAAGTTAAAGTCAGGTGTCGTGATAAATGACAGTGACGTAATTTCATATAGTCAAAAAGTAATTTAGTAATATTAACTAGCCATTACAGGTAAAAGCTAGCTTCAGAGCTAGCTTTTACCTCCCCTTAAAGACAATCATCAAAAAACTCACATTAAAGATAACCACCATCAAATAAAATCACCTTACCTTTATTACACACTGATATTACAACGTATTAAATACATTAAATTCATTTCTGAAATTTAGTACCACAAAATAACCAACCCAAGTCAAAAAAAGCCCAAGGTAATAAAAGTATCGTATCCCTACATTCAATAAACTGGAAACAGTAATGCTAGAAACCATAATCGAATTATTAAAGGACGCGTCAATTCTTGTCTCTTTATTTACACTCATAGGCTGTGTGATTTTACGCAAGAACATTAACGATACCATAGTTTCAGTCAGTAAAACTTTTCTCGGTTTTATATTATTATTTGCCGCAGCTAAGTTAATGATCTCACCATCATTAAAGCAGTTTTCTCATATCTTTATGATGGCTTTCCACGTCGAAGGTATTGTACCTAATAATGAGGTCATCATTGTTGAAGCCATCGTGCAACTTGGCCAAGAGTTTGGCAGTGCGATTGCCTTTGGCCTTATTGGAGCCATGGCGCTCAATGTGTTATTCGCACGCATTACTCCGCTAAAATATGTTGTCCTCTCCGGTCATCACGTCTTTTTTATGGTGTCATGTTTAACTCTTATTTCTATGCTTCATGGTTATAGCATTACTGTTTCTGCAATGATCGGAGCCGTTATTACTGCGATATGGTGTGTCATAAGCCCTTCACTCTTAGTGGGTTATTGCCGCCGAATCAAAGGGGTTGAACCGCTTCGCGCATCTGGTGATTTCTCTATCGGACAATTTGGTTCAACCAGTTACATGCTAGCAGGTTTCCTTGGCGACAAATTTGGTAACGCCGATAATGATATCGAAGAAGCAAAAATCCCAACTGCGATTGGCTTTCTTGCTGATAAAAATACCTCAACTTTTGTTGTGATGCTCGCTTTCTTCCTTGTATCCAGTGCCTTTGCTGGCTTTGACAATGTTCAAGAAATCGCAAATCAACAAGCCAAACACGGCCACGAAAATGTCTTTTTATTCCTACTGAAAGAATCAGGCATGTTTGCTGTTGGTGTTTTTGCACTCACCAAAGGCGTTCACATGTTTGTCGAAGAGTTGATCCCTGCCTTTAAAGGGATCTCTCAAAAACTAATCAAAAACAGTATCCCTGCAATCGAAATCTACAGCCTATTCCCGTACTCAAAGAATGCTGTATTTGTTGGCTTTATCTGCTGTACCGTTGCAGGCTTCATCGCCATGATGCTCCTACCATTCTTTGGCTTACCTGTAATTGTTCCTTCACTTCTGTTTACCTTTGCAAGTGGCGGTGGCGCAGGGATCATAGGTAATGCAACAGGAGGAACTCGTGGTTGTATCCTAGGTTCATTAGCATGTGGTTTCATCTCAATCATTGGATCTGGCATTGTTTTCCAACCCATCCACGACGCAGGCGTCACAGCGCCAACCACCTACTCCACCACTGACTTCTCTATTTTGGGTGAGTCACTTCACTTAGTGCTGTCGCTATTTAGTTAACCCATTTAACTCATACCTCTGGGGACTATATCTGGTACCCAGAGGCAACTTTACCTACATTTCGAGACATGCAGATGTATCAGTCATATAAAGAAAAAACTGAGGCGCGTCGAGCTCTAGGCGTTAGCGCACCAAGCCTAACAGCACAAGAAGTGACGGCTTTCTTTCGTTCAATCACAAACGGTGAGCATTCGGCACATAACGAAACGCTACTAGATCTTATTACCCATATGACCCCATGTGGTGTCGATGATGCAGCGCTAACCAAAGCTGAATGCCTATGGCGATTTGCTCGCGGAGAATGGACAAGCCCATTAATTACGGCACCAAAAGCCATAGCATTACTCGGCACTATGCAAGGGGGTTATAATGTCCAGTATTTAGTGGCTGCGTTAGATATCAACGAACTAGCTCCTTTTGCGGCCCAAGCATTAAAATATCTGATCATGGTTTACGATGCTTTTAATGAAGTCGCAGAACGTGCAAACAACGGTAATGCATACGCACTCTCAGTGGTCCAGTCTTGGGCTGAAGCTGAATGGTTTTTCTCACGTCCAGACATTGCTGAAACGTTGAGTCTTACGGCATTTAAAGTTAATGGCGAAACCAACACGGACGATCTGTCGCCAGCACAAGATGCTTTTACCCGACCAGATATCCCACTTCACGCTCTAGCGATGTACAAAAATGCACGTTCAGGAATTCAACCCGATCAAAGCGGTAAAGTTGGTTGCATCAACCAAATCACTCAAGCCAAATCATTGGGGCACGACATCGCCTTTGTCGGTGATGTCGTAGGTACAGGTTCATCTCGTAAATCTGCCGCGAACTCAGTAATGTGGCATTTTGGCCAAGACATTCCTTTTGTCCCCAACAAACGCACTGGCAGCATCGTCATTGGCGGTAAAATCGCACCGATTTTCTTTGCAACACTTGAAGATTCCGGCGCACTGCCTATCGAGTGTGATGTAAGCCAAATCAAGATGAACGATGAACTTACTATTCATCCGTATCAAGGCGTGATTAAAAACAACAAAAACGACGTTGTTAGTCAGTTCGATCTTAAAGCTGGTATTCTTGATGAAGTAAAGGCTGGTGGCCGAATCAACTACTTAATTGGACGTCGCCTAACTCAGGCGGCTCGCCTTCACCTTGGCTTACCTGAATTTGAACGCTTTAAAGACACAAAGCAAAATATCGTTGATGCAAAATTTACACTCGCTCAAAAAATGGTCGGACAAGCTTGCGATCAACAAGGCGTGCTACCAGGCCAATTTTGTGAACCTAAAACGACTACAGTAGGCTCGCAAGATACCACAGGCGCAATGACGCGCGATGAAATCAAAGATCTTGCATGCCTGTCTTTCTCTGCTCCCTTGGTCATGCAGTCATTTTGCCATACTGCAGCCTACCCAAAAAAAGTAGATGCAGAACTGCACCAATCATTACCAGAATTTATTGAACAACGAAAAGGTGTAGCGTTACGCCCTGGTGACGGTGTTATCCACTCGTGGCTAAACCGTATGTTAGTTCCAGATACAGTTGGAACTGGGGGCGACTCCCATACTCGCTTCCCTATCGGTATTTCCTTTCCGGCTGGCTCAGGGTTAGTCGCATATGCCGCAGCAACAGGTACCATGCCATTAACCATGCCAGAATCGGTATTAGTGCGCTTTAAAGGTAAACTTCAATCAGGGATCACTTTACGTGATTTAGTTCATGCCATTCCATTAAAAGCCATTGAATCGGGTTTACTCAATACTGATACGGCCAACAAAATCAATATCTTCAATGGCCGTATCATTGAAATTGAAGGGCTTGATCATCTTAGCGTTGAACAAGCCTTTGAGCTCACAGATGCTAGTGCAGAGCGCTCTGCAGCGGCATGTACCATTAAGCTAAATCTCGACAGTGTAATCACTCATACTCAATCAAACGTGAGTTTAATAGAGTGGATGATTCGCGAGGGATACGGCGACAAAGCGACACTAAAATCACGCATCGAAGTTATGCTGAAGTGGCTCGACAATCCCTCACTATTACAAGCCGATGAGGGCGCAGAATATGCAGCAGTGATCGAAATTGATTTAAACGACATTAAAGAACCGATTGTCTGTTGCCCTAACGATCCTGATAAAGCCGCTCGCCTCAGCGAGGTAGCCGGCACGAACATCGACGAGGCTTTTGTCGGATCTTGCATGACAAACATTGGACACTTCCGAGCAAGCTCTACTCTATTATCCCATTTAAACGGGGAACAAACACAAGCCCAACTTTGGCTTGCGCCACCAACCCGCATGGACGATAAACAACTTCACCGAGAAGGTGCGAAATCGGCCTACGCCATAGCAGGGGCGAGGGTTGAAATGCCCGGATGTTCCCTGTGTATGGGCAATCAAGCAAGAGTTAAAGCAGGTTGTACCGCAGTATCAACCTCGACACGTAACTTTCCTAACCGACTCGGCCAAGGTGCTAATGTGTATTTGGCCTCTGCAGAACTAGCCACCGTCGCTGCCATTTTAGGTCGATTGCCAACGGCAAAAGAATACCAACAACATGTAGAGGGTGTTTTGACAAACGATCACTATCGTTATTTGAGGTTTGATTTAATGCCTGAATACAACCAATCATTAAACATCGCATGCGTGTGATGTTATCACTGACAAAATAGAGAGATTATTCTCTAGGAACGTGATCACAGCTTTCTGACCAGTGATCACGTTCATTAAACCGCTACATACTCAATGTAAACGCCATACTTAATTGCACACAAAGCTTTTTATATGAACAATACAAGCCACATCATGCGGCTTAAGTAAGATCGCGATGGCGGTAATTAACATTGGTAGTACAATCAGTAACTTTTCAGCACCTTCAAAACTAACACCTAGCTTCTTCCCTCCCATCACTAATTCGACCTTTTCTTTAAACAACAGAAAAATAGACAACGCAAGTAAACCAACGCCCCAAAAACGGAAGCCTTCGACATTGCCAAAGTGATTATTCACATACAATAATGCATAAGTGAAAGTCACCACACACACGGCTCTTAGTAATTTATCCATATTATCTCTGATTCCAATTCTTATCCTTGTTATGATACGTCTTTTATTAACAGTTAACTCATAAAAACCATTAATAACTTTATAAGGCCTCACCTTCGAGCTGCATTTATTTTATAAATATCCAGCATGACCAGTGTAAATTATAAATATTATTATTTATTATTCAACTCTGCGCATTATATTAACACTTTAATTTATCACACAATTAGTTAAGCACCGCCACACCTAAATTAACCATTGAGTAACATATCTTCATGTATATAATAAAGTCAGAATATAAATTATAAAACCCACGTCAATATGGATGAAAAGCTAATCGTTATTAAAACAAGACCTCCGTATCTCAGCAATTAATCACAACACCAGACATATATACCATTTTCAATAATGCTGGATTTGACAACAGGAAAATCATGGAAAGAAAATTCAAAAAGCTTATTATCTCTAGTGTGAACTTTACTGCCAAAAAGGCACTTATTTTATCTCATGGCGGCTATACGCCAAGCCAATCTAAATTTAGAAAAGGCTCGGGACTAGTGGCGATTCCTCATGGGTTAACAATGGAGTTCAACAGCATGAGGAATGAACCTTCAATAGGTACAAAAGCGAACCACTTGCTTAATGGATTCGATATCCAACCCCAAGATACTGTTGTATTTGGTGCCTTCATCAACAACTACTCTTTAACGCACAACCCATTATTTGATCGCTATAAACCCAACGAGCAGTACGACTTAATCAGAATAGATACCGTTGGTAAATCTCATATGACGGATGTTTTTGAAGCTATCAAAACATTAGATCTTGGCTATACAGACATTCGAAGTTTCGCCTGCCGAATCAATAAACTGACATATGATTTTTAAATCACCCTTTTACGTTTAATTCTCACAACTTAGTTATATATTAATGCATGAGACTAAATGTAACGTAGTAAAAGTAACTTCCTGCCCCCTGAAAGATATAAAGCATCTTTATTAGCTTCAGGTAAAATAAATGGGTTATGAATAATAACCCATTATAGAATTAAGCCTGAATATGAGAAAATGCGACTTTGGTGACTTGCTTCGTTACAGGAAGCTTTTTTGATACCTCGGCTTGGAAGTAATAAGGTTGTAATGGCATCTCACTATTTTTCGGTCTTGCGTAATACAGTTCGGCAGGTTTTCCATCATTTTGCTGTGCGTAAAGGTAACCCACTAACGCATGTTCAAATTGATGATACCCGTTACCCCAATGAAACGCTTTGGTCGATTTAGGGTTCAATCCAACCCCACCATATTGATGATCAACCCATGCATCCATAAAGGTTGGCAGCGTATATTTCAACGTATCTTTCATTGAGCCATCAAGTAATGAAACAGTCATCGCCGCTTGATCGAGCTCTGCCCACTCCCATGAAGACGTGCCATTGGAATATGCTCGAGATTGCCATGCAAGGATGGCTTTTCCTTGCCACTTCGCACTTAATGTATCTGAGAAAAACGGCTGCACTAAGTCGAAGTCCTGCGAATATTGAGCCTGTTTCAGAGTATGCTTCATGCCCTTCAGACCAGTTTCAACCCAGCTTGGTTGATCCAGTAAACGCCCACTTAAATACGCCATCCAATACGCTTTAATGGTATGACCAAAGTCATTATGCTTAGCGTCTTGCATCATCACAGCTTTATGATGAATTGCTCCATAGAAGCGCAGCTCTTTCTCAGACTGGTATTGATCAAGCATTATTTGCGTTAACCAGCCTAAGTCTTGCTCCCACTTGGCTTTGGCTTTAGGTGGCAATAACGGTGCCACCAGCAACAAATAACCGTTTATTTGATCTAGCTGAGCCACGAGTTCTCGCTGTTTAGCACTATCTTCTTCACTATCTGCTAGCACCCATGCCAGCCCTTGATCATCAGTGAGGCGATACTTATTAAAGATAAAAGCTTGTTGCTGGATAAGCACTTGTTCAACTTTAGGGTCTTGAGTTAAATAATAATACATCGCCAAACCGACTAAAGCATACGCTTGATCTTGCGCAGTACGCTGCTGCCAATCTAGTCCAGGCTTACCCATGTGGGTATAGCTAATAAAGCCACCATTTTGCTTATCTTGCAGATGGTCGATTAGGTAATATGTCCCTTTCTTGGCAAGCGCAAGCGCCTGCAGATCCCCCGTCAGGTGGAAAATAACTCCATAAGCATAAGTTTGACGCGACTTCATACGGGTATACTCACGATTAAAGCTCGGAGTGATCCAGCCCTTGTTCAATTCATTACAAGGCTGAACCGTATTTAATATCGTGCCATTGTCACAACGAAATGTCGGAAAATTACCTACAGGCGCTCCCTGTGCGCTGTCCATCATCCAATACGGTGCTAACCCGTCTGTAACGTGATTGAGCCAGTCTGCACCCAATGGAAGATCTTGCGCTGCATAACCCGATAAGCTGAAGGTTGCCAGCATGATGCCGAGAAGGTTTCTTCGCATAATAATAACTTAATCTTTTGAATTTTAGCTATTATAAGCAACTATATGCTCACACATTGCCAACACAGTCACATCCATTTGAATTAGTGACGATGCATAAGACCGTCCCCTTTACCGACTAAATTAATAAAGAGACACATCGACAAGATAAGGCAGGGATAGCGTAATTATTAAGACGATATAAATAGCTTAAAAGTATTTTTGAGTTATTCAAATTCAATAAGAAAAGTATTAAGTACTATAATCCATAAAGACCTCACCAAATAAGGTTCATAAAAATCCAACAGACACACTTACCGACCATAATATGAAACTATCGACTTATATTGAGAGAGTGAGAAAATAAAACGAAAACTATCTTTTTAGTTACAATATCAATTCTGACTTTGGTCGGCTGTGGTGGGAGTAATAATAGTCAAGGTGAAAGCTCAAGTGGCGGCCGACCAATATCTCCATTAGTCCCGCCATCACCCAAACCGCCTACAGCGCCAGTTCTTCCCGAAAAACCAGAAGAACACTGTAGTATCAACAATATATATCGAGAACAGAAACAAGAAAACCCACAGTTAATTCAGTACCTTACCACTATGACTGTGAATAAATGCAATAATATTGACCATGAAAAAATGACACTACCAAGAGTAAATACTGACTCGAGTATTAATAACGCGTATGAACTGAACTATTATTCAGCAGTCTCCGAGTATGACACTTCAGGCCAACCAAAAGTATATAGTGGTTATTCAATGTTTCGCACGTATAGAAATGGAGGCGACTCGTTTGGTGCAGAGATCTGGCCTATGAAAATGACAACGTCTACCAAGACCGAGATTCCAGCAGATGCACTATCACTCGGGGCGAGTAAGTGTGAGTTTTCTGCAAACCTTGATTTGGAAGCTTTAGTTATAAACGGGCAATTTAATAGTTTTAGAAATACCAAAAGAGGTGGTTTAGCGTCTTTTATATGTTTCGATGATAACAACCAAACGATATATTCTGTAAATGGGGAGATTTATTTTACTAGTGCGGGGGAATACGATACAGCTCATCCTAGCTATAATGAAATTTTGGCAACTAATTGGAGTCTGTACGGTTTTCAAGCATTTCGCAACAAATTTGCCAATGCTAATTTATTCGCATCTCCATCGGAATAAAAGGAAAGCTTTATCTAGGTTATTTTTGGTTATTGGCAGCAACTCATTTTTCTCCGCCAAAATATAAACTATCTATAATCCTTAACGATGTTAGTGAATATAAAAATAAGGGCTAGCAACCTAGCCCTTTAATCATTAATGATTCGCTACGTAATGTTCTACCTGAGCACGATAGTCAGCCTTTAGTGCATCGCTGATAAAGCTGCCATTAATCGCATTAATGGTGAACAGTGCCAGTTCTTGCTTGCTCATCGGGTGGGCATGGCTGACCGCTAAGAAGTTATCTGTCATGTAACCGCCAAAGTAAGCAGGATCGTCAGAGTTAATAGTAACTGCTACGCCTTTTCGAAGAAGTTCGGCGATATTATGCTGTTCCATTCCATCAAACACGCGCAGTTTAATGTTAGAAAGCGGGCATACTGTTAGTGGCATTTTACTGTCAATTAATGCATCGAGTAACAGCTCATCCTCTACACAACGAACCCCGTGATCAACACGGCTAACACCAAGCATTTCTACAGCATCCACAATGTTTTGCGCAGGGCCTTCTTCGCCAGCGTGTGCAACCGTCAGCAAACCTGCTTCTTTGGCTTGTTGGAATACTCGCTTAAACTTTGCTGGCGGGTGACCTTGCTCGGAAGAGTCCAGTCCTACCCCAATGATTTTATCTTGGTGATTCAAAATCGATTGTAAGGTTTCTATCGCGCTTTCCTCTGAAAGATGGCGTAAGAAACACGCAATAATTTGCGAGGTAATGCTTAGCTGCTCGTGTCCGTCTTGCATCGCGCGGTGAATGCCATTGATAACGGTGTCGAAAGGAATACCACGATCTGTGTGCGTTTGCGGATCAAAGAAGATTTCAGTATGGATAACGTTATCGGCTTTGGACTTTTCTAAATATGCCCAAGTCAGATCGTAAAAATCTTGCTCGGTACGCAGCGCGTTTGCACCTTGATAATAGATATCTAAAAAAGACTGTAAATCTTCAAACTCGTAAGCTTTGCGAAGGGCTTGTGGGGATTGATATGGAATATCGATGTTATTTCGTTTTGCTAATTCAAACAGCAATTCTGGCTCTAGTGAACCTTCGATATGTAAGTGCAGCTCTACCTTTGGAAGACCCTGAATAAATGCGTTCATATTCTCATCCATCTTTTCTTATGGTTATTGTGGATACAATTACTCTAAGAATAGGCACAGATTTGAAAAAATGAACGCCATTACAAAGAGTAAGATCCACTGCGATCTCAACTCTTCGTAATCAGCACTTTGAGGGAGCTGGTAGAGACCCCCAAACCATATCATTGGGGTTATACGAAGCAAACGTCAGTGATTATACGCCAAAAGAGCCGATTGACTAGCTCCAATGTGTTCTATTTTATTGGAGTGAGATTATTTGAGAGATGACTAGGATGCAGGTTAATGATGGGATCTTATTAGATGCGACCTGGGGATTAGAAAAGCGCTGTTACGGTCGCTGTATACATATAGATAGTGAAATATTTTCATCGAAAACCGGATACATAGCGCATCATGAAAGATGCCCTCTTTCATGATATAACAATTTAAGCTATTGTATTTAAAGTCATTTATAATAAAACATCGCCTTATGAATCAATTTGATAAAAACAAAATAATTACCCTCGATATTCAAGATCCACAACAAATCAACGCTGCTCTAATTCAATATCAAACGCTCCTCAATACTGACCAAGCTTTTAATAATCAACAGTTTGACGTGGAGTTCACACTTAACAGTTCTAACGAACAGCGCCGCTTACAGCCCAGCGATGCGGGACAGAACCTTGGGCTACTAAAGTCCGCGCTAGATAAAGGTCAAGAAGGTGGTTCTCACTACTATGACCATGAGATCACCGACACCACTGAAACCTATATCTCGGAGGTGATCCTATTTGCTGCCGCACTCCAATATCCTGAAATTAAAGACACTATTGTCGATACCGCTAAAGCCATTGTTGCTTATACTCGCCGCATGAACGATACCAGTGAAATGTGGATTGATGACATGCGTGTATTTGGTGTCGAAGCGCTGTATATGCTGGCAAGCTCCGATCTGCAATACACTTACCTTCTGGGGCAGTTTTTCATCCCCTATTGGGACGATGAACATGCCACCCAATATGAAAGCTATCTTGCTTCATTATTAACAAAGCACGGCTGGCAGCCCACACTTATTAAAGCCTTTATTTGGTGTGACAACCCTACTTTTAGAACTGGGATGTTCAAGGATGATCCCTATAGCGATGCCGTCACCTATCAGCCTTTAGGTGAATACTTAAAGGAAAACCCAGATCAATACGACAGCTTTAAGCAGATGGTGATTGAGCGTTTTCAGGCCAAGCCCGTATTGTTGTCTAGCATAGATACCACAGAAGAAGAGGATGAAGATTTTAGCCACCATCATCCAGTATTATGGCTGTATCAGAGTCTCTTCTCACACTCTGATTTTTACGACGAAGATGAAACGCTAGATGCCTTTGTGCAGCAAGCATTCATGGCCAGTACGCTGGAAGATGAAGCTTACGATCTAGAAGCCCATATTCGAAGCCAAGTGACAGATACCTTGGTGAAAGCCTCTGAAAATGCGCTAAAAGAACGTGCAGAGTATCTCGCCTATCTCGCCCGTGACGAGCGTCAATACGAACTCAATTTTGGCACCCAGGTACTCAAACCGCTCATTCTCGCCATGCCGCAAGGTGAACAACTTTGGTGTTATATCGAAAACGGCGAAGACCGCAGTGCATTAGATGCCTTAGAAGAAGTTGAGCTAATTCCGCTCGCCAAGGCGCATGCACCTGAAATGTCAGCTCAAATTGAAGATCACTTGTGCAGCTTTGAATATAACAACCAAGGCGTTACCGAAGAATTAAATAGTATTCTAGATTTAGTCCGTGGGGATCTACTAACAGATCACTTTGGTGAAGAGTCGACCATTGAACATGAAAATGGCTTGATCACGACCTTAACTGTCACCGCAGACAACGATAAAGGTCGACTGGAAGCACGTCGCCAACAATACCTGCGTGTCATCGATGTCTTTTATCACGCGCTAGGTAAACGTGAACTTCGCAAGTACATGATGGAATCACTCACAGAAGGTGATGAAGAGTCCCTACTGTCACGTCAAGACTACTACCGTCGCTATAGCCAACTACCAGCACCTGAAGCAACCACGTCAGATGCTGACAATGAACCTCTCGAACCTGCGCTATCGCGTGATGTACAGTCTATCTTCAGTAGCTTCACCGATAACGATGAGATGCTGTACAGCAAACATTTTAAGCATGTCGATAAGGTACTGCGTACCTCTCGCGAACTCTGTCGTCCTACGCACTGGCCTGAACCTCACATGGGCTTTATGGCGCTGGCAAGTTACCAGCTTCACCACGATTTCAATGAAAACCTAGGCGATGATATTACCGAGGCACTATTTCACTACGTAAACGAACACAATGTTTGGGAAATGGCCGCTTCGCACATAATAAAAGAAGCCTTCATTCAAGGGGCGTACTACTGCCCTGAAGATAAAGGGCTAAGCGAAACAGATGTTGCTCGCATTAAAGCCTATTTTATGGCTGACAAACCAACTGAGAGCCAAGAAAGTCTATTGGCACTGCTTGAACCACAATTATTCCGCGATGATTGCTGCCGCCGCAGTAATATCTACCTGAATAAATACAGCGAATACCAATCAGGCTACAAGTTATTCCAAGACCACGATGAAGACTTCCAGCGCTTCACCTTGATTGCATTCTGGCTACGTCAGCTGCCATTGCCTTTACGTGCACAAGCCGATCGCCTATGGCAATTTATCATTACCCTTGCCCCTGTTCGTACCGCACGGAATATCTTGCGCGCCTACTCAGATGATTCGTGGGATATAGAATTTGAGAACATACTTGATGATATCAACATCCAAGAACAACTCGAAAAAGCAGGGATTAACAAGGGAATACTCAGTGCTTATGAAATGAATCGTCAATTCCATGATACCAAGCGTTTTAAACATTGGATCGATGTATATAGCGAAATAACCAGCACTGAAACCAGCATGTTCGGCAGCATAGATCGTAAGAAAGCCGAAGCCATGCGTGACGGCTTACAATACATCAACGAACACACCAAAATTGAGTTCTTGCACCATGCATCGCTCAAGTACCCTGAGATCCCACTTGATATCAACCACGACTTCAAACGTGCACTCAAAATCATGGTACAGCTGAATATTCAGTCTTGGGAACAAGCGTTGGCCTGCGAGTTTGGCAAAGGCTGCTTATTCATAGGTGATGGCGATAAGACACCAGCGAAACTGCGACTACCTATCATCGCAGATCAAGATACGGTTCACGACCAACCTTGTCATATGGATGGCATGAGTTGGATGGCACTCACCGTGGTGCAAAAACGCCGTAACGAACAAGGCGACGATCACCATGTCATTTTGATGGCTGACCATGAAGTTCCCCTTGAGGCCTACCTTGAATCACTACCTCGCGGGCCATTGCTGATTTTCGCAGAAGATGCCGATAGCCAAGCGCTACTTACCCGTATCGCTGAACTACAAAATACTAAGGCAAGAATCGAACATATCGTCGAGCAAACCTTAGAATACCTAGCAGGCGAAGTCGATTTCGACAGTATAGCTTCACTTTATGCAGCGCAGCTGTCAGACGAATATTTCAGCCCTAACGCTGAAGAATACACCATGTACGGTTTGAACCAATTCATCTGGACGATGGACCAAGTGCGCCGTGATCGTTTCGCCAAGTTACTGTTCAACCATAACTACCGTGGCTTTAAAATTATTGAAGGAAACTATGAAAAACCATGGTTACACCATCAGCTCAGCCAAGAAGATATTGACTTTGACACCTACCTTGAACGTATTCGTGAATATGACAACGAAGCAACAGAAACTGGACTGCGTTTCTTACTAAATTGGCTAATAGAACTGGAAGTAAACCCAGCCCACCTTACGCTATTTTGTATTAAACACGCCAACTTCGAAGCGTGTTGTGAATTTATTCACGACCATGCCCGCGGTGATTTGAGCCGAAGAAACTCAAATCTAGCAAGTTTCAAAAAAACCTTGGCCTATCTACATGCAGGTCGACGCGCACAACTACCTGAGATTTTAAGCCAAGCAAGCGATGCCGCTATCTTGATGGAACCTCTCACTAAAGATCGTTCGCGCGCAGTAAAAGAAGCCGTGGCAAATTACAGCCCTGTATAACGCGATAGCTTCATTTAAAACGCCCTTGGCTTAATCAAAACCAAGGGCGTTTTTTATTTCTTCACGGTTTCGGAAAGACCAAGACGAGACGACTTTACCTCACCCACTCTTTACTAAGTCTCACCCTAATCCCATTGATATTAAAACTGCCCGCTTCGCCTAGCCCGCGACCGTCATCATCGCCATTGGTTAAGACATTGTAGTTAGATTCAAAAACATCCCCTAAACGGTTGTACCCTAGCTCGGGATACCACCAGCTTAAATCCGCGACGACCACATTCAGTGCCAGATCAGAGTCTAACTTCAGCTGCTGGTAAATCGCTTGACCACTCTCGGCTTCTATTCGTACGCTGTCACCCTCAATAAGCCCAAGCGACAAGGCCGTCTCTGGGTGAACGCGTACTAATGGATTGGGGTGGGCATCACGCAGCGCAGCGATTTGGCGGCCATGAGAGAACATGTAATGTTTTGATTTTGCCGTGGTAAGAAGCAAAGGATAGCGCTTATTACTCGCAATTCGCATGGGCTTAAATGCGGGTAATGGATCCGCACCTATCTGCACCAATGTCTTGCTATACAGCTCAACTTTACGGCTAGGCGTTGGAAAGCCATGATGCAAATATTTACGATACTGCTTAACAGGTGGCGTGGGATCCAACCGTTGTTTTGCTTTCAGCGCAGTAAAATCCACACCACTTGGCTGCAAGAATAGGTTCCAATACGCATCATCTTGAAAGTATTTAAATGGGTCTTGCTCTAACAGCCTGTCATACTTCGTTTCAAAGACACCCAACGCCTCACCGATAGCTGCAATAATCTGATGATCGGGTTTCGCATCACCCACTTGTCCCAACTTAGGTTGATAACGAATGGCGCCATCGTTACCTTGTGTTAAACCTTCGTATTCCATAAAACTTGCCGCAGGAAAAACGATATCAGCCATCATCGCTGTTGGCGTCATAAATAGCTCTGACACGGCTAGAAAGTCTAATGCTTTAAGCGCCTGATGCACTTTATGTGTATCTGGCCAGCTTAGTAATGGATTCGCACCAACCACAAATCCTGCTTTCACTGGGTTTTGCTCATCATGCAAAATGGCATCCGTGATCCCTTGATTCGTCGCTCGGAAATATTCAGGGATAACAGGTGTTCCTGCGCTTTGATCCCGCTCAACTTGTGACAGGGTGCTGACTTCTTGATCATCGTAAGGCCAGCGACCGGTTATCAATGAAGTATCTTGATTGTGAAATTGGCCGCCAGGCACATCTAAGTTACCCGTGATAGCCATCAACATGGCGATAACTCGGTTCACTTGAAAACTGTCACTGTTATGATCGAGTGCATTACCGCTCACGATCACCGCAGGTTTAGCTTGCGCATAGGCCCGCGTTGCTGCCTGAATTTGGCCTATCTCTAACTGTGCATCTTGTGCCAATCGATCAAATGAATAACGATTAAGCTGCTGTTGAAGCCATTCAAAACCTATGCACCAATTAGCGACAAAGTCATGATCATAAAGATCTTCTTCAATAATGACTTTAAGCATCGCCAGTCCTAGAGACAGATCAGCTCCCGGTGCAATACGTAGCCAAAGATCGGACTGCTGAGCATGCTTCGTTTTTTGCGGATCAATACAGATAGAGCGAGCGCCCGCTTTGAGTGCTCGCTTTAAGGTTTTGACCTCACTAAAACGCGTGTGGTACTTGTTAACGCCCCAAAACATAATGCACTGTGTTTGGTCGTTAATATCATGGCTTGGGTTATACCCTAACGTATATTCACGACCCAGTTTGGTCGGAGCCCAGCAGACAGTTTCAGGGCCGACAATATTGGCAGTATGCATCCCATTAGCAAGCCGCAATAACTGAGTATTAATAAAGTCTTTCGAATGCCCGTAAGCCAGAAAGACACTGTTATCGCCCCACTGCTGCTGAGTCTGCGCTAATCGCTCAGCCGTATAGTTTATCGCTTGTTGCCAACTCACCGCTTGCCAATGCCCATCTCCTCGCTGACCGATTCGCATTAATGGCTGTGTTAGGCGATCAGGGTGATTCATGATTGCTAACGCATTGTGCCCTTTACGGCATAACTGTCCTTGTGACACGGGGTCATCAATATCACCCATGATTTTCTGACACCCATCCAAAGACTCGATGATTTTTAACTGGCAGCCGCCACCACAAAGCGCACAACTGGTCATTGTGACTTTTTCATCTTGTTGCTGATTAAGCGTGCTAGGCTCCGTAGCTAATGAATTCAACATAGTCGCCTCCAATCAGTTCGTGATGTCTTTAGGCACACTGTAGCCCTGTGCAGGTTCATACTTAATAAGCGTACGTCCCATACCAACGAGCAACAGAGAGACAATGGGTGTAAGCCACACATACACGGCATAAGGCGCATAAACCAACGGACTAACCCCTAGCGTCGCCGTCATAAATGCCCCAGCAGTTGTCCACGGCAATAACATACCTGACGTCATCGAACCTTCACTAAGCAGGCGACTGAGCATTTCTGGCTTAAAGCCACGTTGGGCATATACCTCTTTGTAAAGGGAGCCATTGAGGATCATCGATAAGTAGACTTCACTGGTTGTGACATTCCCCAGCACGCAGGTACACAAAGTGGTGAACACCAAACTGACATTACTTTTCAGCTTGGGAAGGATCTTCTCAAGCATCACAGTAAGAAAATGCGCCTTCTCAAGTAAACCGCCCATACAAAGGGCAATAAACGCCAGCGAGAAGGTCCACATCATGCTTTGAATACCACCACGGACTAGCAGCGTATCAGCCAGTTCATAACCCGTTGCATGAGTGAAACCGTAGTTAAGAGCCGCAAAAATGTCGTGTAGGCTATTGCCTTGTACAACAGCTGCAACCACACCACCGACGATGATGCCGCAGAACAAAGCGACTTGAGAGGGAATTTTAGCGAAGGTCATCGCCAAGGTGATCACAATAGGTGCTAGCACCAAGAAATTCATGTCGAAGGTTTGGCTGAGTACATGCTGTAATTCGATAATATGTTCAGTGCCGCCCGTTTCAGAGCCTGCATAATATGCGCCCATAAAGTAATAAGCGGCAGCAGATAATACCAATACGATACGGTTAACTTTACTGACTGCTTTTAAGTGATCACTGACTGTGGTTCCTGCTGTCGCCGACGATAAAATCGTGACATCAGAAAGTGGCGATAAATTAACACCAAACACACCACCTGAAATGATCATCCCTGCAATCACAGGTAAAGGCACACCTAAGCTGATACCCATGCCAATTAGCGCGACACCTATGGTTGAAGCTGCGCCCCAGTTGGTGCCCGTAGCATAGGTGATACCACAACAGACCAAAAAGCCAGCAGGTAAAAAGAGTGCGGGAGAAACAATATCTAAACCATAATAGATCAAGGCAGGAATTGTACCCGCAAGAATCCAGATACCGATGATCATGCCGATAAGCAGAAAGGCAAACATAGCCCCCGTTGCATTTTTTAAACTATTGCCCATGATCTCAATTTGCTGATCGAGGTTATAACCACACCGCCAGCAAAGTAACATAGTGAGAACCACAGAAATAATCAGCAAGATATGAACATCGAGATGAAAAACCATGATGCCAATAATCAAGGATACAGTGATGAATGAAAGCAGAAATACGGCTTCGCCAAAAGATGGGAGGCGGACACCTTCTCTTTTATCGATAAGTGATGAACGATTTTCCACGGTCATTTCCTTTGATGAAAAGTTGGAAAATCAATTCTAAAGAGCAAGGAAACAATAACCGTGACTTAAGGTGTTGTTTTTGAAGACTTTATATTGAAACCTCTATTTTGTTATACAAATCACTGAATATCGCCTCAAAAATCAGTTTATTAACAATATCGCCCTCAAAACAATCACACTAAGTTAAATCAATAACAACTTCACTCTGGCTACAAAGTCTATTCCCCCTCAGTTTAATTACGGCAATTTATCGTAAAACTTGTAAAGTCAAAAAAAACACCGCTAGTAGAAACGGTGTTTGATTCATTTGCTTGCGCAATAAATTAGTTTGCTTGAGGCTGTTCGTCATCCTCTAAGCCATCAGCATATCCCTTCGGTGGTGGTGTCCAACCACGTTCCGAGCGGCTGTGCTTATCACTTCGATCAATTTTCATTTCTTCCGCCATCACTTCTTCAAGGCGAATAAATAAATCACGGTAGTTATTATCAAAACGGTCACCTTCGGAATCATCTTCCCACACGGCATACAGCTTGTCTGATTTACGATCTTCAACACGCTTGTAAGTCGCTTTTTGCTGCTCAACGAAGAAAGGATGCAAGCCGAGCGACTTCATCGCATGTCCGCCAATTTCTAGCGCTGAATGGTACGTTTCTGATTCAATAATATCGGCTCCCGCTTGGCGCAAGAGATAACCATGACCACGGTCGAAAGAGCGGGTAATAATCTTAACGTCTGGATAGGTATGCTTAACGTATTTGACCAATTCAACGCTGTGCTCGTGATCATCAATCGCAACCACCAGCGCAGCTGCATGTTCAATGCCTGCTGTATGCAGTAAATCTGGTCGGGTTGCATCACCATAGTAGGCTTTCGTTCCAATTTGGCGCACCATATCTACTTGATTGGCTTGATGATCCAGCACTACGGTTTTCACTCCATTGGAAACCAATAAGCGATTAACAATCTGACCAAAACGACCGATACCTGCAATAATCACAGTGCCTTGATCATCAATCACATCGGTTTCGCGATCATTCGATGTTTTTTCAAACCGCGGTAAGATCACTTTATCAAACAAGATAAATAACCCCGGCGTTAAGAACATAGACAGCGCCACTACCAACGACAAGGTCTGCGCGACGTCAGCAGGAATAACATGATTTTGCAGCGAGAAACTCAGCAACACAAAACCAAACTCACCCGCTTGTGCCAAACTCAGGGTAAATAACCATCGGTCACTGCCTTTGATCTTAAAGATCAATGCAAGGCTATAGAGCACTAATGCTTTTATCAGCATCACGCCAAGTGTCAGCCCAATAATCAAACCAAAATCATCAAACAATACGCCGAAATTAATCCCCGCACCAACGGTGATAAAGAACAAACCAAGCAGTAAGCCTTTAAAAGGGTCGATGTTAGATTCCAGTTCATGACGAAACTCACTGTTCGCCAATACCACGCCCGCAAGGAAGGTTCCCAATGCAGGCGATAAACCCACTAAGCTCATTAGCGCAGCAATGCCAATCACTAACATTAAAGCGGTGGCGGTAAAGATTTCACGCAAGCCAGAACTAGCCACAAAACGGAACAGTGGCCGGCTCAGATAATGACCGCCAATCACGACCACTATGATAGACCCCGTGATCACTAAGCCATATGCCCAACCAGGTAGACCTGCGACTAAACTGAGCTCTTCATGATGCTGTGCCGCTGCGCCAATCGCTGATTGCGCCTGAGCAACCAAATCAGGTAAGGCCAGTAACGGAATAAACGCCAACATAGGAATAACGGCAATATCTTGGAACAAGAGTACTGAGAAGGCATTCTGGCCGCCTTCCGTTTTCGTTAATCCTTTTTCATTAAAGGTTTGCAGTACGATTGCGGTAGAAGAAAGCGCGAAAATAAGACCGATCGTTAATGCGATTGTCCAAGGTTGCTCAAAGTACAAGGCAAGCCCAAACACAACCGCAGTGGTTCCCCCCACTTGCAGGCCACCAAGCCCCATTAAGCGATTACGCATCGCCCATAGCATCTTGGGTTCTAATTCTAGCCCTACTAAGAACAGCATCATCACCACGCCGAACTCGGCAAAGTGCTGAATGGTTGTGGTCTCTTCACCAACTAAGCCAATAATGGGCCCAATCACCACACCCGCAATCAGGTAACCCAGTACAGAGCCTAAGCCCAATCGTTTCGCTATTGGCACGGCGATAACAGCGGCAGCTAGGTAGATAAAAGCTTGCAGAAAGATACTGGTCATTTCACCGCCTCCATCATACGAGGATCATCATTTAAATAATGATTTAACTTTTCGAGCTGAGATGCACGTTCACGATCTAAATCTCCAGCAACCAACAGCTGTAGCAAATGACGCCATTCAGCAAGGTGGTTATCAATACGATTTTCTTCTAATGCGGTACGTGAACCAAACAAAGCTAAAGGAGGCAAGTAATACATGCCTGTTAGGCTCGCCATTTGCTCCAATGGGTACAATAATTGGCGAATCGTAAAATGGTTATACCCTTCGGCACGGTATGCATCTACTTTGGCACCCGCAGTAAGCGAACAGAAGAATGTCTTGTCTACTAACGCATCCCCACCAGTTCCGTAAGCAAAGGTATATTCCAACACAAGATCTTGCCACTCTTTCAAAATTGCAGGGGTTGAATACCAATAGAGTGGGAACTGAAAGATGATTACATCGTGCTCACGTAAGCGCTTTTGTTCTCTATCGATGTTGATATTGAACGTAGGGTACTCAGCATACAAATCGACAGTTGTTACGCCACTGACTTTCTTCGCCACGTCAAAAAGGGGAAGATTAACCTCAGAACGATGCTGAGAAGGATGTGCGAAAAGCACCAATACCTTTTGGGTCATAATATCCCTTATTATGTTGCAGAAATGCCTATCAAAATTGCTAGGCCTAAAGCCTAAAGCCTAAACCAAAATATGAGTCCAATAATCACATATATGGTAAGTGATAACTATAGGACTTAATGGGGGCTGAAATAAAAAAGCCTCAGTGCGATAACACTGAGGCCGAGAGCTCGTTCACAAAGCAAATAACTTAACGTTGGAACTGTTTCATCAAACGGCTCAAGCCTTCTAAACGCTCAACCAAGCACTGGGTACTTTCTACGGCTCTGTCACTCACCGAAGAAGTCGCAAAGGACAGCTCGTTAATTTGCTCAACATTACGGCCAATATCGTCAGACACACCAGCCTGTTCTTCAACCGCCGCCGCTATTTGATGGCTATTGTCTGTCACGCGATTCAGCATGTCGTTAATTTGGCTTAATTGATCGCCCGTTTCTAAAGCTTGGACTCGACACTGCTCTGATAAGTCGCCACCGCGCTCGACTGCATTCACTGCTTGCGCAGCCGTCTGCTGAAGATTCGTAATCATGGCCTGAATTTCTTCTGTCGATGTTTGGGTTTTCTGCGCTAACGAGCGAACCTCATCCGCCACAACCGCAAAGCCACGTCCAGCTTCTCCCGCCCTTGCCGCTTCAATAGCAGCATTAAGTGCCAATAAGTTAGTTTGATCTGCAATTGAGCCAATCACATCTAAGATGCTTTCAATCTGACGGCTACTGTCTGATAGCGCATTAATCACTTGTTTAGAGTTATCCAATTCGCTATGCAGTGCTTGCACTGAGTCAATCGTCTCTTGCACACGTTGCTGGCCGCCTTCCGACATAGATTGCGCTTGCGAAGTAAGCTCTGATGCTTGCGCTGCACTTTCAGCAACTTCTCGGATCGATATCGACATCTGCCCCATCGCCACCCCAACTTGCTCAGTGGCTTGTGTTTGACGAGCTAAATTAGTTTTAATCTCTTGGGAGTTCGCGCGCTCATCTTCTGCGGAAATCAAAATATCAGCAGAGGTTTCACTCGCACGACCAACAATGGCGCGTAGTTCTGCTTGGCGCATACGCAGCGCTAATTCAACAGCGGAGTAATCATCTTTACGGCCAGTATAAACCGCTTCCATCAACGGGTTGTCGTAGGCTTTGGCTGCCAATTCATTAATCGCGGCTTGGCGCTGACCCATCTTGCCTGACAAGCCAAGCGCTAACGATGAGATTGCTAGTAAACCAACAGAAACTAAATTGAAATCAGAAGCAAACATTTGGTAAGCCGCTAGTCCCATAGTCGCGATAAGTAAGCTATTTAAAATATAACCTTGGCGCAAACGAGGGCGCGTTGCCACACCTGCTTTTTGATTATGCTTTATCTTGCTATAGATCTCAGAAGCACGATTAATCTCATCACGCGATGGTCGGCTTCGAACCGATTGGTACTCTACAACCCGCCCTTTATCATCAGTAATCGGTGTCACAAAAGCAGAAACCCAGTAATGGTCACCATTTTTACAGCTGTTCTTTACGACTCCCATCCAACTTTTACCAGACTGGACGTATTGCCATAATTGAGCAAACGCGGCCTTAGGCATATCTGGATGACGAACCAAATTATGAGGTTCCCCATACATGTCTTCAGCTTGATAACCTGCGACATCGCAAAAATGCTGGTTGGTATACGTGATATGGCTTTGGGGATCTGTCGTAGAAATAAGGTTAAGCGACGAGGAATACTCGCGCTCTTTACCATGAGAGTGGGTGTCTTGAAGTGGCGTTGTTTGATGCATTACCAGCCCTTGGGTATATAATATTCTTGCAAGCAGATCTGGCTCACCTGCGATTCATAGCAGATAAAAAAACATAAGCAACAACCTGCACACAAAAAGAGAAACTGTGACGTTACTCCAGCTTTATATACTAAACACAAGTAAAAACAAGTCACTAATGGTGCAAATTAAGTTTGGAGAATTTGATTGACTCAATATCAACCATCTTATTTATACATTAAAACAGCATGTGAATAAACTGCGCATGCTCTTGAGATTTTGTATCTACAACGTAAGCAATTATAAACAATGGTTAACGTCAAACACAATTAGATCACATCAGATTTAATGACTATTGGCTCAGCATTCTCAGACTTGTTTAGTAGCGCTTTTAACTGAGGGATATGTGGCAACATCGCGTCATAGCCTGCAGACATTGCCGCTTCACGCTCTTGTCGGTTACCAAAATTCACTAAACTATCATCCCAAGGTGTAGGCCTTACAATAATGTCTGCACTATTTGTTTCTTTTCTTGAAGCATCGCAGCTTTGCAGCCAGTAAGTATTTGCAATAACCTTAGCGGCGCTGTCTGTCAGCGGTGGCGGTTGGCTACAAAATACATCTATACCAATCACAATATCGGCCTTCATTTGGCGAGCAGCGTAAACAGGCACTGGTGATAACACACCGCCATCAACTAAAATATCGTTATTGTTTTGAACAGGAACAAATACGCCAGGTACACTCGACGACGTTTGCACTGCTCGGCCCACATCACCATGAGTAAACATCACACTACGCTTAGTTGTTAAATTAGTCGCGACGATCCCTGTTGGTATTGGTAAGTCAGCCACATCATCATAACTAATTTGCTTATTTAGCCACTTGGCCAATGCGCGCCCTTTGATTAAGCCTTGTTTAGATACATTAAAATCCGCAATTTCATGTTCAGCAAATGAATACATAATCTGTTCAATTTCATCGTACTCCTTGCTGCTGTATAGCACAGCGGCTATCGAACCGACGGAAGTACCAGTGACGATATCAGCTTTAATACCCGCTTCATCAAGAGCTTTCATTACGCCTAGATGCATCATGCCGCGAGCAGCACCACCGCCAAATGCAATCGCTAAGCGTGGTCGTTGTGCCTTATCGTAGCTAGTGCCCACTATACTGTCAGATTGTTGTACCTCTGAAGGCGGCACAATATCTTTTGTTGTGAGCGCATCGTAATAATTTGTGGTCCCACACCCGCTTAAACCAACGGCAAAACTTGTAGCCAAAAACCACCTTTTTGCTGAACGGTAAGATGGTTTAAATGGTGCACATCGCTTGGCTCGCTGGTTATTTGTCATTATTCTGCCTTAAAAGGATTAAATCTTGCTCGTCTTGTTGCTGTGCAAAATCAGCAATTTTTTGAAAATGAATGTGTTCTATGCGCTGTTCCCACAATGCGGGAGGGACATGCGAGAACGTCTCAGCATACCCATCATCAACTTCCAGTACTAAGCGTGCGACGTCGTCAAGCTTCACACCCTCTACTTCGCTTGGCAGTGATAATGGTGTGGGGGAAGCTTGAGTAACTAACGGCGATAATTCGGATGACGCTAGCAAAACCGTATCGCTACCGATAGCGGTCTCATTAACCAAGCCCTTATCTAAACCGCTTTCCAAACCATTCTCTAAACCAATAACATGCGGAGTTTGATGATCGCCCATCGTATAATGACGTTTCAAAATCATATACTTGCTTGGAATCGATTCTGTTGAATCCCACCAATGGCCGTCAACCAAAGCTAACGCTTGTTTAGCTTGATCCGTATTTACCGCCCCTAGCTGTTGCAAGCTAGCGGCAATCCACAATGTTAAGTTCTGATTGTATTCGGTTTCGTTCAGCATTCTGTGCTGCTCGATCAGTGCAAGAGTTAACTTTGCCCCTAGCATGTTAGAGTACAAATCTTCAGGCGAATAAGCCGAAATAGTTTCAGGCCATTGCGAGAAGCTGCTGTAACCGTGCCACTGAGCAATTTCATGTGATTCTGCTTTGAAGTAAGCAATACGCGCTGCCATATTGGCCGCTATATGCCACTTTTGTGATTGACTGAAGCTTGATACATCAAATGCTTTCATTTCCACATAACGTGGACCTAATTCGGCAGGTAACTCAATACGGTGTTCAGTCCCTAAATTAGCCAACATCTCAAAGAACAGTCCGATAGTGTCATCGGCACTGTCCCGTACATGGGCTAAATCAATAAAGCCCCCTTGTCGGGTATATAACAAGCCATTATTTTCGCTACCCGCAACACCAGATGCCGAAGCCGAGGCAGGCGTGTAGTGATAAATGCCACTCGCAAATTTATGTGGACCCATTTCATCGACGCTAATTACGTTATTTAAACGAAAAAATGGGATTGGCAGTGGTCCAACTTGCACCTTTTGCATATCACCAAACGCGCAGCAAGGGCGGACATTATCCGGTACCGACAAATCTGGTAACTGCGATGTTGCAATTAGCCACTCCTCGTGGCGAAATTCTTCTCCCGATAACATGGCTTGAACATGATGCTCAGAGGGCATCAAATGAATTTGCCACGCTTCTTCTGTTGCACAGCCATTGAGCGATTGGATAAAAGTGAAGATCAGCAGTGACTTAACGCTAAGATTTATCATTGTTGATTAAAATGCTTCATTTATTGCAAAGTAAAAACCGCTTTCGCCGTTGCCAAATCCCATATCCAAACGAAGATTTACACGCTGCTTAATTTCAAATCGATAGCCAACCCCAACAGTCGTTAGCCATTTTTCTTGCCCTAGTTCACTAAGTTGATCTGACAATGTGCCAGCACCGACCCAGTAAACCATACCGTGTCGACCACCAATTGGCTGACGATATTCAACTTGAGATATCATCATATTACGATCACGATAATGGCCTTGCTCATAACCACGAAGCGCACTCCCACCACCCAGTAATGCCATTTGGTCCCAACTTACATCACCAAAATTTGCTTCAAGTAAGGCTTGCCATGCAATGACACCGTCTAATAAATCCGGGGAGTAATAATCACTGTAATTGACCGCCACGCGATCAAACTCATGATCGGAACCCAGTGAAGCACTGAAGTGGGTATAGTCTAACTTCACCAAACGCCCTTGCGAGGCATTTAAAGCAAAATCACGCGAGTCGTAGGCTAAAGACATGGTTACACCGGCACTGAATTGCTGATCAGGGAAGCCTGCCTGCGATTGTCCAACCCATGGCTTTTGTGGATCTTCAATTTCAGCATCTGATGCTTCATTTTTTGAAAATTCAATCCCTAAACCAACATAAGTGTACTGCATGACTTGTAACAGACCCTTAACGGAAGCTGCATAAGTTCTACGGGTATAATCGACACGATCGTTATTCAGACCCGCATTCATACCTACGCCATAAAAAACGTCGGGGGAATCCATGAGCTCTGCGTCGATAAATAATCGATATTTGTCATGGGCAAGATAGTTAGTGTTACTAAATGAAAGGCCGTAAGCACCATTAATCGAACCAAATCCATTAATAGTGACTGAACTAGGCTGTGTCACTGTATCGGCAAGATCAGGTTTATATAACCCCACCGCCGATACACCGATACCAAACTTTTTTTCTGGCGTGTAAAACGGCCCAGGCATGACACTCCAATCAACCCCTTTATCAGGGTTAAACTGGCCATCAGCACCAAGTTCAAGCAACATCTGGTTCAACCAAGCTTGATAGCGTTCGTAGGTTGTCAGTTCTTTCTCTTCAGCGTAGACAGATAATGAGCAGGTCGCCGCGAGGAGTAATGCGAGTGTGTGTTTCATAGTTCACTCACCTAAAATCGTCGGCCAAGGGCGAAAAATAAAGATTCACGCGCACCAAATCCAGCCTCGATTAGTACATCCCAATCACGGTTGAACGCGTACTGCATACCCACAACATTATTCCAGTTACTACTGGCATGCTGGCTTACTTCAAAACCTGCATTCTCATTACCCGCATCTTTGGCAATCTTATCAGCTGCAGCAACAACGACAGATGGCAAACCTAAACTCGCAATATCACCAACTAAGAACTGATCAACTTTTTGATACATAACACCAGTGAAAACGCGCAATTCACGGCCACCGTCGTACTCCCAGCGATAACCCACACGCGGTGCGGCAACGAAAGTACGAATATCGCCCTCAATGGCAGAAATACTGGTGTAGGTGTAGTTCATATCCAGCAAGGCAAACCAGTTGCCCACACCACCCGCTAGCGTTGTACCTATACCGTATGTACCACCATCCATTTCCAGATTGAACATAGTATTTTCAGGCAACTTATCACCGACGGCATTAATTACACCGCACAGTAAATTGGGGCCATCAAATTTACTGCTATCACAACTAACAGAGTTGATCTTCGCTTTACTCTCACCTTGGGTATAGCCAATGATGCCATAGACATTCATGAACGGAAAAACCCATACATCAGCACGAACGGTAATGTTCGATCCGGTAAAAGTGGCATTTTTAGCATCAATATCAATAGCTTCAAGCATTGGGGCCCCTGTTAATTCAATACTATCAACAGTAACTGGGTTGCTCATGTCCATGTAAGAAACAGAGATGCCATAAGGCTTTGGCAAGGTATAGCCCAATTTTTCAGCTTCGTTACCCCAAATAGGGAAAAAGGAATCTTGTGCGAAAGTCGTTGGGGAGGCTAACAAAGCGAACAGCAAGGCAACAGCGGGTGTTTTCAAAATTTTATCTCAACAAAAATAACATTCACCTTCATATACAGCTTTTTATTGTGGTATAAGGTGTTGTTTTTACAAGTTATTATATACGTGAACATGTTCACTCTCGCTCGTCATATACCAAGCGATGCGGATTAGAATTCAGCAGATTAATTAATCAAAATAACGCAAGTGGAAAGTAGGCTAAGGGGCAGTTCAACATTTAATTGAACGCTTGTCGATTAAAAAAAAGAGTATGGCCTTCAACTTATTCAGTAAACGAATAATACAGCCAGTTTCATGGTTTGACCAGTACGTAATTATTTGCTTTGCAAAAAAATGTAGTGTAACAATTTGATAAATAATAAAAAAGCCCACTATTATATTGTGGGCTTGAATGTTTTCAATTGTTACGATTTATTTCTTGAATGATAAGAACACTGTTGAAAGTGGAGGTAAATCAATAACAATGGAATTGTCTAATCCATGAGAACTAACAACTTGTGTTGGCGTCACAGCATTAACGGCAACACCACTACCCCAATACTCTTCGCTGTCAGTGTTAATTAGCAATTCATATTGACCCGCTTGCGGTACACCTAAGGTGTAGCCTAAACGAGGCACTGGCGTAAAGTTTGAAATAACTAAGACTTTATCGCCATTCAATGCAAAACGTTCATGGGCTAGAATACTTTGTTCAGCATCATCCATTAGGCGCCACTCAAAACCTTCTGGTGAACAATCTTGCTCATGCAGTGCAGGAACTGAGGTATACATCTTGTTTAGATCACGAACCAAAGCTTGCGTGCCACTATGACGTGGGTACTCTAACCAATGCCACTCTAGTTGGCCTTCATGTGCCCATTCAGCACTTTGAGCAATTTCAGTGCCCATGAAGTTTAGTTTCTTGCCTGGCTGACCATACATGTAGCCCAAATAAGCACGTAAGTTGGCTGTTTTCTGCCATTCATCGCCCGGCATTTTGTCCAGTAGTGAACCTTTACCGTATACCACTTCATCGTGGGATAAAGACAGCACATAGTTTTCACTAAACGCATAGACAAGTGGGAATGTAATAGTATCGTGATGATACTTACGGTTCACAGGCTCTTCTTGCATGTACGATAAGCTGTCATGCATCCAGCCCATATTCCATTTAAATCCAAAACCTAAACCGCCCATATCTGTTGGTTTTGACACCCCAGGGAACGCGGTAGATTCTTCTGCTATGGTCATGGCGTTTGGATAATGACGGTAAACTTCTTCGTTCATCCAACGTAATAAGCTAATAGCGTCGTAGTTCTCGTTACCACCGTCGTGGTTCGGGATCCATTGATCATGCTCACGCGAGTAATCGAGGTACAGCATAGATGCAACAGCATCCACACGTAAGCCATCAATGTGGTAATGCTCAAACCAAAACAATGCATTAGACACTAAGAAACGACGAACATGATCACGGCCGTAATCATAAATGTAACTTTGCCAATCTTGGTGCCAGCCACGACGAGGATCAGACTCATTATACAAGTCTGTACCATCAAACTTGGCTAAACCATGATCATCCGATGGGAAGTGCGCAGGCACCCAATCAAGAACGATACCTATACCCGCTTGGTGGCATTGATCAACAAAGTATTTGAAATCATCTGGCGAACCGAAACGACTTGTTGGTGAAAATAAGCCAATTGGTTGGTAGCCCCATGAACCATAAAATGGATGCTCAGAAACAGGCATCAATTCAATGTGGGTGTAGCCCATTTCGACAATGTATGGAAGCAAGGTTTCAGCTAATTCACGATAAGTTAGAAACTCACCTTGATCGTTACGACGCCAAGAACCTGCATGCAACTCATAAAAAGACAATGCTTCTTGGTGCTTTGCAGTAACAGGACGTTGTTGCCACTGCTTATCTTGCCATTGGTAGCGTGATTGGTCGTAAACTTCAGAAGAAAAAGATGGGTACTGTTCCGATGCATAACCCCAAGGATCGGCTTTATGCGGCAAACCATTACCTTGGCTGTCTTTCAATTCAAATTTATAGCGTGTGCCTTCTTCAAGGCCAGGGATGAACAGCCCCCACAAGCCATCATCAAGACGTTGTAATGGATGACGACGGCCATCCCACGCATTGAATTCACCCACAACACTTACCGCAGAGGCATGTGGTGCAAATACCAAAAAGCGAACGCCAGAAACAGGCATGTTAGCCTGCTGTAGGGTAATAAGCTGTGCACCCATCTCGCAATGCATTTGCGAAGGCGTCTTCAGCGCATCTCCTGCTGGCAAGATAGAGTGAAATTGGTAAGGGTCGTGAATAGTTTGCTCACCCTGAGGCCAGCAAATATGTAGTTGATAATAAGCAGTGGTTAAATCCACATCACCCTCTAAGATGAAGCCACTATCAGCTTCACGGGTTAATGGGTATTTCTCGCCGTTTTGTAGCTCGACGGTTACGCTTTCAGCTCCTGGTATCCATACCCTTAAGGCTATACCGTTTACATCATACTGTGGGCCGAGAAACGAAAACGGGTCTGAGAATGCAGCTCTTTCGAGCTGCAAATATTCCTTATCACTGCGGGTCACTTGGGTGGTGTCCAACGCATTACTCCTGATTAGTGTTTGGACTAGCTTTTGCTCGTGTTTCTGTTAAACGACGAGTCAGGTCAATGATATCCTGGCGGGTAAATAGATCGTCCAAAGTAGTAGAAAGCTTACGACGCCAGTTTGGATATTCATTCACCGTTCCTGGAATATTGACTGGTTTATCCATTTCCAACCAGTCTTCCAGTTGTAGGCTTAGCAATGCACTTGAGCTCGATGCAAGGTGAAGTTGCATGCCTTCACTTAACGAACGGTCCATCGGTACATATGCAGCATTATGCCCTACACCTTGTGGAAGGTAACCGTGCCAGCTCAAACTATCAAGGATTTTTTGCTTACTTTCAGCTCGGCTGTCAAATAAGCCATTAAGTTGTTCTTCATCAGGGTATAAACCCAGTTCTGCACCCATTTTAAGGTCATCACAATGCCAGAAACCACGAAGGGTTGGCATGTCATGTGTACACAATGTTGCCATTGATTGACTAGGGTAATGACTTGGTGAGTAATAACCACCATCTTCAGATGTTTCGAAGAAAAATACCTTGTAAGAATGAATGCCAGCATCTGAAAGTTGACCAACAATCTCATCAGGCACTGTACCTAGATCTTCACCGATGACAGTACATTGGTAGCGATGTGATTCTAGCGCAAGGATCGACATCATATCTTCAACGGGGTAATACATATACGCCCCTTCCGTTGCCGATTCACCTTTCGGAATCCACCATAGACGCAATAAACCCAGTACGTGGTCAATACGCAATGCACCACAGTTACGCATATTGGCACGCAGTAGCTGTACAAACGGTTCGTAAGACATTTCTTGGAGTACTTGTGGGTTTAGTGGTGGTAAGCCCCAGTTTTGACCTAGAGGACCTAAGATATCTGGCGGCGCACCAATACTAACATCTTGGCAAAGCGCACCATTATCTGCCCATGTCTCGGCACCTGAATCACACACACCTACCGCTAAATCACGGTAAAGGCCCATGGCCATGCCTTTTTCTTCTGCCAGTTCGTTCACTTCTGCTAATTGACTATCCGCCAACCATTGCAGATACATAAACAACTGAACATCTTTACCATTTTCTTTGATAAACGTTTTAACTTCAGCATTATCAAAATGACGTAATTCTTCAGGGAATACAGGCCAGCCCCACGTATTATCATCTTGTTTTTTCAAATGCGCATGTAACGCATCGAAAGCGGCTTGATGAAGTAAGCTTTCGCCGCCATCTTCAACAAACTTCAAAAAATTGTCGGCACGCGCCGTTTTTTTACTTATATGACGCTCAACAAAAGTGTCGAACAACAATGGAAGTACTGCCATTTTCAAGCAAGAAACTTCACTGTAATTCACCCAATTGGTTTCGCGAGCTTCCACTAAACGCTGTTGGAATTCAGGGCTGCCAACAAGCTGCTGAGCTTCATCACACTGTGCAAACTCGGCAACAGAGCTAACATCAATGTACATTAGGTTTAACCAACGACGTGATGATGGGCTATACGGACTCGCGCCTTCTGGGTTCGCAGGGAACAAAGAATGGATCGGGTTTAAACCAACAAAATCACCGCCACGTGCAGCAATATCAGCTACCAGTTGTTTTAAATCGCCAAAGTCACCAATACCCCAGTTATGGTTAGTACGTACGGAGTAAAGCTGAACACTGGTACCCCAAAGCTTCTTCTCATTAACAAGCGCTTCCTGCTTATAACAAGACATTGGCGTAACAATCAAAGTCATTTCAAACGGTGATTTACGGCGTTTACGGAACAGTTCAAGTTTGTGGTAACCCCATGCAAGATCGTCGGGTAAAGCAAACGTTAGCTCCCCACCATCTTCACGGTCATCTTTCACTAACTGAGACTGTAACCAGCCTTCCATCACCTCACCTTGTTCTGTAGTTAGGCGCCAGCTAAAATCGCTTACGCGTGCGCTAGCACCTAGCTGCAAAGCAATGTGCATTGCTTCACCACTTCGTACTACTTTCACAGGTGCAAGTACATCTGGACGGTGTTTCTTGCGTGCTGACTCGAGCAATGCTTCGTCATTCTTGGTGTCGTAACCTAAAGCCATTAGTAAGCGTCGAATGGTTTCGTCTTTTACTTTGGCTTCATCACCCCAGGCGCTGACGTAGCTGTCGGCAATTCCCACCATTTCAGCAACTTGTTTTAATGCTTGATTGTCTTTCATCGTTATCTCCGTTAGCGGCCCTTGGGCCGCTACGATGTTTATTTTTGCTGATAAAAAGGTTTTTAAACCGGGCTGTTAATCACCGTATGCGATTAACGTTTAACCGCTTTTAATTTCCAGATGTTGTTTACGTAATCACGAATACTACGGTCTGAGCTGAACTTACCAACCAGTGCTGTGTTCAGAATTGCTTTACGTGCCCATGTTGCTTGGTCACGGTATTCCGCATCAATGCGAGCTTGCGCTTTTACGTAGTCAGCAAAGTCAGCTAATACTAGGTACTGATCGCCACCTTCAAGTAGGTTTTGACGAATCGCAGCCAGTTGACCTGGGTTACCCGGAGTAAACTCATCTGTATCCAATACATCTAACGCTGCACGTAGCAGGCTGTCTGCATGGTAGTAACGGTAAGGGTCGTAACCCTCTTCTTTTAGTTTCAATACTTCGTCTACTAGTAAGCCGAAGATAAAGATATTTTCATCGCCCACTTCTTCGCGGATCTCAACATTGGCACCATCCATCGTACCGACAGTTAATGCACCGTTCAGCGCCATCTTCATGTTACCTGTGCCTGATGCTTCTAGGCCGGCAGTTGAAATCTGCTCTGACACATCTGCTGCAGGAATAATGATTTCAGCAAGGCTTACACGGTAATCAGGAATGAATACCACTTTTAGTTTTCCGCCAAGGCGTGGGTCGTTGTTTACTTTTTCTGCCACTTTGTTGATGGCAAAAATGATGTCTTTCGCTAATGCATAACCCGGTGCTGCTTTCGCTGCAAAGATAAATACACGTGGGTGCATATCAAATGTCGGATCGTTCACTAAGCGGTGATATAGCGCTAAGATGTGTAGCAAGTTCAAGTGCTGACGTTTGTACTCGTGCAGACGTTTGATTTGCACATCGAAGATAGCATTGGTATCAAGCTCGATATCCATGTTATCCAGAACCCAGTCAGCCAGACGTTGCTTATTATCTTTTTTCACTGCCATGTAGCGTTTTTGGAAAGCTTTATCTTCCGCAAACTTAGCTAAACCAGACAGTTTATCGAGGTTAGCAGGCCAATCTTTACCTACTTTCTCATTAACCAATTCCGTTAAACCCGGGTTACAGAACTTCAACCAACGGCGAGGTGTTACACCATTCGTTACGTTCTGTAGGCGGCCAGGGAATAACTCGTTGAATTCAGGGAATAGATCGCGCTTAACCAACTCAGAGTGAAGTGCTGCTACACCGTTAACTGCGTAAGTACTCACTACACATAAGTTCGCCATGCGTACCATGCGTTGTGGGCCTTCTTGAATAATAGAAAGCTTACGTTTTACTTCGTTATTACCAGGCCATTTTGCTTCAACTTCCAGCATAAAGCGGTGGTTGATTTCAAAAATGATTTCCATGTGACGTGGCAGCATGTCTGCGATCAGTTTCTCGCTCCATGTTTCTAACGCTTCAGGTAGTAGCGTATGGTTGGTATATGCAAAAACTTTCGAAGAAATTGCCCATGCCGCATCCCAACCTAATTGGTGCTCATCAATCAAGATGCGCATGAGTTCAGGAATAGCAATTGTTGGGTGAGTATCGTTTAGCTGAATGGTTTCTAGTTTCGCAAGATCTTCAATGCTATGACCCGCCGCCGCGTGACGACGAAGGATGTCCGCTACTGAACATGCACAGTGGAAGTACTGTTGCATTAGGCGTAGCATTTTACCTTGGTCATGATTGTCATTCGGGTAAAGGACTTTTGTTACGTTACCCGCTTCTAGTTGACCGTATTGTGCACCTACGTAATCACCGTCGTTAAAACGCTGTAGGTTAAACGGTGCAGGTGAACGACATTCCCACAGACGCAGTGGGTAAACACTCTTGTTGTCATAACCTACGATTGGAAGATCCCATGCAACACCTTCTAGGTTCATTGCAGGTACCCAACGACGTTGAGCTTCACCTTTTTCGTTAGCCTGCGTTTCTACATGGCCAAATAAACCAACAGATTGCGCTAATTCAGGGCGTACCACTTCCCAAGGGTAACCTTCAATTCCACGCCATGCGTCAGGTGTTTCAACTTGATGGCCATCTTCAAATGATTGACGGAATAGACCGTACTCATAGTGCAGGCCGTAACCTACAGCTGGAAATTCTTGTGCTGCCAGTGAATCCATGAAACACGCAGCCAAGCGGCCAAGGCCACCATTACCGAGTGCTGGATCGCGTTCTTCTTCTAGCAGATCAGTTAAATTAAGACCTAGTTCTTCAACGGCTGCACTGACTTCGTCGTACAAACCCATGCTGATTAAGTTATTGCCTGTTAGACGACCAATTAGAAATTCTAAAGAAAGGTAATTAACGCTACGTACATTTTGTTCAGCAACGTGCTTTTCAGTTTCAAGCAGGCTACCAGTGCTGATTTCAGCTAATGCTTTACCTACAGCTAAGTACCAGCTACGTGCATCAGCCGTTTCTTTGGTTTTCGCGTACGTCGTCAGTAAATGCTTCTCTACTGAAGCTTTAAATAATGCTTTATCAAATTGTTGTGCTTGACCACGTGTTGTCATGGTTCATTCTCTCTCTAAGATTATCTCAACTGGAATCTATGCTGCCTGTTATCCCTAACGAAAGCATCCTCCTGAATTTTGGGACTAGAGGGAGGAGGAGGAGGGGCGTAGGTCAGTTAAGTACGTACTTTTTGTGACTCAAACCAAAGTTCAGGGGGGAGAGAGCATCATCCAATGAAAATTAATGCAATATGATTCACACTTTAATCTCTAATTTTCACGTGCAGCGGGATGATGATTATTCTAATTGAATTGGAATATTTGTGATTTGGTTCATAAATCAAGGGATGAGAAAGCGATGTTCTGGTTACATTGCCCTTTTGCTAGGTAAAGTATTGGGGAAGATCAAATGCCGCACTATTCATTTAAGGCATGATTTTAAGGCCAAATGAGCATAACAAGACCAAGGAAGTGAAAGGTCGTTACGTCACTTTCCCCAATAACAAGAATTATATTGTGGTCATATTCAGAGTCGAAACAACGGATTAGACAAAAGAACTATGTGGATACCATCGAAACTAACGCGCCCGGCGCGCCTTCATAATGCCATTCTCCGTCCTCGCTTGCTGGATCGTCTTAATCAAGCACCGTTTTACCGTCTGGTACTTTTCCGCTCTCCAGCGGGCTACGGTAAAACCACTATGGCAGCACAATGGCTAAACGATCACCCACATACTGGGTGGTTGAACATTGATGAAAGCGATAACGATACATTTCGATTCGCGAACTACTTCTTACAATCCATAAACAAAGCCACTAATGGCGCCTGTTTAAAAACACAAGCAATGGCTGAACGCCGTCAATTTGCTTGCTTATCGACGCTATTTAGCGAGCTTTTCGGCGAAATTGCCGAATATAACGCCCAAACATATTTAGTATTAGATGACTACCATGTCATCAACAATGAAGACATTCATGACGGTATGCGTTTCTTCCTTAAGCACATGCCGGACTGCCTCACCCTTGTCGTCACGAGCCGAACGCAACCACCACTGAGTACCGCTAACCTACGTGTGCGTGATTTATTGATTGAAGTAGACAACGAGCACTTAGCCTTCGATCAAGAAGAAACCCAACGCTTCTTCCAAAAGCGTGTCAGTGAAGAAATTGAACTCACAGTACTAAATTCATTGCGCGAGCAAGTTGAAGGTTGGCCATCAGCACTACAGCTGATCGCCCTTCATGCCCAACAAAAACCGAATCACTTAGCAGAATCTGCCGAATCAATGGCAAGCTTTAATCGGGGCCACTTGTGGGATTACCTTGCGGAAGAAGTATTTGATCAACTCGATCGCGATACTCAGCAATTCTTATTGCAATGCTCAGTATTAGATATTTTCAATGCGCAGTTAGTGACTGACTTAACAGGCCGTAATGATGCACTGGCAATGCTAGAGTCACTGAACCGTTTCGGTTTATTCCTTAACACGCTTGAAAGTAACGATAACTGGTATCGCTTCCATAATTTGTTTGCAGAATTCCTTCGCCATCAGCGTTATTCCCAGATTCCGCAACAACAATCAGAACTGCATACACAAGCAGCTTACGCTTGGCTAAAACAAAAAAGCCCGCAACAAGCGCTGATCCATGCGCTAAAGAGTGAGAATCAAGATCTGATTGTTGAAGTACTGACAGACTACGGCTGGAACATGTACCATCACGGAGAGTTGAAATTACTAGAGGACTCTATTGCTTCCTTAACAACGGACAAACTATTCTCTTCCCCTCGCCTTGCTCTCCTTCGCGCATGGCTGGCACAAAGCCAACACCGTTATAACGATGTGGGTGATCTGATTAATGAAACCAAAGCACAATTAAGTAAGCACAGCATCGAATTAGATGATGCGCTGCAAGGTGAATTTAACGCACTGCTAGCACAAGTTGCGATTAACCAAAGTAAGCCTGAAGATGCGCTACTTTTATCTGAGCAAGCATTAGGGCAGCTACCTTCTACCACTTACCGTAGCCGCATTGTAGCGACCTCGGTTGTAGGCGAAGTCCACCACTGCCTCGGTAATCTCAGCCGTGCATTGCCGATGATGCAACAAACAGAGAAAATGGCACGTCAGTACCATGTTTACCATCAAGCACTTTGGGCGCTACTGCAACAGAGCGAGATTCTGGTGGCCCAAGGTTACATTCAATCGGCTTATGAACTATTAGATCAAGCCTTCAAGCTGGTAAAAGAGCAACACCTTCAACAAGTGCCACTGCATGAGTTCTTGCTACGCTTACGTGCACAGATCCTATGGTGTTGGAACCGCTTAGAAGAAGCTGAAGAATGTGCCCATAAAAGCCTAGAAGTGTTAGCACCTTTTGATGAAACCAAATCATTGCACGCCTATTCCATGCTGGCACGTATTGCGATCACTCGGGGTGAACTCGATAAAGGCGCACGCTATTTAGACCTGTGTAACTGCCTGGTAGAGCGTTCTGAATACCATATTGACTGGCGAGCAAATGCTGATTTTGCCAACATTCTTTACTGGCAAGCAAAAGACGATAATCAAAGCTTGGCTGATTGGCTAAAACAGGCGGAGCGTCCTGAAGGTGGGTGTAACCACTTCCAGCAGCTACAATGGCGCAATATTGCCCGAACGCACTTGACGCTCGGCGAGTATGACCAAGCGCATGAAATTTTACTTTCCCTGCAAGAAGATGCGGGAAAGTACAATTTAGTCACAGACAAAAATCGAAATCTTGTGGTACAAGCGGTATTAAGTAAACGTCAGGGGGAACGTGATACTGCACTTTTATACCTTAAAGAAGCATTACAACTGACCAATAGTACTGGCATGATTGGTAACTTCTTATGCGAAGCGAATACCATCTGCGACCTACTAAAAGAGTTAGTCGATACGCGCCAATTAAGTGAGCTTGAACTTCATCGTGCACAACAACTGCTACGTGAAATGACGAGTAAAGAACGAAACCGTTCCGTTCATTTTGATGAAAGCTTTGTCGATAAACTACTGACACTCCCCGATGTACCGGAGTTAGTACGCACTAGCCCACTAACACAGCGTGAATGGCAAGTTCTAGGCTTAATATATACGGGTTATAGCAATGAACAAATTGCATCTGAGCTAGATGTTGCATCGACAACCATCAAAACTCATATCCGTAATTTGTACCAAAAATTGAATATCGCCAATCGCCAACAAGCTATTGAAACCGCTGAACGTTTACTTGGATTGATGGGGGTTTAACTCCCCCCCCCTTCTTGCACCACAAACTAGGTTAAGGATAACCACTTGATAGAATGGGCTACTGATCGCCTTTGGTACTACGACATGCCGCTCAACGTGAGCGGCATTCCTGTGGGTGCCCGTATGACCGTTATTCGGCTCAACAATAAAAAACTGCTTATTCATTCTCCGATACAGCTCACGACTAAATTACAGTTAGCACTGAGCAAATTGGGGCAAATACATGCCATTGTTACCCCCAATATTAATCATCACCTTTTTCTGTCTGAATGGTGGCTTGCCTACCCTGACGCTTACTTTTTTGCCCCTCCAGGGTTACAACAAAAGCGCTCTGATTTGATTTTTGATGATGCCCTGAGCGCGACAACGCCTGCATTGTGGCGTAATCAGCTATTACAAACGCTGATTAGGGGGAGCGACAAAATGGAGGAAGTGGTGTTTTGTGATCCACAATCGCACACCCTAATTGTGGGTGATACCTTAGCTTGGATGAAAGACTGCACCAACCCACTTTCAATAGGCTTAGCTTTACTCAATGGCTGCTATCAACAACCAGCAATGCCACTCTATTGGCGGTTATCTTTTCATGACAAAACGCGGTTGCGTCAGTCACTGCAAGAGATCTTAACCTGGCCATTTGACCGCATCATTCTTGCTCACGGCCGAGTCATCCCTGAAAACGGCAAACAGTATTTTGCCGATGCTTTTGCATGGGCTCTTAAGCCAACAACGGCAACCCATTAACTGCCAGTGTCAGGCACAGATAAGGCGTATAAACCTCATTACAAATGAAGCGCTGAACATAAAAATAGCGGGCTTATTTGCCCGCTATCAACTTCACAATGCGAAGTTTCTCTCCCGAATAAAATGACCCAGAGCTAATACAAAATCGTTATGACATAGGACCAATTAAGGTTGGATTGGTTTTAATACCGCTCCACTCATACCAGCCGCCATCATAAACGCTGATATCTTTCCAGCCCATCACATAGGCATAGAAGAAGGTTTCTGACGCCCGCCACCCCGTACCACAATAAAAAGACACTTTCTGATTACGATCGATTTCCCATTGATGCCAGAAATGTTCAATCTCGTCAGCGCTTTTCATGGTCTCATCGGGGTTACGAAAATCCTCAAGGCTATTAGCATCACTGCCACCATGTCCCCATTTTGCACCCGGTATACGCCCTTTTGGCTTAATATAGCTATAACCACTGATTTTGCCTAAGTACTCATCCCAAGTACGAATACTGACTAACGAATTCGTTTTTGGTGAGCCATCAAGAATGGCTTTCGCCTCAGCGATATCAATGATCAATTCAGGATTAGCAGGAATATCTCGGCCAAAATCTGCCACTTTCTCTGCGGTTTGCAACATAGGCTCTGACGTGAAGCCAGCACCAACCCATGCCGTCCAACCACCATTCAGTAGGCGTACATCTTCAACACCTGCGTACATCATAATACTCGCAGCACGCGCGGCCGCCATATTATTGCGCCCATACAAAATCACGGTAGTGTCGTAACGAATACCTAAATCTTGCAGCAAGGCCGTGAGTTGCTCGTTACTAACACGATTCCAAAGCGGCTTTGTTTCTATATTATTGGTATTTAAATACTGTGCTGTAGGTATATGTGAAACAAGGTATTTTGTCGGCGGTCCCCAAGCAACCTCAACCAGTTTATAGTCGGTTTGAGGAGCATAAAGTGGTTGCTGTCCATCAATGACTTGTTTGAGCCACTCAGGTCCAACAAGCTGCTGAAATTTGGGTAACGCAGTAAGTGAGCCAGAATAATTTGAGAGCGGCTCTTCAATTACAGATACCGATGTAAATCCTTGGTCAGCCAAGGCTGTCACCATTTTTTTGCTAGCCGCTTGGTCGCAATACAAATAGGTAGGCTTATCTGCATTTAGCTGTTTTTCCACCAGTAGTTGGTTAAGCGCCGAGGCGTCAATTCTGTCCAACCACTGGGCATCAAAATTGACCGCATTAGGGTAATGACCGCCTAGCTTTGAGCCCGCTTCTGGCCATCCGTTATAAAAATTACTCGAGCGACAATCAATCACTTGCTTCGCTTCATCAAGGGTTTCAGATAACTGATCAAACGTCATTGCTTGAAGCCCAAAACTAGAAAAAACAATAACGGATATCAGCGCTTTCCTCATTGTATTCATCAGCCAACCTTACTTTACTTATTATCACTCTGCCTGAGTGATATAAATTGAAAACCTTGCTAATTATAATGAAACAAAGCACATATTATGGCGATCAGCCTCTCAACTTCATAGCAAGCAAAACTTTAAGCCTAAACATGAGACATAAGCGAGATTAAGTATTGATTACTAGTTCTTGGTTGCTGGTTGTTGGTTGTTGAAAAATCGACGAAATAATGAGGGATAAGCGAAATATCGATAAAACGGAGGGAGATAGAAAAGAGCACTACTCACCTTAGGCTTTCATGCTCAATAAATCATTTTTAAGTTGTGACGCTAGCTAAGAAACTCCGTTTCAACTAGACGTGCTTTGGCTGCATCCAAATCTTCTTTTGCCACTAAGATAATAGGACCAGTACACCCCATACCTGTGCGAGCAAAGATCTTCACTTGCCACAGTGCTTGGCATGCATCTTCGATTTCTAAAATATCAATGCCACCAATATCTGTGTCAGTCACCTTTTCAGGTGGTGCAATTACAGCTTCAGTTGTTTCTACTTGCGTTTTTGGCTGGCAGTATTTTGCTAAAGTACTGTTTAAGCCTGATAAGGTTGCTGCTTCCCATTCCTCGTCAACGCGCTTCATCACCTCTCCTTTTGCTGCATCTGCGCATAATCTCATGGCACCAGCCACAACAGGTGCACCCGATGCTCGAGAGATAATGTTCACTAGCTTCCCTGCCGTACCTTCACCCAACCCAGGTCCATAACCGAAGCCAGAAGCTTCATAGCTACCACCTGTAGTGAACGAAGAAAACATTTTCATCAGCAAATTGCCAGTTAGACTATCTGTCACCATCACATCAGGCGTACCTTGCAGCAAATCATTACCGCGCATGGCAATCCCGCCATCGGCACGTCCTGATTCTGCAAAGTGAATGTCATAACCCGCTTGTTGAAGTTCACGTAATCCACGCTCACATAACGCTGCACCGTCAATATTCAGCACACCCACAGTCGGTTGCTCAATACCCGTCGCTTTTGCTAATGCAATACCATACAAGGTATTTTTGAGCATCGCCGCTTGGCGGTTGGTATCTGTAGTCCCAGTCGTAGACGCAATGATCATCTCGCGTCCAGTGCTCGGAGTTACTACTTTACCCATGGTGCTCACACCAAGAGGGAAGGCATAATGCAAAGTGACACAACCGTCGATTTGCTTCTGCTCAAACAAGCTTTCCATCACTTGGTGACATTGGTTTAAATCCTCTGCAGGGTGGCATTCAAAACCACACTCAGGATCATTACATCCAATTAGCACAGGTTCGATGTCGCTGTGCTGTCTTGCAACTAACTGAGCACCTCGAAGCAGTTCTTGTGGGCCGTGTTCGCTGCCGATCAGCGTGAGAGCAATTCGGGTTTTCTTGCCAAATTGTCCACTTAGCAGGCCATCCGCCATTGCTGAAAACGTGTCGGATAGTTGTTGATTGATATTCGCCATCGCAACCTCCGATTACTTCTCGCTCTTCGCGTTTAGCAAGTTCTCAGCCACATCGCGCATTGCTTGCGCCACAACCTGTTTCACTTGATTCTCATCAAACACTTCATCTTGCTTGCCGCTGTTCTTCTGAACCACGAAGCTCAAACCATCAAACAAGTTAGTCATACGCCCTAAGAACAAGCTGCCTTTACCCACCATCATGAAGTTTTTAATTTCATCATTAAGGATCATGTCACGGCCAAAGCCAAGGAAAGGAACGCCTGATGGAATGTGCCCTTGCGTTGGTGCAAAGCCCGTCATGCCATGTTTTTCAACAAACGCTGGCAACTGAGTGCGTTCCATCTGCCCTTCTTTCACCGCTAGCGCTGCAATCATTTTGTAGTTTGATTCCGGCACATTACCCGCGCCCGCAGGTTTAGTGATCTCTGGGTTTTGCATCTCCACCGAGTACTTGTCGATGTCTGTCATCTTCATGCCTGCAGCTTTAAGTGGCGCAGCAATCAGCGCAGTCATAACCGCTTGAGGCGATGAACCCGTACCAATTTGGTGACGACCGATGATGTCAGAGTTAATTTCTGGACTAACACCGTCATTTTCAGTCACCATGCAAGCAAAGCCCGCAATGCAATCTTCTAACACTGGCATGTTATTTTTAACATGGTCACGGCCGTTCATACCGAGTTTCGCTACTGCGCCACCCGCGACAACCATCACATTCTTAAATATGCCAGACTTAACCAAAGCAGAAGCTAGCATCATGGCATGCGCTGGTGCCGCACAGAAACCACGAACGTCCGAACCTGTCGCGCTATTACAGCCAATAGATTCACCGATGGCTTTTGCAAAGTTGCCACCACCACGCTGGTTAATGTCACCACATGCTTCTTCAGAACACTCAATCAAGTAATCGACTTTATCGAGATCAATCCCCTGCTGTTTAAGGTGCATTGCCGCCATAACGCCAGATGCTTTAGTGCAGAGGTTTTCTAGCATGATATGCGCAGATAAGTTTTCATCTTCATCGTGCGCGGCTTTCACACAACCGACAATTTCACCATTCATCATCAAAACTTCAGCATGATGATGCTCAAGCAAAGCTAAGATTTGATCTTTTGTGATGATCTGGTGACCAGCAAGCAGATCAACGTCATCGCCATACAACGAATGATGCGCCACTTGCCCGTGGTAAGTATCGATAAACTCTTGAGTCAGTTGCACCAAATTGAACACATCAACGTGGTTCAACATGGCATAAAATTGGGCTTGGTTATAAATTTCACCAAATTTACCTTGGTTGGCATTGTGTTCTTTATTTTCAAACCAAGGTTGAGGAATATCAGAGAGTTGTTGCGGTGTTAGGTTACCGATGTAACACTGGTTGGCAGGATAAGAGACAACGTCTTCATATGGACGAAGGTGGTCTTTTAGCTGCTGAAAATAAGGGTCTGAAGGATCTTTTGCCCGCGCTTGTACTTGTACTGAACCGTGTTGAATCAATACATCTGGGGTGTGGGCGAGCACGTAGCTCACACCTTTAATTACTGCGTATCCCATTGTTACTCCTGCATCCGAGCCGGATAAAAGGTTCGAACCTGCCTAAACAAACAGATCCGAACCAGCATTGAGATATACTTATGCTAATGCAGTTTCGCTGCGGTATTGTTGCATTTCCGCTTTGATAGCATCGACATCAAGTACCATTTCCATCATTCCAACTTGCTCTTCATAGACAGTTGGATCAACGGCATTTTTAACTTCGTCTTCCACCACGTGATAACAAGAAAGTCCTAACTGGACTCCCGCCAATGGTCCTGCAAAAGTCGGATCACCTGTGGTGACAGTTTCACATGCTAGGCCAGAAGCTTCTGCTTCTGCGCCGCCAAGAATCACAACGAGATTCTCTGCGCCTTTTTCCTCAGCAAGTGTTTTAATCCGCTTTTGATTTTCCAGATCCATTGCGCCAGCGCTTGTTCAGACGAAACATTCTGTAGTAGAGAAAGCAACGTGAGCACCTGTAGTCTTCATGCAAGCTTCGATTGCCTGACCAGGTACGCCATCGCGGTCTCCAAGAATGATCACTGTTTTATTAGCGAACACAATCTTTCTCCCGATTAAACATACTTTCCGAATTGCTCACGATACTCTTTGACCTCTGCCACGATGGCATCGACATCAAGTACCATTTCCATCATGCTTATCTGTTCGTCATAGACGCCAGCATCCACATTTTCTTTAATTTCCGGCTCAACCACATGATAACAAGAGAGTCCTAACTGGACTCCGGCTAATGGACCGGCAAAAGTAGGATCGCCGTTAGTAACGGTTTCACACGCTAGGCCAGAAGCTTCTGCTTCCGCGCCACCAAGTACGACTACCAGATTCTCTGGGCCAAACTCGTCAGCAAAACCTTTGATCCTCTTTTGATTTTCCAGATCCATAGCACCTGCGCTGGTTCAGACGAAACACTCAGTTGTAGAGAAAAGAACATGCGCACCAGCAGATTTGATACAAGCTTCAATTGCTTGTCCTGGTACACCGTCTCTGTCTCCCAAGATAATAACTTTCTTATCTTTGAGCATTGTTCACTCCAAGGGTACAGATTACTACGATCATGCTTATCAGCTTATGGACGACCACGTACTGAGTTCACATGGATTTTATAAAGCACTTTCTTTCTTACCCTGCTTTCATCGAAAGCCATGTAGAGAAAGCGAGGCTTATATTTGCGCCAACAGGCCGTTGCCTATTAAATACAAATTCATTGGGTGTAAATCAGTTACACCTACTTATACTTTTATGCTGTTTCAGCGATGTAGCTTTCTACTTTGTTCGCAACATCTTCCATTTCTAGCTCTTCGCCAGAAAGGTGTTCAATCTTTTCACCATTTTTGTAGAAAACAAATGAAGGAAGACCCATCACTTTCTGCGCCATCGCCAAGCGACGGTTACCTTGAATATTCAGTTTGCAGAATTTGATCTCGCTGCCATATTTTTCAGCTAATTCCATTACTTCTGGCATCAGTTCAATACAGCGACCACAACTTTCGCTCCAGAAATCAACCAGTACAACGCCATCTACTTTCACTTCAGCATCAAAGTTATCTTTATTTAGTTCGATCATTGCGTTTTCCTTAATACAGAGTATCTAACTCAGCAATATCCTTAACATTCACTCGCTTGGCTTCCTGCCCAGCGTCAAATCGGATCACAACTGGCACATCTGAAACCGAGAAACGGTTCGCAATATTTTGGCTTTTATAGGTATCTATAGTGACAACACGCTGATCTGGCTTATCTTTGCAATCTTGTTCTAGCTGATTAATCACAGCTAAACTTTCTTTGCTTAGTGGATTCCAGAACGCCACCATTGCCGTACCGCCAAACTCAGACACAGATTTGCGCCAGTTTTCTTCTTCTTCGATATAACGGTCTGCCGCGACTGCCGCAATTGCGCCATCACCGGCTGCGGTGACTACCTGACGAAGGAATTTATCAACGACATCACCCACAGCAAAAATACCGGGAACATTGGTTTCTTGTTTTTCATTGGTGATGACATAACCTTGTGGGCTTAATGCCACTTGGCCTTTAATGAAATCTGTTTTTGGCACTGTGCCAACAAACATAAAGACACCATCAGCAGACAGCTCTGTGATCTCTCCTGTTTTTAGATGCTTAAGCTTCACACCGCTAACAAGTTCATCACCGCAGATTTCTTCAACCACAGAGTTCCAAACAAACTCGATTTTATCGTTAGCAAATGCTTGCTCTTGGGCTGTGCGATCAGCATCAAGAATGCCTTGATCATGCAGCACGATCATGGTGACTTTATTAACAAACTTGGTGAGGAATACAGATTCTTCAACCGCTGTATTACCGGATCCTACAACGACAACATCAAGCTCTTCGTAAAAATCAGCATCGCAAGTTGCGCAGTATGAAACACCTTTACCACGGAACTCTAATTCACCCGTGATACCTAGAATGCGCGGTGTAGCACCCGTTGCAACTATGATGCTCTTGGTCTGATAAATTTCGCCTTTGCTCGTTGTTAGCGTCTTAATAAAGCCATCATTAGCAATTGTGATTTCAGACACGAGTCCGCGAGCAAACTCCACACCAAACTTATTACAGTGTTCACGGAACATATCCATAAGTTGTGGACCTGTCGCTTCCACAATACCTGGGTAGTTTTCCATTTCACTGGTTGTCGCGGCTTGGCCGCCTGTATTTCGCTTATCTTCAATGATCAGGGTTTTCATTTTGCCACGAGCAGCATAAACCCCGGCTGACATACCACCAGCACCGCCACCAATTATGATGACATCGTATAGTTCAGACATATAATTCACCGATTGCTATTTCACGACTACATGCCCTTTCACCCAAAAAGGAATAATAAGGACATATCAAAACAAATCAGTTCTGCGACAGCTTCTCTAATAAGGTGGCAAGTATTTATAACTGTGAACCAAATCACTTAGACTTTAATAAGCTGTTAGTTTGACTCTGAATAGCAAAATATAGCTATCTACTACCCAGATATAATCTCTTCTGCTTTTAACTTGTAAGTGATTATAATTAGTAATGTTTATTTTTTTGTGAGCAAAGCCTAATTACAGCATAAAACTCTTCACGATATAAAAATATGATACTTAAATCATAAACCAACGATAACTATAGTTATGTATCTTTAGCTTTAAAGAACCAAATTGAATATCAAGCACTATATTTTGACTATCATAAGAAATATTTACGCCTATAGTCATCAATTTCACCGTCACTTAATATAAAAAAGACAATCTGTAAAGAAGGAGTCATTAAAAAAACCAACTATTTAGATTAATATTAATATCCCTCACTGCCATTAGTAAAATTAATGACTAACTATAAAATATCTATTCTTTAATGATTTTATATTTTACAACATTAACTGTATCAATCTCTTCGTCTTATTTTATGCGCTTGAATCAAATAATAACCTTGTGTTTTGTTTACTTTATTTACTTACACTTTTTTACAACCCTATTGATACCAATTGGTTTTCATGAAAAATATCAGTAAACAATCACCTAGATTGATTTTCATTGCCAAGCCTATAAATAATAAAGATTTAGATTTTTAATTTACAAAACACTCAATTAACCAGTGTTTAATTTTGTAATTTTATACCAATAAGCAGATCGCTCTCACAAACGCACGTATATTCAGAATGATAATCTCCGCTACGAATCATCATTAACAAATGCGGAGTAAGGCAATGGAAACGCTTAAGTTCACTAATGGTTGGCTCGATCTCGATAAAAAGAGAATTGATGAAATAAACCTTTTCAATGAAGGTTATAAACACTTTTTAGATCAAGGGAAATCAGAAAGGCAGTGTGTGACTGTCTCAATTGCTCAAGCAGAACTGCACGGCTTCCGTCCTATTTCTGAATTTGAACAATTAGTTGCTGGCGATAAAGTGTATTTCATAAACCGCCACAAAAATGTGGTACTGGCTATTATTGGTCAACGCCCAATCAGTGAAGGAATTCGCTATGTTGTTTCTCACATAGACTCACCAAGATTAGACTTAAAACCTTCACCAATCCACGAGAAATGCGAGCTCGCACTGATGCGAACTCACTACTATGGTGGCATTAAAAAATACCAATGGGCATCTCGTCCTTTAGCGTTGCACGGTATCGTTGTGACTAAATCAGGCCGTAAAGTAGATATTGCAATTGGTGAAGATGACAGCGATCCCGTTTTCACTATTCCAGACTTGCTTCCACACCTAGATCGCAAAGTACAGCGTGAGCGCAAAGCGGATGAAGTACTTAAAGGTGAAGAGCTTCAAATCGTTGTAGGCTCAATACCTATGACCTTTGATGATGACAAAATTAAAGATACCGTCAAGCATCATGTCTTAACCAAGCTATTTGAAAAATATGAAATCAGCGAGCCTGATTTTATCTCAGCTGAACTGATGCTAGTACCAGCAGGTAAAGCACGCGATGTGGGCTTCGACCACGGCATTATTGGTGGCTACGGACAAGATGATCGCATTTGTGCTTACACTTCACTCGAAGCTATTTTCGATATCGATACACCAGAGCAAACCGCAGTGTGCTTCTTAGTAGATAAAGAAGAAATTGGTTCAACGGGTGCCACAGGCCTTGAATCACGTTACTTAGAATTCTTCACCGGTGAACTACTCGTTCGTCAAGCCGGCGGCCAATACAACGACCAAATGCTCCGTCGCTGTCTATGGCAATCGTACGCATTATCTTCAGATGTCAATGCGGGACTTAACCCTCTATTTGAATCAGTTCACGACGTACAAAACGCCTCAAAACTGGGCTATGGCCTGGTATTGACCAAGTACACAGGTCATGGCGGCAAAGTCGCATCCAATGATGCTGATGCAGAATATGTTGCCGCACTTCGTCGTATTTTCGATGACACTGAAATCAAGTGGCAGACTGGATTATTAGGAAAAGTTGACGAAGGCGGCGGCGGTACAGTGGCTAAATACCTTGCGCACTATGGCATTAATACCATAGATGCAGGGGCTGCGATTCTATCTATGCACTCTCCGTTCGAACTGTCTTCTAAGTTCGATGTGCATGAACTCTACCGAGCTTACAAAGCTTTCTACCTGCAGGCGCTATAACCTTAGCATCATGGAGATACGATCATGAAAAAGCGTCATCCGTTAACCTTTTACATTCTCTGTTCATGCCAGTTTTGGTGGGCTCTGTCCTTCTATAGCCTATGGGCAATCTTGCCTGTGTTCTTAGGTGACGAACTGGGTATCGACCAGAAGACCTCGTTCGCTACTTTTGGGGCATTTGCCGCTTTAGGTGCTGCCATGTTGTTTGTCGGTGGTTGGTTAGCCGATAAAATCTTAGGGGCCAAACGTACTTTGGTATGGGGCTTTGCCTTCCAAGGGATTGGCTATTTTATCATTGCTTATTCAGCAATAACCGCTCAACCACACTTTGTGTTTGTTGGTTTAGGTACAGTTGCAGTGGGTCGAGGCATAGGCAGTGTTGCTCCACCAACCATTATTGCTTCCGCTTATGAGAAAAATGACCCTCGTCTTGATGGCGCATACACCCTGTTCTACATGGTCAATAACATTGGTGCGTTCATTGCTCAATTAGGCGCACCGATCATGGCTTATAGCATTGGTTGGACATCTGCGTTTATTTTGTCTGGCATAGGCATGGCCGTTAACGTGATCACTTACTTCTTATTGAATAAGAAAATCACAGACGCCACCGAAGCCGACAAACGTGCGATTCCATTTAAGACCAATTCGCTGTTTTTGTGTGGCGCACTGATTGCCGTTGCAACGGCCAGTTACTTGCTAACGAACCTACCATTTGCACAACTAGCCCTCGCTATTGCTGCCTTGGTTATCCTTTTCTTGATCACCAAGGAAATGAAGAAAGAACAACCAACTAGCCGCAAGCGCATGATTGTTGGACTTGTTTTGATGGGGCAAGCACTGGCATTCTTTGTTCTGTACAACCAAATGCCAACGTCGCTCAATTTCTTTGCTATCAACAACGTCGAAGCTGAGATATTTGGCATAGCCATTAACCCCGTTTCTTATCAGTCATTTAATCCATTATGGGTTATTTTCCTTAGCCCTGTGCTAGCCCATATCTACACGACACTAGGGGAAAAAGGTAAGGACCTCTCCATGCCGGGTAAGTTTGCTCTCGGTATGCTGATCTGTGCTTCAGCCTTTGCCTGTGCTGGTTTCTCTCAATACTTTGGTGATGAAAATGGCATGCTCAATCCGTTCTGGATTGCTGCACCGCACTTCTTGTTTGCCATAGGTGAACTGTTGATTTCTGCACTAGGTTTATCAGCGATTGCGAAGCTTTTCCCAAGTCGGATCCGTGGCTTTATCTACGGGGCCTGGAACATGACACTAGCTTTAGCGTCGGTCGCAGGGGCTTGGGTCGCAGGGTTATCCTCGAGTGGCGATGTCGAAATGACACCGGTAGAAAGCTTGGCGTCTTACGGTAACTACTTCTACATGCTTGCCATTGCATCTGCTGTTGTCGGCGTTGTATGTGTCTACCTTGCACCACGTCTTAACAAGCTGATTGAAACCGATGTCGATGAAGACATTGAGCATAAAGACGCTCAAACAGCGTCATAAAAAATCTTGGGTTCAATGAATCATTGAACCCGAGTCTTCAAAGGAAATAATAATAAAAACAGTACAATAAAAAGCCGCATACTGACCCTATGCGGCTTCGTTATATTTATAATGCTGGTATCTACTCGTTATCTTGCTTCATTAAAAGCAAATCACTTTATCGGCCTGCAGTGTCCACATAGACAAATCGTCCAGCGTACCAATTTCAGCACCTTCTATCAGTGGAAGATCGCTGATCCCTCTGGCGTTACAACAGGTTTTGCAGAGCTTCACTTCTGCACCTTGTGCGATTAGGATTTCCAACATTTGTTGAACGTGATACCCCTCACCTGGAGACTGTTTTGGTAGCGCGCAACTCACCGAGTCTGACATCAAAAAGACGTTGATTTTCGTCTTAACTTCTTGCTCATTGAGGTTAATTGCCAGTCTTAAGCCATTAAACGAACGCTCTGAACCGTATGGCGCATCATTTAATACAAATAGCAATGTTTGTTCATTAACCATTATTCTAGAGTCCTTCTTTAATGCAAATAGAGATGGTATGAAATATCTTTAACGAAGGTGTTATTGGCTATTGTACCTGTGTTTTTCATCGCAAAACTTGCAATACATCAAACAGCTTAAATGGAAGACCTTATTTTCAATCACTTAATTTAACAAAATAATAAACCATTACTCACTGACACTTATTTAACCAATTTACCTTACTGGTTATCTATCATTTAAAAACACGAGATAAGCCATAAAAATGCACCGCCAGAAGGCTTATAATTAAGGCGTAGCATTGTGCCGATTAAATATCATCAAGGAACATCATGAGAGCTGATAGATTAGAGATCATTACTAACAACCCAAGTATAAAAGTTGATAACAGTGCGATAACGATTATTCGTAAGAATACGGTTAATGATGTTTTAACTTTCACAAGGGACCAAGTCCACCTCGGGTATAAAGTTGTTTCACACCCTCTTGCTGGTAGTGTGAAGCCACACGAAACACCTTATCGAAGCATTGTCATTTACCGCGATAATAATTTAGACATGGATTCACTCAATACTATTGAACAAACAATAGAAAGATACCAAGTGCTCTGTAAGGCTAAGCCTGAATTTCTCAACCTTACCAGTGAAAACATTGAACAAGACTTCCCTAAAAAACAAAGTTCAGACTTTAAATTTATAGACTGCCAATTAATTAAGTCATGCCTGAGCGCTATCAACGCCAGCCTATAAATTATTAACACGCAACTCTCATACCCAAGTTAGTTTTATGCGCTTGGGTATTTTTATTCCCGTTAATAACAATCGATGCTAATAAAAAAGCCAGCTGTAAAATAGCTGGCTTCTTTTTTTAGCGTGTATTAAATCTAAAATACAGTTTGTTCATCAATCTTGGTTTGTAGTGCGATTACCGCTTTTTCTACCAATTGACGACGCGTAAATTTCTCTTCGCGTGGCTGCATTTTTGGATCACCCAGTGGATGAGGGATCGCAATAGTAGGAATAATACGGTTTGCACCTACTGTTTTAGAGATAGGAACAACAGTCGCCATATGAACTACAGGCATTACTTTTTCAATTTCTTTAACCATCGTTGCGCCGCAACGTGTGCAAGTGCCTCAAGTGGAGGTGAATATTGCTGCGGTTACACCAGCTTTCTGTAGCTTCATCGCAATCTCTGCACCATATTCTTTCGCTTTCGCTACCGCAGTACCATTACCGACTGTGGTGTAGAAAATGTCGTGCAGACTACCGATCACGCCTTCGCGTTCCATGTCACGTAGTACATCAACTGGCAGTACGCGGTTCGGGTCTAGGTTACAAGCAACTGGGTCATAACCACCGTGCGCGGTTTCATGGCTTGCTTCGGTAAGTGTTTCTAGCCCTTCAATGCTGTACTCGCCGTACTTAGATGCACTTGATGACTCGATGTGGTCTGGGTTACCTTTTGGTACAACACCACCAGAGGTCACTAAAGCAATCTTCGCAGTGCTCATCATCTCAACAGGTGGTTGAGGATCAACACGGTCGAATACTGGCATTGGATATTCAGTTGTAAACTCGCCAGCTAATTTATTAATCAGCAAGTCAACAGCACGTTCAGAACCACGCTTATCAGCGAAGAAGTTAACACGAATACCGCGTGGCATGTAGCCCGCTTCTTCAGGCGAACCAAGCTCACCATTAGTTTCGATATAGCGGTTAACCAAGCCAACCATTGCAGGTACAGCTTTACGCATACTTGCAGCACTGTTTCCTGTCTCTACCATGTAAGCGTATTGGCGGAATAATTCGTAACCAGGGTTTTCAACGTACATGCCAGAAATGGTTGTGATACCCATTTTATGCGCCACTTTCGCGACTGTACCACAAGCCATACCGTAGCGACCGGCGTTAAACGCAGGGCCTGCAATAATAAGATCTGGCTGAACTTGCGCAAGGATCTCTTCCAAGCTGTGGCAGCATAAGCTTTCATTTTCGTTGAAGTATGAATCGCCACAAATAATGGTATGGGAGATCTCAGCTTTGTCTTTCAGCATAGTGCCAAATTGCGCACCAACACCGACAGTGCCTTCAACCACTTCCATTGGAATGTGAGCCATTTCTTCACCACCCTTTTGGGCAAAGAACTGGTTGAGATAATAAACGACTTTCAATGTCATGTGTGTATCCTCGCTTAGCTGGCTTTTGTAGTGAGCTTATGGAAACCAAGCTCACAAGTTGCACCGATGATGGCTTGAAGTTCAACCGTGATTGAACCATCGTCATGCAAGCTGCCGTTGAAACCACCCGCAACAACATCTGCGTAGCGGTCATAACCGATTACTTTATCCATCGCTGGTAGCGTCACTAACTGGTTAGCATTACCGTTGGTAACCACAGCGTCTGCGCTCTTATGGGAATCCGCTAGCGATTGGCTTTCACCGTTTTGACCTGCGTATTCATCCGTCAGCAAAACAGTTTGAATGCCTGCTGCTTCAAGTTTTGAACAGTTCATGATTAAGTCAGCATCTGGGTTACCAAAGCCTTCTTCACTCACGATTGCAGCATCCCAACCCATTTGCTTCGCAAGTTTCACAACGAAGTTAGATGAACGCTCTTTATCACGCAGTGTGACGTTTTCATTAGTAACGATAACGCCCATGAAGTTGTACTTAGAACCGTGGTGACGGTATAAATCATAAATAACAGGGCTATTTTGGTGGATATAACTCGTGTTCTTGTCACAAGCAGATACACAGTTACCACTAATAATCGCACCATCCATCACTTCTGTTGGGTACATCAGTGTTGGAAGAATACCTTTAACATCAACACCATAATAATAAGTGTCATGCAATAGGCCTTGGCTTTGCAGCATATATACATAACCTACTTTTGGTAAGTTAGGGTACTCAGCTGCTTGCTCTAGCAGTGGCTTAGTCTCGTAAGTTTGAATTTCGTCTGGCTTAATATCTCGCGCCAATTCACCAATCCAACGACCCGCTTCTAAGCCAACCATACGTACCAAACCTTCATGATCGTATTGGTTACAGCTTTCATCAACTTCACATTGAATAACAAGATTCAAGGTTGATGAGAACGGAGTGTAATCCGCACCCGGACCACTCATATCGACGATGCCTTCTTGGAAACCAACGATTTCACCCGTTGTTACCACCGCCATACCTTTTAAGACATGGGTACGGCCTTCGCCAACCATCTCTTCTTCACCCAAATGTCGCCCAGGGAAAATATTACCGCCACCGCTTACTTTTACGCGAGGTTCAATGGCATCCTTTACTGGCATGATACGAATACTATCGCCGGGTTTAGCGATAGACAGCTCGATTGAGCGGATACGGTGATCCAATTCAGACAAGTGGCCAATTAAAGCCTGCTGATCAATAACCACAGTGTTTTCTTTCACTTCGCTTACTGGGCCAAATGCCAGATCACGAACATGGATGTTGCCTAGTTCGAGTTTCATGTGTTTCTCCAAACAAGCGTCAGTTGGGAGGATTTTTCTAGGAAGGTGAACGATTTAGCAAGGTAACCAGCCTCTTCCGAAGCTGGTCCACCTGATTAAACCGAATCCTAACTAACCTTTAAGCCAGTTCCTTCTTCGGCAAACCCGACAACCCAACAGGGTTCTTCATTACAGCTAAATTCTGTTAGTAACGCGTCCAAACAATCTCTTGGTACAGCAGCAAGTAGCCCGCCGGATGTTTCCGGACAACACAACTTACGCTGCCAACTTTCATCAAGGGCTTCTGCAAAGTCGATTTCATCGCGGTAAGCGTCGAGATTACGTTTAGCACCGCCAGGAAATAATCCTTGGGCTGCGTAATCTTCGGCTTCAGGCAAGAAAGGAACCTGTTCAGCCTTGAAGTGCATACAAATGTTACTTTTTTCGGCCATCTCATGGGCATGGCCCAATAAGGAATAGCCTGTCACATCTGTACATGCTCGCACTGGATAGTTGGCAAAAATTTCTGCAGCTTTACGGTTAAGCTTTTTCATATTGTCAGTAGAGGCTTTTATTGCCGCCTGACTTGCTTTACCACGTTTCTGTGCTGTCGAAATTAAACCTGTACCAATAGGTTTGGTTAAAACCAAAACATCACCGTTTTCTACAGCGGCCTTGGTTTGTACTTTAGAAGGATGGATCATGCCCATTACGGATAAGCCAAATTTTGGCTCGCTATCTTCAATCGTGTGACCGCCAACTAATACTGCACCAGCTTCACGGACTTTTTCCGCACCGCCTTTCAGAATTTGGCCAACCACGTCTTGAGGAAGATCCGGTGGAACACAAAAAATATTCATCGCCAATGTCACTTGCCCGCCCATGGCGTAGACATCACTGAGCGCATTCGCAGCAGCAATCGCACCAAAGTCGTACGGGTCATCCACAATTGGAGTGAAAAAATCCAATGTTTGGATAACAGCAACATCATCGTTGATTTTATAAACGGCAGCGTCATCACTTACCGTCAACCCAACCATCAAATTGGGATACGCTTGTTCGGGAAATAGGGGTGAAATGGACTGCAGAACCTGCGCCATGGCCTTAGGGCCTATTTTTGCTGCTCACCCCGCTTTTTTGGTCATCTGCGTCAGACGTACTTCTTCTGTCATCTCTAGATCCTTTACAGTGGACGGTAAGAGCACAATTCACATTTAATACTGTGCTCACGCTATATCTAAAAAGCGTTATAGTAGAAGCCGTGATCATCGATCACCTTTCCCCCTATATGATCTCTTCAGATCCTCTTGCTTTCAGTTTGATCTACGTCCTATATAAAGCGATACATTACACCACTAGGTTTAGTTCGTATTTCAAACTAAAAACGACATTCAGGTACACTTCTATGTATCAACTATGCCCTTCATGCAGCTATTAGTCTGATGACTCTATTAAGGGAGTCACTATAACCAATAACTTTTAACTAAAAAATTAAACTCTTGTTTCGTTTAGTTAAAAGCACTTAATTACATTAAGACATTATTTATGTATGCGTTCTTTTTTAAATAAAAGTTAATCTGTTTTATTTTTTGATTTAGCGTAAACCTCAAGTTGAATTCGATTATAAATCTCAAAGAATTAAATATTGTGATCTAAATCTGAAACAGAGCATAACTCGTATTTAATGTTTTAAAAGACAACTCATCACTCAAATTTCATATGCCATCGTTAAAAAACCGACCAAGATGTTAATTTAAAATAAACTCAAACTCACAATTTTAACAATAAACCAATAAGTGGCATTTGCTATTACCATACAGTCACCTACAATCATAGTTATCCATTAAGTCGTAGTAGCAAACGGTACTTTCTGCTCGTATTTTACTCACAAGCCTATCCCTATACTCCTTTCGGATTAATAAGTCTGTTAACTCAGTTACTTAATAGTAGTTAAGTTGCATAATTTTGTCAGTTTGGAGAAAACATCACAAAACACTCGCAAACCACTTTTAAGTCATTAAATTTTCTGATTATATTAGCACATCAAAACGCGGAAGCGGATGGGGTCTGGTGGCCCTCCCGGTCTTCAAAACCGATGTGAGCTGAATAGGCTTTGGTAGGTTCGATTCCTGCTCCTTCCGCCAATCAATTTAGAACCTTGAATCTATTTACACCATTCGGATTAGATTTATTTATATCAAGATATAAAATAAATAATGTTGGTAGAGGTATGATTCTTCTTGTCTTGTCATATTAGTTTCATTTAACTAGCCTCTATTAACAGATTCCAAATTGGAAACAATTTTAATAGGCTGTCAAATTACTTCTATGAAAAAAATATGACCGCCTATTTTAAACTTAGTCATCGCTGAGGTTATATATGGCAGTCAGTATTTTATCTTCAATCCCGCAAATAGAAAAAATCCTTCAGAAAGCATTTATTTCATCTTACATTGACCGACTAAGTCGTCCTATCGTGACCGATATTATTCGTGATGAAGTTAAAAGCTATAAAAAATATATCCTTAGTGCCTCAACTAGTGCTGAATTTTCGCTTGAGCAGCTTTACGATAATATCGAACATGCCTGTTGGGTGATGAATCAACAGCGCCTTCAGCGTGTGATTAACGGTACGGGTGTCATTGTTCATACCAACCTTGGTCGCTCTCCTATTAATGCTGAACTGTGGCAAAGCGTTGAAGACGTCAATACCCATTACAACAACCTTGAAATCGATCTATCAACCGGAAAACGCGGCAAACGAAAAGGAATTATTCAAACCCTGATGACACACCTTGTCAAAGGCGAAGATACCCTTGTCGTGAATAACAATGCCTCTTCTGTTTACCTTATACTGCACGAGCTGACACAAGGTAAAGAAGTGATAGTCTCGCGAGGTGAACAAATCCAGATTGGTGGCGGCTTTAGAATTCCCGATATTTTAGCGTTATCTGGCGCAAAACTGGTCGAAGTAGGCACAACCAATATCACCACAAATCAAGACTATCTTGATGCGATCACAGAAAACACCGCAATGGTTTTGATGATCCATACATCGAATTTCAAAATTCGTGGTTTCACCGAATCGGCTGACATCAAAGAACTTGCGAAAGAGTTACCGCCACACGTTATTTTAGCGGTTGATCAAGGTTCTGGTACAACCGTGGAAGATATGCCTGATGAACCAACCGTTGCCAGTTACATTCACGCTGGCGCAGATATCGTGTGTTTTTCTGGTGATAAAATTTTAGGTGGGCCACAAGCAGGATTAATCACAGGCGAACAATCGCTCATTCAGCGATTAGAGAAAAACCCGATGATGCGTGCATTTCGTCCGAGTCGCATTGTGTATTCTTTACTTGAAGAGCTAGCAGTAAGAAAGCTGAACCAACTTGAAAGTGGTTCAGGTGTTGCTGAAACCAAAAGCACCATGGCTGAAAAAAATCTCAAAGAACGTGCAGATCAACTGGCCGAAGGCTTTAACGATCGCGTACAAGTGATACGCTCAGAAATGACGGTGGGCGGAGGTTCATTACCCGATCAATCCACGCCATCATGGTCTGTTGAGCTTATACCTCAAAACACTAAATATGCCCGTTCACCTGAAAAACTTCTTAATCTTATGCGAGGCTGGCCGCTGCCAGTCATTGGTGTCATTAAGCATGACAAAGTGCAGCTAAATTTAGCCACCATTGACGACTCAGAAATTGCTTACCTCCGAAATCAACTTACGGAGGCCTTACAATGAGCTACGTCGTAGGCACTGCAGGACATGTCGATCATGGTAAATCGGCGCTGATAAAAGCATTAACAGGTATAGACACCGCCCACCTCCCGCAAGAAAAAAAGCGAGGCATGACCATAGACCTTGGTTTTGCTTACTTTAAACATCATGACGGCACACCCGTTGGTGTCATTGATGTACCCGGCCACGAGCGCTTTATCCGCAACATGGTTGCAGGGGTGTGGAGCTTAGATATGGTGCTATTTGTGGTCGCAGCCGATGAAGGCTGGATGCAAATGTCGACCGATCACTTAAAAGTCATCACATCGATGGGGATCGAAAACGTCACTCTTGTCATATCTAAATCCGACTTAGTTGACGCTGATATGCTGGCATTAGTCGAAGAAGAAGCGCTAGAGCAGTTTCTTGAAATAGCAGGTTTTATTCCTGACTCTGTCGTTGTTTCATCGCACACAAAAAAAGGCATAGATGGCCTTCGCCAGCATATTTGTAATCGGCTAGATAACAAAATAGAAGAAGCCGAGCTAACGTTTAATACCCACCAGCAACAAGCACATCTCTATATCGATCGTATTTTCACCGTGAATGGTTTAGGTACCACTGTGACAGGTAGCCTATGTGGCGGTGAATTCCACGTAGGCCAAAAGCTCACGCTGCAACCCTCCGGCGAAAAAGTACAAGTGAAGAGCCTGCAATCTTACCACCAGAATATTGATACGGCCGAGCCTGTATCTCGCGTTGCTATTGCATTAAAAGGCATTAAGAAAAAGGATGTTGAGCGAGGCTTCTGCCTAACTGACAATCCAGAAGCAGGCTTTGTGACCAATGACTTGATTGTACGTTTAGACAGTTTGTTGTTCGAGAACAAGTGCCGCAATAACAGTGAAGTAGAGGTCGCTTTCGGTACATTTAACTGCCTTGCAAAAATCTTTGTGTTCAAAGGCACTAATTTAGCACGCTTACATTTAAATGAATCTGCGTGTTGTTTTTGGAATCAACGCGCTTTGCTGATCCAACACGGTGGTAGCCGCATCCTCAATTGTGGCGCCATTGTCTGGTGTGGGCCAGTCATTAAACAGCACCGTACTAAGCTATACGAACTTCTCACCGCCATGCCAGAACACCCAACCTGGGAAGACTATGTCATGATCAATATGTCTTTGTATGGCTATGCAAAACGTAACCAAGATGAGGCAAATGAATTTGGTTACCTTACTTGCCGCGAGTGGCTGTTCACCGAAGAATTTAGCACCCACACCTTTAGCCTAATCGAGTCCATTTTTAAACAAGAGCACATTGATTTATCGGCGAATGAACTCAGTAGCAAACTCCAAATCCCAGTAGACGCACTGTCTGCTTTATTAGAACACTTAAGTAATGAAGGGAAATTACGCCAAGCTGGCGAGCTATTCTCACTCGGTACTGGTCGCAACGAAGCACAGCTCTCGCCAATCGCGAAACAAATTCTGACCAAAATGAACCAAGCAGGTAAACAAGGTTACGAAGCCGAGAAAGAAAAAATCCCTGGAGCACAAAAAGAACTGAGAAATCTCGTTCGTTTAGGATTTGCCGTCCCCCTCGAAGGCAAAATTTATTATGAAAAAAACCTCTACATGCAGCTTGTCACCGAGATGATCGAAGGGCTGGTACTGGATGCTAGATTCACAATCTCCGATGCGAAGGACCGCACTGGGTTATCACGCAAATACATGATCCCACTATTAAATAGAATGGAGCATGACGGTTGGATTAAGCGTATAGAAAATGATCGCCAAGTCATTAAAACCCTTGAATCTGCTATCGCATAACGCGGAATTGATCATCGAAGGAAAATGTTATGACCACAATCCAAGCCAATACAAATACTGACGCACAACAAACAACAGTTACTACACCGCCGCTCACATCAATGACTCGTAAATCAGGATGTGCCGCTAAAATTGGCCCCAAAGCAATGGAGCAAGTGCTCGCCTCGATAACGCCGATGTTTCCACAACAAGCGTGTCCCGAACTTATGGTCGGATTAACAGTTAGCGATGATGCGGCAGTGTACAAAATTAATGATGATGTCGCGGTTATTCAGACTTTGGATTTTTTTACACCAATTGTGGATGATCCTTATGATTTCGGTGCAATTGCCGCTGCGAATGCGCTTAGTGATGTGTACGCTATGGGCGGACAAGCTACCCTTGCTATGAATATTTTCTGCGTACCCGCTGGCCTACCACAAGAGATTGTCGGCCAAATCTTGACTGGCGGTGCTGAAAAAGTGCGAGAGGCAGGCGCTGTCTTAGTGGGCGGGCATACCGTGGAAGATGATGAACCTAAATTTGGTTTATCTGTCATGGGGATCACTCATCCCGATAAAGTATTGACCAAATCTAATGTACAAAGTGGCGATATTCTCGTGCTGACTAAACCATTAGGCACCGGCATTATTTCAACCGCAGCGAAACAAGGGAATGCGAGTGACGACGCATTAACAGCCGCAACAGACAGCATGAAAAAACTCAATAAAGCCGCGGCGGAAATCATCTCTCGTTATCCAATCAAAGCTTGTACCGATGTCACGGGTTATTCGCTACTTGGTCATGCGCTTGAAATGGCAGAGAAGAGCCAATGTTGCCTCCATTTTACCGCCACTCAAATTCCATTCTTACCTGAATCACAAGATTACGCGCGCGACGATATTTATCCATGCGCAGCAAAACGCAACCTTGATGCGTTTAAAGCAAGCATCACTTTTAACGATGATTTAGAGCCCATTTGGCAATACAAGCTATGCAGCCCCGAAACCTCAGGCGGGTTGTTGATCGCAGTGCCAGCTGATCACATCGACAAGGTTCTGGCTGAGTTTACTGATCGTAATGAACCATATTGGGTTGTTGGTCAGGCAGAAGCTGGTGAAGGGATCAAAGTTAGTTAGCTAATCAGGCACTTTTCCTACAAAACGTACAATACACCTACGAAACGACTTGAATCTCATCAAGTCGTTTCTTTTTATTTGTATGATGTATATCAAAATAGCGTATGACACTAGGCGTATAGTATCGCTGTAATATCAATCAGTTCATCTTTTGGAACTGATTGGTATCGATTTCTTCTTTCACGTATTTACGAGGATGTAACCGTGGACGCTTCCAAAATCTACTTACGCGATATATTAGGTTTAGGGCTAATTATCTTATCTGTGATGACAGTACTAGGGATATTATTCAGTGTACTGGCAGCACTTAACTACATCAGTCATGAAGAAGCAATGGCAGCAACTTACCTTAAAGAAGCCATTCCTTTGATGCTTTGTATTATTCCTGCATTACTACTTGGTAAATATATCAACAAACCTGCTTGGGTTAGTGCAACTGATGACTTTCGATTAAGTTCAGCTAAAAACCAATAGTCGAATTACGCAAGAGCTCATGTTCTCGCATCGTTCATTGACTGCATTGCAATAGTTAAACCTATATCAGGGCATAACTCAGCACCAGCGTTAAAACCGCTCCTTGATTGACGATATACTCCTTCCTAACGCGATCAATCAAGGGGCCTACAAAGCCCGTCGAGTATTTATCATAAACAGCTAACTCGCCTTAACGCCGAAAAAGCGTGTACCTTGTTGCAGCTAGTACGTAAAAAAAACAACAAAACATTACGCGATAGCACAAATCAAATTTGAGAGGAATTTTACAGTTAGGCGTGAGCAAAGAATACTGTTGCAAAAAGAATGGAAATAGATAATTTTGGCCCATAGACAATATATCTACGGGCAGTGACTTTAGTGACTAAGCAAAGAAGAGAGTATATTTCTTTCAATGTTAGTTAAGGTTTTCGTCGCCTCTAAAGCGGGTACTAAATTGTCAGGAAGACTTAGAAAATATCCCTCGTCAACATCAAAAAGTACAGCTGCTTTCTTTAGGACTTTCTTTGATGGTTTGTTCTTTCCGGTTTCAATTAATGACAAGTAAGTTGTTGTAATATCGAGATAGTCTGCGCATGATTTGCAACTGATCCCCTGGTTGAGTCTGTGTGCTCTTAAAATATATCCACTAATTATCATCTAGACTATTTACCATTACGCACGTCAGGCCATCGACAGTGTTAATGTCGTCAATAATATCAAATGCTGACTTAATAAAAGATTCACCGTCAATAGCAACAGAAGCATACATCCCATCTTCTTTTTCTTTAACGACTAATCCCGTTCTACCAATATCGCAAATTATTGAAATGGCAATGCTGTCGGCAGTTCTATTTTTATCATCGTATATTAAAATTTCGAAACTGAAAATCATGCTACCCCTTATAATATTTTTGTTCCATAAGGTTCCTATGCTCTACAGCGGCATTAAACGCGTCAGCTTCTTTTCGTCCATTCTTTCCGCCATAACCAAATTGCTTTCTTTTCTGGTTACCATCGACATACCAAGTGGTGTACCAATACGCGTAGACCCTTAACCGACCCGATTTTAATCTAACTTGTCGTTCACCATACCTAACACCTGTTATTCGGCTCTTAGATTTAGGCGCAACTTTCCCCTTCATTGGGGATGGCCTCATTGAAAGTAGCTTTCCTTCTTCCTTCCATTCCAAGCCCCAAAGTTCTTTACCCCTTCGATTACTGAAGTTTATTGCTCTTTGCATTGCCGCTTCTTCACAATCAAGAAAGTAAAAGGGTTTTCTTACCACTCTACTTTTACCTTGCGGGTGTGGGACGTTAGTCATAAAACTGGTAGGGTTTAAAGCATTTGGATGGTACGACAATCTACATGGGAGTTTTCTTATCATTTTATCTCCGCTATTACAGGAGGCAAACTGGCTATTTCATGCTGGATCGTTTTGTCATTTTCCGATTGTAATTTGAAATATATAAAAGAAGTTTCGAATTCTTGATCATACGTTATTCGTTGTGCTACTCCCATTGCTGCATTGTTTTTATAAATAACCCAATACTCAATCAAACCTTCATATACTGTTTCGATTGCAGTTTTGTATTTTGCCACGCCATCTTTAAAAGGAATCTCGCAATCTGCAAAAAAAATCTCGTCAGAACGACCGATAAGATCAGGGCAGTTTTGCGTTATGAAATAAAGAGTATATGCTTTCGCTTCTTCACTTAATTCATTTAAATATGATAAATGTATTAAACTCATAGTGATGACAATCCTTTACCGTTTAAATTCCACGGTATGTTGCGCAAAAGACACTTACATTACAACCGTTCAAAAATGAAATATTACTTCCCTATTTTACAGTGTTCCATTAATGAGAGGATGGAGTACAGTGTACGCCATTAATAACGAGGTAATTATGACTAATGAAGTAGATATTAGGTCGCTAAGAGCAAACCTTAATATTAGCCAGAAGGAACTGGCACACGACCTTGAATTAAGTTTAGATACCATAAAAAGTTGGGAACAAGGAAGAAGAAATCCCACAGGGTTAGCAAGGAAAGTGTTGCGCCTGATCGAGCAATACCCTTCACTCTATATAAAATTCAAAAATAACTGATGCCATCACCAATAGCACCTACATTCCAATGTAGATGCTATTGGTTATCACATGAGCATAGGCGATTTATTTTGAGGGAAAGAAACGATCTTGACGAGTATTTTGATAAACTAAATGGCACTAACAAAGACTTCGACTTTGAAGTTGGCGATAGTTTCATTAATTTCAACTACTTAAACATTTTTATTTACTTCACTTTGTTATTAATACTTAACTTTTTCATGTACTAATTGGAGGGTAAGACAATATTTATTACGCCGCCTTAAACAAATATCTCTTAATTAAAAATTTAAATGAATTAACTAAAAAGAGATATTATGCTTACATTTTACAAAGAAAACTGGTTTAACAATATTAAAGGGGATTTACTATCAGGAATTGTCGTTGCACTCGCTCTAATACCAGAAGCAATAGCCTTTTCAATTATTGCAGGTCTTGATCCTAAAGTTGGCCTGTATGCCTCATTTTCAATTTGTGTTGTCATCGCTTTTACTGGTTCACGATCAGGAATGATTTCTGCCTCAACAGGCGCAATGGCTTTACTGATGACCACCTTGGTCAAACAACATGGTGTCGAGTACCTATTAGCCGCGTCTGTTTTTACAGGTGTTCTTCAATACGGTATTGGGCTATTGAAACTCGGTGACTTGATGAGATTTATATCTCGATCTATCGTTACAGGTTTCGTTAACGCCTTGGCAATATTAATATTTATGGCTCAGTTACCAGAGCTCACCAATGTGACTTGGCATGTCTATGCGCTCACAGCGTGCGGTTTAGGCATCATTTACTTATTCCCGTATGTGCCTAAAATTGGCAAACTACTCCCCTCTCCATTGGTGTGTATTGTCGCTATCACGATATTCTCTGTCATTTTCAAGGTAGATGTACGTACCGTCGGTGATATGGGCTCATTACCTGACTCGCTACCCATTTTCTTGCTACCTAAAGTGCCATTATCATTTGAAACACTGCAAATCATATTCCCATATTCACTTGCGCTTGCTGTCGTGGGTGTCCTTGAATCATTAATGACGGCAAAAATCATTGATGACATCACAGACACACCAAGTAACAACAATGATGAATGTAAAGGTCAAGGCATTGCCAACATCGTTTCTGGCTTCTTTGGCGGCATGGCGGGATGTGCAATGATAGGTCAATCTATGATCAACATGAACTCTGGGGGTAGAACGCGATTATCAACATTATCTTCAGGTGTATTCCTATTGATCATGGTTGTATTCCTAGGTGACTATCTAAAGCAAATACCCATGGCGGCACTGGTTGCTGTCATGATAATGGTTTCTATCAGCACCTTCTCCTGGAAATCCATTCTTGATATTCGTCATCACCCGCTAAATTCTAACGTCATCATGATTGCTACAGTTATTTCCGTTGTCATGACGCACAACTTAGCGATTGGCGTTATTATTGGGGTTGTGATCTCAACGGTATTCTACGCTAACCATAGTCGTAAAATCATGAAAGTGACTGATGATGTCGTTATTCATAACGAACATACCATTCACAAAGTACACGGTCAGATTTTCTTTGCTTCCGCGTACAACTTCATTGATATGTTTAATTTTAATCATCCAACTAAGTATGTAACGATTGATTTAACTGATGCCCACTTTTGGGATATCACAGCAGTAGGCGCTTTAGATAAAGTCATAATTAAGTTCATGGATGCAGGAGCTGATGTTGATATTATAGGAATGAATGAAGAGTCTGATAAGCTAATCAGTAAATTTGCGATATTTGATAAACCCGATCTTTTAGCCAGTCGAACAATTGGGCACTAAATCAATAACTAATCAATAAAGCATAAATAAAAGGAGGGGGATCCCCCCCCTTTTCTATTTTTTTGAAAGAGAAATAACGTTAAATTTAACCTCATCAACTTCATCTGGACTCATATACAGTACCCCACCAAGAATAAAGCCATATACAATCTGACCGATTGTAATGATTTTTGATATTCCTTTATTTTCAATCGCCACTCTAAATGAATGCTTGAATTCGCTTTCATTCATTGGCAGGTATCCAATGGGGTTATAAGCATACATAACATCATTAAATTCAATGTAATTCATAAAAACCTTCTTATTAAACAGTATAAAGTCACTTCAAGTATTTGAAGCCTAACAATCATTTCAAGTCCGAATGATCACTTGATTTTCATCACCTTCTCATTGCTCCGTTATTATATTATTTTACATTTAATTTTTAACCTGGAGTTTTACATATTAAGGTTTGAATACTTAATCATTTAATATACTTTACTCATTTAAAAAGTCACTTTATCATAAACTGAAATCTATTAATAAATCAAAACATGACACATTGAAATATAAGTAACGAGTGGTAAAATAAATGCGTTTGAAAAGCTAAAATATCATTCTTGAAATCCTTATTTGCCCTGCTGCTACAGGGCATTTTTTTTACTTAATAGTATTCAAGAGTAAAAAATTTACATCATCACTAGGCTTACTATTTTTTATAAAATCAAAAATGAACGCTAAATGAATTAAGCACTCACGCTATATTCAATCCACAGGGTTCACACTACTCCTAACTTGTCCGATACCTTCCTTCCTAACACGGTCAAGTCAGGAGTATGTTATGAACCCGATCAGTATTGTTGTGATTACACTTAATGAAGAAAAACGCATTGGTCGTCTACTCGATGATCTAAGCAAACAAACCCACCAAGGTTTCGAAGTTATCGTGGTCGATTCAAACAGCGATGACAACACACGCACCATTTCACGCGGTTATGAAAAAGTCCTCCCTCAGTTAACCGTTCATAAAATGGAAAACCGTGGCACTAGCTTAGGTCGAAATACAGGCGCCAAACTGGCACAGCATGAACGCTTATTGTTTTTAGATGCCGATGTTCGCTTAGCACCCACCTTTTTAACTAATGCGCTGCATAAGTTAGAAAAGAATAAACTCGAAGTGGCTGGTGTATATATGGGGGCAGACGAACTCTCATTAACTTATCGCTTAGGCTATGGCGCGTTTAATGCTGGGCTTTGGGCAACTTCGTTCTTTTTCCCCACAGCAGTTGGCGCATGTATTTTTTCAACCAAGCGAGCACATCAAGAGATTGCGGGGTTTGATGAAAGTATCACCTTATGCGAAGACTGTGACTACGTTCGCCGAGCAGCCCAAACATGGCGCTACCGCATGTTACCCATTAGTTTTTGGTTCGACCCTCGTCGCTTAGAACAAGACGGTTTTTTTACCATGGGATTAACCTACCTAAAAGCCAATGTGCGTCGATTCTTTCTTGGTGAAATGCGTAATAACGAAATGAGCTATCAATTTGATCATTACCGTCAATCTTAATGCAGATTAAAGTAGGTGAAATATGGACTTTTCTTGGTGGTGGTTATTTGGGGGCAGCTTTTTTGATGCCTTGATAGGCCCTAACTTAGTAGTGCCCGGCGAACCCTTTTTTCTGGCTGCTGGGTACCAACTCAATCAAGGTTTTATCGCAGGTACTATTGCAGTATTAATTGGGGCTGTTTTAGGCGATCAGTTGAGCTTCCTTATCGGTCATAAAATGGGCGCGAAAGGCCAACGAAAACTACGGCGTCGGTTCCCTAAAACGCGTCGCGCCATTGCCAAAGCAAAAGTAGCATTAACACGCTACGGCTTCATTATTGTTATCGCAGCACGATTACTTGGACCTATCGCATGGGTAATGCCATTTATGGCGGGCAGCTATCGTATGCCATGGTGGAAGTTCAGCCTTTGCTCACTGATAGGAATCGCACTTGGCGTTGGTCAGTTTCTACTTGCGGGCGCACTCATGGGGCATGGGCTTAGCATGTTACCCAGCGTTACCAACCTATTGCTGTTCTTACAAGAGCATTGGTTGTTAATCCTCACTTGTGTTTTTGGCTTAATCGCAACCGTGATCTTTTATCGTCGCCAACAAGGTAAATGGCGCAATATAGTCAGCACTTGGATCATAAGTTTACTGCTGATGAATTACGTCCATTTTTTTATTAATGCCAATAGCATTGGCTTTGCTTTGATCAATGCCAGTTATGCACAAACAACCGCCAGCGATGATGCAGATCTTCAAGTAACTGAAATTGATCACTACGCGCAACTTAACTTTGAAGTCTATCCAGGATTAGCTCCCGTTTACCAAGCTCAGCCCATTAATTTGATTTACGTCGGCAATAACCCAGACAGTTTGATGCAGCAACTTGGCTGGAAAAAGAATAAAACCTTTTCCAGCGACAATATTTCATTAGGCCATTACTTTGATTTGATCCAAATGAAACAACCGCCTATTTCAGACTTGTATTGGAATCAACAACCACAATGGTCGGCATACCAGTTAGCAGGCGATTTACTGAAGCGCAGCCATGTACGTTGGTGGTATGGGGGAATTGATAAACGAAGTCAGCAGCCACTCTGGGTGGGTGCGGTCAGCTACGATAACAGCCTGAAGATTGCCCATTATAAAGGGATCATTACGATTCTTCATGCAATCGACCCTGACGTTGATGAAGAACGCGATCGTTTAATAAAATACAGTCTGAAGGCTGGTTGGCATGCAACGAAAGAAAGCCTGCTAATACCACAGGCTTTCTCTAAGAATCAACATTATTTTAGTGATGGAAAAGTAGCAATCATCCAAAATTACTGCGGTGTAGCAAACACCTGTGTCCAGTAAATATTATATTGTGAACCTGAGTTCATGTCGTATGCTGATCCCATTTGAGTGTAGTTGCTGCCCATGATGTTTTTGCAGTGGCCAGGGCTGTTTAGCCAAGTCGTCATTACGGTATCAATGTCTTTTTGGCCAGCAGCAATATTTTCAGCAACACTTCGCCATGCATAACCTTGATCTGTTACACGATCACTCGCACTTTTACCGTCTAACCCTGTATGGTTGAAGAAATTATAGTTCGCCATATTTGTCGAATGCACTTGTGCTGCTGATTGTAGCTTCGCATCCCAAGTTAGTGGCGCTACCGCAGGGTAAAATGTTGAACCACAATTGCGCCCAACAGCACGCGCTGCGTTTACCGCCGTTAGCATTTGATCGGCAAAGGTGCCGTCAGGATCTGGCATTGGTTCTGGTGTTGGTATTGGATCTGGTGTTTCTGAACCGCCGCCACCAGAGCCACCACTCCCATCGGAACCACTCCCACCATTATCACCTCCGCCAATTTGGCCAGATCCGCTATTACCATTGTTAGCGCTACCATCATTGCTAGATGAGCCGCCACAACCTGAAACCAATAACGCTGTAAGTAATAACAATGAAAATATTCGCATGGGTACATCCAATATAATAATGAATTTGACCACCAATCAATCATTTGCTAGTAAATTAATCTAATAATCACACAAAATATTGATGAATTGATGATGAAAAGCTGTCTATCTTTTGTGCGAATCACTATAAATGTTCAAAATTACGATGCAATATCATGCCACCAATTCTGCCATTTCTTGACAAAACACTGACAAACAAAATACATGAAAAATTACAGATATAGCTTTAAAATCAGCAAGATAAATGTGAAACAGTGATTTTTCAGACATTAGTGGCTAGATTTAATTACAAATGCGCAATTGTACGAATAACAAAAACCGCTAATACATTGTTGCAAATCAGAAACCTATATTTCCCGACACAAACATCCAAAAAGTCAGCTACGCTTCAACTATGCGACAATAATATGCAGGAGAGTGATCATGTACGACACATCTTCAATTCAAAATAATCGTCAATCCTCTAAGGTGCTTCATCAGCCTTCTACGGCATCACCGTCCATTGATATTCGATGCCATTCTCCGATGACACGAAAATACTTACTGAACGAGCTGAAAGCATTACGTCATCAATTACCTCAACATTGCTTCTCTGATGGTGATTATTGCCTAACCAATATTGTCGAACTCGATTTTCGTGCGGCACTTAATACCACCCAAAGCATTGCTCCTGATCTCATTGATAAAAAAACTATTTTTAAAATTGCTATAAATAACGACCTCAGCGAAGACATTCCACAACGCTTGGCTTTCTTAACAGGTAATTCCGATCATAGTAATGAAGTTAACCTAGCCCTTTCATCACACTTACTATTGAATGCAGTTTGCCAGCGCTATCAAGTGCAGCGATTAAACCCTATTCAGCAAAGCCTTTATTCCATTTGGCTTAATCAATTAGTTCATTTTGTCATTGCTCGCCAACAAGTCAGCTATTCCCCTCATAGAGTAAAATCTGCCACTAGCACGACAGAAAAAATCCCTGCTGATTGGGGGCAATTTGATCCCAACGATGAATATACCCAGCAATGGACGCTCGATACTGTGCTAACGAATTGCTATTACGAAGGCATCGCAACATTAACTCAGTGGCTTTGTGGCCAAGCAACACCTGAGCTGCTAGGTATTCAAGCTGCTAAACGTTTTTTTAATCATCATGTTCACCCAATTCAAAAAATCGCGTCACCTAACCTTGCTAACACCACCAATATTAATTGGATTATTTATGAAAATAGCGACATCTTGTATGCTTTCGCACTAAAGACGGGCCCTTGGATGGCACTAGAGTATGCAAGCCATCATCAAGATAGAAGCATCAGAAAAATCGCATTATCGCTACTAAATAAATATAAACATGAAGGAAGCTGGGGGATTAATTTGGAAGACAGAAATACATTTATACATACACTGATCCAACAAGATATTAATCATGTTGTACACAGTATAAAACAGTATCAATATCCGATATTGAAATATAGATAAGAGGGAAAGTCTCCCTCTCTATTATTAGTGCGGTTCTTCAAGGTATTAACATTTTCTCGTGCTAAGCAGCCAGATCATCACGTGTCACACTGACACCTTTAACCTGCGCGTAGATAGAATCCCCTACCTTTAAGTTCAGCTCGTCGGCCGCCCATAAGGTAATATTGGCCCACAACTGTGTTTCACCGATACGTAATCTTACTTCGACACGCTCATTGACCACATCGCGTTGAATTTTATCTATACGTGCCCGTAAAATATTACGGATACTGGTTTGTTTCGGCTGCTCACGAGTGAGTGAAACATCGTTTGAAAAAATACGCACGCGTATCCATTCACCCCGTGTTTTTTCTAGCCTATTCACCCATAAAAAGTCATGCTGACTCAACATCACTTGAGTAAGCGCATAATCAGGATGATCAAAGTTAACGCGTGCGCTCAGCAGTGAACTTTGTTCTTTCGCAGGCAACCAAGGACGCATCTCTGGTGAGCCCCATACGCTATTTACATGCCCTGACGCGACCACTTTACCTTGATGCAACATCACCATATGATCCGCTAAGCGTAAGATTTCATCCAAGCTGTGGGTGACATAAACAATCGGAATGCTAATTTCTTTTGCGAGGCGTTCTAAATACGGTAACAATTCTTGCTTTCGAGGTACATCTAACGACGCCAATGGTTCGTCCATCAGTAACATCTTAGGCTTGGTTAACAAAGCTCGGCCAATGGCCACTCGTTGCTTTTCACCACCCGATAATGAAGCGGGAAAACGCTCTAATAACGCTTCAATACCCAGCAAACGAACAACATCATTAAAATGTTGTTCATCCTTTTCAGGACAGCCATAGAGTAAGTTGCCTTTTACACGGTAATGGGGAAATAAACGCGCATCTTGGAACACATAACCAATCCCTCTGCGTTCTGGTGGCACGACAGTTTTTGTCGCACTATCGAATAAAACATGGGCCCCAAGGGTAATCTCCCCTGCATCAGGAACCGTCAAACCACTCAATAGATTTATAAATGACGTTTTACCAGCCCCTGACCGCCCAAAGATAGCCGTGATCCCTTCCATAGGTAACGAAACATCAATATCCAGTGCTAAATCACCTAGCTGCTGTGACACATTGATTGTTAGCATGGTGCCTCCAAGCGTTTACGTGCCGCTCGTGATAACCATTCAGATGCCAGCAATGAAGACAAAGCAATAACAATCGCAATTACACATAGCCGTGCAGCTTGGCTCTCTGCGCCAGGGGTTTCAATAAATGAATACATCGCGAGTGGGATCGTTTGAGTCTCGCCAGGAATATTCGAGACAAAAGTAATAGTGGCACCAAATTCTCCGAGTGCTCGAGCAAAAGCAAGTATGGTACCCGTTAAAATACCCGGGGTGGTTAACGGAAGCGTAATGGTCATAAATACGCGCAAAGGACTAGCCCCTAATGTTCTTGCGGCTTGTTCTAACTTGTTATCTACACTTTCAAGCGATAAACGTATTGAGCGAACCATAAGAGGAAATGCCACAACAGACACTGCCAACGCAGCACCTTGCCAACTGAAACTGAACGACACACCGAACCACGCATAAAGCCATTGGCCAACAAAACCTTGTCGTCCCATTGCAATCAAAAGTAAATAACCGATAACAACGGGTGGTAGCACTAAGGGCAAATGTACTAAACCATCCAATACTGATTTACCAAAAAATTGGCAACGAGCAAGTAACCACGCGCATAAAATGCCGAATGGCAGGCTAAAAAGCACTGCCACTCCCGATATTTTTAGACTCAGTAATAACGCCTGAATTTCGTATTCAGTTAACACTTACGACCTCAAAACCATATTTTTCAAACACTGCTTTGGCTTCCTCTGACTGCAAAAACGCATAGTATCCTTGTACTTCTGGTATCGCTTTACCTTTCACGATAGCCATAGGATAACGGATTGGCGCATGGCTGCTTTCTGGCAATTCAGCCACAATTTTCACTTTGCTCGAAATCTTGGCATCTGTTTTGTACACAATACCGAGATTCGACTCACCACGTTCCACTAATACCAAAGCCGAACGCACGTTATTCGCGCGCGCAAGTAAATGCAAAGCATCCGCCCACAAACCGTAATGCTCTAAGGCTTGTTTAGCATACCGCCCTGCCGGCACATGGTTAGGATCTCCCACTGCCATGCGAGTGCCATCTAACGCTTTTTCCAAATCCCATGCCGCCGAAACCTGCACCTGAGGATCTGGATATGACTTAGGTGCAACTACCACTAAACTATTTTTCAGCAGTGGCTTGCGGCTATCATTTTCAATTACTTGCTGTGTTTGAAGGTAATCCATCCATTTAACATTAGCTGAAATATAAATGTCAGCAGGTGCTCCCTGCGAGATTTGACGTGCTAATGCCGATGAAGATGCAAACGACAAACGACTCTCAACGCCTGTTTGGGTTTGGTAACGCTCAGAAAGCTCTGTAACTGCATTCGTCAATGACGACGCAGCAAAGATAGTGACCTGCTCTGCTGCATACGTATATTGACTGGCAACGACACTCGCAGCACAAACTAACCAAGTAAAATTTCTCTTCATCATTAACAAACCCATAAGCAAAAACGATATGTAGTTAAGTATACATCGAAAAGATTATCACAGTTAGTAAAACATAGTGAGATCAAAGAATGAATGACTCGAAAGTGGGCTTATCGTGGTAAATAATGGCGCAAAGAAAGCAATGTATCTATCTGAGTGGAAAGATAGTTTTTTAATTGCGTAACTTCAGGTTCAGACAGTGTCTCCCACCCCATGTGCTGCAACAACATATGCCTTGCTGAACGCACTAGTTGGACCTGCGCGAGTAAACTCAAGGCAAGTAGCTTTATTTCAGGATCTGATACATTTCGCTGAATAACAAAAGCTATTGGTTTTTCAAGTGCACTGAGTATTGATGCGAGAGATTCATTATAAAGGATTGAAAAAGCTTTACTGGGTAGTTGCTGTTCACGATAAACAAGCATCGCCCACGATGCAGTTTGCCGATTAAGCAGTAAATCTAGATTCGCACTTAGCAGTGCTTTAATCATATTAAGACAAGCATGGCGCTGCTTCTCAACCGTGTCTATCTGCTCAAGCTGAGAAAACTCACTTTCTATTTTCTTGAGCGCTGGCGCGAATCTCACCGCAAGTTTATGGCTGACATGGCGTATAACCGCAAAATAAAGCCCACGTTTTCCACCAAAATGGTAGCTAATTAACGCAAGGTTCACCCCTGCTTTTTTAGCTAATAAACGATTACTTGCGCCATCGTACCCCTTTCGACTAAACACACTGATCCCAGCTCGAATCAGTGTTAATCGAGTCGCATCAGTTTTGCTCTGCAATTTATTCTTGGTTATCTTACTTGGCGTTGACGTTTTTGCGTCCATCACTCTTCCCCCACGACTATAAGCAATTGCTGAATATGAGAGTACGCTCCGTGAAAGAGGCGAAATTAATATTTCTCAACATTAATCAATATTCACGACACTTAATTACAACTATAGTGCAAGATAAAACTTGATATCACAAAGACTTGGTTGCTAAAGGAGAATGTAGAAATAAAGTGAAGGATTGGGGGAAATTCCTTCACTTTGTCGCTATTATTTAAAGCATTGAATGGCTTTTTGATAATCAATGGGGGTGGAAAAGTCATGAGCCAGTTCACTATGAACAACAACACCCACTGTATTTAAACAAACCACAGCTCTAGCCGTAAACCCCTCTAAAATTGAGTTCGACAATTGGACACCATAATCAAATTGAAAAGAAGGAGAACGAAAGCAGGATGCTATTGTGACGTAATCAAGCCCTTCCATTTGACAAAAACGCATCATCGCAAACGGTGTATCAATCGAAACACAAAGTACTATTGTATTAGGTGTTCTCGTGACCAGTCGATTGAACTCGCGAACGCTATTAGCACATAGCGGTGTATCAATGCTTGGGAATATGTTTAAAATGACATTTTTCCCCATAAAGTTATCATTCGTAATCGGCGATAGGTTATCGGTCACTAATTCAAATTTACGGGCTTTATCCCCTTTTTTTAAAAAAGCACCCAGTACAGGTATCGATTGTTGCTGAAATTGAATCGTATTCATCGTTGTCTACTTAATTTTATTATGATGAATGAGATAACGTATTTGAAATAACAACTAACTCAGTACCATTAGCTTTTAATCGTACTTCTTGAAATTCACTTAACCGCATACTGTAGCCCGTCACTTCATTTATAAAACTTCCATTTTCTTCAATAGTGACCGTATGCTCGATAAACTGAAGCACTTCATACAGTTTGCTATCTTGGCTAAAAAAGAGTTCATTACGAAAAGAAGCCGCATTACCTATGAGTACAGGGATTAAATGGTTAATTGAATTAATATCAAAAATTATCATGGTTGGCCTGTTAAGGGCTGCTAATCACTATAATATAACAGCCCTAATAATACGGTCAGATTAGAAGAACCCTAATGGGCTATCTGAATAGCTCATCAGCAAGTTTTTGGTATTTTGATAGTGATCTAACATCATTTTATGTGTTTCACGACCAATGCCAGATTTCTTATAACCACCAAATGCGGCATGTGCAGGGTAAGCGTGGTAACAGTTAATCCACACGCGACCAGCTTCAATTGCGCGGCCCATACGGTATGCACGGTTAATATTGCGTGTCCATACACCCGCACCTAGACCAAACTCAGTATCATTCGCAATTTCAAGTGCTTCCTCTTCATCGCGGAAAGTTGTTACCGATACTACAGGGCCAAAAATCTCTTCTTGGAAAATGCGCATCTTGTTATGGCCTTTGAGGATAGTCGGTTTAATGTAGAAACCTTCTTTCTCTGCAGCTTCACCACCTACAAGAACTTTTGCTCCTTCTGACTTACCCAATTCGATGTAAGAAAGGATCTTGTCGAACTGCTCTTTTGAAACTTGTGCGCCAACCTGAGTATTTACATCCAGAGGGTTGCCTTGCTTAATTGTCTTCATACGCTCAAGCAAACGCTCGATGAATTTCTCGTAAATTGATTCTTGAATCAGCAGGCGAGATGGACAAGTACACACTTCACCTTGATTAAAGAAGGCAAGTAATACCCCTTCAATACATTTATCCAAGTAACTATCATCGTCTGCAAAAATATCTTCAAAGAAAATATTCGGAGACTTACCGCCTAGTTCAACTGTCGACGGGATTAGGTTATCGGCAGCACACTTAAGAATATGGTTACCCACCTCTGTTGAACCAGTGAAGGCTAATTTATTGAGGCGAGGACTTGTAGCAAGCGCATTTCCTGCTTCTTGACCATAACCGTTCACAATATTCAGCACACCAGCAGGAACAAGGTCACCAATCACTTCTGCCAATAACAAAATTGAGGCTGGCGTTTGCTCTGCAGGTTTAAGTACGACACAGCAACCCGCAGCAAGTGCTGGAGCCAGTTTCCAAGCTGCCATCAATAACGGAAAATTCCACGGAATAATTTGCCCGACAACACCAATAGGCTCAGGGAAATGATAAGACGCAGTAGTACTGTCCAATTCAGATGCAGACCCTTCTTGAGCACGGATACAACCAGCAAAGTATCGAAAATGGTCAACCACTAGCGGTAAATCCGCAGCCAATGTTTCACGAACAGGTTTACCATTATCCCAACTTTCAGCAACAGCTAAGTTTTCACTATGCGACTCAATACGATCGGCTATTTTTAAAAGCAAGTTGGATCGTTCTGTCACACTGCTTGCTGCCCATGCTTTTTTTGCATCATGAGCCGCATCAAGTGCAAGATCGATATCATCCGAGGTTGATCGTGGAATAAGGCAAATTAAAGAACCATCAACGGGTGAATAGTTTTCAAAATATTGACCACTTAGCGGTGCAACCCAACAACCATTAATATAGTTTTCGTATTTAGGTTTAAAGTGCACACTTGAACATTCACTACCAGGAACGGGATATAACATGGAAACCTCTTCTAATTCTATTTCTTGCACTTGTCTATTTTGTGAACATCTATTTATCAAAATTAGTGTCCTAATCAAAAAGCAGTAAAACTCAATGAATTTTTTATGGCATTAACGAGTCAATACCATCCCCAATTAAAGTCATTAAGTACGTTGTTTCATTTCCATTTAAAATGAGACAAAAATATATCGATAAGTGCGAAAAATAAGAAATGAAGTTTACTGAATAAATAAATGCATTAAAAAACAAAATCTTATCATTAAGTAATTACTCTAAAAACATATCTCTTAGCCATAATAAACGACTAATAACCCCTTAAAGAGTGGCAATAAGGCGTAATCAAATGTATGAAAAGGGATTAGATATGAAAATTAAGAAGGCATACGCAGCCACTGTGATAACCCCAATTTAAACACGCCTTCCATATAAAACTAAAACACGATTAAAAATAGGGTCTCACAAACCCGCGGCTTCTTTACTTCGAATACACCTAAAGGGCTATATGCTATAAATACTTAGAGCAAATTATGCGCTTATTTATTAGAGAGATCATATTTTCACATGATCACTTCAATCTGGTCGGTTGTTACTTTGTGTTAATAACAAGCAAAATGCCTTATTTTTCATACAAACAATTAGACACAGACATCAACACTGAATCCCCCACCAGAAACGCATATGCTTACCCTAACTATTGATAAGTTACTAAATACAAATGAAAAAATATTACAAGCAATGAAAAAACACCATAAATGCAATGGTTTACATTAGTCGAATGTAACAAGTAAAAAATATGCATGTAAAGTTATACATGGTTTTTTTATACCTCAAGTGTATAATTGTTTGCCCTTAAATAAGGTTCACACATTTGTGTTAATAAATGGGTAAATAAATGTGGCTATTAAATCCGCTAAAACGCTCGCAATTATCAAACTATGAAGCTGGCATTCACAAAAAATTAAAATCAACCGATTGCCAAATTTTAGAATTGCTTATCAAAAATGAAGGTCAAGCTGTATCCAAAGAAGACATTATGTCTAGCGTTTGGGAAGGGCGTATAGTGTCTGAATCCAGCCTCACTCAATCTATCGCTCAGTTACGTTTAATGCTAGGTGATAGTGGTAAAGAGCAAAGAATCATTAAAACCCTACCAAGAAAGGGTTATATGATATTACCGCATTTGGTGCAACTTGTACCTTTAAAAGTAGCTCCAGTTACAACAGAAGAATTACAACCATCACCCGAACTTCATCAAGTAACTCTAGAACCACCCCAAATACATTCACAAATCACCAATCGTAAAGGTCACCTTTTTAAGGCTTTTTATTCATACTTTTCAAACCATAAAATAGCGTTATATGCGGCCATCAGCCTCATCGTGATCAGCGTCACCATCGTTAATTTTTGGACTTACTCTGTGTTATTAAAAAAGAATACAGTAGAGAAAAAAATATGGTCAAAAACAACAATTAACAATACCAGTATCCATCTGAAAAACGACCCTAGAAGCAGTATTATTTTAGCCTTCTTTGCAGATGACAAAGTCAAGATAGCAGATAACATTAGTAACATATTGATCTCATCTAACCCACAACAACTTTATCTTTCCTGTATTTATACATCAGATAAACTAGGTGAGGATTTAACTCTTGATTTCACGCTTCCCATAAAATACCCATTCGACCAAATGAAAGGTTTGATCAATGAGAAATGCCGTTAAATATAGCTTATTAATTTATGTACTGGGCTCGCTTTCCGTCTTTATTTACATATTCCACTGTAACAAAGCATGTAATGAAGCCTTAATTAAAGATAATAATAATCAAACCTTTTTTAGCCAAAGAATTATTATTCACGACAAAGGGTATGAAAGGATTAAGCAATCTTCGATCATAGATACAAATGCACTTGGTTTTTATACCATAAACTCCAGCATCACTAATGGCCTTTCAGGTGAACGCTACAATAGCCGTTACTCTCTGAATATTTGGAGCGATAAGTTATTCTCGATCCAATTACAAGATAACAAGCTAGATCGTAAAAAAGAAAACGATCACAGCTCATCCCACGCCTATCTTGAGGAGTATTTTCATGAGGAATATTTTCAGGTTGTTTATAACAAGGGAAAAATAATGTGTAGCACAAGCTTAAGCACGAATTTTTTAAATTGTAGCAAAACGATCTATTAAAGGCATACGCGTTAGGTACGCGCTATAAAATACACCCTCATGATTCATGTAATTTGAATCCTTTCGATTTAAATCAAGTGGTGCGCTATGGATATTTGAGACAACGACAGGCGATCCACTCTGTATTAATGCTTCAAAAATAGCTGCTGTCGCGCTGAAATCCCAAAGGCTCCCTCCGCCCTTTTGAGGCTTAGGCAACTTAATATAAGCGGCAGGTGCGTTTTCAAGTACACCGATAGCATTCATCACAGCCCCTGATGTGTTAATAACTTCAAGGCTACGTATACCCACCAATTTTAGCTGCTCCGCTACAGCTTCCAGTAAGGGATTATAACGAGGATCTTGGCTAAAACTGCGGTCGATAAATAAGGTGAAAACATCAGAAGATATTGCGGGTGCTTTACCTTCTCGTTCAAGAAAGGTGTCATATGGTTGAAGTAACCAAGGTTGACCATTTTTAATAACTTGGCTGTTACTGGCATCGTTAATCGCTTGGTAAAGATCCCCTGTCGAGGGATTAAAAACAACGCCAATTGACGGTTTTCCTGATTTAGACACCAATGCAATAGAGACGGCATAGCCTGGCATATTTTCGATAAAGGGCAATGTGCCATCAAGCGGGTCAATACACCAAAAATATTCACTCGTTAGCCTTTCATGATCCGCAGCTTGTGCTTCATCGGCATTCTCTTCACTCAAAACGCCCAAGTTGTAATATTTAATACTTGGCGCTAATACCGACAAAATCAAGGCTTGGCTATTGATATCAACTTGCGTCACCACTTGAGCACTCAAACTGGATCCTGCACATTTACTATCAACATCCAGCTGCTTACGATCAAACTGTACGATGTATTCACCAGCGGTTAATGCGGCCTTCGTAGCCAGCTGTAATAGTTGTTCTAAATCCGTACTATTTAACTGCACGTTATCTTCCTAATTGCTCTAAAGCCTGTACCGTTAATGCTTCGGTATAGTCATTAATTTTCCAATGTTCAGGGCACCAACCCTTAACAAAGCGCTGGAAGTCAGCCCAAGCAACAGGAAATAACCAACGCCACTCTTGCTCTACACTTTGTGATTCAATATGAGGACAAAGTTCTTTTATCGCTTTTGATAATTGAGCAAAATAATAATCTAAATAAATAGGAACTTGCTGCTCTGCCTTAGAAAAATCAAGCACACTACTGAGCAACAAAATAACATCTTTCATACCACAGCCGTGGCCTACATACTGAAAATCCACAGCAGCAGCTTTGGCCCCTGTAGGTGTAAAAAAAAAATTGGCCAGCTTGGCGTCACCATGGACAAGCGTTTGATACTGAGCTTCATGTAAGGTGTTATCAATCAAGCTTGCAGCCTGTTTCAATCGTGTGTCTTGCAGCGCATGAAGTTCATCTGGTCGTGTTGCTAAATGCCAGTATGTGCCCGCGGGCCAAAGACCCGAGTACATCGTTAGGTTTGCGGGGGCAGAATGAAGATGTTGCGCATGGAAATAAGCGAGCCACGACAAACAAGCTTCGACATGGCATTGTCGCGGTGATGTCACAACGTCGCCATAACCTGCGGGGGCTAGGTCATCTAAAATCAACAAAATCGCATTGTCTAACCGTTCAACATACACACAATGTGGAACATGACACTGTAAATGGCTTTGGTTGGCAAAAGATTGGTACCAATTAACTTCAACGTGGTATGAATCTAACTTACGTTGGTGTGAGGTAACCGTGTTCCACCCTTTAGGATGACTTTTAGGTTGTGGTAACTCAATGTACTTAACCACAACAGAAGGTACGCCTGCATCGTTTAAAAAAGCACGGAATAACGTTCCATAACCACCCCATAACGTTTGAATAACTTGGGTGTGTGACACACTTGATGCCTGTGTAAATTGAGCGACAGATAACAGAAGTTGTTGGGAAATTGACATGATAATTAGTAAAAGAGCAAGAAAGAAAAAGAGCCTTATTCAATGACATTATGCTGCGACAGCGAATACCATTGAATAAGGCTCTCGGCCTTTAAACTTATCTTTTCTGCTAAAACTGCCCTTGCCTTTTTTCGCTTGCACAACACGTGTAGTAAATAGCTTACTTGTCACTGCTGCTTTCAGGGCATTGTCTCGAATGGTTCCGCGCCCTAAATCTGTTGCTGTTTCACTCACGGGTGTAGGTAATTGCACCACATCAACACCTTGATTGTTATGCGCTTGCTGCTTCGCTTTGCGCTTTTTAGATACCATAGGTATACCTCATATATTAATACGTTCAGCCTAAATTATGATTCAGGCACGCTAGATTGTACCTTATCCACCATATACTTTTTATACAATTTTAGAAACTCTAACACCATGCCCCTCGCTACATTATTTCGCTCGCAATTAATGAGAAAAACCACGCCCGTCTGGGTCACTGTATTAAAGAGCATTTCTGTTCTAATCCCTTTAACCCAGCCACCATGATGAATAAAACCAGACAGCCCTTGATAATCAAATGTTCGCCAACCTAAGCCATAATAGACATTACTGAGTTTGGCTTTATAGCGCATCTGGTTCGCCCGAATATGAGGCTTGTGCATAATCGAAAGCAAGTCAGGATTGAGTACCGCGGGTTGATGACCGAACTGCGCCAACATCCATTTGGCGAGATCTTGCGCACTGGCATTGATCCCCGCCGCCGCAGGAACTTGATAATAAGCCTCTTGCGGTTTAACCGCCGCGCACCCTGATTTAGTCTTCACATGAGGAGCTACCCTATCTTCATTACTGGTAAAGCCCTCAATACCGAAGGTTGCATGCTCCATTTCCAGTGGAATGAATATCTGCTCTTTCACAAAAGTAGGATAATCTTGCCCTGCTGCATGCTCGACCATTTCTGCAGATAAATTATAAATAATATTCTGATAGCCATAACAATCCCCAGGCTCACACACAAAGTTGATCCGTTTGATCATCTGAACAATGCGGGTGTAACTGACATTGTCTTCAAGCAAATCAGAATAGGCTTGAGGCACAAGTCCTGAGGTATGGGATAATAAATGACGTAGCGTGACCGCGCTCCCTTGCTGGGGATCACTAAATTCAATGTGCTCCAAGTAAGGCACTACATGGGTGTCCCAGTCGATTAATTGTTTATCAACTAATAACGATGTCGCAGCCGATGCAAAGGTTTTAGATATGGATGCCAACGGAAAGCGTGTTGAAGACGTGACACGTTGCTTACTACCAGCCTTTGCCACACCATAGCCGCGTAGTAGTCGGATTTGACCGTTAACAACCACTGCCAACGAGGCACCAGGAATAGATGTTGCTACAGCCTGCTTAACCCAATCATCAAGCGCGTAGACTATTTCATCTTTCGATGCACTGGTGGCGTTACCAGATGCCGCCATCATCAATAATGAAATAACACCAAAGCAAGTACGTCTTAAGCTTTGCACCACACACTCCTACAATGGCTCAATGTGCAGTAGAAAGTTTAGGTGTAAATCACCTCATACCAAGGCTTCGACTGTCTTAATAGTGAAACCCTGTGACTATTACGAATCGCTAGAGGCCATAAACTTAGATAAGAAAGTACCAATTTGGTCATACTTTTTATGGCTAAAATTACGGATAAGCTCTACTATGCATTTAGTGAACAGTGCTTTATTCGACTCACAAGTGTACGCTGAAAATGGCTATAAATTGACTAAGATAATAATACCCATAACTTTTAGTCAAATATTTAATATTTCCTATCACACTGAAATTAAAAGATTATCACTCATCGGATGAGCTTTTAAATGAGATCTGACGCACAAAATGGTTTTTGATATTCGTTGTAAGCCATTATACTAGCCAACCTCTGTCGAGGTGACATGATTTCTAACAAGGTTCAAATTCATGAAAGTAGTCGATTTTCTTAAGCAAAAGCGTGAAGCTCTAGCACACAATCCGTTTGAACTTAAAGACTGGCTATCTCCCTCTATCCGCGATTATTGGAGCGAATTCCTAGATAAAGCGAACAACAGTCAACTTGTTGCTTGGGGACGCGATCAAAAAATCACCGCATCTAACGATGCCATCGCACCAGAACCAGAAATCAAACCGACAGCCGTTATTGAGCTATCTGAAGAAGCTCAACGCGTAAAAGAAGAAATTGAAGCTAACCTAGGTGAAGAAATTCACGTGGGTGATTGGCTTATTGTTGATCAAGACCGCATTAACCAATTTGCGGCAGTCACTGAAGATCACCAATGGATTCATACCGACCCCGAACGTGCAACTGCTGAATCACCATTTAAAACAACCATTGCGCATGGTTTTTTAACCCTGTCTTTACTGTCTGTACTGACTGACAGTGTTGATCCAGCGAAGCAGACGTTCCCATCAGCGAAAATGACCGTTAACTTTGGTTTGAATAAAGTTCGCTTCCCGTATCCAGTAAAAGCGGGTGTACGCGTGCGTGCTCGTACTTCTATTCAATCTGTTACGCCGATTAAACGCGGCCTTGAGATTGTTCAAGAAATTAAAGTTGAAATTGAAGGTTGTCGCCGACCTGGTTGTGTCGCTGAATCTGTGATTCGTTTATATTTCTAATCACTCTCTTCACTGACACCATATCACTAAAAAGCAGAGATTATTCTCTGCTTTTTTGTACTTACAATTTCTCATCTCATCGTTCTTGTATTGCTAAGGTCGCCAATCGATCAGTAATCGCAGCTATTGCCATACTCACTGTAACTGGCATCCCGCCATGATACGCATGTAACGCATACACATTACTTTGCGCGAGTTGATAATGTGGAAGCAGATCAACTAAGTCCATTTGGTGCTGTTGAAAGATAAATTCAGGTAGGATCCCAATGCCAGCACTTTGCTTCAATAACCCCAAACACGCATGGTAATTATTCGTTCGATGTGTGGCGATAAAGTCATACGACAAGGTTGACTCTACCACCTCCTCTTCATAACTAACATTCACTTTACGGGTCATCATATGGTGAATTTTATCATGTTGCCAATGATGAGCAATATACGCTTGTTGCTCGATAGGTCCTTCTGATAACGTTTTATGGCCGCATAACACGTCACGAAATTGCCCTATCTTCCTTTGCTTTAAGTTACTGCTTGGCGATTCCCCCACCCTGATCGCTAAATCAATCCCTTCTTGGATTAGATCTGTCTTGCCATCATCAGAACGCAAGTCGAACTTCACGGCTGGAAATGTACGGAAGCAATCAGTCAGTGCTGGAATTACGAGATAATCCATTACCGCATTGGATGCAGTCACTGTGATAGTACCTTGGGGGACTTGTTGCTGATTTTGCGCATCTTGCCAAGCATTCTCTGCAATAGTGCGCATCAAACAGCATTGCTGGAAAAAGGCATCGCCAGCCACTGTTAGATGCTGTTTACGTGTAGTTCGAGTCAGAAGCGTCACGCCCAAGTCCAGCTCTAACTGCTTTAAATGCTGACTAACAACAGATTTCGACAACCCGAGTCTATCTGCTGCTTTTGTTATAGAGCCGGTTTCAACGATATGTTGAAACACGGCCATTTGACGATACCGAGACATATTGTCCTCTTTTACTAAACAGTATTTTCTAATTACTTTGTTTTTCCGAGTTAATTGTAACGCTAAAGTAGACTAAAACGAATAAACAGAGAAAACACCATGACTAATTCAGTTCTTAACGAATGCAAAGCGGCTATTTCACGTTGGCAGACTGCTTTTAACAACCAAAATGCAGCTGGCTGTGCCGAACAATACACACCAGACTCGGTGATGGATGCGCGTCCATTCGGCCGATTTGAAGGCCGTGAAGCCATCCAAGCATTTTGGCAAAACATCATGGATCAAGGCTTTAAAGAGGTTGATTACACCAATGTAACTTGGGATGCAGAAGGAGATGATGGCTTTATCCTCACCGCAAGTTGGACGATGAACAAAGCATTTGGTGCTGTGCACCGTGAATATTGGCAAATTCAAGCCGACGGAAAAGCACGTTTAGTCACTGATGATTTTGAAGTTCAGGGCGAGCGTTAAAGCTGTGATTATTTAAGAATATAAACACAAACACCGCACCCTGCATTAATATAAAGAATGCAAACTGCGGTGTCTGTCGTTAATCGCTCTTACTTAGCTAATAAGAGGTTTGAGTTAGAATCTTGAGGGCTTCACGCTGGCTCAAAGGTGCAAGTACAGCACTATGCTCACGTATGAATGTATTCACATAAATTGGATCTGTTTTAGAGTATTCACGCAATACCCAACCAATTGCTTTCTGGATAAAGAATTCTTTTTCATGCGCTAACATCAAAATGGTTTCTTCAAGCAATGGCAGGTTAGTGTCTGCTTTATGTCTAAGATGTGCTAATAAAGAAGCACGGCGCAGCCACATATTCTCGCTAGTTCGCCAAGCCATCAGCTTAGTTTCAAACTCGCGATGTTCTTTCACTAATCCGCCAATTAAATTTGAAGCAAGTTTATCAACGGTATCCCAATTGTCAGCCGTTTCTAACATTTCTTCATACACTTCAAATGCTTCTTGGGTACGAAATTTTTTATAGTATTCAGCTACATCCATCGCAAGATATAACTCTTCGCGATGCGTACCTGACCATAACCAAAGCACTAATCGACGGTAGTTAGCAAAATCATCGACCAGTGTATGCTCTCTTGCTTGTTTAAATACATCTTTTCGAGCGGGACTTTTTACACCATAAAATGGTTGTTGGATTTTCATGTATGCTTGCATAGCGATAGCATCATCTTTATTTGACACTTCCACTAGGCGTTGCTGCATGAAAATGACCATAGGGATCATTAGAGACATGGACTTTATTTCTACTTTATATAGTTTTTATGACGCCATTCTAAATGGGTTCTAACCACATTGGAAAGAATTTTACTCAGTAGAAAAGCCAACTTCATTATAAAGTTGGCTTCAAAAATCACGGTACAGCTGACTTAATTAATATTGAAGATCGACGGTTAAGCCCATTTCGGTCAAGTTTTTATCTTTAACCACTGGCGTCATTAAATTAATAACAGCACTACCTTGGCTTTGTTCTGGGTCATCAGCAGCACCATCACACGCTAATGCAACGTCATAACGACCGAAAGGAAGGTAACCAACAGCATATTTCCCTGTGCTTGGATCGACTTTTGCAGAGGTATAAGGTTCGCTCGAAGAACCTAAGTCACCGTAGTTATCATCCGTTCGAGGAAGGTATATATAAGCATACGCCTTAGTGAGGTCACCCTCTACAGCACATGAGCCTTTCGCAACCGTTCCTTGAAGCGTGGCGACATTCTCATTTTTCACTAAACGTAAACCACGGGGTTTTAACTGATAGCCGTGAGCGTTAGAAACCATGCTTTTTCGTAAATCGAACTCTAGTGTATACGCTTGAGTGGCATTTGCTGTTACATCAAAACCATCGAGCTTAAGCTCACCGCTTGGCACGCGAATATCGAGTTTATCACCAGTGGCGATCTCTTCTACATGTGAATACGGTGTTCCATCCGCATACACACCAGAGCTATCATTCCATGTAGACAACACAGATAAGCGCATTTGGCTATATTTCCCAGCCTCAAGCTTTTCATCACTCAGAACTTGTAGTGCATTCGCACCTTGGTAATCTAATAGATCAATCACCATAAATAATGGGTTACCCGCAACATCCTTCGGAATTTCAAGCCCATTAGGGATACACCCTTTTGAACTTTGATCGGCTACAAATGATGTTGTGCCCCACGCTGACTCAGAACCGTTATTGTGCTTCGCTGTAATTTGATCAAAAGCGACACAAACTTTACTCAATCCATCCACTGGAGCATCAGAGAAAGCGAGCGAAAAAGTCCCTTCATTACTTACATCAGAGCTTGAGTTACCACCACAGCCAGAAAGTACCAACCCTAACGCACTAACAATAAGCATTTTATTCATGAGATTTACCTATAAATTATCAATCTACATAGCTTAATACGTCAATATTTAAAGCATAGTAGCTGTATCTAAAAGGCATCATTCCTGACCTAAAGCTCACAAAAGGATGAGTAATACCATAAAAAAACAGGCAACAGCGTTAATAAAACATACACCAGTGTTTAAATAGTAACCGCTATTTCAAGGAGACAGATCAACCGAGACCATCAACTTTGCCTCCTAAAAAGATTAGAAACTCACCTTTCCACGCAACGATTTTGTCTGCCCACGTTGGTTTTTCTTATCCATACGGCGTTTTTGTGAATTGCGGGTAGGTTTAGTCGCTCGACGATTCTTTTGCACTACAGTGGCTGATAAAATCAGCTCTTTTAAACGATTAAGCGCATCTTCTTTGTTCATATCTTGCGTGCGAAATTGCTGCGCTTTAATAATGACCACCCCTTCTTTGGTGATCCTACTATCAGATAATTTCAGCAAGCGTTCTTTGTAAAAGTCAGGTAACGTTGAACGGTTAATATCAAAGCGAAGGTGAATGGCACTAGAGACTTTATTGACATTTTGACCACCCGCACCTTGCGCGCGAATAGCCGTGAGTTCAATTTCCCAGTCAGCAAGTTGGACAGTATTTGAGATTGTTAGCATTAAGAAGCCACTTATAATACGTGTATATATACGTATTATAAGTGGTTAATCGTAATAATACTTCCTTTACAGTAAGAAAGTTAAGATGGTTACTGAAAAAGTTGGGAAATGTTTATCGTACTGTATAATATTATATTTTCAATAATAATCGGGGGAGTGTCTGACGAATAAGCCGTTCAGCTTCAATTTCAACCTTAACAATTTTTATCACTCATATTCTCATAACACGCTTACAATTCAAACATTGATATTTACTCTTCCAAAAAAGTTTTTCAAATATATTTCTTCTTATTTTAACTACATTCGTACAGATACAAGTTGATTGCATTATTTCTTCAGGTGATTAATAAATAATTTGAAGTCATAAGTTATTAATGACTAAAGATAAAAAAGTCAAACTCCCTTTGACTCGGCTTATTAAATACACCCTTATGAACAATCCGCTTCAATAGTCATAACTACTTTTTGTTCACCTGCTTTTAGCTTACTAGCCATTTGAGTGGTCGTTAGCCAAAGCTGATAATCACCACTGGAGTCACTAGAGTATGTTTTACCAGCTGCAGTAGCAACTTGCATCGAATCTGCTGCAACTGCTCCATTTACGAATATTTTAAAATCAGCCTCGGTCGCTGCTCTTTCTGTAGTTACCGTTGGTACTAAATTAGCGCCACTATATGTTACTCTATTGATTTTTATCTTGTTATTTCCAGTGTTACTATTAACACCAAAAGTAACAGGAGTACTCCCTTTAGCCCCGTCCACACCAAATTCAGCTGTCACCACCTTCTCAGATGATTTAAATCCACAAATTTGAGCAACTTGACGAGAAAAAGTTAATTCAAGTGCACTTGCTACATTAGGCACTGCTACACTAGCTAAAAACATTAATGTCGCTGCAGTATTTATTCTTGATTTATTGTCAAAATTCATTGTTCTTCCTTTGGTTAATTACTTACAAATGTGTTTGATTTTAAGAGATTTTCTTGAGAAACCAATTGTTGTCTTAACATTTCAACTTCATGCTCCTTTGCCTCTAGTTCAAGCTCTCTCATCCTCTCTTCTTGTTTTAAAATTCTAAGACATTCAGATGGGCTTGGATTATTCCCCATCAAAGAAAAAGGAATTTCCACCTCTAAATATAAATGCTTATTGTTATTATAAATCTCATTCCAAGAATCGCGATTGTAGTTATTACTTCTTCCATTATTATCATTATTTCGAATTCCTGTTTTAATTCGAGATAAACTTTTTGAAGCCGAACATGAAGCCCCAGTATGAGACCTAACATCAAATCTCATCTCATTTGCTAAGGCATTTACACTTATTAACATTGAGCTTAATAGCAAACTTTTAAAACATATAAAAAAACCCAACTTAAATTTCATCATTTCATTTCACCTGGTGTCTTAACTTTAACCTTCGTGCATACAATCGTATTTATATTTAAATTATCACTCTTCATTTTCGTACAGATTTTTGTTGTTCCATTAAGGGCATTTAAAATGACATTAATATCAACCCCTTTATCATATCCTCCAGGTTGAATTGGTGTAGTTTCACCTAGTATTTTCAAAGTATTATCAGGCTTCTTAATAAAAACTTCAGCTGGAAATGCTTTACTGTTATTATTATAAACTCGAATCTTAACAGGAAACCTCATACCATGAGCTTTAAACCCCGCATCAACAACTACTGGAGAAACTCCATGAGCATTAACATTTAAAGGAACATTTAAAATAAAAAATAAAACTAATATTTTTTTAATCCCAATATTCGTGAATTTAAAAAAAGACATGAGCACGCAATTTTTAACCATCTTGTCCACCTAATTCCAACAAGTTGTTTCAAGGTCAAATTTAATTTCAATTATTTCTTTCGCCATAAATTCATGCGAATGATAATCTAACCGAATAAGCCATTTAAACTCCTGAGTAGGTTCACCCATTTGGTTATCGAAATGTTGCTTATATTTCCTTCTCTGATAAAATCTATACCTTACTAATCCACCACCAACAGGTTTTATCGTACCATTAGGTTCTATTGTATAGATTCGCACCTTATAATCAGAAATTGCCCTACCATTAATATCTTTTCCAGTTACTGTAATATTAGTAATAAAAAAGCCTGCCATTGTTTGATTAGTTGAAATATTGAACCCTGAATAGTCATTAGGATCTGATGGTTGCTCTCCTTTAAACATTATTCTTGAACTAGACCTCACCCCTTTAACATCACATTCAACTAGAGAAGACGCGTGCGAAAAAACAGGTAAAAGTATTATAAAAAAGCACACTATCTTACTTAACATAAAAACCTTTTAATTAAGATACAATTATCATTTGAAATTTAAATATAATATATTTAGCTTTGATTAATATAAACTTTAGGTTTCTCATAAAAAAAACCTTGCTGTTTTGATATACCAAAACTGGAAAGCAACAACGATGTTTCTTTATCTTCAACACCTTCCACAATGACTTGAAGATTGAGTTGCTGACAAAGTGCCAAAATGGCTCTTAACATCTTTTGCTTTTTAATATTATGACTCATACCTATAACTAGGCTCTTATCAACTTTTATTGTATTAACATTTAATTTACTGATATAAGAGATATCACAATACCCTTCACCAAAGTCATCAATACTAAATTCAAACCCTCTGTCACTTAGTGCTGTAATTTTCTCATTAATAACAGTAAAATCTGAGATTAGTATTCGTTCAGTAATTTCTAATTTAATACGTTCCGCATACCTAAATTTTTTAGATTTAAAGTATTGATATAGAAAGTCACTCTCTAGCATTGAAGGTGAAATATTTACACTTAACCACTGTTGTTTTGGCAGCGTATCAAGCTCCTCATAAGCTTGCTCAAGCAAAGAACTTGTTAAAGCGTCAAGTAGCCCAAACTTTTCAATATAATGAATAAATCTATCTGGTAGAATCACATCATTATCATTTACCCAACGGGCTAATACTTCATAACCAAGAGCACAACCTGTCTTCGTGCACATTATAGGTTGGTAGTAAGGCTTAAATTCATTATTTGCTATTGCCTTACGTATAGAGTGTTTTTTCACTAAAACTTCAAAAAAACAACCATATAAAAAAGTAAAAAAACTGACAATCAAGTTCTCTCGGATCATCTTATTTGTCATAAAAACTCTTCTTTACAGCTTAAATTTAAGGTAAGTAAATCAATCACAGCTATATAAGCAGCATATATAACTTCAAATTCTTCAATACGACTCTGATTAATTTTACTTGCCATTTCACATTGTAGAGATGCAAGAATATGCTTTACAAGAGCAGTTGAATCTTTATTTTCTAACTTCATATTAAAACTCCAACAGATAGTAACTACCCATAGAAAAAGTCATGTTATGTATTATTAAAGTGATTTTTACGTAATCTAACAAATACTATTTTCACTTAAAAAAAATAAACCATCAACCACAATGATTGATATGTAACCTATATATTAAAAGTGAAGACATAAAGATCCAAAAAGCAAACACTATCCATTCAGGCCAATCACAAAACGATATACTAACGTTAATGTCATTTGGTTCAACACTAATATTACCAACCATATCCATATAGAGATTTATTGGTTTCACTATCATAGTAACCTTGCCTTAACTACAGTAAGGAATGCATTAACAATGCACCCGCTTCAAATCGAGAATAATAGTAAACCTTGAATTCATTTATTTTCAGTAAAGTTTTGAAAAATAAAATAACCAAATTAAATCAAGCACTTGAAGTAGAGTAATCAAACTAAAATACACTGCTTCTTTCAGGGTTGCATATGGGGAAAGAATTAAAATGAAAATTTTACTTTTATTATCATTTTTCCACTTAACGCCACCTAGCCCATTAGGGCTAATGGTTACTTCCGTAAATTTCACTAGATGGTAAATTATATTACATTTACCACCTAGTGCTTAATGTAATAACTTCAATTATTTATAACCAAAATGTTTAACTAACTATTCTGTGCCTTTTAGTCATTGTAACTATCGGTAAAGATTTCAATACCTGGACTAAAATCAAAATAAAACACAATGTTAACTAAAGTTTGTTATAAAAAATCAGTGTACACGTTAATGTTATTGACTGATGCAATACATTTTAAGACGGATTTTTGGCATGAAAAAGTGGCTATCAGCTGCCACTTTTATAAATAATATATTTATATCATACCCGACGATAAGGTAAATACACGGGCTCCCACATATAATGAGCAAGCTCTTGCTCTATATCTGTTTCAGGTAATTGATGATGAGGGTCTGTTGCTTTTATATTCGCAAGAATTCGCTTAGCAACCGTAATAGATACGTTTCTAAGTTCACTAATTCTTGGATAGACACAACCTTTGTCTAAATCATCTTGAGAAACTTCATCAGCCAGTGCATACGAAGCCGTCGTGAACATGTCCATCGTGACTTTTGTTGACTGCGCCACAATCGATGCTAATCCCACCCCAGGGAAAATAAACACGTTATTACCTTGGCCAATGCGGTATTCTCGACCATTGTAATTTACGTTATCAAATGGACTTCCTGTTGCAACAATCGCTTGGCCCTCACTCCACTGGTAAATATCTTCAGGCAGAGCTTCGCAATTTGCTGTTGGGTTAGAAAGTGGGAATACCATAGGGCGCTTGGTGTATTCCATCATCTTTTGAACATGCTCAGCTTTGAACGCCCCGCCAATACCACTCGTACCTAAAAGTACCGTCACAGGGTGATTATTAATTAACTCGGTTAACGATACTTTGCTTTCATGCTCGGTTTGCCAACCTTGCGCTAGCGATCTTGGTTTTGCGTAACGTTTTTTATATTCATCTAAGCCTTCTCGGTCTTCAAAGACTAAACCTTGAGAATCAAGTACAAATATCTTTTCGCGTGCAGCCGTATGTGAGCAACCTTCTTTTAATAAGCCAGCAAAAATTTGATCAGCGACACCAACACCACCAGCTCCGGCACCATAAACGACGTAGGTTTGATCCACCAGTGTTTCATTTTTAATCTTAACCGCGCCTAATATACCCGCTAAAACAACTGAACCCGTGCCTTGAATATCATCGTTAAACGACGGTAAATACTCTTCATACTCAGATAAATTATCAAAAGCGTTAGACTTACTAAAGTCTTCCCACTGCAAAACGGCTTTAGGGAAATTGCGCTTCACTTCATGCACGAACTTTTGAATAAACTGCTTATACTCTTCGCCGCGCATCCTTTTTCTTGGCACACCCAAGTACATAGGATCATCTAAAAGGTCTTGATTATCGGTTCCCACATCCAGCGCAATAGGTAAACAATGAGCAGGATGGATACCCGCCCCTAATGTATAAAGAGATAACTTACCAATAGGAATCCCCATGCCACCTACACCTTGATCGCCAAGCCCTAAAATACCTTGGCTATCAGTTACCACGATGATTTTGATGTCTTTACCTTGAAAATGGCGAGCAAGATCGCTCATCTGATCAACGTTATCTTGCGTAACGTATAAGCCCCGCGCTTTTTGATAACGGTGACTAAATTCTTGGCAGGCTTTACCCACGGTTGGGGTGTAGATAATCGGGGTCATTTCCTCAACATGGCGAGATACTAAAGCATAGAACAAGGTTTCGTTACGGTCTTGCAATGCGCGCAAAAACAAATATTTTTCAATATCTGTAGAGGCATTACGAAAACCGTCGTACACACGATTTAGCTGATCATCAAACGTTTGCACTTTTGGCGGTAATAACCCCGTTAGTTGAAAGTCTTCACGCTCTTCATAGCTGAATGCCGTACTTTTATTTAATGTTCTATCATTTAGTAACTCAGTACCAGTAAGTGACACTGGACGAAATTCGTTGCCGTTTTCATCTTTCCACCTTAGGTATTTTCCTATGGTCATGGTATCCCTCCGCGCGATTAACGACTTGTGGTTAAGAAGTCATCATCTTATGCCTATGCCATCATAAAAAACGTGACATCATAACGAGTTAACAAGGTTTATCATGGCTAGAAGGTACTAACGTGATCTTAAAAGCACACTAATGAATACTAAGCTTAGGTTGCAAAAATTAGTATTCTTCGCCGTTAGGCTATACACTGACGATCCCTTTAATCATACTGATTTAATTCATATTTATGATGAACTTCGACGCACAGTTAACGCTTTCAGATAACGGCAAAATGTATGTGAATCCTCGCCGAATCGCGTTGCTCAAAGCGATATCTCAAACAGGTTCGATCAGCCAAGCAGCCAAACATGCCGAGATCAGCTATAAGGCTGCACATGATGCCATTAAAGATATGAATAACCGTGCTGAACACCCTGTCATTACCAGCGAAAAAGGCGGTAAAGGGGGCGGCGGCGCAACCCTGACCCATACTGGTGAGCGGTTAGTGCAAATGTATGATTTACTAGATCAAATTCAAGATATGGGCCTGAAAGCCTTAAATGATGATGAAGCGCCGTTACACAGCCTACTTGGCGTTATGAGTAAGTTCTCTTTGCAAACCAGTGCCCGTAATCAGCTTTTCGGTATTATTACCAAAATTGAAAACCATGAATTACACGATGTGATTTCCGTTGAATTAAAAGGCAAACAAACCTTACTCGCGACTATTACACATGGCAGTACTGAACGTTTGGGCTTAATTGTAGGAAAAGATGTAGTGGCACTCGTAAAGGGGCCTGCCGTGACGCTTTCATCAGATGTCACCAGCGACGATTACGATAATGTACTAGAAGGAAAAGTTAGCTCAGTATTACATGAAAAGCATACATCAGAATATCAGTTAGCCTTAGAGGGTGGAGATACTCTATGTGCATTCAATAAACACAGTGAAAGTGCAGTGTTAGATACCACTAATATTGTGGGTGACACTTGGTTTGCCCACTTTCATTCAAACCAAGTGATCATTGCAACGCTTAATTGATTCATCTGCATGGGATGAAGTCAAATACTGTTGCTAAATATGGCTAAACAGCTCTAGATAATCTTGCATCAAGTGCTCATGATTTTAAGCAAGATATCGAATCCTTATCAGGCATATCCTCTCTCGTAAGTGCCTTTCGTTATTCACAGCCGAATAATACGTAAGCAATGACGACATTGATATTTCGCATTATAAAATAGCTTTTCCCACCATTGGCGTTTTATCTTCATTACGTTACTACAGTCACATTTTGCACACATACCGCTATTACAACCTGTTCTACTACATATTAACTATTAAGCAATGCACATGCAGCACATCACGCTATTAATAGCTTACATAATAAAGAGTGGAGAGATTGAAAATGGACACTCTAATTTGACCCGTATCAAGTATTGTAAAACTTTGAATTAATTCGTATTTCAAAATAATTCAATACGGGAATAAAATGACACATTTTTTATTCATGACTATGTGTATACCATGGCTAAATAAAATTCTGGTTTCCGAGCCATCTAAAAATACAGTAGCGCTAGTGACACTAAAATAAGAATTGGTAGGGGGCTAGTTTACACAGCACTGTAAACAGAAGGGGGAGAAATAGAGCACTCGTCAGGCAGTACGTTAATCACGCTGGCCTGACTTTACACATAAACCAGAAAAAGGGCTGTAGCCTTCGCCACGCATTAAGCATTGCTCAAATTTTTTGTAATCGGTGTACTGGGATAAGATCAATAATAGCACTGATAACAATAGCCCTATAACTGCACCGACTGATAGCCACGAAAGTTTCTTTTTCATTCCATACACTAACGCCACCATAGAAACAGGTGCTACCGTAAGTGCAATAACCCACACATTAACAGTTAAAGCAAGAATCGACACGTTTTGACCAATATCCTAAACCATGAACAACAAGCAATGAACAAGCGTTCATTCAGAAGCAGAATAATAATCGCTTTTAGCTGCAACAAGCAAAGTTTGAATCAGATATTTTCAAAGCTTTACACTACTCTGACATAAATTCCGCAAATATTACCTTTTTCGCCAAACCTACAAACAAATAATAACCTCGATGCATATCAGGTTCCAATTCGGATTATAGAGAGCTGTGAGCATTATCGCTTTTTATTGCTTGCAAGCATTTCAAACCAGATCGATCTCACATTTTGTTACCAAAGAAAGTGCAAATCAGCCATTTTATCTCTACATTTCACCCATCGAAACGTTTGCGTAAACGTTTCGATGAATTAGAATTCAATTTAACGTGTTAAATAATATTCCTAAGAAACATGTTAGAGCATCACCACTATTTATAATTAAGGTGCACCCCATGAAAAAAAACGCACTCATCAATGCCGAGTTGTCATACGTAATCGCAACACTTGGTCACACTGATGAAATCACGATTTGCGATGCTGGCTTACCCATCCCTGACGAAGCACAACGCATTGATTTAGCTTTAATTCCGGGTGTTCCAACATTCATTGGCACTGTAAAAGCCGTGCTGAGTGAAATGCAAATCGAAGGCGTTATTATCGCTGAAGAATTCAAAAGCGTTAGCCCAGATCATCACCAAGCCCTTCTTGCACTCATTGATTCTGAACAATCATTATGTGGCAAATCTATCGCTATCAACTACATTCCACACGAAGCATTTAAAGTGCACACTCAAAACAGCAAAGCTGTGGTTCGCACAGGTGAATGTACCCCTTATGCCAACGTGATTTTTCAATCTGGCGTCGTCTTCTAAATCGCCTAGTTTTAAATCGCACAAATTTTTAGGTTGCTAACTAAGCCGCTTAATTAAAGTCGTAAGGAACGAACATGAATCAGCCAATCCTAGAATTACAAGGTATCGAGAAAGCCTTTCCAGGTGTAAAAGCCTTGGATCACGCTTGCCTGAATGTCTATCCCGGAAAAGTCATGGCGCTGATGGGTGAAAACGGTGCGGGTAAATCCACACTGATGAAGGTACTAACCGGCATTTACGCCATGGATAGCGGTGAAATTCGCTACCAAGGCAAGCCTGTTAACTTTAATGGACCTCGTCACTCTCAAGAAGCCGGCATCAGTATTATTCACCAAGAGCTTAATCTGATCCCTGAGCTGACTATTGCAGAAAACATTTTTCTCGGCCGTGAAAAAACCAACGCATTTGGTGGCATCAAATGGGCTGAAATGTACCGTGATGCTGATGCGCTTCTAAAGCGTTTGAATGTAAAACACCACTCTCGCCAACTATTAGGTGAGTTAAGCCTTGGTGAACAGCAAATGGTTGAGATTGCTAAAGCATTGTCGTTCAAGTCTCAAGTCATCATCATGGATGAACCAACCGATGCCCTCACCGATACAGAAACTGAATCGCTATTTAAAGTGATTAACGAGTTACGTAACGAAGGCTGTGGCATTGTTTATATTTCTCACCGCTTAAAAGAAATCTTTGAAATTTGTGATGATATTACTGTCCTTCGCGACGGTAAATTCATTGGCCAATGTGTGGTTGCAGAAACCAACGAAGATGGGTTGATTGAGATGATGGTTGGCCGTCGCTTAGACGAACAATACCCTCGCATTGAAGTAACGCATGGTACGACGTGTCTTGAAGTGACAAACCTAACGGGTGCAGGCGTTCATGATGTTTCATTCAAGCTCGATCGTGGCGAAATCCTCGGCGTCTCAGGCTTGATGGGTGCGGGTCGTACAGAACTAATGAAAGTGATTTACGGTGCACTACAAAGCGAATCGGGTGACATTAAGCTCGATGGCAAAAAAATCAACCCAATCAGCCCACAAGATGGCTTAGCAAATGGCATTGCTTATATTTCTGAAGACCGTAAAGGCGACGGCTTAGTCCTCGGCTTATCGGTAAAAGAAAACATGTCGTTATGCGCGCTGGAGCAGCTATCTAAAGGTGTACAGCTTAATCATTACGATGAAGTCACCGCTGTTGAAGACTTTATTCGCCTATTCAATATCAAAACACCGACTCGCGACCAAATTATTGGCAACTTGTCGGGTGGTAACCAACAAAAAGTCGCGATTGCTAAAGGCTTAATGACCCGCCCTAAAGTGCTGATCCTCGATGAGCCAACCCGCGGTGTCGATGTGGGTGCAAAGAAAGAAATTTATCAACTTATTAACCAATTTAAAGCTGAAGGCATGAGTATCATTTTAGTGTCGTCAGAAATGCCAGAAGTTCTCGGCATGAGTGACCGCATTATGGTGATGCACGAAGGCCGCATTAGCGGTGAATTTATGGCAACTGATGCCGATCAAGAAAAATTACTGGCCTGCGCTGTTGGTAAAAACATTGCGCAGAATGACGAGGTAGCAGCATGAGCAGCAAGGCTATGAACAAAGAACAAACACCAACCACAGGCTCAGCGAACAAGCTGTTTACCAAAGAGTGGTTAATTGAGCAAAAATCACTGATCGCATTGATCTTACTGATCGTTGTCGTGTCATTTTTGAATCCAAACTTTTTCACCGTCGACAATATTTTAAACATTCTTCGCCAAACCTCAGTGAATGCCATCATTGCTGTGGGTATGACGCTGGTCATCTTAACCGCGGGTATTGATTTAAGCGTAGGTTCGGTATTAGCACTGTGTGGTGCATTTGCAGCCACCATGATTGGCATGGAGATCCCTGCCATCATTGCGGTCCCAACCGCATTACTTGCAGGTGCCGCTTTAGGTGCTATCAGTGGTGTGATTATCGCTAAAGGTAAAGTACAGGCCTTTATCGCCACCTTGGTAACCATGACACTACTGCGCGGTGTGACCATGGTTTACACCGATGGCCGTCCTATTTCTACAGGCTTCACGGACGTTGCAGATTCATTCGCATGGTTTGGTACTGGCTACGCTATGGGTATCCCTGTGCCAATCTGGTTGATGGTTATCGTATTCGCTTCTATCTGGTACCTACTTAACCACACTCGTTTTGGTCGTTACATCTACGCACTAGGTGGCAACGAATCAGCAACTCGCCTTTCTGGCATCAACGTAGATCGCGTCAAGATTGGCGTCTACGCAATCTGCGGCCTATTGGCAGCACTAGCAGGCATTATCGTTACATCTCGTTTGTCTTCGGCTCAGCCTACTGCAGGTATGGGATACGAACTGGATGCGATTGCGGCTGTTGTACTTGGCGGTACGAGCCTTGCTGGTGGTAAAGGTCGAATCATGGGTACCTTAATTGGTGCACTGATCATCGGCTTCCTTAACAACGCACTAAACCTGTTAGACGTGTCTTCGTACTACCAAATGATTGCTAAAGCAGTGGTTATCTTGCTGGCAGTACTGGTCGATAACAAAAATAAGTAACACTTGAATCTTTTTAATCTTTGACTGAAACACCGAGCGGTGTTCCCCCTGATGTCGCCGCTCGGTACCCTGACCTGAAACTAAAAGGAATACAGAATGAAAAAGTTAGCAACCCTAATCTCAGCGGCAGTGCTGTCAGCGTCATTCAGCACTACAGCGTCAGCACAAGACACCATGGCAATGGTTGTTTCTACGCTGAACAACCCATTCTTCGTGACAATGAAAGAAGGTGCTGAAGCGAAAGCCAAAGAGCTAGGTTATGAACTCATTGTTCTTGATTCTCAAAACGATCCAAGTAAAGAACTTTCTAACATTGAAGACCTTACTGTTCGTGGTGTAAAAGCGATTCTGATTAACCCAACAGATTCAGATGCTGTCTCTAACGCCATTCGCATGGCTAACCGCTCTAAGATCCCAGTACTGACACTGGACCGTGGTGCAAGCCGTGGTGAAGTAGTCAGTCACATTGCATCAGACAATGTTGCAGGTGGTGAAATGGCGGGTAAATTCATCATGGAAAAAGTGGGTGAAAAAGCCCGTGTTATCCAACTTGAAGGTATCGCAGGTACTTCCGCGGCACGTGAACGTGGCGAAGGTTTCATGAAGGCAGTTAACGGTAGCGGTATGGATCTACTTGCTAGCCAGCCAGCCGACTTTGACCGCACTAAAGGCCTTAACGTAATGGAAAACATGCTAGCAGCGAACCCAGATGTTCAAGCTGTATTTGCCCAAAACGATGAAATGGCATTAGGTGCGCTACGTGCAGCTCAAGCGTCAGGTAAAGACATACTGATTGTTGGCTTCGATGGCACTGAAGACGGTATTGCTGCTGTTAAACGTGGCATCCTAGGTGCGACTATCGCCCAACAGCCTGACCTAATCGGTGCACTAGGCGTAGAAACTGCCGTTAAAGTGCTTAAAGGTGAAAAAGTGGATGCTTACATCCCTGTTGACCTGAAAGTTGTGACTAAATAATTCACTTAGTCATTATTGGAGGAGCGCATAATGCGCTTCTCCTTTCTATCAAAGTTCATTGTTTAGCGCCTTCGTTAACCTATGCATTTTGACCGCCATAACACTATTGGCTCAGTAGATACAAAAAAGGTCTCGATATGAATAAGTTAGTAGTTCTAGGTAGCGTTAACGCTGATCATGTTCTTCAGGTGGCATCTTTTCCGCGCCCTGGCGAAACGCTACACGGCCACAGTTACTCTGTTATCCCTGGTGGTAAAGGCGCAAACCAAGCCGTTGCAGCTGCACGCTTAGGCGCTGACATTGCGTTTATTGCTTGTGTTGGCAACGATAGCTTTGGCATTAATATCCGTGAAGCCTTTGCCAATGATGGCATCAACACGGACGCCGTTTTGATTGAAGAAAATACCCCAACAGGGATCGCAATGATCCAAGTCGCAGCCACGGGTGAAAACAGCATTTGTATCTCAGCAGAGGCTAATGCTTGCTTAACCCCTGAGCGTCTTACACCACATCACACATTGATCACCCAAGCCGATACTTTGTTGATGCAACTTGAAACACCCGTTGAAACTATTGAAGCGGCAGCTCGCATTGCGAAAGCAGCCAATACCAAAGTAGTACTAAATCCTGCACCAGCTCAGCCATTAAGTGATGACTTATTGCAACTTATTGATATGATTACGCCTAACGAAACGGAAGCGGAATTATTGACGGGTGTAAAAGTGGTTGATATGCCTTCTGCACAACAAGCAGCAGATGTATTACACAGTAAAGGCATCCCAACAGTCATGATTACGCTTGGCAGCCAAGGTGTTTGGGTAAGTCAGCAAGGTCAAGGTGAGCAAGTAGCTGGTTTTCGTGTAGAAGCAACGGATACAACAGCAGCAGGTGATACCTTCAATGGTGCACTATTAACAGGCCTTCAAGAAGGTAAAAGTTTGAATGATGCCATTCGCTTTGCCCATGCAGCAGCTGCTATTTCTGTAACACGTTTAGGCGCACAAACATCAATACCGCACCGCCATGAAGTAAAACGTTTCTTACTTGAACACTGTTAATTCATTCCCCTAGTCCTGTGTCACAGCAGGACTAAAATACTTACAGGGACATCGTATGGCGACCATTAAAGATGTTGCAAAACATGCAGGAGTATCAACCTCCACCGTCAGCCACGTACTCAATAAAACACGATTTGTCAGTGAAGATATCTCTACTCGCGTACGTGCCGCCGTAGAAGAACTCAGCTACGCCCCATCAGCATTAGCACGCAGCCTTAAAGTTAATCACACTCGTACCTTCGGCATGCTAGTCACAACATCGACCAACCCCTTCTTTGGTGAAGTCGTAAAAGGCGTCGAACGCCGCTGCTACGAACAAGGTTACAACCTTATATTATGCAACACCGAAGGCGACTTAGAACGTATGCATTCTAACCTCGACATGCTATTACAAAAGCGTGTTGATGGTCTTTTATTGATGTGCAGTGAAGTCGAAACTAATGCCTTTGATTTATTTTCTCGTCACCAACCCGTACCAACTGTGGTGATGGACTGGGGCCCAATCGATTTTCCAAGTGACAAAATTCAAGATAATTCCCATCATGGCGGCTATTTAGCGACCAAGCATTTAATCGCACAAGGCCATAGAGAGATTGGCTGTTTAACGGGGCCTCTTGATAAGTTACCTGCTCAACAACGCTTATCTGGCTTTGTTCAAGCAATGGAAGAGTCTGGCTTAACCATCAACAAAAACTGGATTGCTTCAGGTAACTTCGAGTGTGAAGGAGGCGAACAAGCCTTTAATGCCATTTGCCAAAACGGAAAGCTACCGACAGCGCTATTCGTCTGTAATGATATGATGGCAATGGGTGTTATCAATACAGCACACAAGAAAGGTATCTCTGTACCGGAAGAACTCTCTATTGTGGGTTACGATGACATTAAACTCGCAAAATACATCACGCCATCGTTAACCACGATCCACCAACCTAAACACCGTTTAGGCCAACAAGCCGTTGATACTTTGTTAGATAAAATTAACAACAAAACCACCTCAAATAAAGTGATCCAGCTAGAACCAACCTTAGTTGAACGCGATAGTGTCAAAAGCTTATTTAGCTAGACCTTTCAGAAATACCAAGCGAACAAAAGAGCCCTCCTCATTGAAAGTAGGGCTCTTTTAAATGCAGTGTGATCTTTCAATGAGACAAGATCAAATCAACGATTAAAGCATATTAATTCGCCGCCTCAACCTGCTCTTTTTCCTCTGCGTCACTATCTGTAATCAAGTTATTCAATTTCTTCGCCGTGACTAACATCAACACAGCCATAGCAAGGGCACCAATACCTATCTTCAGAAAGTAGCTCGCATACACAGGCAAGGTTTGCAACGAATCAACGCTACCTGATGACTCTGGTACCGCAATATACACCGCAAGGTTTGCTGCAATTATCGCCGAAATACCCAAGGTCAAGGTTCTAAAGCCAAGTGTAAAACCAATCATATGATTAGGAACTAACTGAGCCAGTACAGAGATACCCAACGCACTGATCAGCAACTCCCCTAGTCCTTGGAATAAATGCGTTAAGATCAGCCAAAACGCTGAAACTCGACCCGCTTCATCAGCCATGAAGCTTGCGCCATAAGATAGACACAAGAATGCCATCGAACAAAAGATCATCCCCATTGCAAACTTCAAGGGTAAGGACGCCCCATGGCCTTTGGCACTGGTTCTTTCATAAAAAATAGCAAGTAATGGGCTAAGAATAATAATCCAGAACGGATTGAGAGCTTGAGTGGATACAGGATCAAATGGAATACCTAAAAATTCATGGCGAGTATTATGGATAGCAAAAAATGTCAGTGATGTTGGCATCTGTTTATAAAGTATAAAAAACACCACTGAAAAACCCAATAGCACTAAACTTGCCATCATTTTTTTCTGCTGAGCCTTGGATTCTTTTCGCATATAATTAATAAAAAATGCAAGCGCGATACCTAACGCAATAATTAAGAGTAGTTGCATTAGCTGATAATGCGTTATTAGCCAACTGCCAAATAATGTTAAAGCTGTGAGGCCTAAAAACAATAACATATATGTTTTCAAACTAATGGTTTCAAAATCAGCTTGTGCACCAATATTTTTGACCAAGTTTCTTTTCCAAAGAAAAATAGAAATAGTAATGACATTCCACAAAGCTGCAATAGCAAACCCCGTTGCATAATCATATTTATGAGCAATAAGTGGTGTGATAACTAATGAAATACATGAACCGACATTAATCATCATATAATAAATGGTAAAAGCGCTATCGATTCTAATATCATCCTTTTTGTAAGCTTTAGATATTAAATTAGACGGACAGTTATTTGCTAATGCACGGCTAACCCCGCCCCCCGCAATGCCTATCATTGCCAGCGGAATACTACCAATTGCAGCAGCATAGCTTAGAATCAACAAGGTGATAACTATACCTAAGTTACCGATAATCAATGATCTTTTAACACCAATGACCTTATCGGCCAAGTAGCCACCGATGGCATAAATGATCGTTGAAAACGCAGAAGCTGCGCCGTTTATCAAAAAGGCATCCTTTTCTGACATACCCAAATCATTCACCATAAACACAGTGACAATAGCAACAAGGCCATACATAGATAACATGGCGGGCATTATAATAATGCACATTAATTTAAAAGCAGAAGGCTGACGGGAAAACGCGATAGACATAAAACTTCCTCATATTTCAGGCATAGAAGCCCGAAGTCCGTGATAATTAAAGACCTATATAAATATTCCTTTAGAAAGATGTACGTATTACTCAGTTTTCAATTAAATTATAAATCAGTTACTAACGACATTACTCCTAATTATATTTCTTTTATTAACCATTCAGAAGCATGTTATATCTTTTCATTAACAGCAATAGTGATGAAGATCTTATGATAATTATAAAACACCTACCTTGATCGCATATTTCAACAACTAGATTAATTAACAACAATGTTAATAATTAACGACCATAAACAGCTCCTATATAAATAGAACGGCTATTAAACTGCGTCTTTATAACATTAGTAGTTAGTAGCTTAATTAATTTAATAACTCATCGATAATCTTTTATTTAGAGTAAAACGATTCGGTGGTTTAAATCTGAATAGGGCGATATAGAGCAGTCACTAAATTACTAATGGGCTTTATGACACTTACGATTCATATAAATATTGAGGTAGTAGCCCCATAGGTACTAGGGGCTGCTAGAAATGATTCACTCAGCGACCGACTCATCTTTAAGCTGGATTCATGCTATAGCATGTTTAATTAATATCTTCTGCAACTTATCAAACTCAGGCATAGCTGATTTCAACGCATCCATTGCGGCAACTAAAGGCAGCATCGCTTTCTCTAAATCGTGCGGGTAACCTTCTGCAATATCGGTATGATTAAACTTAATCACGTACTCAACGTAGTACCCATCTGCCGATAACTTGAAGCCTTTTTCTATCAGTGAGGTGCTCTCAAATAACGCTTCTTTCAAGCGAGCTTTGAATGGGATCGCTTTCATACCTAAGGTTCGATAATTCGTACAGAAACGAAGCGCTAAGTAGTTGCTACTACCATTTAAGCCACAAATGTGAGAAATCCACTCATCGTCATTATCTTCTGACGGTTGAACAGAAAAATAAACGGAGCGCTCATCCTGAATGAGCCAAGGCGCAAAACTAAAATCGATACAAGCATGCTCATACAAATCAAAATCACACTCAAAATCTAAAGAAGCTTGGAATTGCGTTAATAGCTCCTTTATCTCTTGCGAAATCCGTCCTAAAACAACCTCATCGACTTCTGCAAGCACTTTCTTAGCGCGCTCGTGGTTTTCAATATTGGCGATAACTAGCTGAGCAAGATCTTGGCTATATTTCATATTTACCTCAAAAATTACGTATAAATTGGCAGTATTGGCCAAGTAGTTGGCGCGATTGCAGGTTTGAAGGAAGGTGCTCTAAAACGGTTAAAAAGCTTTTACGCAGCCCTTCCCATGTCACGCCATAGGTAAAAGGTGTTGTGTGGCACTTAATTTGTTTATCTGTCGTGAGATAAACCAATGCTTGGCTCGAATCCACCGCTAAGTGTCGACGCTTGGTTTGCAGCAATTGATGGTATCGTGCGAGTTGCTTCGCACCTTCTGGCGCATCAATTTTCACTTCCCAAAACATTAGCAACGAGTTTGAGAAAATCTCGATATCGATTCTGTCTTGAATTTCAGCAAGAGGCAGGCTTTCAGGACAAACACTGTATGGCCCACGCTCTAGGTGTAAAACATCCACCCCAGGAAGATGATCTTCAATAACTTGCTTGAGCAGCGCATAACCTAAAGCATGTGATGCATTCGCATCCAGCCACCAACTCAAGACAGCCGTATTTCGCACCTCGTCACGTTTTAAGCCACTGACCTCCCAGACATTAATCTCGCATCCTAGTGTAAACTCGTGCCGATACAAATGGCTCAGCGCGTCTGTATAACCTTGATATTGCGCTTTCCATCTTACGTCATTTACTTGCGATGCATGAGTGGGCTGTGGATACAGCTGAGAAACTCGTTGATAGTAAAGTGCTAGTTCGTCCAATTCAGTCTGCCGTTGAGCTTGCCTCTGCTCTCGTTCAAGCCTTGCAAACTCTGTAAAGTAATCGCTAAGCGTCATACATTGCATTACTCACTCCTGATATAAAGCCAATGCCGCATAAACATGTAATGACAGATCCTCAGGGTTAGCATGCAATGGAGCCTCTCCTGCAGGAAAGCAAGGATAGAAAGAAATATTTTCAGTCATACTGCTTACCATTGATTGAAGTGAGTCAAGAGAAAGACACGCTAGCCCAAGACTTGCGTCCATCGCTTCTAGCTGACATATAAAAGTGGCTCGCTGAGCCTTTGTCCAATTCAATGACTTTACCGATGATAGGTAAGCAATGGCCTCATCAAAAGCGGTTTCTTGCAGTTTTTCCATTGTTTGTGCACTCGAACATCGTAAATACAGGATGCCATACTATATTTAACTGTTAGACATTCCACAAAGATAAAATGTATTTGAATTCCAAGTAGGAAAACATAGCGGGGAAGTGTTGTAGACAAGTGCTCGCTAACAGCAATTAAAAGAGCGCCGCAGCGCTCTATCCAACAGTTTTTCATTAGTCGTACTGACGGCAACAGTCAGTAGCAAAAAATGTTAAGAAGTAGGGTTCTCTTGCGGGTTTGTTTTGAATGATCTTAGCTGCTCGACAATTTGCTCGGTAACCTGAGATAAACGCATGCCTTGTTGCTCTAATTCACTACAATCAAAGGCATTGGAACTCGACAACTGTTTCAGTTCATCAATCTCTGTCGCTACCTCTTTGACTAGCTGGCTTATGTACTTAACATCCACATTATCTTGTGCTCGATCTCGCCCTAATAGCGTTAAGATCCCTTCTATATTATCGCAGGCCTCTCGGACTTCATTTTGACTGGTTTGAGAATATTCCGATAATGTAGAAAGCTCTGAAGACTGTGCCTGCATCTGTTCACCCGCCTCGTTCACCGCCGTTAAGATCCCGCCAATGATCTGATTGATCTGATCTAAACTACTCTGGGTCGACATAGCGAGTTGGCGCACTTCATCAGCTACCACAGCAAAGCCTCGCCCATGCTCCCCTGCTCTTGCTGCTTCAATCGCAGCATTCAGTGCCAGTAGATTTGTTTGATCTGCGAGATTACCAATAACAGAGACAACACTTTCAATCGATTTAGTCTGATCAAGCAAAGATTTAAATTTCTCATCAAGGGCAATATTACTGTCCATGTAAGAACCAATGCTTTTTGCCATATCGCCCATAGCATCATTCGATTGCAATAAACCGGTACGTGTCTTCATGACCTGATGCTCTGTCGCTTCGGCTTTTGCTTGCAGTTCAGACGCAGTTTGATCAAGTTGATGAAATTGTGCCGTAACATTTTCGACTAAGACATCTTGAGCTTGAATACGTGCTGAGATATTACTTGTCTTGGTTGTTAATAAGTCAGCGACCTCGTCAGTTTTCGCCGCTTGCTGCTGAATACCAATCAACGCATTATTTACATTTTGGCGAAACGAGTTAATCACAGTTAACACAGCACCAAGCTCGCTGTTATAGCGGCTATCGACATCACAAGCTACCGAGAGATCTTTATTTTCAAAGCGATGCATGTATTCAGTCACACGCTTAAGTGACTCAACACCCCAGTATTTTTCATCAATATCATGGATAACCAAAACGGCGACAATAATGTATTGGAGAATTTGAGAAAATAATGCTTCAGTGAAGAATGTGGCATTGATAAAAAGCGCCAAAGCACCGACCCAGTGGATAAATCGCATTCTAAGAAAAAGAGAGCGCATAGAAGACCTTACTTAAGTTGCATTTTAAATGCATGATATTTTATACCACATAAAAATACAATAACTTAAGCCAAGATCATCATCTTAACTTATTGATACACAAATAAAGACAAGGTGATTATCATCCTCGACGTAACTAAAAAGAGCGCTGCCGCGCTCTTTAATAAATACCTTTTTATTAATCGTTAAATGACCAATCCCCCATCTATCTTCAACGTTTGGCCTGTAATAAAGGAAGAGTTGTCACTCGCTAAGAAAAGTGCACCATTGGCAATATCTTGTGGCTTACCCATACGTTTTAGTGGTGTTTTTGCTGTCATAAAATCGAGCACCTTCTCAGGTAAATCGACCGTCATTGGGGTTTCTACAAAGCCAGGAGCAATACAGTTAGCACGGACTTGCGCACCTTTACGTGAAAACTCTTTTGCCCAACCTTTAGTCATCGCAATCACGCCACCCTTGGTTGCGGCGTAATTACTTTGGCCGATATTACCATCTGTGCCGACAACCGAGGACATGGTAATAATAGATCCCTTACCCGATGCCATCATTAAAGGAGCGACAGCTTGTGTCATATTAAACACACCTTTAAGGTTTACATCGGCGACCATATCCCATTCATCTTCGGTCATTTTATCAATCAAATTATCACGCGTGATCCCTGCATTGTTAACGAGTACATCAACAGTGCCGAACTCTTCACTCACTTGTTCAATAAAGTGAGTTATTGAGGGTCTATCACACACATTAAGTTCAACGATGCGAACATTCGTGTAAGTTTGCGCTAAGTCTTGCATCGCGCTGGCATTCATATCGCAGACAAACACCATTTTTGCTTCGTGCTTGGCAAAAGTTTCAGCAATACAGCGGCCTATCCCCTGCGCAGCGCCTGTCACAATACACACTTTATTCGTCAGCATAACTCCATCCCTTATACATAATTGAAAAACAAGTCGTTCAAAAACAATTAGTTCAAATGCAACAACGGCACATTTCTTATTACCTGATAATAGTTCAGTTATGCAATTTGATTACCAACATTGATGCAATTCAGATTTTCATATTTATTTCTATTGAAGTTGCTGCATATGTTCACAGAGCAGAGATGAAATATTTTTGCAATAAGATGCATACTCATTTTTTGCTATAGTAGACCGTTGGCAAATTAAATTTACCGTTATTGTTCACAACAATCACATTAGCAATGGAAGGCAACATGTTAGACAAGGTGGTTTTTTTTCTTCATGTCATTAGAGCTGGCTCCCTCAGTGTTGCCGCTAAACAATATGGAATATCGCCCTCTGCAGGCAGCCGTTGGCTTAATGAGCTCGAAGAGAATATGGGGGTCAGTCTAGTCAAACGGACAACTCGTAAGATCAGTCCAACCCAAGCTGGGCAACGTTTATTTGATCGCTTTAATCAAATACACGGTCAAATCAACGAGGTATTCGATGAAGTACAGAACCTCAGCCATGAAGATCGTGGGACCATCCGTATTGCCAGCACCCCGCTGTTTGCCAAACACTATCTCGCGACTATCATAGGGGAATATGTTCAAATACATCCTGATATCAACTTCTTAGTCATAGAAACGGCTTTTGATGTTGATCACACTCATGAGGTTGATTTTGCCGTTCGTGCCAATGCGACCTATCGCGGCTTTCAAGACAAAGATAGCTTATTGGTCAAACGTACTTTACTGCAAGAACCGCTTATTGCCTGCTGCTCCCCCAGCTATATAGAACAGTTTGGCGAGCCTATCTATCCATTAGATCTCAAACAACACCTTTGCTTGTATGCCACCACCTTGGTGGGCGGTAATAAATGGATTTTTGAATTAAATGGTGAGTCTAGTTCTGTTGATATTCCGCAAACTGTTGAGGCTGACGATAGCGAGATCCTCCGTAATATCGCAATTGCAGGTGGAGGGATCGCCTACTTACCTTATTGCTTGATAGGAAAAGAGATCGCGCTCGGTAAATTAGTCCCTATTTTAACTAACTATGCTACCAGCAAGTTCGAGCTAAGTTTGTATTTCAAGCCACGCCGACACATGCCAACTCGATGCGCTAACTTCAAAGAATATTTGATTAAGCGGGCGCCTGAAATAGACTTAGAACGGAAAAAAGGAATTACGCATGCCGATGGCAAGCCACTTACGCAATTGGCTTAAGGCCACCCACCAGCAAGCCACTTCTTTACCCTTATCACCGAAAATCGTGCGTGATGGATTAGCAACATTAACGAGGCAGTACACAAGCGACAATATTAATATGGCCGCTATCGTTAACTGTACTGTGGCTCAAAGCAATATTCACTGCCGCATTTACCAACCAGAGCTGAAACCACCCCACCAAGCTAATGCGACCCACTTACCCGTTATTCTCTTTTTACACGGAGGGGGGCATCTATGCGGCAGCATTGATATTTACGATGCAATCAGCCGACAACTTGCCAGCTGCAGCCAAGCGATTGTCGTCACAATTGGCTACCGATTAGCCCCAGAGCACCCTTATCCTGCCGGTATTGATGATGCTTTGCACAGCTTACTTCATATTCATGAAACGCTGACCACTATGGGGGTTCCATTTACGAACTCGCTATCGCTAGTTGGTGATTCTGCTGGAGCAGCTATGGCTGCGACACTCGTACAGCAGCTGCAATATCAGGAAAAAGAACTTATTCATAAATTAGTGCTAATTTACCCAAGCTTAGACTACACACTAAGTGCGCGATCATTAGGGGTACATGGGGAAGGTTACTTACTAGAAAGTAAGAAAATTGAATGGTATTTCGATCAGTATTTTACTGAAAATGATGATCGCCATGGTGCCTCTCCTCTATTCGGGAAATTAACTCATGCTCACCCTGAGACCTTAGTGCTTACTGCGCAGTACTGTCCGATCAAAGACGATGGTCGGCGCTATTATCACCGCTTGTTGGCGCATCATGTTAAGGCGTTTTATCTTGAACAACCAAACTCAATACATGCTTTTTTAAATTTACCCGATTTAATGCCAGAAGCCAGTTCACACACCTACTCGGCTATCGCTAAATTTCTGAGCTAGTACCATCACGAACAAACGGGGCGTGCTTACCCATAAATCAGACTTAATCAGCTAAACCATATTGCTTATTATTTATTATATTTCGTAAATGACAGGCAATAAAAAACCGGACTAAAAAGCCCGGTTTCATTATGTAGTCTACTTAAGCGTTAAGCTTATGCGTCGCTACGTGGTTTGCGGTCTGCATTGCTACGACGGTTGCCGCCTGCATTGCCACCAGCGTTGTTACCGTCACGGTTACCACGGTATCCACCACGGTTGTCGCCACCACGGTTACGGTCGAAACGACGCTCGCCGTTACCACCTTCACGACGCTCACCGTTGCCGCCTTCGCGACGACCACGATGACCATTGCCACCGTTACCACGGTTACCGCCATCACGACGACCACCACCGTTACCACCACGGTGCTCGCGAAGTACTTCACCTTCAACAACAACAGCTTTCACATCGTTTTGACGGATACGTAGCTTTTTAAGTTGCTCAGATACTTCAGCAGTCATCTTCTTAGGAAGTTGAACGTAAGTGTGCTCAGGAGCCAGTTTGATTGCGCCGATGAACTCTTTGCTTAGGCCTAGTTCGTTTGCGATTGCGCCAACGATATCTTTAACCTGAACACCTTGCTCACGACCAACCTGCAGCTGGTAAGTATCCCAGTCAGCATTGTTGTATGAACGACGTTCACGACGTTCGCCACGCTCACCGCCGCGTTCACCACGCTCACCGCGTTCGCTACCACGACGGTCACGACGTTGCTTTTCACGTTCGATAGCAGCAACCATTGGGTCTGGACCGTTGTAGAACAACGGACGGTTACCTTGTTGACGCTGAAGAAGCATTGCAGCAAGTGTTGCAGCATCTACTTCGATAGATTCTTGTAGCTTCGCAACAAGCTCAACAAATGCATCAACATTTGTTTGCTCTTTTTGAGCAGCTAGTTCTTCACCTAAACGGTTCAGACGAGACGCAGCAACAAGATCGCGGTTAGGAAGTTGGATTTCTTCCATGCGAGACTTAGTTACACGCTCGATAGTGCGAAGCATACGGATTTGGTTAGTACGAACAAGAAGGATCGCCTTACCGTTACGTCCAGCACGACCAGTACGGCCGATACGGTGGATGTATGATTCTACATCGAATGGGATATCGTAGTTGAATACGTGTGTGATACGCGGCACATCAAGGCCACGAGCAACAACGTCAGTTGCAACTAGGATATCGATAACACCACGTTTGATGTGATCAACAGTACGCTCACGTAGAGACTGAGGAATATCACCGTGAAGTGCAGCAGCTTTAAAGCCACGAGATGATAACCAGTCAGCTAGGCGCTCGGTATCTTGACGAGTACGTACGAATACGATTGACGCGTCTGTTTCTTCAGTTTCAAGAAGACGGCTCATTGCTTCGTCTTTCTCTACGCCTTTAACAACCCAGAACTGCTGCTCTACTTGAGAAACAGTGCGGTTTTCACCAGCAACGTCAATGCGCTCAGGGTTACGTAGGAAACGGTCAACGATTTGCTTAACGATTGGAGGCATAGTTGCCGAGAACAATACACGCTGAGCAGAAGCTGGCGCTTGTTCCATGATCCAAGTTACGTCGTCAACGAAGCCCATTTTCAACATTTCATCTGCTTCATCAAGTACAAACGTACTTACTTCATCAAGGTGCAGACGATCACGTGAAATAAGGTCTTTAACACGACCAGGAGTACCAACAACAATGTGAGCACCATTTTTAAGCGCACGCATTTGATCAACGATAGATGCACCACCGTAGATTTCTAGTACTTTAAGGCCCTTGATGTTTTGACCAAGAACTTTAATTTCTGCAGCAACCTGAATTGCAAGCTCACGAGTCGGAGCCATAACAATAGCTTGAGGCTTGTGCTGAGAAAGGTCTACTTTATTCAGAACAGGAAGTGAAAACGCAGCCGTTTTACCAGTACCTGTTTGTGCTTTACCTAGTGCATCAACACCAGTAAGAAGCAACGGAATAGATGCAGCTTGAATTGGCGTTGGTGAAACAAAGCCCATAGAGTCAAGTGCGGATAGTAGTGTGTCGGCCAGTTCTAACTGGCGAAATTCTGTAACAGATTCTTGCATTGGGATCCCAATAAATAATCTAACGTAAAACGGGGCCCCTTCTGCTTTAAGAGTTCTGCAACAGCAACCACAAGCATGGGCCTCGACGATAAGAGGCGCGTATTCTGCGCCATTACTTGATAAAAAGCCAGAAAAAATTGAACACTGTCACAAATTGACTGTTAAATGCCCATTTTGAGACGATTAAGGCTATCAGTGCTGTAAAAGTAGCCTTGTTCTTGCTAGGAGCACGGGATAAACCAAGCTTTAACAAACAATTATGCAGCGTGTAAGATCAAAAAAAACCTCCCTAATATACTTAGAAGAGGTTTTCTAAAATCAATCTGATTGATAACAGTGTAGCGCAGTATACATTAACAACACTTTTCTACTATCACAAACGCCTACTATTACGATTTAATCATTTCGTTACACGAACCAAATGCATATGACGCAAACCATAACCTTTAGTGCTCATTTGATTAAAAGCAGTCTGAGTCACGCTGGCTATACATAAAGCGAGTCACAAAGAGATATTAAATAGCCTCGGCTAATTACATACTTCTTTTTTACCTTCCCACTGTACCGTGCAGTTTCGTCCTTTCGTTTTTGCTTTATATAGTGCTTTATCTGCCAAGGTCATTAGGGCTTCGCTCATACTAAACTCCCCCGCTGGCGTCACCGTATGGATTCCTACACTGACAGTCACGACATGGCTATTTGCTGTAAAATGAGGAATTGCCAAATCTACAATAGCCCGTCTAATATCTTCAGCTACCATAATAGCCATATTTTTATCTACGGTTGGTAATAAGCACGCAAACTCTTCGCCACCATAACGACAGACTACCGACTTTTTATGAACCTCCAATTCACTTTCGATTCGCGACGCTATCATCTTAAGGCAGTGATCACCTTCTAAATGGCCATTCGTGTCATTGAATGACTTAAAGTTATCAACATCAATCATCAGTAACGTTAGCGGTACACGCTTGTCTTTTGCTATTTGCCAATAACGAGACAACCGAAGATCAAAAAAGCGCCTATTTGCAATCCCCGTTAAACCATCTTGCATCGATAACAGCTCAAGGCTGCGATTAGCCTCTTCCAGAGCGCGGTTAGTGGTTTGTAGTTCTTGTGTTCGCCTAATGACACGTTTTTCCAAATCAATGTTTAATTCTTTTATCGAATCATAATGACGACGTATCACAATCTGCTGACCTATCGCCGCACCAAACAGTTTTAAAATTTCTTTTTGATGCTCAGACAACGCACGTTGGTTAATTAGGTTATCAACAGCCACCCAACCAATGCATTCCGTACCGTTCCACATCGCAATCATCGCATTCCAACCAATGCCGACTTGCACCTTTCCAAAGTACAAAGGTGCATTTTCTTTTACAACAACATGGTTTTTATGACTCAGAGCTTCATTAACAAGTGGATGATCAGGGATCTGGCTATAAAAGCTCTTTCTATCCACCAAGTCTCCATCTGGTGATGTACCGTACGTACCTAACATTAAGTTCGATTCAAAGTCAGTCAGAAAAATAGCCATTCTATCTATGCCTAAATAAGCACGTCCAAGTTCAATCGCTTGGCGATAGAGGGTATCAAGTTGAGTCGCCTGCGATAATTTCAACGTGACTTCATGCAGATTACGCATTAGCCCCAAATAATCAGTTATCGATTGTTTCCGTACTTCTAACTCGGCTTCTATACTACGACGCGTAATATTATGGTGAATCACTTCCTGCTGTAGTACCCGAGCACTAATGTCGGATGCCAACACCACTAACAATTTTTCAACATAGTGAATGCTAGCTTCAAAACGGGCTGAGTTAGCCGTTTCTGCATAGATATACGCTACATTGCGCCCATGCATTTGAATGGGCAGTAAAATCTGACACCACAGGCTATCTTCAATATTCCATAATGCTTTATACGGCTTATTGACGTAGGCACGAACAAACTCATGATTCTGCTTCGCCTGTTCAAACAGGCCAGTGGGTACACCATTATACTCGGTCATTAATAATGGCTGATTGTAGTACCTGTAATCAGATCGCCCGACCCAACTCGCAAACACATAGGTACGATCATCTTGTTCAACCAATAATGTAATTGAATCCAGTTTTAAATCTTTGTGCAGTGATGACATTAAGCAATAGCACCACCGCTCCATATTTGCTTGCCGTGCAAGCTGTTCGACTAAATCATTTAGCCCCGTAATATCACAGACAGTCATAAATCACCCTAGCGCCAAAGCATGCCAATCAACATAAACATGTCATCAGTTTCACGGCGACAACCACTGAGCTTATAGCTACAGGGCTCTCAGTGACACTTGTGTAATAACCTATTCAGATTGGCATTGTTTTTTAATTATTGCGGCTCTTATTGAGTCTTTACATCTGTATTAAATAATCAATAAAGACAGCGGCCTATGCAAAGTATTGCGGTTGCCTTTAGTATGAACTAGAAACTTTTGATTAGTTTGTGAAGTCAGAGCAAACGCTATGCCATAAAGACGATTGATACGACATAAATATGTCACCTGATGGCGGCATTTCCTTTCATTAGCGATAATTCACACCATGTCAGCAGGTATGTTCTTAATAATAGGTCGAATAATATTACTCAATCACTGCTGTAGTTTGTGCCGTTTACGATAAATCCGTATAGTGTGATGGTTCACATTCTGAGACCAGGTAAAATGTTTCAAGACAACCCACTACTAGCCCAGCTAAAGAAGCAAATTCAAGAAACCCTTCCAAAAAAAGAAGGGACTATCAAAGCCACTGATCGCGGTTTTGGCTTTTTGGAACTCGACAACAGTAAAGACAGTATTTTCATCCCGCCAACATACATGAAGAATGTTATGCATGGCGATCGTGTAATTGCTGTTATCCGAACAGAAAAAGAGCGCGAAGTTGCTGAACCACAAGAGCTTGTAGAGCAATCGCTAACGCGCTTTATTGGCCGCGTTAAATTGATTCGTAGCCGCTTGCATATCATGCCTGATCACCCGCAATTAAAAGATGCTATCAAAGCGCGTGCAATCAAAGGCCTTAACCCAGAAAGCCTAAAAGAAGGCGATTGGGTTGTTGCAAACCTGAACAGTCACCCACTTGATACAGCGAATGACGCTAAGAATAAGGCGTTCTCTTGTGTAGTAAGTGAAAAAATCACAGACAGTAATGACAAAATTGCCCCTTGGTGGGTAACGCTTGCTCGTCATAACCTACCTAATGCAGAGCCTGCACCACAAGAGAGCTGGTCGATGCTAGATGAAGGTCTTGAACGTCAAGACCTGACTCATATTCCTTTCATCACTATTGATGGCGAATCAACCAAAGATATGGATGATGCGTTATATACTGAAATGAAAGAAGACGGTAGCTTCGACATTACTATTGCGATTGCCGATCCAACATCGTACATCGAAGTAGATAACAAGATGGATAAAGAAGCACGCGAGCGTGGTTTCACTATCTACTTACCGGGTCGTAATATTCCAATGTTACCGCGTGAACTAAGCGACGAGCTTTGTTCATTGATGGAAAATGAAAAACGCCCTGCTATTTGTTGTCGCGTTAATGTAAGCAAAGAAGGCGTGATCAGCGATGACATCACTTTCTTCGCGGCTTGGATTCAATCTCACGGTCGCCTTGCGTACGATAACATCTCAGATCTTATCGAAAACGGTGAATGTGAAGGCTTCACTCCAAGTGACGTTATTCGCCAGCAGATTGATGCACTACACACTTTCGCAAATGCGCGTAGTGACTGGCGTGCAAACAACGCTGTTGTATTCCCAGATCGTCCAGATTACCGCTTTGAACTAAGCGAAGATAACGATGTGATTGCGATTCACACCGATCCTCGCCGCACTGCAAATCGCATGGTTGAAGAAGCGATGATCACCGCTAACATCTGTGCGGGTCGTATACTGCGTGATAAGTTTGGCTTAGGTGTCTTTAACACCCATGCTGGTTTCAATCCTGAGAAAATTGATACCGCAATGGAATTCCTAACCAAAGCAGAAGCACCATTTACTAAAGAAGAAATTGAGACCTTACCCGGTTTCAGTGCACTTCGTCGTTGGTTGAATGAGCAAGACACGACTTACCTTGATAACCGACTACGCAAGTTCCAAGCATACAGTGAAGTGGGTAACCTACCTGCGCCTCACTATGCGATGGGACTGGATGTATACGCGACATGGACATCACCTATCCGTAAGTACGGTGACATGATTAACCATCGCCTATTAAAAGCCGTTATTACGGGTAACGAGTCAAGCCAAAAGCCTGACGATACCGTGGGTGATGAAATTGCCGCACACCGTCGTTTCCATCGAATGGCTGAGCGTGACGTTTCAGACTGGCTATATGTGCGTCTACTATCAAATGCAGTGAAGAAAGAAACCATCTTTACCGCTGAAATTTTTGATATTAACCGTGCTGGTATGCGAGTTCGTTTACTTGAAAATGGTGCCGCAGCCTTTATCCCTGGCTCATTGATCGTTGATAATAAAGAACGTATCGAATGCAGTGGTGAGCTTGGCGTCATTAATATTGATAAAGTACGTGAATATCAACTTGGCGATAACTTTGAAGTGAAGTTAGCTGAAGTTCGTACTGCGACCCGTCAATTAGTTGCTCGCCCTGTTCAACAGTATCCAGCGCCTAAAACTGAAAGTTCGGTTGAAGAAAAAGCCTAACCCCTTACAGTTATGAACAAAAAAACCGACACAATGTCGGTTTTTTTATACCTGCAACTTAGATAAAGACAGCGATTTACATAGCATTCAATATGCATCGTATTCTTCTGCATTGCTAAACGCGTTAAATCATCCCCCCAATAGGGATTATCTCGTCTCTACGCTGATTTGCTGTTACCCTTATCAAAAAACTTATAAGAGTTAATATCAGCCATGTCAAACGTTGCTCAAGTCGTACAACAATGGTTGGAAGATGTCGTAATCGGCCTAAATCTATGCCCATTTGCAGCAAAACCCAATCGCAATAAACAAATCAAAATTCATGTCAGTGAGCATAGCGATGAAGCTGCACTGCTTGAAGACATTTATCAAGAACTACGTAACCTTGATGAAACACCTGTCGCTGAGTTAGAAACAACCCTAGTCGTTGCACCCAATATGCTGGCTGATTTTGACGACTACAACCAATTTCTCGATTTAGTCGAAGGCTTAGTGGTACAGCTTAATAAGCAAGGGACATATCAAATCGCGAGCTTCCATCCAGACTACCAATTCTACGGAACAGAAGCTGATGATGCAGAGAACCTCACCAATCGTTCTCCTTACCCAATCTTCCACCTGATTCGTGAAGAAAGTATGGAGAAGGTACTCAAGCATTACCCTGATCCCGAAGGTATTCCAGAGCGCAATATTGAGTGTGTAGAAAATCTAACAGCAGAGCAAAAGCGTCAGCTGTTTCCTTACCTTATCAAGTAATTCACCAATTTGCCGATAAACAACTAGCGAGGGAGATAACCCTCAACATTCTATCTTTTGATCATCTAACACTACTTTATTAGTCATCAACTTAAAGAATATACACCAGGGGAATATTTCTAATATTTACTCGCTAGTGAACCGTACATAACGAGAAACATTATGATTTGGATAAATACCCGCTAGGGAATACGATTGCATGCTGCCACTATCGTTTGATGTATTTAGAAGCGCAGGGTTTCGATTTGGGTTACCAGTTTGTTTAGCACTGAGTACCCTTTTCCTACTAGAGTACGCACAATATACGCTTGTTACGTATCAGGCATTACTTTTCACGCTTCCCTATGTTTTGTTCGCACTCGTTGTTTTACTCAGCCAACCGTTTAATCAAGGCCGAACAGGACTAACCGCACTCTTGATGGGTGTGGCGTATTATTTCATTCAAAATTACTTACAAGCTCCACTTTCTAATAACGAAACTAAGCTTATTTATGTATTACTGTCTGCATTGTTGCCACTGAACTTGCTACAAATACATATACTGCCAGACAAAAGGCTACATTCGCGGTTTGGAGGGTATTACCTGCTCTTTATTGTGATGCAAATTGCCTGGTCAGCCCTCGTCGTTAATCACTTTAGTCATAGTGATCTAGACTGGCTATGGGACAGTTACTTATTTGCAATCCCCAGCTTCTCTCCTATGCCTATCGTACTTTTTCTACTTTCGATAACCATCACACTGAGCAGCGCATCAACCATACTGAAACGTAACTTGGGGTCGGATCAAACCGTATTCGTTAGTTTATTGTTCTCCTGCATGACATTTGTTCTATTTCAGTTTAGCTTCATATCAAGCACGGCATTCTCTATTGCGGCTCTGATTCTATTGCTCAACCTCGTTACTTGTAGCCATGAATTAGCCTTTGTAGACCAACTGACTGGCATACCTGGTAGACGTGCATTAGAAACAGAATTAAAGCACCTAGGACGTACCTATACCCTTGCAATGCTTGATGTTGACCACTTTAAAAAATTCAACGATACCTATGGTCATAAAACAGGTGATGATGTTCTCAAGCTAGTCGCGCAAATAATGAAAAACACCAAAGGTGGTGCGCAAGTTTTCCGCTATGGTGGTGAAGAGTTCACCATTATGTATAAAGGAAAAGAAGCGAATGAATGTAAAGCTTTCTTAGATGATCTTCGCCAAGAAATTGCAGCCTATGACCTGATAATTCGCGATCACTCCACCCGCCCTGACAATGCAAAGAAGGGAGAGAAAATGCGGAAAAAAGAAGAAAAAAACAACTCAACCAATGTTACCGTCAGTATCGGCATCGCCGACAGCTTCCCAGATCATAACCCAGATAATGTCCTTAAAGCTGCTGACCAAGCCTTGTATAAGGCCAAGCAGAAAGGGCGTAATCGTGTAATGTTATAAATTAATTAAGGCAAAGGAGTGCCTTAAAAACGACAATAGTCATCCAGATAATACGCCGACTCCCTCATACCAAATCCGCTGGCTTTTCATACAGAAAAAAACACACCACATCCCTTCATACCGATGACATAAGCATGAGTGAACGAAGTAAAAACCAATCGCACTTTACTGCTGGCAAATAGTTTTCACTCACCACATACTGCGTGTTTTGTTTATAGTGGTTCGAGATTTTACGGATGAAAAAGTTACTTCTTATCTCCCTTTTTGCAGCCCCAACTTTTGCTTCAAGCAACATCAACGACAACTTCAGCCACATTGGTTTTGGTTATAAACATACGCGTTATGCGACAGACGCAATGGCGCCCTACTATAACGATAAATACCAAAATGAAGAGTGGAAAAACCTTGGTGGTTTTTACCTAGATATTAAAGCTGAGATTATTGCTGGCGTCTATTTTGAAGGTTATGCTGACGCTACTACACGATTCAGCTCTGATATCGATCAGTGGCAAGCAGGCTTGGGCTTTGCCCCTTACAGAAGTCCATTCTTTAGTATTCCGATGAGCTGCGGCGTGGTGAACTACAGCGCGTCTCGTGACAATACGACAAGCAACTCAGAACTTGCACCATACTGCCAAGTGGGTGTGCGAACACAAATTGCCAACCACTGGAACCTCAGCGTTGATGTACAGCAGCAGATGTTTAAACAATCACGCCAAAGTATCTCTTTTGATAACACCTTCCAATTTGGTCGAGTCTTTGGTTTAGTCGCAGGCCTTGAGCTCGCAAACCGCCATAAAACAGAGATCGGCTACAAATTTGGTATGCAATTTTCATTTTAGCTTTCGTTGTTATAAACCGTACGCATAAAAAAACCCGATGAAAACATCGGGTTTTGGTTACCAATAAAACCTATCTTATCTTAGTTAACTAAGAAAGCATCAGTCCAGCTATGCAGCAACGCCAATATAAAGGTAAGTACGGTATCTTAACAGATCGGCGACCAAACCATTAGTTAAGCCCTATACTTGGGAGTGGCTTCCCTCTAAGTGAAAAAGGTCAGCCTTATTATTATTCGAACCATATGCAACTATTCCGCAAGGCCATTAATTTATAAAATCAATGAGTTAGCAGGCTAGAATAAATACTGTCTAAGAATTATAGTAGCAGTCTAATCGACTATATAAAACAAAATAATTCAGATTAACCGATGCTTTTATCATCACTTAGTTAGTGTGTTATCGCTGCGATAAGTTCCCAACCAGTACCATAAACCAATAAAAAAAACCTACGCTTACTCTTTAAAATACACCCAATATGTTCGCTTCATGCCATCCCTTGCGCCATCAAAGAGACAAACAAGCTGTGAGCACCACCTCCTTTCTGAGTAGCGAAAACATGCTACCATTGCCAATTAAAATACATCGTTCATTACAAAAGGAAGTTGAATGAAGTTCACCTTTTTCTCAGTATTTACATTGCTAACAGTTTGCGCATCTGTTGGTGCTGAAGAAGTCTACAACCCTATTTTCACTGACAATGAATATGCTGATATCGTTATTATCGATGACGACTTTGATGCGTTTTCTGAAGTTAGTATGATCGAAGATGACTACCCAGAAACTATTTTTATTAAAGATGACGGCATACTTATCGATTGCAGCGTTATAGAGGATGAGTGCATTGTGTATGAGTGAGCATGTCAACAAAGCCATGCTAAATGAAGATTTTTGAAAATAAATAATGGTGTATTAATAAGAGTGCCGAGACCTGCTATGAAGGTGAGCTACAACAAGTATTATCGCCACTGTTTTTCCAAAACAAAAAACCCGCTAGATAGCGGGTTTTTATCTACTGTTTACTGCCTAATTATCCTTTCACGCCACCAGCTGTTAAGCCACCAACAAGGAACTTCTGAGCCATCAAGAACACAAGGGTAATTGGGAGCGCAGAAAGTACTGCTGCTGCTGCAAAGTCACCCCACAGGTAGTTCTGAGGGTACAAATATTGCTGCATACCAACGGCAAGAGTGTAAGAACCCACATCACGTAGTAGCAGTGATGCAACCGGTACTTCTGTTACCGCTGCGATGAACGACAGAATGAATACAACAGCAAGAATTGGCACAGACAATGGTAATAGAACCATGCGGAATGCTTGCCACGGTGTTGCGCCATCCAAAGCGGCCGCTTCTTCTAATGAGCTATCGATAGACTCGAAGTACCCTTTGATTGTCCATACGTGTAGCGCTATACCGCCCATGTAAGCAAATACAACACCACCATGTGTATTCATACCAAGGAACGGAACGTAAGCACCTAAACGGTCAAACAATGCGTACAGTGCGACAAGCGCCAGTACTGCTGGGAACATTTGGAAAATAAGCATTGCACGAAGAATCAATGTTTTTCCTACAAACTTCATACGCGCGAAAGCATAAGCACAGGTTGTTGACAGTGTTACGATACCAATCGCTGTTAGGCCAGCGACTTTTACCGAGTTCCACAGCCAAGTCAGTACAGGGAACGGTGGTGGTGTCACAGTGCCATCTGCATGCTCAACTGTAATACCTAATGCCAATTTCCAGTGTTCTAACGATGGGTTACTTGGAATTAACTCACCTGAAGCATAGTTACCTTCACGGAATGAAATCGCGATAACCATTAGCAGCGGAAACATCATAATGCCAAGGAAGATCCACATGCCAATGTGCGTTGCCCACAATCTGTATTTCAATGATTTCGGTTGAACCATAGCCATATTCTGTATCCCTTACTCAGATTCAAGCTTAGTGAATTTCATGTTCAGTAACGACAGACCACCAACCAATAAGAAGATGATTGTAGCGATTGCACCTGCTAAACCAAAGTCTTGACCACCAGCGCCTTCAAACGCAATACGGTAGGTGTAACTTACTAGCAAGTCGGTATGACCAGCAGGCACACTGGTACCAATCATATCTGGCGCACCGTTGGTCAATAACTGAATCAATACGAAGTTGTTAAAGTTAAACGCGAAGCTAGCAATCAACAGCGGGATCATCGGTTTAACAAGCAATGGCATTGTAATATTAAAGAAATTATCAATCGGACCTGCACCATCCATTGCGGATGCTTCATACAAATCTTCTGGAATTGCCTTTAGTAGACCCATAGCTAGGATCATCATGTACGGATAACCCAACCAAGTGTTCACAATGATAATCATGGTTTTCGCTAAGAACGGGTCGGTAAACCATGCTGGGCTTAATCCAAATAGCCCTTCTAATACTTGGTTTATTTCACCAAAACTTTGGTTAAACAAACCTTTGAATATCAATATTGAAATAAAGGCTGGTACAGCATAAGGCAAAATCAGTAATACACGATAAACACCACGGCCTTTTAATGCTTCCCAAGAAACAATTTGAGCAAGCACTACACCCACAGCAAGTGTCAGTATCACTGTCAACGCCGAGAATAAAATTGTCCAAATAAAGATTTTAAAGAATGGGCCTTGGATACCTGGGTCGGTGAATATACGGGTAAAGTTATCCATACCAATATTAACAATGAAACCCGGTGATAGCGCTTCACCAACGAACTCACCATTTGCATCAATTTGTTGATAATGACCAATATCCCAATTAGGTTTTAATGTGATGTTCTCACGTTGGTTAACCAGTGTTTCGCCATCATCTTGTAACAGATAGAGAGGGGTAATTTCAGCGAAGGTACGCAAGCCAGACATTTTAAGCTCTGAACCTTCAGCGGTTGCTAATGTAATCTCAGAAAGTGCAGCCCTGTTACTAATAACCGTTTTCAGCGGCGCTTTCTTACCTTCTGGTACTTCACTAGGAGCCAATAAAACATCGTCTGTAGGCAACTGAGCAAGGTCAATATCGCCCGTCACATACCACTGGCCATCATCTTCAACCGCAATGCTGTATTTGCCATCTTGCTCATACATAGTGAACTTGTAACTGTCACCACTTTGGAAGCTTTGTTGAAGTAATACACTCTGAGCACGATCAAAATTGAGTTGGTTAGTACCACTGTAGTTAGTAAATGCTAACCCAATGGTATAAAGCAAAGGGAAAATAATAAATAAAATCATCCCAGCCACACCCGGGAAAATATAACGGTGGGCATAGGTTTCTTTACGCGCAAAAACATATACGCCTAGCGCGGTAACAAAAAGTGTTAATAATGCAAAAGCGTATTCGCTGCGAGCATACATTAGAATCGTGGCGTAGCCGTTGATTAGACTGACTAATCCTAACGAGGCCCACTTCAACCATTTTTTATGGTCAAGGCTAGTTTTTTTTGAATTTTCCATATCGGAAGCGTCTATCGCCATGTCGGCAGTTTGATGAGACTGCATTAGTGATCCTCACAGTACTTCTTTCGAGGGGAAGCACGCTTCCCCTCGGGATGGGTGGTGTTACTTGGTAATACGTTCTGCAACAGTATTTAGTGCGTCATCAACAGATTGACGACCCGTTACTACGTTACCGATAGCCGCTTTTTCTGCGTACCAGAATGCTGACATTTGAGGAATGTTCGGCATGATTTCACCATTCATCGCATTGTCCATTGTTGCGGCAATACGTGCATCTTCGCTTAGCTCAGATTGGAATGATTTCAAGGCAACAGCACCGAGTGGCGTGTCGTCATTTACTTTACGTAAACCATCGTTAGTTAGCAGGTAGTTTTCAATAAACTCGACAGCTAAATCTTGGTTAGGTGATGCAGTACTGATACCCGCGGTTAGTACACCAACGAAAGGCTTAGAAGGGTTACCATTTAGTTTAGGTAGAACAGCGACACCATAGTCGATACCCGCTTTATCAATGTTGCCCCAAGACCAAGGGCCATTGATAGTCATTGCCACTTCGCCTTTGTTAAAGCCAGATTCTGCAATTGAGTAATCAACGTCTGGTGCAATCACACCGCCATCAACCAGTTTTTTCACGAAGGTCATCGCGCGTTTTGCGCCATCGTTGTTCACACCCACATCTTTTGCATCGTAGCCGTTAGCTGTGAATTTGAATGCGTAACCGCCATCAGCCGCAAGTACAGGCCATGTGAAGAAGGGTTCTTGTAGGTTCCACATGATGGCTTTCTTACCATCTTTTTGTAGTTCCTTATCAAGCGCAGCCATTTCTTCCCAGTTTTTAGGTGGCGTTTTGATCAAGGCTTTGTTGTAAATAAGAGAAAGAGCTTCTACTGCAACAGGGTAACCAACGTATTGACCGTTGTAAGAAACAGCATCCCATGTGAAATCAACAAACTTCTTCTTAAAGTTAGCTGATGGCTTCACTTCTGCTAAAAGACCCGCTTGTGCATAACCACCAAAGCGATCGTGGGCCCAGAAAATGATATCTGGACCATCGCCAGTAGAAGCTTGCTGTGGGAACTTCTCTTCTAGTTTGTCAGGATGAGAAACAGTCACCTTAATACCTGTTTCTGCTTCAAATTGTTTACCGACTTCAGCTAAACCGTTGTAGCCCTTGTCACCATTGATCCAGATGGTCAATTGACCTTCTTCAATTGCTGCATGCGCATTGATTGAACCAAGAGCAGCTAGGGTACAAAGCGCTACAGTACTGAGGACTTTCTTCATTTTAAACATCCTTCGTGATTGTTATTTTTTATAGGTATGACAGACCTGTTCACACCGTAATTTCAGTCTTCATCTTCCATTACTCACCAGCAAGTCACATCCTCCTATCTACTACGCCCCCGAAGGCTAAGAAGCAAAAGCGTGATCACTGTCGATATGAGTCCGTGACAGAGATCTAATAACCTCTGTTTTTTGTGATAGAAAGCACATGTTATTGGGGTATAAAAAAAACCTCACCCCTTTAGTTTTTAAACTGTGATCTAGGCACTCCTCCCCCTTTGTCACCCTATTTTAATTTCTAGCAAGGAGGATGTTATTGATTGCTATCTTAATGAAAATGGCTCCATACCCAACAGGGTTGTTGAAGATGTTTAACCGCATTGACAGTTATTGTTTTTTGACCGATGTAATTCTGGTGTCGACATACCGCTGGAATTAAATACCACATAGCTTCTTGGGGAAGTAAGCTATGTGAGATTGGTAAGGTAGCGGACTGATAGCCGTTAGGTGAAAGCCGCTACCGTTTTTTCTTCAACATACTCATAAAATTCTTTACCTGTAAGCATATGAATGAATACCATAATGCTTACAGGCGACAACAAAACTTAGAGGAATGGCTCGATGACGAGTGTCACTTTACGAAATGTATGTAAAGCATATGGAGATAACCTGATTTCCAAGAATGTCGATCTCGACATCGCTGAAGGAGAGTTCGTTGTATTCGTTGGGCCATCAGGTTGTGGTAAATCAACGCTACTACGCTGTATTGCTGGCTTAGAAGAGATCACATCAGGTGACCTATTCATTGGTGATAAGCGAATGAATGATGTCCCACCATCTGAACGTGGTGTTGGTATGGTATTCCAATCCTATGCACTGTATCCGCACTTGAATCTTTTTGACAACATGTCATTTGGCATGAAGATCGCCAAAGCCGATAAAGCTGAAACTAAAAAACGCGTTGACCATGCTGCTGATATTCTACAGCTCGGTCACCTGCTAGAGCGTAAGCCAAAAGCCCTTTCTGGTGGCCAACGTCAACGTGTTGCTATCGGCCGTACGCTTGTTGCTCAACCCGATGTATTCCTATTAGATGAACCACTGTCTAACCTAGATGCTGCACTGCGTGTTCAAATGCGTATCGAGCTATCTAAGCTGCACAAACAACTTGGCAGCACCATGATTTACGTTACCCACGACCAAATTGAAGCCATGACAATGGCTGATAAAATCGTCGTGCTTGATGATGGTTTTGTATCGCAAGTGGGTAAACCATTAGAACTCTACCACTACCCTCAAAACCGCTTTGTTGCTGGGTTTATTGGTTCGCCAAAAATGAACTTTATGAGCGTGTTCATTGAACAGGCAGAAAAAGACCGCGTCATGGTACAACTCGCCAATGGAAAAGCGTTCTGGATCCCAGTTGATGGAACAACTGTCACCCGTGGTGAGCGTATGTCACTGGGTATTCGCCCTGAACATTTAGTGCCTTGCGCTGAAGGTGATGCGTGTATCGAAGGTAAAGTACAAGTGGTAGAGAAACTAGGCCATGAAACACAAGTATACCTAAGCCTAAGTGGCGTCGATGCTAACTTCATTTACCGTGAAACCGATACCCTGAACATCGATGCGGGAGATACCTTCGAGATTGGTATCCCAGCTAACCGTTGTCACCTATTCCACAGTGATGGTAAAGCGTGTCAACGTCTGCATAAAGAAGACGGTGTATAACGTTTACTGATTTTTGCTCGCATTTCACCTTATCCCCTGTGGTGCTAGCATGGTTTAGTCTATAGAAAAAAGGCTGGTAGTTTAGTCACTACCAGCCTTTTTGTATCTATTCCATGAATTCACTACACAGACGCTCCTAAGCCAAAAGAACCATTGGGTCATGGATAGAATGGGTCGTCATTATTCACTCTCTGACAGTACTGGTGATTTAAAAGAATCTGGCTTTAATGTAACCACCGAGCAGTCTAACTGATTCAAAATAGATTCTGCGGTATTGCCCATCAGAAAACCGGCAATTCCTTCCCGCGAAAGTGAGCCAAGAATCACTAAATCAATATCACTATTTACGACATACTCAGGTAAAACTTCACGCGTCTCGCCCTCAAGTAATTCAACGTTCGTAGTGATGGCACTATTCTTATAAGGTTCAAGCAAAGACTGTAACCGAGCCATACGATCATCTCGCATACTTTTAGAAAGCAAAGCGATATCAATATCTTCATATCGGTTCCACTTTCTCAAAAAACCCTCTGACTCTAATCGCCAAGCGTGGCAAAGGATCAGCTCTGCGCCAAACACAGAACAAACATCTGACGCTAGTGCTATGATTTTATGATTAAAGTTCTGATAATCTTGATTGGTAAGATCAATCGCAGCAACGACTCGCTGAACTAATGTCGCATTTGTACTGATCGACCAAATTGGTACTTCAGACTTTCTCATCAAATTCAGCGTATTACTCCCTCTCTGACAAGCGACTGTTTTATCAGCACGGTGAGAGTCAATCGCCACCATAGTTGCATTTAATTCTTTGGCCTCCTTAATAATTTCAATATAAGGAACACCAATACGGATCTTGGTATGAAACTTAATATTAGCGTATTGGCTTTTCAATAATTGAGCCTGTTGAGTGAGTGCCTGCTCATAAACCTTTGTCGCTTCATCTAAAATATTAAGTGTGGTACCCGAGTAGCGATAAATTTCTTTAAACTCAGCAAGATCCTCAATCACAGTCAGTAAAGTGACATGTGAAGAACATTGATCAGCGAGCTTCAACGCTTGGTGGAGGGAGTCATTGATGGATTGGTCTGGCACAATGGGGAACAATAGTTGAATACATTTCATACAAGCTCCTGATCGCAATTTATGGTACTGGCATTGCTTGTTAGCCTACCGTGCAGAAATATTTATTAGCATAGATAAACAGTCGCAATAAGTCATTAAACGCAAAGCAGTTGTATGTAACGAAAATAGGAAAGCCCCACCATCACTAATTAAAGCAATAAATGGGGCTTTGATATTAAGCTAAAACAAGCCTCAGCAGTGATTCTTATTCAATACGATTAAGCAGATACTGCGGCTTCTTCTGTTTCATCTAACTCGCGTTGTTTCACTAAGTCGTTAAACTCAATACGTGCAGCTTGTGCTAGCTCAGATGCTTCAATTTTATCTTCTTTCGCTAGCATTGCTTCATTGGTTAAACGATCCAATTCATCAATCAAATCTTGTGGAATAGCATCGTCTTCACTTTCATGAACACCTTTTTCAAGAGCAGCAACACGAATAGCCTTCTTAATTTTCCAGATTGCATTCAAGGCCGCTCTTTCATTCACTGCAGCTTCGATTGCAACATCTTTCAGCTGTTCAAACTTAGAAAGTGCCATGCCTTCTTTAGACCAAGGATCAACATCCGGTAATTCTTCAATGTTAATCACTGGATCTTCATAGCCATCCTGATGCGTTAGATCGAGTGTCGCCGCTTTCACCGCCGATATCATCAACATCACCGCAATCACAAGCAATGGTAAACCACCGACAATCGCCGCCGTTTGTAAGGTTGATAAGCCCCCCATGAACAGCAGAACTGCAGGCATGAATGACAACGCAAATGCCCAGAACAGGCGATTCCAACGTAGTGGGTCTCCTGTTACATTCGTTTGTACAACAGATGCAAGAATATAAGAAATTGAATCAAATGTTGTCGCCGTGAAAATCAAACAAAGCAGCGTAAATACCGCAATCACAAACGTGCTGAATGGCAATTGTTGTAAAATAGAGAAGATCGCTTTATTTGCACCTTCAGTATTTAGGATACCCACAACATCTAGCGCACCAGATAGCTGTAACGATAAGCCATAGTTACCTAAAATCATGAAGAAAAGGAAACAACCCATCGATCCAAAAAAGATCGAACCAGTTACCATTTGCTTGATAGTACGCCCACGTGAAATACGCGTAATAAATAAACCCATACTTGGCGCAAACACTAACCACCAAGCCCAGTAGAAGATTGTCCAATCTTGTGGGAAGTGAGTATTTTCAAATGAGCCATAACCACCAAAAGGTTCAGCCCATGTCGCCATCACAAAGAAATTAGACAGCATGCGGCCTAATGAATCTAAGCCTGTTTCCAACATGAAAATGGTTGGGCCAGCAATAAGAATAAACGCAAGTAAGCCGATCGCACCCCAAAAGTTAATGTTACTCAGTAACTTAATACCTTTTTCCATACCAGCATAAGCAGAGTAACCAAAAATTGCGGTACAAACGAAGAGTACACCAATCTGTGTCATCATCGTTTTTGGTATACCAAATAAGTAGTTCACACCTTCGGTAATCAAAGGGGCTGCTAAGCCTAGGGTAGTTGCACCACCACCTAACAAACCAAAAATGAACAATACATCAATAACTTTACCAATCCAGCCATGGCTACGTGCTTCACCAAGCACAGGCATCAGTGCTGCAGAAACTTTCAGTACAGGCTGCTTACGTACATAGAAGAAGTAAGCCATTGGAATCGCAGGTACTAAATAAATAGACCAAGCAATCGGACCCCAGTGGAAAATACCGTAAGTAGCCGCCCAACGAACGGCTTCTTCACTGCCCGCTTCTAACTGAAACGGGGGATTTTGATAGTAATACGCCCATTCAATTGCGCCCCAGAATAAAATACTGGCCCCGATACCACCACAGAAAAGCATGGCAGCCCAAGACGCAGTTTTAAATTCGGGTTCTTCATCGCTGTCACCCAGTTTAATCTGACCAATATCCGAAAAAACGATATAAATCATAAAGAAGAAAGATGCAAGACCAAGACCTAAATATAAGAAACCTAGCTTATCTGTCATGAATGTTTTAGCAACGCTAATCCATTCTGCACCTTCAGTTGGAAAAATAAGTAGTGGTAGCACAACCGCTATCAGCATGCCTAACGCACCGAAAAAAGTGGGTTTATCTATTAGCTCAAAGTGTTTATTACGAGTATTCACTGTGTCTCCTTACAGCGATGAATCCAATCTGGATACCGCGATAATCAAGACTTCTCACTACGATGACAAACGAACTATTTTATCGTGTTCATTAATAATTTTATTTAATCTTTTATATGGCAACAAACATCAAAAAAAAACTTTAATAAGTATTGCGTACGATTTATAAAACCTCTTTTTACTTTCTTTTATGCACAGGAAAAAAGCCTCAAAGTGGCATAAACTGATCATGAAAATCCATTTATTTATGTAGATGAAAATCATGGGAGGATTTCTAATGCACAATAGAGAGAGACTCGAAGATATCGAACTTCGTATTGCGATGGCATATGAAGAGGGTAACTACCACGAAGCTGCATTACTTGAGCAAAAGCTAACTCACTTTCGTGGTAAAGCAAATCTCTACGAGAGTAATGAGCCATACTCCATTGAAGGGCGTACATTTTTAGATGAATAACAGCGTCCATTTCAACTACATGTAAAACACTAAACGCCTTCGGCCCTTTTATACGAAGTGACAAGGGCTTTTATACGCAGTGCCAAAGGCGTTTGTGATTTTGAATAGTGAAAGAAAGCGAAGTAAAAGCGGTCTGTTTTTCTGAGTCACTTCATCCGAGGATTCAGTATGTTTATCAAAACCGCACTTGCAGTGCTGACATTAGCTTGCAGTTTTATAGCCGAAGCAGACTTACAGAATATAGGTCATTTTAATGCTAATGGTATCTACCAGCCCGGCTACACCAACTACAACCACGCCCGTGAAAGATCGACGGATACCGCAAGCAAACCGCTATCCATTAACCACCAAGCGAGAACAGGTGCCATAGAACCCAACTATGTGAACTACCCGATAGATACACGCACACATCGCACAGCATCGACTGGCGATCAACTCTCTAAAATTGGGAATTATAAAAATGGTATTTATGAGCCTGGTTATTTGAATCATCAACACATCAGAAATTAAATTCAATTAAAGGCATTTGTTTTCATACCCAAATGCCTTTTTAATATTCAGCAGCCTGCATTCAGTTATGAGTATAAAACCGTGACCAAAATCTTATTATCAACACTAAATAGAAAATAGATTGTGAATTGATCACAGTTATAATTTCACGTTATTCATTAACAAACACTGTCTTGTCACAATTTTTATTCATAATAAAAAGCAAAACGTTTAATAAGCCTCACTCATCCCCCTAGGGCATTACTTATTACGTGATTAAGTTCAAATTAATTACATGACGACGATCACACCTTTTTTATTAAAGTGATCTTCAACACATAAAATTCGCCATTTAGCTCAATTTTCCTTTATGAAATAACAAAGTGTGACCTACGCACTCCTCCTCCCTACTCCTCCTAAAATTAATATCAAGGAGGAGGATGCTGTTAATTAACAGCAAGAGCACAATGAGTTCATCCAAATACGGATAAGAGTTTTATTGCTGAGTTCACTCTTTTTCTCACATGCACATTTGAGATTTGACCAAACGGTCGGCGGGAGGAAAACCCTGATTCCCGCCAATTCTTTGCAAAGCTTTATTGTCATAAGCAATGGCTTTGCAAAGAACTATAAAAAGGGCGGTTTCATCAGCCTAATTGTTATAACGGAAAAACAACAAGAACATAATGTTTCACTTAAGGAGTTACAAATGAAGATGAGCAAAATCTGCCTAACAGCAGCTGCTGTCTCTGCAGCTTTAGTATCAGCATCTGCAATGGCATCTGATGGCGTTGATTTCCATGGTTACATGCGTGCTGGTGCAGGTATCAGCGGCGACAATGGCGGCATGATCTCTGAAGCGAAAAACGGTATCGGTCGTTTAGGTAACGAAAATGACGCTTACGGTGAAATCGGTTTAGGTAAAGAAGTTTACAACCAAGACGGTAAGTCATTCTACCTAGATTCAATGCTTGCAGGCGGTTCAACTTCAGACAAGCTATGGAGTGGTCAAAACCCACAAATCGTTCAATTTAACGCACAAGCGAAAGGCCTAATTGAGTCTGACGCTGATGCCGTTATCTGGGCTGGTAAGCGTTACTACCAACGTCACGACATCCACATCACAGATTTCTACTACTGGAACACATCTGGTGCTGGTGGTGGTGTTGAAAACCTAACTGCAGGCCCAGGTAAACTATCTCTTGCTTGGATCCGTGATGACGTAGATGTTAAGACTATCGGTGAAAAAACAGAGCTTAAAGTAAACCCTGATGGCACTGTTAAAGAAGTTAAAACACCAGCTCAAGAAACTGCTTCTGTTAACAACAACATCATAGATGTTCGTTACGCAGGCCTAGGTCTTTGGGAAAATGGTTCACTAGAACTGGGTGTGAATGCATTCATTCCTAACGAAACCAAATCTCAAAGCGATTCAGACCTTAAGTCTAAAAGCAGCTACATGTTCACGGCTGAGTTAACTCAAGGTGACCTATTTGGTGGCTTCAACAAAACTGTTCTTCAATACGGTACTAACGGTAGTGCAGAACAAATGACGACTTACGGCGCAGGTATGGGTGTGAAAGCCGTTACTAACGCTGACCAAGGTTACCGCTTGATCAACTGGGGTGTTGCTGCACCATCAGAGAAAATTGAAATCGGCCACCAGCTAATGTACGCAAACACTAGCTTCAAAGAAAACCAAGATGACCACAGCGTGTACAGCATTGTTGTTCGCCCTATGTACAAGTGGAACGACACTATGCGTACCATCGTAGAAGCGGGTTACACCGCTGAGAAAAACGGTGATCTACGCGATGGTAATGCAATCACTAGCGATTACCTACCAAACACTGAAACTGGTGATAAAGCACTGAGCAAGTTCACTGTTGCACAGGCATGGTCTGCGGGCTCTAGCTTCTGGGCACGTCCTGAAATCCGTGTATTTGCAAGCTACATCACAGATCACGAAAACGACAATGCATTCGGCGACAGCAAATCTGAATACAATGTTGGTATCCAAGCTGAAGCTTGGTGGTAAGCACTGCGCTCACCCAATAAGTTAATGTATCAGCCAGTCTCAATGACTGGCTGTATTTGGTTTAGCCTATCGCTATTTTCTTAGTAGATTAAACCAAATACAGCTCATAAAAAGGTGGAAGACATAATGAAAAAAACACTCTCCATGCTCATCGTTGCCGCGTTACTCGGTGGTTGTGTCACAAACACTGAAACCGTCACTACCCAAGCGCCAACCAATGCTGTGAACACCGTCAATACATCATTAGCGAACCTACAATGGCTCCCTCTTAGTGCCCCAAGCAGCAGTAAATTCACTATTGATGCTAATAGCCAAAAATTGGTTGATAACATCAGTGCGGGAAACATCGCCGCCTTTACTTTACCAGCTGACCAAGGGGCCTTAACCATTAAACTGGATAGCTTCGCTAAAAAAACAGTTTATGCCCCTGTCGTGTCTGTTTATAACGAAAAAAATGCACTGATCGCGACCATTCCTGCAGAAAACTTCAATTATGTACCTGCAGCCATGTTAATGGATGATCACCTATCTGGCGCAATCACTTTCATGCCGCCAAAAGACACCAAAGAAATACGTGTTTTGATTTCAACTACACGCGATGCACTGACAGAAACAACAACCTTATTGCACCCAGCCAAAGCCTCCGCCATTGCCCGTAATACCCAGCCGCCCGCAATTGCAGATCCAATCGCAACTCACACCGATATGGGTCGACTCGAATTGACAGTGATGACAGTCGCAGATGACAAGCAATATCAAGCTGAACGCACTGACTATGCACCAAGCCCTGAAGAAAGATCATCTTACTACTTGAATTCCATTGAGAATGCTGTAAATAATGGTGATCTTAATAAAGCTATGAAACTACTTGATGAAGCAGAAAAACTGGGGATTGCCGATGCACGACCAACCTTCATCAACGCCGTTGAAGCTAAGAAATAATGACAATCAGGACATTTATTCAATTACCATTATAAATATTTTGCAGTTTTCTGCTGATTATTGGTTTGAATAGACAAAGGCTGCCTTGGCAGCCTTTATTGCGTATTGAGGATCCCATGGACTGGCAAGTAACCAAAGGCACCGCAGCCCCACTTGGTGCAACTATCACAGCGACAGGGTGTAATTTTGCAATTCACGCCCCACATGCAAAAGGGCTCACTCTTGTTATTTTTGATGACAAAAATGATCATCACTCTATTGCGCTACATAAAAATCATAGCCATATCTATTCAGCCCATGTCAGCGGTATTCAAGCAGGTACTCGCTACGCTTATAGTGTTGTATCATCGAAAAAAACACAGTGGCTGATCGACCCTTATGCTTATAAGCTGGGTCTAAATCCACTGTCAGAAACAGTACCCGTCGCGATTACTGTGCAACATGCATTTGATTGGCAAAGCACAGAAAAACCACATATCGAGCAGGCTAATACGCTTGTCTACGAACTGCATGTCAAAGGCTTTACCCAGCTCCACCCCGATATTCCTACGGAACTTCAGGGTAAATACCTTGGCCTTTGTCACCCTGCATGTATTGAACATTTTAAATCGTTAGGTATCACAACTCTTCAGCTGATGCCTATCGCAACCAGCTTAGATGAAGAACATCTTCACGATAAAAAACTCACGAATTTTTGGGGCTATAACCCACTCAGCTGGTTTGCTCCGGACAAAAAATTTGCAGTTTGTGACCCGGTTACTGAACTAAAAACCATGGTACGTACCCTGCATCAGCATGGTATAGAAGTGATTTTAGACGTTGTTTATAACCACACAGCCGAAAGTGGTGATGGCGGGTTAATCTTTAACTTTAAGCAACTGGCGCCAAAAACCTACCTAATGAATGGCCAAGGCCAATTTGAGAATTACTCAGGCTGCGGCAATACCGTTGATCTTAACTACCCACCCGCGCTAAGAACCGTGATGGACTCTTTGCGTCATTGGGTTGAAGAATATCAAATTGATGGCTTTCGTTTTGATTTAGCGGCAACTTTAGGTCGCCGAGGGCCTCTGTTCGATCGCAGAGCTGCCTTTTTCCAAAGTATCCACCAAGATCCCGCCTTGCAGTCCACCAAACTCATTGCTGAACCGTGGGATATTGGCCCAAATGGTTATCAACTGGGTGGCTTCCCAATGCGCTGGAATGAGTGCAATGATAAATTCCGCGACATAACGCGGAGCTTTTGGAACCACAAATCAAGCTTGGGTGATTTTGCCACCCGCTTAATGGGATCTCGTGACTTGTTTAGCGCCTCAAAATGGCCCGATAAACTCAGTGTTAATTACATTAGTTACCACGATGGTTTTACTTTGCAAGACCTGGTGTCTTATAACAACAAACACAACGAAGCGAACAAAGAAAATAACCGAGATGGTCATGGTGATAATCGCTCCTTTAACCACGGTGTCGAAGGACCTACCGATACAGCAACCATTGTTACACTACGAGAAAGACAGAAGCGTAACCTGATCACTAGCTTATTATTTAGCTTTGGTATCCCGCACCTACTGGCTGTTGATAGCCTATCACATACCCAAAAAGGCAATAACAATGCCTACTGCCAAGACTCAGACATTAGCTGGGCAAACTGGCAATTAGACAATGAGCAAGCCCGTTTCTATCAGTGGCTACAGCAAATTATTACTGCCCGCAGTAAATACATGGTGCCTTTTATTGAAGGATTTTCTGGGGAGAGCCGGGGTGAGCACCGCATTAACTGGATGAAGCCCAATAGCCAACGCTTAAACGTAGATGACTGGCATCAGCATTCGCCAATCATTTTACATTTGGGGTTATATCACTGCGGTTCTGAATTACTGTATCTGATCAATCCAGACAAAATCCCAACGCGCTTTCGTCTACCAAAAGGCAGCCCGTGGGAGATTATTTGTGATACATCAGATCTAAATCCAAGTCAGCCAACAGTGTGTACCACTTACATGCAGTCTGCACATTCAATGACAATTCTGCACCGAAGATAAGTATTCCTACATTATAAATACCAAACAAAACGCCCGCTCTGATTACCAGAACGGGCGTTTACTTATCAACTTTATAGTTTGGTGCTAAACCCTGTGTACAAAATAGCAATACAACTTAGTTCTGCAATTCTAATCAGACAACAAAAGCCGCGACTTTATCATTCAAATCTGATGCTTGGCTGCTTAATCTTTGTGCTTGTCCACGAGATGATTGTGCATCCACCGCGAGCTGATCAGTCACATCTTTGATCGTCGTAGTATTTTGCGTAATCTCATCGGTTACGTGCGTTTGCTCTTCAGCAGCGGTCGCAATCTGAGTCGCCATATCACTAATCAATGCCACAGAACTACTGATCTGATCCAGTGCTGCCGTCGCCTGATCGGCATCATCTACCGAACATTGCGCAAGCTGCGTACTGGTTTCCATCAAACCGACCGCTTTCGACGTTGTTGTTTGCAGTGTGGCAATCATGCTTTGAATTTCTTCAGTCGAAGTATGCGTACGCTGAGAAAGTACACGTACTTCATCTGCAACAACTGCAAAGCCACGACCCTGTTCACCCGCACGCGCCGCCTCTATCGCCGCATTCAATGCCAGCAGGTTCGTTTGCTCTGCAATACCTTGAATCGTCGATAGAATACTATTGATGCCTTGTGCATGGCTGTTTAACTCACCAATCACTTGAGTCGCTTCATTCACTTCCGTTGCAAGGTTATTAATAGATGCACGGCTTTGTGTCACAAGTGCATGACCACTGCTGGTATGGGAAGTTGAATCTTGTGCCGCCCGCGCAGTTTGCTCTGCATGAGAAGCGATCTCTTGGGTCGCAGAGGCCATTTCGGTGACAGCTGTCGCAACAAGAGTGATTTCATCTTGCTGACGGTTTAATTCAAGCGCCGATTGTTCAGCACGTCTTTCGGCTTCTGCAGATGTTTGATTTAGCTCTACACCTTGCGCACGAATATGGCTAATCAAGGTCTGAAGGCTAGCCACAAAGCGGTTAAAGTTGCGGGCAAGGTCACCCACTTCATCTTTAGTATCAATATCAATTCGCTGTGTTAAATCTCCGCCGCCTTGTGCTATTAGCGCAAGAGCATCCGAGACTTGCTGTAGTGGCTTGAACAAATAAGCGCATAGCATATTAAATAAGAACACACAGACAATAACAGCTAATAGTGTGGTAAATAGCTGCTCATACAAGGAAGTATAAAGTGGCGAAACAACCGAATCGTAATCAATCACTATCACGGTATTAAGGTTAGTACCTTGAATCGGCGCCACAAAAACATAACTCTCATTGCCAGTAATGTCTTGCTGAGAAACCTTACCAGTACGGGCAAGACGCTGTAATAAATCAAAGGTTAAATCATGGTCTTTAGCATTCACTGGCTTATTAAGTAAAGAGGTATCAGCATGCGCAAAAATATTGCCTTTATCGTTGGCAATAAACATATAACCTTTACCCGGTAAGATAACCTCATCGAGCTGCTTAATAATATCAACCATCTCAACATCGGCCCCCAATACAGCCTGCTGTCCAAAGATATTGATCGCCTTGCCCATAGATACAACACTCGCACCTGTCGCTGCTGCAACTGTTGGGTTTTCGACAGTAACTTTACCGTTTAGCTTGATCGCATTTTGAAACCAACCCCACTGGCGAGGATCATCATTTCCTGGTGGTAAAGCCACCTTATTTGCGTTGTCTTGCGAACCATCGCTATACGCAAGGAAGACATTGTCAAACTTGCCAGAATCACGAACTTGCTCTAGATGCTGTTGTGTCGAATTTGGTGAAATAGCTGTTGGCATTGCTGATAACGCCGTTCCCTTTGCATCTAACCAATCAATTACATAATGGTTATATGCCGACGCAACCCCTTTTAAGCGCGTACTTAAATCTTGATCTAATCGCCCCAAAGAAGAAACAAAAGATAAGGCTGTTACTACTAATCCGCCTAAAATAATGGCAATACTTGCCGACATTGCCAGTTTTTGCCTAAGTGTTAAATTCATTATGTTTAACCTTAACGTTATAATTGTGTGTGAATACTTTAAATAAACAATCAAAACCTGTATTTTTTTCACAGGTTGAAATAAATACAATTATTACATTTTAAGTACAAAAAATAAATCGCCAAAGGAATAAGTGAAATATCCAATACCACATGCGACATTTATACGCACCACTTATGTATTGGAGGTATGCAGGCGCAAAAAAGCCCCCATTACTGGAGGCTTTGGTATATACAATGAAAAACTAGATTTACGGCGAAATAGACTCAGAACTGATTGCAGCTTGGTTACTATCAAGTACATCGCTCATATACATTTCAACGTATCGCTCTGCAGATTCTTGCCAAGAGAACTTACACGCCATTGCATTTTGCTGCATACGTTTAAATTCTTGGGGTTGCTGGCAATACAATAGCAAGCTGCGTTGCAATGTAATTAGCAGTCCTTCCGCTGTTGGTGCGTCAAACATAAAGCCTGTTGCCACTTGTGGCGTCTGATCGTAATCAATCACCGTATCTTTCAAGCCGCCAACACTACGTACAATCGGCAATGTGCCATACGCTAAACTATACATCTGGTTCAAACCACAGGGTTCAAACTCTGACGGCATTAAGAAGAAGTCAGATCCCGCTTCCACACAGTGTGCGAGTGGGTTGCTGTAAGTTTCAACAAATGCGAGTTTTTCAGAGTTTGCTTTTACCAAGTCATGCAGTTGTTCAGCAAGGCGTGGGTCACCAGTGCCAACAATCGCGACCTGCACATCGTGTACAAGGAATTGTTGTAAGATTGGCAGTAAGTAATGAATACCTTTCTGCTCAGTCAAGCGACATACCATACCGTACAAGGGCACATCTTTAACTGGTAAATGGACTTGCTGTTGCAAATCACGCTTACACGCTTTTTTACCGCGCGTCATGCTGATCTTATTCGCTTTGAAATGTTGCTTAATGAATGGATCCGTTTCAGGGTTCCAATCATCGTAATCACAACCGTTCACAATACCGAATAGGTCACTGGCACGTTGATTAAAGTCAAAATCCATCCCATGCGCACCCAATGGAGTGAGTAATTCAGACGCATAGTTTGGACTTACAGCATTGATTTTATTCGCATAAGCAACACCCGCTTTTAACATGCTAATGTGTGCAGCATCCATTTCTAAATGCATATAACGGTGCTGAATAAGCTCTGGGATCAAACTAAATTGATCGTAGTTATATACACCTTTAAATACGGCGTTATGGACAGTTAATACACTCTTTGTCTCAGCAAAGAAATGGCTGCCTGCATAACGAGTGCGTAATAAAAATGGAACTAAACCTGTGTGCCAATCATTACAGTGGATAAAATCAGGCTGGAAGCCCACTTTTTCACATAAATCGAGCGAAGCTGCACTGAAAAATGAAAAGCGTTCACCATTATCAACGTAGGCTTCATTATTTTCAGCATAGAGCTCTGCACGATCAAAATACTGTGGTGCATCAATCGCATATACAGATACATCACCGCTACGTAACGGCATGACCTGATAAGGTACTGCTGTAGGCTGCGAAGCAACCTTCAACTCAGTACTTAGACAAGGTTCAAGCTGTTCGCGCTGTGCAAGAACACGATAATAAGGCATCGCAATGCGCACATCGTGCCCCATCGCTTTCAGTGCCGCAGGTAGAGACTTCGCCACATCGGCAAGCCCTCCTGTTTTCACTAAGCCTTCAACCTCAGAAGATACAAATAAGATTTTTAACGGCTTATTCGTTACCACTTTTTTCTTAGTAACCAATTTTTGCTCCTTTAGGGATAACGACGATTCCTTCGTCTGAAACGTGATATTTCTTACGATCTTCCTCTAGGTTTTCACCTATCACAGTCCCTGGTGCAATCATGACATTTTTATCAATAATTGTGCGGCGGATTGAACAGTTGGCACCAATTTTTACATCACCCAAAAGGATAGATTCTGAAATTGTGCTACAGCAGTCCACATTGGTACGGAAGCCAAGTACTGACTTATGAATGCGCGCACCGCGGATATAGCTGCCTGCTGAAATCATACAGTTATTAATATCAACTTTACATTCTTCGCTATCAAGCACAGTTGCTGGTGGTAGCGGTGGGTAGAAAGTATGCAGTTGCCATTGACGGTTATAAAGCGAGAATGGGGCATCTTCCGACAATAAATCCATGTGTGCCTGCCAGTACGATTCAATCGTACCTACATCACGCCAGTAACCGTTATTTTGTTCGCCAGGGATAACATTGGTGTTGAAGTCGTAAACAAACACCTTACCTTGAGGAACCAGTTTTGGAATGATGTCTTTGCCGAAGTCATGGCTTGAATTTTCATTCTCAGCATCTTCTTCAAGCTCTTTGCACAATACGCCTGTTTCAAAGACGTAGTTACCCATAGACACAAGTGCGTGCTCTGGATCACCAGGGATCGATTTTGGATTAGCTGGTTTTTCTTCAAAACCCACCATGCGCCCTTCTGCATCCACTTCAATTACACCGAATGCGCTTGCTTCATGCAGTGGCATACGGATAGCTGAAACAGTAAGTTGTGCTTCTTTTTCCTTGTGGTAGTCAAGCATTTGCTTTACATCCATTTTATAGATGTGGTCACTACCAAAAATACACACTTGCTCTGGCTCTGCGAGTTCGATAAATCGAATATTTTGATAAATGGCGTCAGCCGTACCGTCATACCAGCGTTTACCCATACGCATCTGAGCAGGAATAGGATCGATGAAACGATCTGTGATACCTGTGATGTTCCAGCCTTTTTTCATATGAACGTAAAGAGACTGAGATTTGAACTGAGTAAGAACGTAGATTTTCATTAAGTCTGCATTAACAAAATTGTTTAACGCAAAATCAACCAGTCGGTAACTGCCACCAAATGGCACTGCAGGTTTTGTACGTGAATCCGTTAACGGACGAAGACGAGATCCTTCTCCGCCTGCCAAAATCATTCCTAAAACGCCAGCCATGGTGTACCTCCGTGTTATTAATTTAAGCAATCGCTGTCATATATATCACACTCTGTAGGTGGTTGAGAATATCCTTGCAGTGAATACTGGTGAATATTTCCCAAAAGTGCGACATTAACTGCCAGTACAAAAAACCAAAAGCAAACGAAAAAACCCGCCATAACACCTTATGATACACTGAAATACCAGCAGTTAAAGCTAAAAATTAAATAAAAAATAGATAATTAATCTAACAAATAAAGAGGAAGTAATTTAATTTTTCTGTAATAATAATTACAACATTACTTAACCGCACAGATACAGAGAAGGCATCATAACCGTAATTATGTGAAGAGTGATGATGAAAACATGACATATTTATTACGCATAAAAGAAACCAGCCGACTTAAAACTTGGGATGTAGTATGAATAATGAGTCATTCGCTATTGTTCAAATCAGTTACAAATAGCAGCCACCGAAAATGGTACTAGATTGTTAATTTACAACATAAAACAAACAACAACTGAAGAGTAATTCAGAAAAGGGATATTGTAGTGGAGTTAATTTGCAATGAAAAATCAGCTATAGGCATACAAAGTAACAACATTTTAGCGCATCGCGTTAGTGTTGTTACTCGTTAAAAGCATGAAAAAACATATGCCAATTTTTGTCGCTAGTCGTGATCAATCGTCATGATTTGTCCCGTATAAAGATCTAGTTCAATCTCAACTTTATTACCTATTTTATTACGTGCTTCCACCTCAATCTCTCTGTCATCTTGCTCGAGCTTGATCTTCCTAAAATCGTAATAGCCTTGGTCTTGCAATATACGTAATGCTTTTTGCACGGTCAGTGCATTACTAGGAGCTGTATGGATAGGATCTGCAATACAAGTAACAGGGGCTATTGCTAATGTTAAAGTCAATAAGCTGGCTGCTATAAACAACTTCATCTTTATATCTCCAAATGTGGTCGCAAGCATCATAACAAAGCTAAACCTCTCTCGAATAGCGATGTATCTGCCACCTCGTGAATCGGATCACACATTCATTTCATTGTGCTCGTTACAGTAGTCTCCTATTGATTAACCATGAAGTTGTTATGTCTACTCATCTAACTGGCGTATTTGACCCTATTCGCTTTCGCCACCATTTACACCGTTATCCCGAGCTTTCATTACAAGAACAAAAGACCGCATCGGTCATTATTGATCAGCTTTTAAAGTTTGGGCTATCCCCTCATACCAATATAGGTGGCTTCGGCATTGTCGTTGACATCAATAGTGGGAATCCAGGAAAGGAAACATTATTACGAGCTGATTTTGATGCCTTGCCAATCAGTGAACAAGCAGAGCATGACCATACATCTCGACATGGAGGCTGTATGCATGCATGTGGCCATGATGGCCATACTGCAAGTTTATTAAGTGTCGCTGAGCATCTCAGCCTGCACCCTCCCGTTAATGGCCGTATTATTTTACTGTTTCAGCCTGCTGAAGAGATTGGGCTTGGCGCAAAAATGATGCTGGCGGATCCAAGGCTGCAACAGTTTAATCCTGACGCCGTCTACGCCTATCATAATTTGCCGGGCTATCCGCTTGGCACTGTGGTCGTCAAAGAAGGGGCATTTGCATGCGCATCCACCGGTGTGAGTATTTCGCTAAAAGGTAAAACATCGCACGCAGCTAAACCTGAAAATGGTCGTAGCCCAGCCACCGCAGTCAGCCGAATTATGGCCTATTTAGAAGATCTTCCAGACAGCATTGAGAATGCATTCTGCTTAGTCACTTTAGTGCACGTCAAAATTGGTAATCCAGGATTTGGTACCTCTCCAGGCAGAGCGGATGTAATGGCAACAATACGCAGCGATAGTGACCATGCACTTGCCAGCATGCAAAAACAGTTACAGGCTTTTGTTGATACACAAGCAATTGAACAGGGATTAACCTCAACCATTGAATGGGTTGAACCTTTCTCTGCAACTCATAACCATCCAGCTTGTACCCAGCAACTGATTTCAGCAGCAAGAGAATTGGGATACCCAATTGAAATCCCATCGAAACCTATGCGATGGTCTGAAGACGTTGGCGAATTTTTAAGCCACTGGCAAGGAACACTATTTTGCCTTGGCAGCGGTGAAACACACCCTGAATTACATAACCCTGATTTTGATTTCCCCGATGAACTTATCGGTATTGCATCTCGCTTATTCATCAAGCTACTAGAAGAACGTCATACCCATTCAGGTAAGTAAGTGTTCATAAAAAAGCGCGCTTTAGATAAGGCGCGCTTTAATCACTCAACGTAGAGCGAGTGTTTTCTCTTTACAGCGATGACTGATGCTCACTAATTAGTGCTGCCATTTGTACTTCCGCACGCTGTTTTGCATCTTCGTAGCTCTCATCTTCAAGCATCTGCTCGACAACTTCGTAATAGCACTTCACTTTAGGTTCGGTACCAGATGGACGTACCACCACCCGTGCGCCATTCTCAAGATGATAAATCAACACATCACTGGCTGGTAAATCTATCGACTCTGTAGGCTTCGCAGCAAGAGAGCCAGAGAAGGTGCGTTGGGCAATTTGCAAGTCATCTGTTTGTACAATATCGACGCCAGCAATACGCGATGGTGGCGATGCACGTAAAACACTCCCAATGGCAGGAGAATCGGGTATCAAAGCGATACTGCGCTGTGCATTCAAATAAAAGCCGTGCTGACGGTAAATAGCTTCAAGCTGAGACCAAATCGACTGACCTTTTGCTGTAAGTTCGGCTGTCATTTGGGCAAAAGCAACCAAAGCGGTTAAACCATCTTTGTCCCACACTTTGCTACCCACGGTGTAACCCAAAGCTTCCTCATAAGCGAACAAGAATTGGCTCGTTTCAGTCTGCTTTTGCATCGCAACGTTCGTCAGCCATTTAAACCCAGTCAGAGTTTGAAAGAAATTCGCCTGATGTGCGTGGGCAATTTTTTCAAGCAAACTCGAAGACACTATCGTTGTCCCCACTAGATTCTCACAACTGCCACTCGCCACATTCAGCAAATAATGTCCAAATAAAATACCAACCTGATCCCCTGTTAGCATTTTATACTCGCCATGCAAGTCACGAACAGCAACCGCAAAGCGGTCTGCATCTGGGTCGTTGGCGCACGCTAAGGTCGCATTATGCTTTTTGGCTTCTGCAATGACTAAATCCATAGCCCCTGCTTCTTCAGGGTTGGGAAAATTAACAGTAGGGAAAGTACCATCAGGTTCGCGCTGGGCAGCCACACTATAAACATGTTCAAAACCAACGCGTTTAAGCATAGTTTCTGCCATATCAGCCCCCACACCATGCATGGCGGTGTACGCAATCGAAACGGCTTCTGGTTGGTGGTGATTCTGCAACAGCGGGTTCACTAACTGTGCATCTAAATACGCTTGATAAAAATCATCTTCTAACCACACAAGCAAGCCTTGGTGCTCTGCTTGCTCAAGATCCATCAAGTGCAAAGGTTGGGCTGCGGCTTTATCAATTTCAGCGGCAATGCCTGAATCATGTGGGGCGATAATTTGTGCACCATTCTCCCAGTACACTTTAAAGCCATTGTACTCAGGGGGATTATGGCTTGCCGTTACCACTATACCTGCCGCTGTTCCCAGCTGTTTTACACCAAAAGCCACTAGCGGTGTCGCAGCCACTTTACTTGTTAGGTATACCTTAATGCCCATGGCTGTTAGCGCCGCAGCAGCATCTTGAGCAAATTGTTTCGAATCTAATCGGCCGTCATAACCAATAACGACACCACGATGATCGGCCTCTTCAATTTGCAACAGCAAGTACTGCCCTAAGCCCGTTGCTGTTTCTTGAATCACGAGGCGGTTCATACGATTCGGACCGGCACCAACTACACCACGTAACCCTGCGGTTCCAAATTCAAGGCGTCCCGAAAAACGAGCTTGCAGTTCAGCCTCATTACCTGCGTCGATCAAACCTTTAAGTTCTTGCTGAGTTTTAGGGTCTGGATCTCGAGTAATCCACTGAGAGATGATTGTATTCATGATTAGATTCCTGCGGCTTTGTTTTAACTGAAACTACAGCAAATGATATTTATTCTCATTAAGTTTATTGAAGTAGAATCAATTTTGAGGACGGTATCGATTTCGTCCTATGTTCATTAAGGTGATTTATTGAATGAAGTATAGATATAAGAAAGTGATAACCCTGAATAATAGAGTGTGACCCTGTCGGCATTATGAGAGAAAGAGGCGAAACCACCTCTTATCTCACACACGACCATTAAACCACTATCACTCTGGGATGCAGGCTAGTTTAGCGGAGCAGTTTAGTCTCTTTGGAATGGATAGACCGAGCCTAATTGAAGAATTTGAGTCAACTCATCCAGCGCGGTGCGTGACTCAATCAATAATTGCGGATCGGCTAAGTCTGATTCTTGTAGTTCATCACGATAATGAAAATCAACCCAAGTATTTAAGCGTTCAAATAATTCCTCATTCATCAAGGTAGATGCATTCACTGCTTTTAATTCATCATCATTTAATACAACTCTTAAACGTAAACATGCAGGCCCACCGCCATTAGCCATACTCTGTTTAAGATCGAAGACTTCAACCCTATCTATACCTTGCTGCTGAGCTAACATCGACTCTACATAGGCCCATACGTTTTTATTTTGACGGCATTCATCTGGCAAGACCAATACAGTTTCACCATTTGGCATGCTCAATAACTGAGAGTTAAATAAATAACTATTTACCGCATCATTAATTGATACCGCACTTGTCGGCACTTCAATCACTTTAAAAGATTCGCCCACTTTAGCCGTTAGTTCATCATAAACCCCTTGTTGATCTAAAAAAGCTTGTTGATGGCAAAATAATAAATTTCGATTACCCACCGCAATTACATCGTTATGGAATACGCCTTGATCAATAACCGCTGGGTTTTGTTGTGCCATAACCGTATGAGTTCCATCTAACTGGTGTAACCGAGCAATGGCTTCACAAGCTTCATAGGTATGCCTTGCAGGAAATGTAGTTGGCGCAGGATGACGACTATCAAACGCATGACGGCCATAGACAAAAAATTCGACGCCCTTGTCACCATATTGCTGACAAAAACGGGTATGGTTTGCGGCACCTTCATCACCATAATGCTCAACACTGGGTAACGCGGCATGGTGGGCAAAGTAACGCTCATCAGCAAAGGTCGCCTGTAATATTCGCCCTGTTGTTTCATGTTCTATTGAACGATGGAATTTATTGGTAAGGTTTGCAGGTGTGAAATGTACGCGACCATCAGCAGTATCGGCCGAAGGGGAAACAGTAGAAGCATTTGCCGTCCACATACTGGACGCAGAACAACACGCAGCCAACACTTTAGGCGCTTGCTTCGCAGCTTGGGCAATAACATCACTGTCTGAGCCACTAAAACCAAGTCGGCGTAAGGTGAAAACATCAGGCCGTTCTTGTGGTGCTAATACGCCTTGCACTAATCCCATATCAGCCAAGGCCTTCATTTTGGCAAGCCCTTGTTTGGCTGCTTGTTTAGGTTTTGAAGGCGCAGCTTGGTTTTTAGCTGAAGCGACATTGCCAAAAGATAAACCACTGTAGTTATGCGTTGGGCCCACTAACCCATCAAAATTTGCTTCATACGCTTTCATAAACATTCCATGTTGATAAATCACCCATTAAACATAACAAAGTATTTACATTTTAAGCAAGTGCCGAGCAAACACACACAAAACACCTAAAAAGAAGATACTCATTCTGCTTTGACACATAAAGATTCACCGACACTTTCAGAACAAAACCAAGAAATCAACAAGGAAATAGTACCGCCATCTGTTGCAACTCACTGTTATAGAGAGCGATAGCTCACTTATTCTTTATCAATTAGTGTACTAATCAAGCACGGTAAATTGTCAAAAAAGGCATACGTAGTTTAATACTTATATAACTGTCGAATAAAAATTGAGCGGATATTTTTCTAAAAAAAATGACAAATAAACAGAAAAGCCCTTCGAAAAAGGCAGACAATTCGTTAACAACTGAGCAACTTGATTATATTGATGATCAAAGCGCAGCCTTGTTATTAAACACCCCCAAAAGTGCACGTCGTATGCTGTGGGTGATTGTATTGTTTTTCGTTATTGCTTTCGTATGGGCTTCACAAGCGCAGCTTGATCAGGTCACTGTAGGTAGCGGCAAAGTTATTGCCTCTTCACAACTACAAGTAGTTCAAAACCTTGAGGGAGGCATAGTCAAATCCTTGCTCGTTACCGAAGGCGATGCTGTCGTGAAAGGGCAAGAACTACTAATAATTGATGACACTCAATTTCAGTCTGATTTCAACGAACAGAGTCAATCTCTGGTAGGGACACAAGCCGATAGTGTTCGCCTTAATACCTTGCTCGCCAGTATTCACATTGATAAGTCACAAGCGAAAAAAAATTGGCAAAAAAGCATAGTGATCAAGCAGCAAACTTTGACGTTTCCTAATGAACTAACCCAGAATCAAGTTCGCTTAGTTCAGCGCCAGAAAAATGAGTTTGCCGACCAATTGTCGCAACTCGAAGGCCAACTTGCCGTAGTTGAACAACAGATCAACCAAAAAGCACGCGAACGAATAGAGACCCAATCACGCGTAGGCAGCTTACGTAACAGCTATGGCATTGCCAGCAAAGAATTAGCAATCACCAAACCGCTTGCCGATGAAGGGGTGGTGCCAGAAATAGAACTACTTAAACTGCGACGCCAGCTTAACGATATCCGCCGAGAGCTTAAATCTGCCGAATTACAGCTGCCTATCATCAAAGCTGCAATTCAAGAGGCAATATTAAAACGTATCGACATCGCGCAAAATTTTCGTTCTGATTTGCAGCGTGAGCTCAACGAAATAAGCGATCAACTTGCCAGTTTATCGGCCTCACAGATAGGGCTTCAAGATCGAGTAAACCGAACGACCATTACCTCACCTGTGGCAGGCATCATACAAACACTACATACCAACACGGTTGGTGGTGTCATTCAACCCGGCATGGATGTCATCACCATAGTCCCCACCGACGATAACTTGCTGATTGAAGCGCAAATCGCGCCAAAAGATATTGCCTTCCTGAGACCAAAACTTCGCGCAATGATCAAATTCAGCGCCTATGATTTTACTGTCTTTGGTGGATTAGAAGGCACACTAGAAACTATCAGTGCCGATACCATTAAAGACGATGAAGGCAATAGCTTTTACCAAATCAGGATCCGCACCGCTCAAAATTATTTACTCAGCGGCAGTGGTGAAATCTTGCCTATCATCCCAGGAATGACGGCATCTGCCGACATCATCACAGGGAAGCGCACGGTACTCGATTATTTGTTAAAGCCCGTGATATCCGCTCAACGAAATGCGCTAAGAGAGTGAATATGAAGAGAAATGCTTTTATCGTCACTTTGGCTTGCATGGGGTACAGCCTAATTAACTCCCCAAGTGTATTAGGGCAATCGTTAGAACAAGCTATTGCCCAAACACTCGCCAGTAACCCAGATATACGCCATGCTTATCATGAGTTTATGATCCGCAACGAGCAAATACGTGCTTCGCAAGGTGATTACTTGCCAGATGTTAACCTTGACGCAGGCGCTGGGTACGAAAACTACAATAACGAAAGAGGCAGCAAAGGGGACTTTCAACCCCGTGAAGTACGATTAAGCGTCCAGCAATTATTATGGGATGGTGCCATTACCTACAACGATATCACACGGAATAAATCTGAAACTGAAGCGCAACGCTATCAACTGCTTGCTGACGCGCAAGATAATGCACTGCGCACCACACTAGCCTACTTAGATGTCCTACAAGCTCAAGAAGTCTTGTCGCTTTCACAGGCCAATTTCGATGTCCACCAGCGCATTTATAGCGACATTAAAAAGCGCGCCGATTCAGGCATAGGTTCAACCGCTGATTTAGCACAAGTTGAAGGGCGTTTAGCACGCTCAAACACCAATTTAATTTCGGCGCAAAGTAACTTAAATGACCAAATTACCGAATTTGTCCGTATTGTTGGTCAGTACCCTACCGCACTTGAAAAGCCAGAAGTCGACATCAATTTCATTGCAACATCACTTGACGATGCAATGGCTAAAGCCAAGGAAAACAATCCAATCGTCAAAGTCGCGCTCAATGACATTGATGCCGCGCATTCCCAATATGATCAAGCAACTGGGACTTTCTACCCAACCTTCTATGTCGAAGCGTCACAGCAATGGGGCGAAGAATTGGATGGCGTACCAGGCAGTAATGATGAATTTAAGGCCATGCTCAGAATGCGCTATAACTTGTACAACGGTGGGAGCGATCAGGCCAAAAGCCGCCGTGCTGCGTATCAAGTAAACCAGTCTAAAGACGTGCGCGATAGAGCATTACGTCAACTCGAAGAAGGAACCCGTCTCGCATGGAGTGCTATGGCTCTCGCCAATGATCAGACCGAATTTTTACAGCGCCATGTCGATGCATCTGCCCGTACCGTCATTGCTTATGAAAAACAATTTAAGATCAGTAAACGCACCCTACTTGATGTGCTAAACACCGAAAATGAGCTGTTCGAAGCGCGTAAAGCCTATCTGGATGCTCATTACAATGGCATTTATTCTAAATACCGCTTACTCAATGCCACGGGGTTATTATTGTCTGAATTACGCGTTGATGTACCTGAACAGTGGCTCACTTCTGTTAAGTAATACAAGGAGGTATTACGATGAGATATCTACTTTTTCCGTTCCTACTACTGCTCGCAGCGTGTGCAACCTCAGTGCCCAATGACATGCCGCTGGCGGAACAATCAAAAGATTTACGTGACGACGACGACGATGGCGTCATCAATGCTCGCGACAAATGTGCTAACACACCGCACACTGCGATTGTCGATAATGATGGTTGCCCTACCTACGTCGCGAATCCAGAGGAAGGACGAATTCATATCTTATTTGCTAATGACTCCACCCAAATCACAACAGAGTACCAAAGCCAAATCAGCGAAATGAGCCAATTTCTTAAAATGCACCCGTCCACCTATATCGAGCTAAAAGGCTATGCGAGCCCAGTAGGCAGCAGCGACTACAATGTCGGGTTATCACAGCGTCGCGCTCAAGCTGTTAAGCAATCTCTGCTTGGTGCTGGTATTACGCAAAACCGCATCATGACAGTCGGATTCGGTGATACAGAGCCCGTTAGTGCTGAAAGCCAAGAAGTCACCAATACATTGAGCCGCAGAGTCACTGCGCAAGTCAAAACCGCTTTCAATAAGGTTGTTGAAGAATGGACTATCTTTACTCTTCGCCAAAATTAGATTTCATCAACAGCGCTCACAATGGCTAGTTTTTTCAATGTTTTATGCTATTCGTTAATAGTATGCGCGTTGTTAACGCAGCACTTGGTCGCCAGTGATGAAAGACGCGAGCCGTTAACAGCCATTAATCGACAAAATATTGATTTAATCCGCCAGTTTTACGGTGAGAGAGCAGGAAAACGTGCGACAGCGTGGCGACAGCTTTTGCACCAATTAACGAACACGCACAATGAAACTCGGACGGATAAAACATCGATTTCTGAGTCTACTCGGCTAGAAGGCATCAACCGATTTTTTAACCAGTTACAGTTTATTGATGACGATAAACTATGGGGTGAGACAGACTACTGGGCCACCCCGAATGAGTTTATTGGTGCTGGTGGTGGTGATTGTGAAGACTTCAGTATCGCTAAGTATTTTTCGTTGCTGTCACTGGGTATCGATGACGAAAAGTTACGATTAGTGTACGTGAAAGCCCTGACGCTGAATCAGTTTCACATGGTTGTCGCTTACTACCCGCACCCCGCAGCGGTACCGCTCTTGTTAGACAACCTTGATGGTGAGATTAAACCGGCAACAGAGCGCGTAGATTTGCTGCCGATATACAGCTTTAACGGTAGCCAGCTGTGGCTCATGAAACAAAAAGGGCAAGGTCAACTAGCTGGCGATGCCGCTAAGCTCAGTGCATGGAACGATGTGCGTCTCCGCAATACCGAACAAGAATTGCGCCGCCCAGCTATCAACTTGGATGAGTAACGACCATGACTTTATACCGACAACTGCTTAGTGGAATGCTGTTACTGCTAATCGTCCTGATCTTTGGCGTATTCGTGGTGCAGTTCCAAACCACCAAAGACTTTTTACAGCTGCAACAAGAAAATGAACTCGACAACACCATTAACTCTGTCGGTATGGCACTCACCCCCTACCTTGATAAAAAAGACATGGTCGCGACAGAGTCACTTATCAATGCGACATTTGACGGTGGCTTTTATCAAACAGTGACACTGTCACTCATTGATAGTGATCACACCATCGAGCGTCAATATCCCAGTCAAATCCAAGGCGTACCACAACTCTTTACCTACCTCATTAATTTAGAGCCTCTCAGCGAAAGCCGCGTTCTGACTAGCGGCTGGATGCAAGTCGCCAAACTCACAGTGACGACCAACCCAACTTTTGCTTATCTCAAACTGTGGCAAGCCAGTGTGCAACTCTTTCTTGGGTTTATCGCCACCAGCTTATTGGGAGTCGTCATGGTTTCTGTATTTCTTCGCCGCGTGCTCACACCACTAACAGCGATTCAGAACAGTGCCAAAGCCATGTCTAATAATGAATTTAAGCAGCCCTTGCTGGTACCCGAGATCCGCGAATTAAAAGATGTGGTTACAGCATTTAACCACATGAGCCTACAACTTAAATCGCACATAGATCATCAAGCGCAAGAAGCCGATAAGCTCAGGGTGCGGGCATATCAAGATCCCGTGTCTGGCCTAGCCAATCGCCACTATTTAATCACCAAATTAGATACGATAATTACGCACAAAACCTTTGGTGGGGTCATTTTATTACGAGCTGATTTCATTGCCGATAGCTATGAAAAAGAAGGCTATGAAGCAGGTGATAAACTAACCGTGAAACTGGCTCACAGCCTACAAGATTTAGCCAACGATGAAATCACAATAGCTCGACTCAACCATGCTGAATTTATGTTGCTTGTCCCTCATTGCAGCAGTGGTGAATTAACGCTGCTTGGTCGCGCTGTATTGCAAAAGTCAGCCGCCCTACAAAGCGATCCACTGAATATTGCACCCTTACATGCTGCTGTTGGGCTGGTTATTGCCAGTGATAGCGATACCAGTGGTAGTCTACTGGCGCAAGCTGATAATGCAGTTAACCAAGCACGCCAACAAGCGACTGAACACTTATTCCTCATCGACAGCATGGATCAAACACTGCGGCTGGGTAAGCAACAATGGAAGCGCCTTGTCGATAATGCGATCAGCCACGATCAACTCTCACTGACCTTTCAACCCGCAACAGATGAAAACAATAAGGTGCTTCACCAAGAAGCGTTCAGTACCATTTACGACGGACAAAAAAGTTATAGTGCAGGTCAATTCCTTGGCGCGATCGAGCAGCTCAACGCAGGGCCTGAATTTGATCGTTACGTGATCGCCAAGATCACCGCCATGCTGGTCGATAATCCAGATCTTGACCCAATCGCCGTCAATATTACTCAGAGCAGTATCAGTGATGCGGGCTTCATGCGCTGGCTAGGGACACTATTAAAAACCAACCCTCAGTATCGCGGCCGCCTACTATTTGAATTACCTGAGATCAGCTTTTTAAATCAACTCGATAACATCGAACTTTTGTGTGACATCATTCATCGTAACGGCTTTCAGTTCGGTATTGATAACTACGGCCATAACTTTAGCTCGGTCAGCTACCTTAATCGTTTTAAACCCGCTTATGTCAAACTCGACTTTGCCTATACACAGCACATCGATGATGCCTTAAAAGCCGATGTTTTATCTTCTATCACCCGTAATGCACAAGCATTAGGGATCATCGCTATTGCATCACGCATTGAAACCCAAGACCAACGAGAAAAGCTATCTGCGTTAATGATCAATGGCTTCCAAGGCTATGTCACCCAACAGCCTGAGCAAGAGGATTAGCAATGAAAGATCCTCTGCTTCATAGCCTAACCTACCTTTGCCGCTATTACGGTCAAGGCAATTCACCTGATGCCTTAATCGCAGGTTTACCGCTCAACGATGGCTGGCTTAGCCCCCATTTATTGCCACGAGCCGCTGAACAAGGCGGGCTTCACGCCAAGCTAAACCAAGTGTCACTGGACGCTCTCTCGCCCTTATTATTACCCGTGATCTTAGTGCTTAACCACAATGATGCCTGTGTCTTACTCAGCATTAACACTGATACCCAAGAAGCCGATATTGTTCACCCACATCTGCAGCTTGAACCACAAACCGTCTCGCTTGATTCACTGAGCACCAATTACAGTGGTCAGCTTTTCCTGATCAAAAAACAGTTTCGCTACGATGAGCGCTCACCTGAGTTATTAAAAACACGTAAAGGGCATTGGTTTTGGAGTACTTTATGGGAATCGAGATCCATCTACCGTGACGTATTAATAGCTTCGATATTGATAAACATTTTTGCTATCGCAACTCCCCTTTTTACGCGTTTGGTTTACGACAAAGTTGTACCTAATTTAGCATTCGATTCACTTTGGGTACTGGCCAGTGGCATGGCAATCATCTTCATCTTCGATCTTGTTTTGAAACTCATGCGCAGCTTCTTTATCGACATCGCAGGTAAGAAGTCGGACTTATTGCTGTCCGCTAAAATTTTTAGCAAGGTGCTCGGTATCAAAATGGAAGCTCGCCCCCCCTCAGTGGGGGCCTTTGCTCGCCATCTACAAGAATTTGAATCCATCAGAGAGTTCTTCACTTCAGCCACGGTTTCAACCTTGATCGACCTCCCCTTTGCACTCCTTTTTCTACTAGTGATTGCCCTAGTCGCAGGGCCTCTCGCTTATGTACCTCTGGCGGCGGTCATTCTATTAGCGCTATACAGCTGGCTCATCCAAAAACCACTCAAAGAGAGCATCGAAGAAGGTTCTCGCTTAGCTTCGCAAAAACACGCCAATTTAATTGAAAGCCTGCATGGCTTAGAAACCGTTAAATTATTTGGCGCACAGCATCAGTTTCAATACCGCTGGGAAGAAGCGGTCGCACACTTGGCAAATTGGGGTATTAAGTCTCGTCGGCTTACCGATTCGGTCCAAAACAGTGCTGGGTTCTTACAACAGTTTGTCTCGGTGGCCATGATCGTTTTTGGGGTCTACCTGATTGCTGCAGGACAATTAACCATGGGCGGATTAATTGCCGCGACGATGTTAAGTAGCCGTGCTGTCGGCCCTTTAGTACAGCTGTCATTACTCTCGACTCGTTATAACCAAGCCAAATCAGCCATGACCATTTTAGAGCAGTTAATGGCAATGCCTTCGGAACAAGATAATGATAAACGCTACATCCACCGCCCTGTATTACAAGGTAAAATCGCCTTTGATAATGTCAGTTTTGCTTACCCCAATAACAGTGCGACAGAGGAAACTAAAACGGCACAACCCGCATTGCGTAACGTGAGTTTCACTATAAACCCCGGGGAAAAAGTGGCAATAATCGGTCGGATTGGATCAGGAAAAACCACCATCGAACGTTTAATTATGGGGCTGTATCAAGCGCAAGAAGGTTCTGTACTTATAGACGATACTGACATAAACCAACTCCATCATATTGATGTCAGAAAAAACATCGGCTGCGTCCCCCAAGAAAACTTACTGTTTTTCGGCTCGATTCGCGACAACATCACCTTAGGTCGACCACTTGCAAGTGACAGTGATATTTTGCGTGCAGCGCAGCGTGCGGGGGTGACCCAGTTTAGTCAGAACGACAGTGCTGGGCTGGAAAAACAAGTGGGTGAAGGCGGTAATGCGTTATCAGGTGGACAACGCCAAGCCATTACCATCGCTCGCGCCTTGTTAGGCGAACCACCTGTGCTATTGATGGATGAACCCACCAGCAGCATGGATAACCGCTCCGAAAGTGGCATCAAAGCACAACTCGCTAACCTTCAAGATCACGAGACACTCATTTTAATCACCCATAAAACCAGCATGCTTGATGTGGTCGATCGCATTATTATTTTAGAGCAAGGACAATTAATCGCAGATGGTGAGAAAAAACAAGTACTAAAGCAACTCAAAGAGGGACTGGCCTTTACTGCAGGCTCCCACACTATGAACGCCACCAATATAAAGACTCGCCCAGCAAAGAAAGCGTAATAATGGAAACTTATATTTCTTGATATAAATAAAATGCATTTATTCTTGCGCTTGTTAATTATGTTTTTATAACACTATAAAATACGTTATAAGACTATAATTTTCATATACATTTATAATTACCACTTGAATGGAATCATCCTTATATACACATTCAAACGGATGCAAATAGAAATTAACACACTTGTCATTAGTAGCATTAAAATGTATCGTTTATTAACTTTAACGAAAAGAAAATCCAAATAGGATTAATTATTATTTTGGCAGGTCAATACTAACCATATATAAATATTTTATAAACACTATGACTAATATGTAACTTAACTCTAAATATACTTAGTGCGTGATAATCATGCTTTATAAAATCTAATAAAATAATATGGAAATTAAATAAATTAATACAGGGTTATAAATGACAAATTATCTCAAAAAGCTTACCGTTATAGTTAGCTTAACATGCACACTTCTATTGTTTGGGTGTAATTCAGGAAGCTCTAGTGATGGACCGTCATCAGAACCATCATTAACGAGTATTCAGATAGCACCAACTAACACGATTGTTAAAGGCATTTCAGCGCTCAGCTTTCATAAAGGCACAACAATGAAATTCGTAGCTATCGGATATTATTCTGATGGCACCAATCAAAATATAGACTCTAGTGTCGATTGGAATGTTAACAATCTATATACTGCTTACAATGTAGGTTCTGGCTACCTGAACGGCTTAAATAAGGGTTCATTTAAAGTTTCAGCGTCATTAAAGGGCATCACAAGCAATACGTTAGACGTTGCCGTGAGTGAAGCTGCGGTGACGGACGTGCATGTCACACCACTTATTGCCACATTCCCCAAAGGTACCCGTGAGCATTTAACAGCTACGGCCTCATACAGTGACGAGACCTCGCAAGATGTTACCTCTTCAGTGACATGGAACTCGTATGACACTAATGTCGCAACCATTTCGAAAGATGGTGTACTAAGTGCGGTTAGCCCAGGATACGCAGATATCACTGCTACGATTGAAGGTATCGAAAGTCGTTCAATCTTGGCACATGTCACAAGCGCCGAAGCCAAAAGTATCACTTTAAATTCAAACTCTGAAACTATTATTAGTGGTCAAACTATAGCATTAAAAGTCACAGCGCATTTTGGTGACGGTTCAACACGAGATATTAGCCAAGCGATTACTTGGATATCTCAAGATGACACCATAGTGAAAAATACAGAGCAGTTATTACTTAAAGGATTAAAACCCGGTAATACGAGCGTAGAAGCAAAATGGGGCACCTTACTAAGTAAACCGGTTAATATTACAGTCAGTGGTGCCATTTTAACAGATATTGAAATCTCACCGCCTTATATTGCAAGACTCATCAAAGGGAATAATGCTCAACTTAAGGCTACGGGTACCTATAGCGACGGGAAAAAATATGACATTACCCAGCTCGTACAATGGAGTATGAGTGATGCCAATAATAAGGGAATACCTCTCGTTGTTTGGGTTGATAATCAGGATAAGGTCCATGGTGCCAAAGAAGGTAATACCGAAGTGAGCGCTATACTTGGTGGTGTTACAAGCGCAAAAGCGGTGCCAATTACAGTAACACGGGCTGTAATTACTGATCTGACAATCGCTCATGCACCAATAAAAATGAAAGCTGATCAAGAAAAACAACTGTTATTAAAATCAGTAGCAACGTACAGTGATAACTCAACGGGTTATGCTGATTATATTAATTATAGATCTTCTAACCCTGAGATTCTAAGCCTCTCATTTTTAAATGATCATACAATTTTAACTGCTCATCAAGCAGGTACTGCAACCATTATCGCAACCAGCGTACAAGACCATGTAAACAGCGATCCTTTAAAAGTAACAGTATCTAATTAGTTTAGAGCACGGTAATCATTCTAACTAATGCATATCCAAGTCCGAATTTATCTCATAAATTCGGACTATAATTTTAATCATATCTCTATGCCAGACAGTGAATTCAGACCGTAAACGAGTGCATTCACGACTGTTTTGCTACCCTCCCGATCCCGCTATTGCTATAATTCTCCGCTCACTTTTTCAGGGTCAAACAATGAACAAATACGCGCTGCTAGAACAGATAATTACACAGCTGACTATCACTCACCAAACAGCATTGGATGCAGCTAAACGCGCCCATGAAACGGCGACTAATGAAGAAAATGCCCCTGAGAATGAATACGATACGCTATCGCTAGAAGCGGCATACCTTGCCCATGGGCAATCACAACGTGTTGCTGAATGTGCTGCAGACATTCAAGCCTTTAAAGCACTTGATCATAGCAATCCACGTACCTTACAACAGGTGATTTTAGGAAGTTTGGTCGAACTCGTTGACGAAAACGATCATACTAAATGGGTTTTCTTTGGTCCCGGCGCTGGTGGTTTAAAGTTACAGATGAGCACCTCTAGCGAGAATATTGAAATCACTGTTGTGACTCCAAGTTCACCGTTAGGACAAGAGCTACTTAACCGAAAAGTTGATGATGAGGTCGAATTAGTGATTGGTGGTAAAAAGACATTTTTCGATATTATCGCTTTATACTAAACAAAACCTCTTACATTGCTCTAACACACCCCACTTCCAGCAAGGCCGCTGAAACCAGCCACCTTGCTGCCTGTTTTGATGAACGCCTCGCTAATCCACCAGCAATGACACTTCGGTTTCAATATCAAACAAATGACAATGCGACATATCAAAATGCAGCGGTTTGATATCACCGTGCTGAATGGCTTGGTCAGCTTGGTAAGACACGCGGGCGATGAGTTGGTCATCCCCCACACTAAAATACAAATACACTTCATTTCCCATCGACTCAACCACATTAATAAGTGACATTTCGATGTCTTGCAGTGTTGGCGTTGGCGGCTCAAGATCAACCATACTGATGTGCTCAGGACGCAAACCAAACCACACTTCTTGTCCTACTTTATTTGCCACTTGGCGTGCTTTTTCTACAGGTAATAAGAATCGAGATCCGCTGTTAGTCACAACGAAATACTGTCCATCTTCAAACACTACCATCGCTTTAATTAAGTTCATCGCTGGTGAGCCTATAAAGCCAGCGACAAACTTATTAGCTGGACGCTGATACAAGTTCATCGGTGTGTCAACTTGCATGATCTGCCCTTGATTCAGTACGCAAATGCGATCGCCCAATGTCATGGCTTCAACCTGATCGTGCGTCACGTAAATCATGGTCGCATTTTGCCCTTCGTCTTTCAGCTCATTATGTAATTGAGCAATACTGACACGGGTCGACACTCGTAACTTGGCATCCAAATTAGACAAAGGTTCATCAAACAAGAACACATCAGGTTTGCGCACCATAGCACGGCCCAGCGCCACACGCTGACGCTGTCCACCCGACATCTCGCCAGGTTTAGACGCTAATAAGTGGCTAATTTCTAATGTTTCTGCAGCATCACGAATGCGACGATCTATCTTATGCTGATCCAACTTTTGCTGACGTAGCCCAAACGCCATGTTTTCGTACACACTCATGTGTGGATACAAGGCATAGTTTTGGAACACCATAGAAATACCACGATCTTTCGGCGGTAAATCATTCACCCGTTTGTCACCAATATAGATATCGCCACCCGACACCTCTTCCAAGCCCGCTATCATGCGTAACGTGGTTGACTTGGCGCAGCCAGACGGACCAACAAAGACCATGAACTCACCTTCTTTGATAGTCAAATCCACACCTTGTACCGCTTTAAATCCGTTGGGATACACTTTTTCTACTTGTCGAAGTACTACTTCAGCCATTGCTTTATCTCGCTAAACATTCAGGTTCAAAATCAGCCACTGAGGCCAAGATGAAGTCGGCGTGAGGGGCTAGTTCATCCTGCGTTGCAGTGCCGGTCAATACACCGACTTTCCCTGCGCCCGCATTCAAGCCAAACGCCATATCAGAAACGGTGTCACCAAACATCACCACTTGAGCAGGCGTTAAATCGCAACGTTCACAAAAGCCTTGCAACAATGCAGGGGCAGGCTTAGGGGCTATATCGCCATCTGAATAACCGAGGTAATCAAACAAATCAATCAACCCTGCTTTCTCTAAGCTATAAATCGTTGAGTCTTTGGTATCTGCCGTTGCTATGCCGAGTCTAAAACCTTTTTGTTTCAGTTTAATGAGGGTGTCTTTAACCCCTGGCAATGGTTGAATCAAAGATGGATTATCTTCAACCTGTTGATTGAAAAGCGCTTTAACTTGAGCGGTAAAAACTGCCAACTCACAGCTTGGTGTAAGCATTTTAAACCAAGCCTCCGCTGTATCTTCGACAGGGTTTGCGGCCAATAAACCATGGTTATCCACATATTCGCCGTGGATCCCAATCGCTTCTAATAGGTGATCTTCCGTCAGTAAATGCCTCTGCATTTCAGTGCAGTAACGGTGCGAAAGTGCAGTAACAACGCCTTGAGACACCTTCAGCCACATTTGATGAAACTCTAATAAGGTGCCATCTTTATCAAACAATAAGCCTTTAATATCCATTACTTTACGGTCCATTTATTTTGAATCATGTTTTTAGGGGTGATGTTTTTAGGAGTCATGTTTTTAGGGGTTATGCTTTTTTGAATTCTATTTTTTTAAATTCTGGATATTCAATGTGTCTACCAACTCACCCCATGTTGCTAAGGTCGGGTTTGAAAACTGAGGGAAAGAAGGATTGAAAACAGGGTTAATTAAACCAATAAATTCCCTATCATTTTGCTGTCGGCCCGCACGGCGGATATCAAGGCGAAGCCAAGCATGATCTGTCATATCAAGACTAAACTCAGTAACACCATCACAATGGGCTTTCAGTGGGTAACTACCAACGACCTTGCCATCCGCGATTAGCTCAACGAAATAGTCATGGAACTCATCCTCAACCGACAAGCGGTATGTCACTATAGGGCTAGTAATGGCTTGACCGGGTAGCATGTCTCCCTGATTGATCTCAAACGCCAATCCACAGCCTCGTTCAACATAGACTTGCCCTGCACGAAGCCCTGCCAGAATACTTTCTCCGCTTAGGCCATGCGCATACACATAGGTCGTTGGATCACCATATAACGAAGGCTCGTGTGCTTGGGGATTACGTTCGTGCGGTGCTAAATGTGCGTCGCTCCCCCCCACTCCCGCAATCCGATGACCAGCATTCCACATGGCGCTTAACACGGTTAACGCTTCTTCCGTCGCTTGGGGAGAAGTTGCCCATGTAGGGTCACAGCAGACTTCAAGGGTATTCACCTTTGCCAGCTCCATGTCGTTATAGTGCCAATGCCACGGCTTCATCATGGGGTGATTAATGCTTATTGAACCTTGTGCTCCGCCCGCTTTTTGCTCATCATCCATTAAGCTAAGCCCTTGCTGGATCAAGGCTGCACTTGAATAATCAGCATCACGCATATCAAGACCGCGCTTAGGCCCATGCACATTGAAATGGCCTTTATCTGTCGTGACTTCTACGGCGGGTAACATCAGCACTTCGTCAAGATCAGGTAGCTGTGGATGGCAGATGTTATGTTCAGTCAAAAAGAAGAAATCGAGCCCTTGCTGCTTAATGATCTCCGTCGCAGCAGCAAGGCTATTATGACCATCAGATAAACAGGTATGGGCATGCAAGTCCCCGCTATACCAAGCCGACTCCATTCGTTTCACCTTGCTGTAATCAAACGCAATGATATTGTCCGCCGTTAACGAGGGTGTTAACGATTCTAGCCCCATCAAATCATTCGGCTCAGGTTGCGGCTCGAAAGCTCCTTCACATTCCACTTCGCACTCTACTTCGCATTCGACTTCACACCGGTACTGCATGGCTTTAGGCGTTCTTTCTTCACCTTCTAGATTATAAATATGGAGTTGCCATTCACCTGCTGGCAGCTCACCGACAATACCACCGAGTGACGCCTTGTGCGTTGTGAGTGTTAAATGCTTTGGCGCTTTTTGCCATAACTGACAGCCGCGTAAACGCTGGTTCGCATCAAACAAATACGCGTACATAAAGCCTTTTTTGACTGTTGTACCCGATAAGGTCATCGCTTGAGTATTCTCAGGCACATCAATCACTAACTTTCGGTGACCAAAGGTTAGTTCACCATTCAATTTCAACATCTTGTTTCTCAATCTCACTCGTACAAATTAACCCAAGTACGCCAAATTCAAGGCGTACCTGAGTATGTTATTGCTGAGTTGTTAACTACAGTTGTTAGTTACGAACGATTAGCACGGTCTAACGCACGCTGGGCGCGTTTCGCCGCTTGTTTCAGGGCTTTTTCCGCAGGAATATTTTCGATTTGTACTTGGTCTGCCGCAATCGCTAGCGCATCCATGATCTTACCGTTGGTTGGGTCAAAGAAATTCATTTGTGCAAAGCCCGCTTGCTGCAATGGAATAAGCGCGTGAGGGTTTTCTTTGGTATAAGCTTGGTATTCTTCGACGTCTTCTACGCTCTTACGAACAGGGATATAACCCGTAAACATTGACCAACGCGCTGTATTCTTGGCGTTGGTGTAAAAGCGCATAAACTCAAATGCACCTTGCGCCGCTTTGTTATCTGTCCCTGTCGGCATCACGAAGATCTGTGCCGCCGCTTGAGGCTTGGAAGGGTTCGCCCCCCAACCTGGCTGTGTCGTTGCCGCTAAACGGGTGAAGTCGAGATCACCTTGGTCACCCGATGAACCTGTGTAGCCCAATGCTCGGTTTTTCATGACATCGTCAATAGTCTTGTACCAGTATTCCCAACCTTGGCCACCGTGGTGAATACGCATCACATCATCATCGTGGATCCATTGACGGAAACCGTCCCACACCTCGACCCACTCTTTCGAGTCGACCATGACTGTCTTGCCATCATCGCTTAGCACTTTGGCGCCGTTAGAGAAGGCGGCATCAATGAGGTTATCTTTGCCCCACATCGGCTCCCAACCGTAAAATGAAACGTTGCCGTTCACATCGGTTTTACGTACCGCTTTCGATACTTTCGCCACGCCTTGCCAGGTTTTTAGATCATCAGCCGTAAAGCCATGCTCCGCTAACACCTGCTTGTTGTAGTAGAACACCTGTGTTGTACCGTACGCAGGTAGGCCATAAACCTCACCATTAGTTTTGGTCACTTGCTGACGGAAAGCACCTAGAAAGTCATTAAAGTTAAAAGCATCGTCCATGTACACCGACATATCACGCACTAAGTTACGCTTTGACATGGCAGAGGCTTGCTCGGCTTTTAGCAATACAAACTCAGGTGCAGTACGCGAGGCCATACCCGCTTGCAACTTCTGATAAGTTTCGGCGTAGTTACCTTGAAGCGCACCTTTGATCTGGTACTCATCTTGGCTCGCATTAAACTCATCAATCAGTTTGGTCATCATTTTTTGGGGCTTCACGCCACCTGAATACCAAAAATCTACTTCTGTTTTCGCCAACACGTTACCTGTGAAAGCCAATGACGAACATATAACTGCTAAGGTTTTTAGTTTCATATCCATATTACTCTTTAACACCGTTATCGTTGGTGATTCCCGTTAGAATCGTTTTCTGACATAAGATGAACAACACAAGCAGGGGTAAGACAGCAATCGTGCTGGCTGCCATAATCTGTGACCAATTCAGGCCATAGTTACCTTCTGCGATAAAAAATTGACGTATACCTGTGGCGATAAGGTTCAGCTCTTGTGAGGTGATCACCAAGCTCGGCCACATATAACTGTTGTAGTTAGTAATGAAAGTGATCAGAAATAAGGTCGCCAAGGCGGCTTTACACTGAGGGAGAATGATCTTCCAAAGAATTTTCAACTCACCCGCGCCATCAATACGCGCGGCTTCGATTAACGATGGGTGAATTTTCAAAAAAACCTGACGTAAATAAAACACCCCGAATACACTGGCCGCATTAGACAAAATCAAACCCATGTGCGAATCCAATAAACCAAATCGTGCCAAAGTGATATAAGAAGGAATGTAAGTCACCGCCCCTGGCAGCATGTAACAGCCCATCACCACAAAATATAAAAAGGTTTTAGATTTAAATTTCAGCTGCGTTATGGCGTAAGCAAACATGGCTGAATTAATAATCACTAACAAAGTGGTAAACAAAGCCACGCTAAAACTGTTAATGATGTACAAGCCAAACGGCGCACTATTAAAAGCATCGACAAAACTTTGCCAATTAAAGGTGCTAGGAATAATCATTAATGGATTAGCAAAAATCTCATCATTTGATTTCAACGAACCTGATAACATCCAAATAAATGGAAAGACCATTAATAAGCCTGACATCAGCAAGAAGCCATGTTTCAACGTATTCTTAAAACCACGTTCAAGCACTCGATCTCGCTGAGTCGTACTGTTCGCTTTTACAGGTTTGGCTGTATTAATGCCCTGCTTGCGGGACGCATCATTGATAACAACCTTGTGTGTATTCTTTGCTGGGATAGCCAGCGTATCCATAGTGCTCATTGGTTAATCCTTAGTAATACACCCAGCGTTTACCCATCACAGTATTGGCAATGGTTAATGCACCTGTGATCAGTAAGATAATGAGAGACGTTGCCGCTGCAGGACCCATATCGTATTGCTCAAATGCCTGCTGATAAAAGAGATACAACAGAGTACGCGTACTGCCACTTGGGCCACCTTGAGTTAATATTTGGAACTGATCAAACGCTTGAATCGCGGTGATCATATTGACGATCACCAAGAAGAAAGTGGTCGGTGATATCAGTGGTAAGGTGATTTTGTAAAAACGTGTCCACGGACTACAGCCATCAATTAATGACGCTTCATACAAAGAGGTAGGGATTTTATTGAGCGCACTGATATAAAACAGCATGGTCCAGCCCACCGCTTGCCACACAGTCACGACCATTACTGCAAACATCGCGGTATCACCACTTTCTAGCCATGGAATAGGGGCAATACCGACTTTATCGAGCAGTAAATTCACCAGACCCGATTTGGATTCAAATACCCAAGACCAAACAATAGAAATCGCAACCGTTGGGGTGATCCAAGGCGAGAAGATAACCGCACGATAAAATTGACTGCCTTTAAAATTGTTATGAAGTAATAACGCAAAGACTAAACCGATCATGACAGTGGGAATAACAACACCCAGCGCAAATATAAAAGTATTTTGCATCGCTTGAATGAAATCACCGTCTTCAAGCATGTACTGGTAATTTTCCAACCCAACAAAATAATAATCAGGCGAAATGTAATCCCAGTCAGTAAAGCTGATATAAACACTCCAGCCAAAAGGAACTAGCCAAAATGTAATTAATGGGATCATTAAAGGAGCAATAAAAAACAGAACTTTGCTGCTGTTTTGCCACTTTTGTAGATTCAGGTTCATTGTTGTTGTCACTTATTATTCAAGACAGGATCAGCTTATATTCAGTCTGTGACAGCGGTATTTGCATACACATCACTTTTTCCAAACACAGCCCCAAGAAAAACTTATGGCCCTTGTCATCTAACCTAAGAAAAGCTATCGCTTGCACGCTGGCGGGGTTAGCTCGCTATATTGCTGGTGCAACCAATCACAAAAGAAATTCACTTTTGCTGTTCGCTGCTTATTGGTTATTAGGTAATGTGCAGATTCCGATGGCATCGCCCCTTCCACAGCAATAACGACATCACCACTTTCTAACCATTCTTTGGCAACAAAAGAGCGCACAAGCAAAATACCCAAACCATATTTCGCAGCTTGTAAACCATGAAGTGAGTTGGTTATTTCAAGCTGAACCGAAGGAGGATGAAGTACATACTGATTATGATTAAGCCACTGAATCCAGCTTTCTTCGTACCCTTTCACTTGAATCGCGGGCAAGTGTTGTAACTGCGCGGTCGCTAATTCTTCGATGTGCTTTCGTTTAAATTCAGGGCTACACACCATTAACCAGTTTTCTTGAAATAAGCGCTCAGCACGAGTGTTACCACATTCGGTAAAACCATTGGTTATCTCCACATCGGCTTCCTGACAAGGCAACTGTGATGGCCAATCAACCAAGGAAAGATCAAGGCGAATGAAAGGATGCTTCTGAGCAAAATCAGTTAACTTGGGCAGCAGCCAATTGTGACCAATAGAGTGATTCACCTTCACCCGCAACACATCAGCTTGTTGCTCACCAAACAAAAATTGAGTTTGTACTTTTAAGTGCTGGAGTGTGCCAGTCACAACAGGCAAATACTGCTGTGCTTCATGGGTCAAGGTCACGCCACGTTGGCTTCTGTGGCACAAGGTCGCCCCTAGAAATTGTTCGAGGCTTTTCAGCTGAAGGCTCACCGCGGCTTGCGTGACATGCAATTCACGCGCAGCCGCTCCGATTGATCCTAATCGAGCCACGGCTTCAAAAGCGACGAGTGATTTAAGTGGAGGCAGCATACCTTTGCCCTCTCAGAAAAAGAGCAATGTAATTCAGAGAGTTGACAGGGAGATGACTAAATTAAGTCAGGGAGATGACAGCGAGAAAATGTAAACGGCAAGTCTAACTTAGCCGCTTACATTTAGAGAAATATTAAATTATCAACTGTCCATAGCGGTTAAAGGCGTATTTATTTACCAATGACAAGGTGGTCGCCACAGAGAAAACTGCGGCAAGAAAAATCGCGACCATAATAACCAGTTGGTATTTCACGGCTAATAGTGGCTCGGTACCGCCAAGGATCTGACCTGTCATCATGCCTGGTAAGCTCACAATACCCAAGGTGGTCATTGACGCTAACTGCGGCGCTAATGCCGTTTTAATCGCTTCTTTAACGAAAGGTTGTGCAGGCTGAGGCGCCCCTAATGATAAATAATACTGATATTCATTTAATCGGCTTTTCAAGCTGCTATGCCAACGCTCAAGAGCAAGCACATTGGCTGCCAAGCAGTTACCAAGCAACATGCCCGCAACGGGAATAAGATACTGTGCCTGCCACCATGGCGAGAGTTGAATCGCCATGACTAAAAGCATGGGCAGCACCACAACTAATGCAACGGCTTGCCCTGTTAGCACTGCGGGGAGTACTCTTTTTAATGGCAATTCAGCACGTTGGCAAATACTCACGCCAGCAACGCCTGCCATGATGGTTAACCAAGCTAAGTTAAGCAGCGGATTTTGGAAATCAAACAAGGTCTGTAAGTAAATACCAACCACTGCCAGCTGCAGCGTCATACGTAAAACTGCGGTGACAATACTGCGTGTTAATCCAAGCTGCCATCGCGCAAACAACGCGATCGGTATAAGTAGCAACAGGTAAAAAGCCGCCATTCCCCACAAACTGATCACAACCGTATCATTCATCCCTGCTCTCCATTTGATGAACAAAATCGCAACTGGCTAACCAATGAGGATCATGTGAAACCGAAATTTTAATGGCCTGCGTTGCAGATAAGAGGGCAATAACCTTATCGCGACTTTGTGCGTCTAACGCTGATGTCGGTTCATCCAATAACCAAATGGCTCTTTTCATTAGTAATGCACGAGCAAAGCCTAGACGTTGCTTTTCTCCCCCCGATAATGCAGCCACTGGCTTATCAAGGCTATGGTGCAAACCAAGCTGAATAAGCGCCTCTTTGCATTCGACTTCGCTAGGAGTGGCTGACGACATAGCTTGTAAGTGCCAAGGTAATTGCAACACGTGTTCGATCGTATCGCCCCCCATGACAGGTTGCTGCGGGAGATAACAAATGTCACGTCGCCACAGGGGGAACCGCTGTGGTGTAATAGCATCACCTTGCCAGCTGATCGCGCCCTGTTTGGGCGGTGCTAATCCCGCTAATATTTGTAATAAACTGCTTTTACCGCAACCCGATGGCCCTGAAATAGCCAAGTGTTCATAAGCCGATAATGTTTGATGCAGCGGCTCTACATCTGCAGATTCAAAGCCCGATGTGAGGTGCTGAATATCTAGCTGATCCGTTACCATTCCTGTCCACTCATGCCGTCTGTATATTCAAGTAAATTAGTTAGATTTCACGCTGTAATTGAGTCAGGTAATCACGCATAAATGTCACGCGCTGTTGTGCTTCATCTTTTGCGGCTTGGGTATGTAACGTCTCGGCGATACGGAACAATTTGGTGTAAAAATGATCCACCGTAAACGACTTATCGTTTGGCGTGCGTTGTTCACAAAATGGATCATCATCGCTGTACAGTGTCGATCCCAATACGCCGCTAATTTGTAAGCATCGACTCACACCTATCGCGCCCAAAGCATCTAAGCGGTCAGCATCTTGTACAATTTTCGCCTCTAATGTTTCAGGGGGAATATTAGCACTAAAGCTGTGCGTCGCAATGGCATGATGAATGGCCGAATAATACTGTTCGGGGTACTGCCACTTAGCCAGTAAGATGAGAGCATGATCGGCAGCCATAACGGAACTCTTCGATCTATCAGGGTGATTTTTAGGTACCGTAATACAATCATGTAACCATGCTGCAGGGATAACAATATTGGGGTCAGCTTGCTCGATATTACACAAGTGCTTGGCTGTTTTGACTACGCGAAATATATGCGCTTTATTATGAGCTGCATCTGTCGCAATACTATTTTCTAGTAACGCTAAACAGTGTTTTTCTATTGCTAACATAAAGGTTCTCCTTGGCCTTAAGGGCATAGTATCAAATACACCATCCGTCCCCTATTTTTCCATTCATTTTCAGAATGATACATACAAAGATATGCAACATAAGTGACATTCACCTCTATTCTCTCAATTGCCATTGGCATCGTGAATATAAAACTATATGGTCATAAATCTATTAGGTTAAATATAATCGAAACAGTGATTAACGCATTGAGGTGTATATGGAAGTACGACGACCGCAGCCACTAAAGCAAGGTGATACCATTGGCTTTTTTTCTCCCTCATCGCCCGCAACTTTTTTTGCTCCCACAAGATTTGAAAGGGCAAAACAATTTCTTCTCCAGCAGGGTTATCACCTTAAAGCTGGCACATTAACTGGGGAAAGTGACCATTATCGCTCGGGCTCAATTCAACAGCGAGCCGATGAACTTAACGCATTAATTCGCGATCCCGATGTACGCTGTATTATGTCCACCATTGGCGGTATGAACAGTAATTCGCTCTTGCCTTATATCGATTACGATGCACTGATTGCTGATCCTAAAATCATCATTGGCTATTCCGATATGACAGCATTACTGCTGGGTATTTATCAAAAAACTGGCATTATTACCTTCTATGGTCCTGCATTGGTCGCGTCATTTGGCGAACTAGCACCATTGGTTGACCATACATTCACATCCTTTGCCGCTATCACTCAACCACAATCACTGCCTTATCGCTACAGCTTGCCCGCATTCTGGAGTGAAGCTTATATCAACTGGGAAACTCAAACAGCGCCAAAGTCCGTGGCAGCAAACACCTGTGAATTTCAGGGAGAAGGGATCTACAGTGGGCGCTTGATTGGCGGCAATCAAAATACCATGATGGCGATTCAGGGCACTCCGTATATGCCAGAAATCCAGCATGGTGACATATTATTAGTGGAAGACTCTCTCTCTGATATCGCGACACTTGAACGTACAACCGCACAATTAAAAATTGCAGGTGTATTTGACCGTGTTAGTGCCATCATTTTAGGTAAACATGAATTATTTAAAGACCAGAGTACAGGGCGACAGCCCATTGATGTCTACCGTGAAGTATTAAATGGCCAGCCAATGCCGATTATTAATGGGTTTGACTGCTGTCATACTCATCCCATGTTAACCATGCCGATCGGTTGCACGATAAAGATCGACTTTGATCAGCATACCGTTGATATCATCGAACCTTGGTTGGCGCAGAGTTAACTAGGCACCCTCTCAACTTAAACACAAAGTCGCCCTAAGCAGCGACTTTGTGTTGTTATTTTCCGTTCTTATACCCGTTAAGCAGTACGAACGTTGCAGTTGCAGTTTAATAGTAATAAGTCAGCGCGACTTCAGCGAAGCTTTCCGTACGATACAGATAAAGCGGGTCTTGCCGCTCATCACTGTTAAACCACCACGCATTCACATTCCAGCGCCATGCATTACCTATTCGGCTAGAGGCTTCAACCCGTGCTGTTCGCGAGTCTACATAATCAAAATCTTGTGTTACCCCCAATAAGACTTCAGTACCCGCCATATCATTCGCGACCCACCGCATACCAACAAATCCATCGTTTTGACCGAGAACAGGTGCTGAAATACCGCGAGAGTCATACAGGTATTCTGCTAATACACCGATATCCCAACTGGTGTCCAACACGCCAATAAAGGTATATTCGAAGCCCCCCGTCACGGCCGTTGAAGTATCCAAGCTATCGCGATACAGAGCTTCTAACTTCCACATCCAGTCACCGAATATCCCTTGAATATCCGTACTTATCTGAGACATTTGCGCATAATACGGCACCAATACAGGCGTAATTGCAGACGGATTCTCACCTTGTAAGTACGGATCACGGTTTGTGCCTTGAAAAAGGCTAAAGCCCAGATCCCAAATATCAATACTGTGCGAATAACGAAGCGCTATATCAATATGATGTTGCTCTTGGGATGACTCATAGCGAGCATTATCGGTATCAAGTTGTGGAATACCTAAACGCCCAGATGGGCTAGCAAAGGTCCGTTCTCGAAAATACGGTAAGACAAACCCTTCAAATGTCCCCCAGTCTTGTAGCCAGGTGAGTTGAATCATAGGTTGACCTAACTTGATCTCGCCATCCACACTTTCAACCCCATCGGTTTGGTTGATAACATCCACCAAGTGCTGAGATTCTGTCACACCCCAAAACACTTTACTGATACCCACTTTGAACTCAAACTCATCGGCATAATACAAATAAGATAATTCACGAATATCGGCATGAGTTCGGTTGTCATCGAGACTGTCCCAACGGCCAAAAGGGGTAAAAGTCACACTCGACTGCCCACCATGCCATTCCCAATAGAATTCAGGTTCTAATGTAACCGACGTTTGCTCACCAGCTTGACCTGCAATGCCTTGCTCAAAAAACTGCCGATGTTCAAGCGCAACTTGCCCTCGCACTTCCATACTATAAGAGGGAAAGCTCCCTCCTATCGCCAGTAATAAAGCAAGGCCACTTTTGTTTAATACACCGATTTTCAATGTAGAGCGGAGACGTTCGCTGAATCTATGCATTATTAACGACCTCACACAGCCTCCTTAACGCGCACGTTTTAAGCTAGATTGACTAAAGTCAGCCTCTGTCAGCCCAACCTTAAACGTGATGTCATGGGTGGTAAGTGTCGTACTTTTTCCTGTTTGATGATTTACCATTATCATGGTGTGTGCACGCCAATATTGAGTTAAGTATTGTGCGTAATCACTGAACAGCAGTGTTTTCAGTAAGGCGTTTTTCCGATCGTAAAACTCCATTTTTAGTGGGCGATAATGCTCTTTATCCAACCAAACAAGCTGCTTGGTATACCCCGAATATTGATCCGTTGGCGTTTGCTCAACTAAAAAACTACTCTGACCATCTATCTGCTCATCCCCTAAGTATTTGAAATGGTATTTCTCTATTTCAAACGAACTCAAATCTTCATACGCAAATTCACTGCCCATAAAAGGCCCTGATTTATTACGTGAGGCTATCCGCTTTACGCGTTTTAATGCAGGCAGAAATAACCACTGGTCATCAGGCTTTACTGTATGTGCAAAACTCAAGAAAGCCGTCCCTTTAACATCCCGAGGTTCATCAAAGATGGTCAAACTTTTATCACCATCGTTGATCACCTCTAAGGTATCAATTCGGATTTTTCTATCACTGCTTTCACCTTGCGCATTTTCCAATAACATACTGAGGGACGCTCTTGAATCCTGCCACCCGCTATCACGTAGCTTTCGTTCTTTCGCTATTTCTAACCCTTTATCAAATTTAGCGTCTACCGCAGCAACGACATTAACGGCAAAAGCAGATAAGCTTCCAACTACACAGAGCATCATGAAACGCTTGGCGAATAAGCGCTGTGTCAATTTATTATGAGTCGATAAGTTCATACTATTTTCTATCCTTGAATATATTAAGATACGGCAGTAGCAGGTACTGATTGAACTTGCGGGCTAAACTCTCGGCGATCAAGCCAAAGCAAGGCGGCGGGTAATAATAGAAAATCTACCACCAGCGCGAAGATGATAATAATGGCGCTTAGCTGCCCCATATCCGCATTTAATCGGAACGAAGAGGAAGCCAACACCATAAAGCCAGCGACCAGTACCAAGGTGGTAACGGCTAATGCGCGCCCAACAGTATTGAAGGCGTAACGAATCGCCTCTTCGGTGTTATTACCTTTACGACGGGCATATTGATATTTACTCAAGAAATGCACCGTATCATCCACCACGATGCCTAACGTCAGTGAAATAACGACCGACAAACCAAGATTAATTTCACCTGATATAAGAGCCCAACAGCCAAAACCTAAAATGGCCGGAATTAAGTTAGGTAATAAACTAATCATTCCCAACCGCACTGAACGTAAAGCAAAAATAAGTAACGCTGAAATAAGCACTAAGCTGACGGGTAACGACTTCAGCATACTATCCATATTCACTTCACCAATATGAGCAAACATCAGTGATGGACTGGATGCAATCACGTCATACTGCGGGGCATGCTGGCTGAACCAATCGTAAATACGTTGTTCTAATTCAACCAACTCTTGGCTACCTAAGTTATCGATAGTTAGCTGGACCTTTACCGAGGATTTATCGATATTCACTTCATTATTTAGATCTAAACCATAAGGCAACGACATTTCATAAAGCAGTAAATACTGCGCTGCTAATTCAGGACTCTGCGGTAAACGATAATAAGCCGGATCATCACCATGCATGTTCATATTCAAACGACGATAGGTATCGGATAAACTCGCCACATGATCAGTTTCAGGTTGTTGCCGCAACCATTGCGTAAAATCACCAAGCACATTGATCAAGACGGGGTTGCTGACGCCCTGTGATTCATTCGTTTTTATCGCGATACTTATGGTTGTCATACCGCTGATGGTTTGCTCCATAAAATCAGCCGCTTGACGAAATGCATTGCTGGTATCGAAATACCGAATGGAGTCATCATTAATCTTATTTTGTCCAATCAGTAACCCAGCCCCAAGAGCAATCACAGCAAAAGACGGTAAAATCAACTTATAGCGATGAATAACAAAATTGGCTAAGCCATCCATCACTATTGATGATTTTTGCTGTGACACTTGTTTTACTTTAGCGGGCAACAATACCAACAAGGCAGGCAATAATGTTATCGATAAAACAAAAGCAATCATCACACCCAATGCCGCTAAATTCCCCATATCACGCAGTACAGGTGAATCGGATGCGTTCATCATTAAGAAGCCTAGCGACGTCGTCACCGATGTAATAAATAAGGCTTTATAATTCAGCTTCATACTGTGCAAGACAGCATCTAGCTTAGTGACTCCTTGTTGCTGCAAGGTTTGACGAAAAGTAGCAATTACATGCACACAGTCGGCGACGGCTAACGTCATCACTAAAGTCGGTACATTCGCAGTTGCCACACTCAAAAACATACCGCCCCAACCAGCAAAACCCAATGTGGCTGTAATGGTACTGATGATCACCAGTAAGGTTGCGAGCACACCCACAACCGAACGGATGAGCACACTCAGTACCGCCAAAATCACCAGAAACATCAAGGGCACTAGCGTACTACTGTCTTTTTGTGCTGCTTGGCTAAAAGATGAATTCAGCGCAATAACACCAGCAGTGTGAAAGTCTACCTCTGGATAATGGGCTCGATATTCTGCTAAGGCGGTATCAACATAAGCACTGATCACGGCAATATTTTCTGTTTTATCACCAGCAGGTAGCTGCATGGTAATATTAACCACCGCCACATCTCCGTTGGCTGAAATCAGGCTATTACGTAAACGTGGCTCGTTAACGGCAATCTCTTTGACTGCGGCGATACGCTCTGGATGTAATGGATGTTCCGCCAACAAAAGATCTTCAACTAACATATCGTCCTCAACCGCTGAGGTATGCTGATAATTAGCGATTGAATCTACGCGACTTGAAAATGGAATTTGCCACGCATCTGTGGTCATTTTCTGAATTAAGCTAAGATGCCGATAAGTAAAAATGTCGCCAGATTGTGGCGCGATCACTAATGATAAATTATCGGTTTTATTGAAGGTTGCTTCGATTTCATCAAAGGCTTGAAGTTGAGGGTTAGTACCATCAAAGAAAATTGCGTAATCACCTCTAAAGTAGAGATTTTTCATACCAAGCGTCGTCAGTATTACCGCTAGCAATACACTCACTAATACCCATTTAGGGTGTTCTATTGGCCATTTCAAAAAGTTAACTTTCATCACTCTCTCCGTTGTGACGATTCGTCAAAAAATAGCGCTTTAAAAACCAACTTTCACTCTACAAACTGAGAAATAAGCTGGTTAGTACTTCCTTAGCACACATGAATTGCCACCGAATAAGCTGGCAAGTTTTATGGTCTGTAAATAATCAAAATCACATTTGACGATTCGTCAAAAAACATCATTTAAAAAACATGCACTGCATGTTAGTGACCAATCGTCAAAATTGACCTTTCGTCATAATAGTTCTTTTTTTGTTCATATCAAGCATTATTTCGCCCGTAAGAACTAATAACATTTTTAACATTTATATAAGGGGAGAAGTGTCTAGCGCAGTAAGTAAACTCTCTAAATACCCGTAAAATCAGGTGAGTATCTGCGTGAAAATATACACAAAGAAAAGACGAATAAGGCCGAAGAAAAAGATGATAAGCAGAACAACAAGTGAGCTCAACGCACAAAATAAGACACTTTAAAAGTAATTAAATACAGAGCGTTACCGTTTTAGCGTCGCAATATAAGCCACTTCATCACTAAATATATCTTCTTCAATATGTTGCCAGACTTGCTGATAGTCGTGTTCAGAAGACAAGGGTAACCAGCCCATACCATCCAGCATAATATTGATGTTCATTAGAATAGATTGAGACTGTAAAATACGAGCAACGCAGCTACTATTTGCAGCATTATTGATTAAAGCGTTCGAGCCAAAGGCCATCGACCAGTTTGCAAAAATAATACTGTCGGTTGTCATCCCCTCTGGTAATGTCAGATCATGACTTGATAAACCACGAGCAAAAATCGCATCGGTAATCGCAACCAATTCTTCTTCTAAACGGTTAATATACGCTAAGCGTTCTGGTGAGGTTTTTTCAATGACCCATGGCGTACGTGACGTCAGTACACACATAGATAAGATAGGCTCTATACGGGCAAATAGATGATAAGCTACATGCATCGCGACCACTTTTTCTCTGCTTAACCCATCATAAGTTTGTGCACGACGAAACAGGGAGATTTCATGTAGTAATGCTTGGCTACCCAAGGCAGAAATAACGTCTTCTTTACTGGTAAAATGATTATAAATCGTGCCTTTAGAGTAAGGACTCGCCGCCGCGATTTTATCCATCGTCAGATTAGCAAAGCCTTCTTCTACTACTAACGCTTTCGCTATTACCAACAATTCATATTCACGATCTTCAATGGCTTGTTGTTTCTTCGTCAGCGTATTCGAACGGTTGTCCGTGAGTTTACAGAACAACTTTTTCCCACCTTTACAACCAGTTACACCAAACATAACACCTCCACTCTACATCCATTTTAAGCTATAACACTACAAAAATTATTAGTGTTCGTGCGCAGTAAAGAATATCACGTATTAATCAGCTGGAAGCAATATATTGACTTTTCGTCATTATTTACCAAATCAAGCACATCTGATCATGGATGATCAAGTAGATCTGCATCAATGCATTGTGCAATGGACCATCATTTCGTTTATAAATCTGTCGAGCTGATCACAAACTTCCGCTAGAATGGCAGCTCAAAAATTTCACGGTTGGAAAGCACACATGTATAAATTGGTTGCATTAGATATGGATGGCACACTCCTTAATAGTAATGGGGAGATCTCGCCAAGAACCCAAGACGCTATCGCCAAAGCGCGCAGCATGGGAGTACATGTCGTTCTTGCTTCTGGCCGACCATTGGAAGGCATGACAAAGGCATTAGCTGATTTAAGTATGACCAGCGACGATGACTACGTACTTAGCTACAATGCCTCAATGGTGCAACGCGTTGCCAGCCAAACCGTTATTCGTAGCCAAATTCTAAAAGGTAGCGATGCTAAAAATATTGCCAGCCTTAGCCGAGATCTCGGTGTACACGTTCACGCCTTTTCACGCCGTTTTGGTTTAATAACACCAGAAAACAATGATTTTACTCGTCATGAAGCTGAAATTAATGGCCTAACGATCACTGAACTTGATTTTGTCGAGCTGGACAACAATGAAGACATCATGAAAGTGATGATGATTGATGAACCAGAACGCTTATCAGCCGCGATAGCTCAGCTACCTTCGATGCTGCACGAACAGTACACTATCGTACAAAGCGCCCCGTTCTTTTTAGAGTTTCTTAACCCGAAAAGTAACAAAGGCGCAGGTGTTGGCATGTTAGCCGAACACTTAGGTATTGATGCGAGTGAAGTGATTTGCATGGGCGATGCAGGTAATGATAAACACATGCTGGAATACGCAGGTTTAGGGGTTGCTATGGCCAATGCGACCGACGATATTAAAGCCATTGCTGATCACATCACCGATAGCAACAACGACGATGGTGTTGCCAAAGTAATTGAAGCATTTATTCTTAATCGCTAAGCAATCAACGTCCGATTACTGTCATGTAAATAATGAAAAGAGCCGTTTTGGCTCTTTTTATGCATTATTCACTTCTATCGAAATATACAAGTCATTAATAAATCAAATATCCCCAACAAGGGGTGACGATCACATTTCTATTTATTCATTCAAATAACACCCACAATAAAGGTAAGTGACCTAAATCTAATTATTGGTATTATTGGCTGTCACCTATAATTTTATAGGCGTAATGTGGATATTCTAAAATACGAATTATCAGAGGTGATTATGAGTTTGTTTTATGTAGATAAAAATGCACAAGATAATGGCGATCATGAAGTTCATACAGCAACTTGTACTCACAGCCCTGGTATAGAAAACTGTGACCCTCTTGGCTACCATACCGCATGTAGCACCGCCTTAAATGCCGCCAAGAAAATATATCCACAATCTAATGGCTGCTACTACTGTTCATATTCGAGTTACTCATCTGTAGATAAATAATAGTTGCGATAAAAACCGTGAGAAAGGCAAGGCACCACAAAGTTAGCATCACAGCATTTAACTTGTCTAAGCAGAGTTAACAAAGGGGGTATTTTAATATCCCCCATTAGCTATGATTAGAGCCAAGTGCTTATTTCACATCACCTATCTTCGCTTTTAATTGAGCGATGACATAATCTGGCGCAATCTTTCCTAGTTCATCTAAACACTGTTCTGTCTTATCATTTGCAGTGCGAACATAAATATCGCACACCGCATATAACTGCTCTGGTGCACCTGAAATCAAGTAAGCTTGTTCAAATGATTTCACCGACTTATCTATATCTAATGGCTCTTGTAACACACCATTTAAATACCAAAAGTAGCTATTAGTTTGTGCCATATTCGCGGCAATTTCGATCGCATCCGCCGCTTTAGCTTTCTGCTCTAAGCGTACTAAGGTTAGTGCTTGTGAGTAATACAAGTTGGACTCATTTGGCTGAAGAACAATCGCTTTATCCAACGCCACAAGAGCTTGCTCATCTTTACCTTGGGCGCGTAAATTATCAGCTACACTCAACCAAACCTGAGCATTTTTCGGATTGGCTTTGAGCAAGGTCTCATACAGCGACTGCGCTTTATCCCACTCTTGATGCCAGCGGTAAACATCAGCTAATAACAAAGCTGACTTTAGATTCAACTGTACATTCTCAGACGTACTTTCTTCTATATCCTCTTGTATATCTTCTTGTATATGGTCTTTTACATTAGCTTGAGCGCTAAGAAATACCACCAGCTCTTGATAGGCAGATTCAATAGTGTGTTGTTGCTTTGGTGACATGTTGCCAAAATCACGGATTAAATTGGTTGTAGCTGTCACTCTGACCTGCTGGTTTGGATCGGTTAACAATGGCTCCAGCATTCGCCAGCGATTAGTAAATTGGTAAGGTTCCGCCGCAATAACAGCAGCTTCTCTCACTGCCTCGCTGTCATCTTGCAAACCTCGCACCACGGCAACAAGACTGTTTTGGCTCGGGTATGGTGCCAGCTGGCGTAAAGCATTGGCTCTTACTTGATCACTCTGGCGTTTATCTTGCACGGTATACACCCACTGTTGTACTTGCTCGGGGCTACTATTAGCCATCGAATTTTGCGCTGATGATGACTGAGAATGAGCATCTGAAGCGAGTGTCGTCGTATCAGCCTGACTCAATACGCTATGTTCCGCTTGGTTCTGTATATCACTATCTGTGTTTACCGCCGAAGCGTTGACAGTCGATGTATTTGCCGCGTACGACTGTGTCGTCATTAACGCCAACGTAGTCAATACTGTTAAGAGTTTCTTCATCATCTTGCTCCTAAAACTTCGTTGGGAATGCGTGCGAACGCCTAGCCTGTAGCGCCATCACTTCATCGCTGTATTTACCATGTGCGACTGGGTTCCCCGTCATACGCAACACATACGCCATTGCCTTGTCTGCATGGCTAAAGAATTTATGCCACCCCGCACATAAATAGTTAAGCCCCGGCTCCCCTTCTTTGGTGCGAATGAAACGATTTTTCGGACACTCACCATGACAAGCAAATTTATAATCACATTGCTGACATTGCGTCGTCAAAGTTAGGGATTTCGCAAAGCCAAACTTTTTCTGTTCAGGGGAATACGCCATCTCATCAAGCTTCTGATGATGAATATTGCCAACTTTATACTCAGGGTAAACGTAGTGGTCGCAGGTAAAGACATCGCCATTTGGCTCCATCGCCAACCCTTTACCGCAGATCTCGCCTAGTGTGCATAAGGGGTTCTTGCGACCCATCCAAGTCTCAACACTGGCTTCAAAGTATTGAACAAAGACTTTACCCAGATCCTTCGTTACCCACTCATCAAACACCGCAATCAAAAAGTCACCCCATGCTTCAGCAGACACACACCAAGGTTCAACTACAGAGGCTTTGTGGTACGGGTTTAATCGGGCATCGCCTTGCGTTAACTGATCTTGTGGCTGCCATTTTTGCGGCGCTGTCGTACGAAATGTTTTTTGCTCAACAATCGGAATAAACTGCATTTGTGGCGACTTCACCACATCACGCAAAAAGCGGTAAACCTCTAGTGGGTTTTGGCTGGTTAAGTTATTCACACAGGTTAAAGTCGCAAAGTTGACCTTGTACTTGTGTAATAGCTCAACCGCTTTCATCACTTGCTTAAACGTACCGCGCCCAGCTTTGTTGGTACGATAGGTGTTATGCAGTAGCTCGGGTCCATCAATACTTAATCCAATTAAGAAATTATTCTCAGCCAAAAACGCACACCACTCATCGTTAAGTAAGGTGCCATTAGTTTGTAAATCATTTGAAATTTTCACGCCTGCTGGCTGATATTTCTTCTGGAATGCGACTATTTTCTGAAAGTATTCCAACCCGAGCATCGTCGGCTCACCACCTTGCCACGAGAAGATGATTTCAGGGGTGTTTTGCCCTTCGATGTATTGTCGAATGTAAGTTTCTAATGTGTCGTCATCCATTTTTGGCGAACAGCCTTTTTTGTACTCCAGCAAATCCTGTTTGCTCAAGTAATAGCAGTAAGTGCAATCAATATTACAAGCAGCACCTATGGGCTTTGCCATCACGTGCAAACGCTTGGACGCCTTACCGTTAAACTGTGGACCTTGAGTGACTAACATATCTCACCTTTCGAGCGACAAACTAAGAGTGACCATAATAAAACCTGCCCTGCGCTATAGCTTGTTATACCCCTTATAACCAATGGGAATGGGAAGATTGCCTACAATGGATGCTCGCTTGATTAGGTTTTGGCTCAGCTCAACATGGCCTCAATGTAATCTCGGCTTAGCTTCGATTTGGAGATACATCCATGTTTGCATTAGGTTCTAAATACTCTCTCGCGGCCATTGCGATAAGCGCAGTTACTCTAACTGGCTTATTTGCCTGCACCATGTCAACAGCACCTCACCCTATCGCACAGCAAATTGATAGCAACATGGTGCGAGTCGAAGGCGGTAGCTTTGTCATGGGCTCAAATCAGCCAAATGCCAGCAAAGCAGAAAGCCCAGCAAGAGACGTTACGGTAGATAACTTCTACATATCAAAATTCGAAGTGACTCAAGCGTTGTTTGAATCTGTGATGGGATCATCACTGAGCTACTTTAAAGCGCCCGACATTCCAGTAAATAACCTCAGTTGGCAGCAAGCCAATTTCTTTATTGAGCAACTCAACGAACTCACAGGCGAAAATTACCGTTTACCCACCGAAGCCGAATGGGAATTTGCAGCAATCGGTGGCAACAAGAGCCAAGGTTTTACTTATAGTGGTTCGAATAACCTTGATGACGTCGCCTGGTATGCGGCCAATGCAAATAACAAAGCGCACCCCATTGGTCAGAAACAACCCAACGAGCTTGGGTTATACGACATGACAGGTAATGTCGGTGAATTTGTTATCGACGCCTTTGACGACACCTTTTACCGTTATGGCCCTACCGAAAATCCCAATAATGCCAAAGATGAAAAAGCAGGTTTAGCCCACAAATCTGTTCGTGGTGGTAGCTTCGCCTATGACCCTGATGAATCAGAGAATTTCCGTCGCGACTTTGCCAGTCAGTCTATAATTATGTCCGATATGGGGCTTAGGTTGGCTAAAGACGCGAATTAAGATCGAGTAAACTCGAGAAGCGACGTTTAATGCCACCTCAGGGGTCTTAGAGTATCTGTCTATGGTTAGGGTGAGGATTAATCACGCTGTTCTCATTGATGTTTCACCTCAATGTATTGCACCAATACACTCAAATTTAGGTAAATAATAATATGAACAAAAAACGTATTTGTACCCTCGCTGTCTTATCTGGCCTATCTTTCTCAACCATGGCGATGGATTGTGATCCCAACCAGTTACCATCTTGGAAGGACGGTGATAGCAAGGCCGCCATTGTAAACTTCGTTGATCAATCCACAGACAAATCAAAAGATACCTTTGTACCTGTCGCAGAGCGCATTGCGGTCTTTGATAATGACGGTACCTTGTGGTCAGAAAAGCCCTATTATTTCCAACTGGCTTTCGCGCTTGATCAAGTCAAAGCAATGGCAAAAGATCACCCAGAATGGAAAACACAGGCACCGTTTAAGTTCGTACTAGCCAATGACATTGAAAGCGTATTTGCAGGCGGCGAAGAAGCACTGCTTGAGATCGTCAAAGTCACTCATAGTGGTATGGCGGTTGAAGAATATCAGCAAACCGTCAACCAATGGCTAACTACAGCCAAAGATAAGCGGTTCAACAAGGCCTATACTGAGCTTACCTACAAACCGATGCGTGAAATGCTCACTTACTTACAAGCGAATGATTTTAAAACGTATATTGTGTCAGGCGGTGGCGTAGACTTTATGCGAGCATGGGCACCAGAGGTTTATAATATTCCAGCAGAACAAATCATTGGCAGTGCCCTTAAATATCAATACGCATACAATAATGGTCAACCAACCATGACCAAAATGGGTGAGATCCTCACTATTGATGATAAAGGTGGCAAGCCTGAAAACATCCAGCATATTATAGGTAAAAAGCCTGTACTCGCCGTCGGTAACTCAGACGGTGACCACGCGATGATGCAATGGGCGACCAGCCAACCCAATTCTATGGCGATGATTGTGCACCACACTGACGAAGCACGTGAATGGAAATATGACCGTAAGTCCAGTGTTGGGCAACTAGACAAAGCAATGGATGAAGCCAATACCCGCGACAACTGGCATCTTATTGATATGAAAAATGAATGGTGCACCGTGTACTAAGCTCTTCAGCCAACACACTAAGAGCTCCTTACTTTGAGGAGCTCTTAAAGCAAAGAATACCAATCGTCAGGTTCTAGTCTCCGCTAACTTTTCTTTATGACTTTCCCCGCTTGCTTCACTTGATTCCTCAGCCACTTATGGGCACTTTCACTGGTCCGGCTCGGGTGCCAAATCGCACATAAGTCATAAACCTTATCGGTAAATGGCAGCGGAATGCCTTTTACATCATAAGTATTTTCAAATGCCTTAATGGTCGATTCGGGCAACATACCTATGTACTCACTATTGTGGATCACAGGTAACATTTCCACTACACCGGGTGCTCGATACTTAATCTCTCGTTTATCAAGGTCTGCGATATCTTCATCGTTCAAGATACTTTTCCTACTGTGCCAACGAGACACCACTACGTGCTGTTCTTTTAAAAACTGTTCAGGTGTGATGGAATCTTTGATACGCGGATGTTGTGCACTACATACCACCAATAAGCGCTCTGAAAGAATCGGCTCTACTTTTAATACTGTTCGGCCTCGAGGGGCTAAATCAACGATCAGATCATAGCGTTGTAACCGTAAATCACTTTCAAAATCTTCAGTAAACAACGGGTGCACTTCAATAGAAATATGCGGCGCTTGTTCGTGGATCTGTTTCATTAATTGCGGCATCAATTCATAACTCGCAGCCGAGACACATGCAACTGAAAAAATACGATTTGAGACTTTAGGATCAAATGCCCGTGAAGCTGATAAGGTCGAACTAAAATTTTTAAATGCAGCAGACATCGCGGGGTAAATATCGCGGGCAAACGTGGTTGGCTCAACACCTGAAGTATTACGATGAAACAACGGATCATCATAGATCTCACGCAAGCGTTTCAGTGCTTTACTGACGGCAGGCTGAGTAATATCCATCCGCTTGGCGGCGCGCGATAGATTTTGCTCTTCAAAGATAGCAACAAAAATGGGGATTAAATTGAGTTCAGTACTTTTCATTCTTCCTGCTGATAAAGCAAAACCCATTAAGCATGATGAAGCAAGCTTAATGGGTTGAATACATGTAATTCGAGTGTAGGAAATCCCACGAAACGGGGCGAGTGTTATTGCTCAATAGTTTGAGCTAAAGTTCGTTTTTAGTGTTTATTGTCTCTAATGCAGGTAACGCTTTAGGCAAAGAGCAGCCTTTTATTGTCACCTTCTTTATTTTTAACCACACACGGATAAATCCTGCACGACTTAGCTTGGCTTGCTGCAACCGCTGACTCAATGACTGCCACGATGATGAGGCTTGATACTGATGCAGTTCTAGCTGTTGAGTTTGTCCTCGCAGTTTTCGGTATACCAATACGCGTGCGGTGGCCCAGCTTTTCGTTTTTAGTGCGCGGCTAAAGACTAACCATTGTGGCGTAGGTCGGGTACGGTAATAACGCACTAGCATCCGCATCAAGATATAGCTGGTCACCAGCAAAGCAAGCACGGTAAACAAAACAGGGCCGTAAAGCGATAGCCAAGAGCCCACGGTGTGTTTAACTGTAAAATGACGCCCTTCAAGTGTCAGTGTCTCAAGCTGCTGCGTTTTCGTGTTCCACCACTGTAACTTCAGGTTTGGAAAGTATAGATCGCCTCCTTTTTGCAGTACGTACACCACCTCTTCTGTTCGTGATGACTGATAATTTCCCCGTGACTGGCTATCGGCTAATGCATTGGGCTGCGGGTAGCGATGATAACTATCACTCGGCTCATGATTCTCTGTCGCGGCTAGCAAGGGAGGAAGCAACACCGATAAAGTATCCGTACCTGTCAGCGTCACGCTGCGCGTAATGCTATCGCCGACTTTTAGCTCACCCTGTTCACGCGATACTTGCCATTGCTCGGTCGCGGTTAACGCACTGGCTGCAACCCAACCCTGGCCTCCACTTAATAAACCAGACGGTAAACTGGCCTTAAATGCCAATGGTGGTGTGGTTAAATTCGCCTGTACATTCTGACCATTTGGCGCTGAAACTTGAGCTGTCACACTCGTCGGTGGAATATGAAATTGTCCCGATACCTGTGGGTACAAGGTAATTTCCCAGCGTTGAATAGACCAGGTTTGTCCATCACGACGCTGGGTATAATTGGTCGCTAACGGGTTACGTTGCTTAACAATGACATTAGGGATTTCAATATTGCCTATCCGTGTACCACCGGTTAACCAACGTGGAGTCGAGACTTCAACCACCATGATGATCTGTTCACTAACCGCATACACTGCTTCTTTCTGATCAAGTGCTGCTTTCTGGTCAGATGTTTCTCCATCACTGGCGGTATTACTATGCTTTGTACTTTGAGTAGCTTTGGCATTTTTATCAGCCCCTTCAAGCCAAGCATTCACACTCACCAAGTTTTTCATCTCAGCCTGATCAGACTTAGGGGTGATGCCACTTTCAGCGGCCATAACAGGTTGTAAAAATAATAAGATAAGACTGAGTAAGATCCACTTCGGCTTATTCGTTGGGTTCATCAGAGCCTCCTTGTGAGGTAGTAGAGCCAAGTTTGCCCTGAGCCGCCGTTTGCTCTATACGCTGTAACTGGAATTTAGCGCGCAAAAAGTATTTAGGATCAGCCTCTACCCGTCGCAGCCATTTATCGGCGAGTTCATCACTCCCGAGAATTTCATTGGCATTGAGCGTCTCTCGTACCATCATTTCTGAACTCACTTGCTCTTCTGCCCCTTCGGCAGTCTGCGGATTATCACCAAGTTCAAACGATTCTTCAGGGCCATCGGTCGTGCCTGATTGACTTTCACTGGTGCGGTTAATTTCTTCAACAATGCCTTTAATTACTTGGTAATTATGATCCGCTTGCTGACGAATAGGTTCGGTTTGCGCATGCTGCGCCAGTTGTAAGAACATGTCGCGTGCCGCGAGATATTCTCGCTGACGTGCCAACGCATTCGCGGCATTGAATAACCCTAATTCACGTTGTGCAGAACGCGTGTTATCAAGTGCCTCGCTACCCGTCTTTCCTACTTCCTGACTAACAACTGCAGGGCTTTGCTTACCCACTTGTAAAAAGGCACTGTGCGCCAACTGATATTCAGCACCATAGTAATACGCCACGCCTTTGCGTAAGGGATCAGTAAAGTGCTGCGCCGCTTTGACATACTCTTGCTGGTTAAAATAAAGCTGTCCTTGCTGATCTGGCGTTAACCACATATCGAGCCACCATGCCGACACACGGTCAAATACTGTGACCGTGTCAGTTTCTGCCGCAATTTCCTCTGCCGTTGGTGCCGCTTTCGTGTGAACACTTTGTGCTGACACAGGCGCTGAAAATGTCACGGGAAGAAGCACTGCTGCAATCAAGCACCATTGAACCAGCCACCCTTTACGAAACCACAACAGCAAAATAAAGGTGATAGGAAACAACACGTAATAGCCCATGTCTTTCCACGGCATTGCAGATTCATTATTGAGCTGCATGTGGCGCTCAACATAACGATTCAAGGTTTGCACATCACTGGCATCAATCGAAACCTCGACCAATTTTCCCTCAGTACTGTCTGCCAATTGGTTTAAAGATTTCAAATCAAAAGGCTGATGACTCACCACATCCGAGTTCCCCATCGCCAGCACTAATAACTGATGAGGGCTATTAGCAAAATAAGCACTAAAAGCGTCAATCGTGGTGGGGTTTGCACCGTCGGTAATTAATAAAACCGAGCCCGCTAATTCGTTACCCAACAAGCTAGAGATAAGCGGTAAGGCTTGCTCGGCAGATTTACCAGACTCCGGCATAATGCTCGGATCTATTGCCGCTAAAAATGGCGAAAACACATCGCTATCCTGGGTAGGTGGCATCGCCGTATGGGCAGAACCGCTATACACCACTAACCCTGTTTTACCGCCTTGCCTTAGCGCCAACAGGTCACGGACCTTTTGCTTAGCGCGCTCTAGACGGCTTGGCGCTACATCTTTTTCTAACATGGACTCGCTGGCATCCATCACCACCAGCATGGTCGCTTTGTCTTCACCAAAAGGGGACGCTTCACGCTGCCAACTCGGGCCTGCGCACACTAAAATTGCCAGCACCATCAACAGAGTCAGCACTTTAAGCGGAAGTTGTTTTTTCCAACCTTTCTCACCAATCGTCAGCGCATCACGTAAATGCTTTGGCAACACCTGCTGCCATGTTGATGCATCATCAAGCTGCCAGCGCCAATAAATAGTGACCGCCAAGGGAATAAACGCGAGTAACCACCAAGGGCGAATAAAGTGAAAAGCGGTCAGCAATTGCTGCCAAAACAAAGAATCAGTCATGCTGTTCGCCTCCTGGTATGTCTGCGAATCGCTTACGGCGCTTAACCACAACAACACGTTTTAATGTCAGGATGGAGAAAGTCAGTAAATAGATCACCACAACCGCACTGATCAAGTAATGGTGAATCGTCTGTTTAGGCCGATAGGTTGTGGCTTCATAAAGTGCAGGCTCCAACTCACCAATCGTGGCATAGGCTTGTTCCAGCTCAGACTGATTCAAGGCTTGAAAAGATTGGCCACCAGACAAGGCAGCAACACGTTTAATTGTATTCATATCTAACGCCTGCTCACCAACGGTTGCGGGATCTCCCATGGCGACCATGTGAATGCGTACACCTTTCGCCCCTGCCACTTTGGCCGCTTCTATAGGCTCAACAAAGCTGCCTGTGTCGTTGCCATCTGTCAGCACAATCGCCACTTTTTCTCTCGCAGGTTGGCTAGGGTCTTGGTCTTGGTCTTGGTCTTGGTCTTGGTCTTGGTCTTGGTCTTGGTCTTGGATATATGTTTGGTCAAAGACTTTAATCGCCAAACCAATCGCATCTCCCAAGTGCGTACTTTGCCCTGCCATCGCAACATCTGTTTGCTGTAACAGATCCAGCCAAGCTTGCTGATCGGCAGTAAACGGGGTTTGTAAAAACGCAGCGTCACCAAACAAAATTAAACCAAGACGATCCCCTTGACGCGTGTTAGCAAAATCCGTCAACACTTGCTTAGCTGCAGCCAAACGAGAGATACGTTGTCCCGCTTGAATCCCCTTTTCGGGGTTATCTTGAGTCGCAACAAAGTCGGTCTCTGCCATCGAGCCAGATAAATCCACCACCACCATGACATCACGACCAAACTGCTCACGCACCTGAGGCTTACCTAAAATCATTGGCTTAGCCAATGCAGTGATGACCAATAACCAAGATATGATTAAGATCACTCGTTGCCACCAGCTCGGCGTTAATTGGCTTGCACCTTGGTTGGGTGTTTCTCCCAACACCGCCATTAAGGTGTCAAAAAATGGAATTTTTATTGCCGTTTTCTTGGTGCGATAAGCGGGAATAAACCAATACACCAACAGAGGAAGTGGCAATAACAAGAAGCTGTAGGGGTGAACGAATTCAATCGATGCCCCTAGCCATGCGCTAAATATTGTCATCATTGCGCCCCTTTATTGCTTGCGCTAATTGACTCTGGCTTACGATGAAACAGCAACCACGTACGGGTATGCTCAATCAAAGTCGCTAATTCGGGTTCGGTCAGAGTTTGCTGACTCGACAAACTTGCCGCTAACCACTTTTTGCCAAGCTCCCCCCGATACTGAAAATCAGACTGAAAATCAGCATGATGTTCAGGCTTAATCTCAGTATCACCCTGTGCTCTTTTAAGCGTTGCCGATGGCAATAAACTATCGAGTTTTTGTAACAAAGCTTCACCAAATAACGCGGCATTTTTAGGGTCGAGATAAACCAACACTACTTTGATAATGGTTAGCAAAGACATGGCACTTTCGCGGGGCAAGCCAAGATCGAGTGTTGCCAATGCTTGCAAAGCTTCGCGGCGATAGCGGTTTTGCCACCACACATTGATGCGACGATAGCCCCAGACTAAACTAGCCATCAAGATCACGAGGGCCAGTATCTGCCAACCTATGGTTTGTGGCCACCACGCCACAGATTTCGGAACAGCAACATCAACAATATCGCGTAAAATATAGGTACTAGGTGGGGTGTGAATACTCATTAGCGCCCTCCCACCGCACGCTTAAATTGCTCGAGATGTTGTCCTTGAGTATCAAGTTCGATCATAGGAAGGCGTTGAACCGCCATAAGCTGTAAAAGCTGTTGTTTCTTTAATTGATGGTGTTGCTCTAACCCTTGGCGTGCTTTCTCCATTTGCTGACGATTAGCAAGATTAAATTGATAATCACCGTCCCCCACCACCCAAGGCGTAAATGAGCTGGGATCTGAAGCCTTATCTGCAGAATGCATCGCTGTAGAATGCATAGCCACGAAAGCACTTTCTAAAGGATCAGCAATGAGTACACCTAATACATCGTTGTGTTTTTGCAGATGCTTCAAATGAAGAATATCGTCACTGGTGACACCAGACCAATCACTCAAAAATATAATGGTGTTATTGCGGCATTTTAATCGCCCGAGTAATCGCACCAAAGCTGTCATACCAACATCGGGGCTATCTTGGCGGCTGACATCCAAGGCTTGATTAGCTTGAGCTAATTGATTGAGATTAGACAACACGTTAGCTTGCGAACGCTTAGGCATGCTGTATTCGATGTTATCGTGACGACTGATCACAAAACCGACCCGATCGCTGTCTTTCAGCACTCGCCACGCAGTTAAGGCAGCGATTTCAGCCGCGACCACAGACTTCATCATATTGACCGATGAAAAAAACATACTGCTGCGCTGATCAACACAAAGGATCACGCTACGATCTTTCTCTTCGGTGTAGCTTCGTACATGAGGCTTACCCGTTCGCATCGTGACCTTCCAATCAAGGTTACGAATATCATCACCTTGTTGGTAATGACGTAGCTCTTCAAAGTTCAGCCCTCGTCCACGAAACGATGAATGGTGCCGACCCGATAACGCGCTACCCGCTTTACGCTGAGGAAGGAAACTAAACCCATCAACCTGCGCTTGAAGTCTCACTAAGCGTGAGTAATCACAGTAAATTCGCTCATCGAGTTGCTTTGCAGAATGATTTGAAGCGTACTTTGATGAATGATCTGAAGAGTGCTTTGAAGTATCCCCGCTTTTACTCGTAACCTTTTTACTTCCAAATCTTGAACTATCCGCCTTTTGACTGCCGACCTTTCTTTTAAACATAGTGCCGCCTTAGCCAATTACGACATGATCAAGAAGCTCATTCACCACATCTTGGCGCGTAATGCCATCGGCTAACGCGTCATAGCTCAGCGTAAATCTGTGCCCGAGCACATTGGCAGCAACCGCGCGGATATCATCAGGCTCGACGTATGTTTTTCCTTGTAACCATGCATTGGCACGCGCACATTTATCTAATGCAATAGAAGCACGAGGACTCGCGCCGACATCAATCCAACGAGCAAGGCGAGAATCAGGGTAACGCTCGGGTTTTCGTGTCGCCATCACAAGGCCCACGATATAACGCTCAATGAGATCAGACACTTCAACTGTTGGCAAAGCTTGGCGTGCCGCTAAGATATTGGCAGGATCGATATTACGTACTTGGGTCTGGGTATCAGCGAGACTATCGCCACCGTTTACAGCGCTATTCAAAGTACCATTCAAAGCGCTATTCGAAGTGCTATCGGGATTCACTACCTCTTCACTGCGCACTAAACGAATAATCTCGGCTTCTGCATCATCGTCAGGGTAATCAACGGTGACCTTCATGATGAAGCGATCCATCTGCGCTTCTGGCAGTGGATATGTCCCTTCTTGTTCAATTGGGTTTTGGGTCGCCAATACCATGAAAAGCTCGGGTAATTGATGGGTTTTATCCCCGACAGTAATGGTGTTTTCCGCCATCGCTTCAAGCAAGGCCGCTTGCACTTTGGCTGGCGCACGGTTAATTTCATCAGCAAGCACTATGCTGTTAAAAATAGGACCTGGCTGGAAATGTAACTGTGGTTTCCCATCAAGATCTTGATACACCTCAGTGCCAGTGACATCCGAAGGAAGGAGATCTGGGGTAAATTGGATCCGACCAAAATCCGTATTCAAGGCGTTTGCTAAGGATTTCACCGAACGCGTTTTCGCTGTTCCCGGTAGACCTTCCAGCAACACGTGCCCATTGGTGAGTAGCCCTATCACCAAAGCCTGAACCACATGGCTTTGCCCTATGACGCTTTTTTCAGTTTGTTGAATTAATTGATTAATAGCTTGCTGTGCGTGGTTCATAACGTGCCCTCGAATGCTCAGTTCTTCACTGTGTACAACCTACCCTCAAATCCCATAACTATTGGTTATAAAACTCATACTGACTACGCGACAATTCGATCACTTTACGCGTATGTAACGCTGTAATTGTTGAATTGCTTCAGGCGGTGCAACACCCTCTAACTGGCTGGAACACTGCTCAAACGCTTGTGCTATTTCAGCTTGAGCGATATCACTTTGAACTATTTCACCTTGCGCATAGTTACGTGCCAAGACTTCGCACTCAGCATATAAATGTTGCGGATTGCCTCCGACTTGATACGCCATGTGGAGTGCTTTACTCGCAGCCAGCACATCAACTTTCTCTAATGCCAACCCGTATACGTACCAATATTGCGGGTTACGTTCGGCGGTTTCTGCGGCCTGCTTAAGGTACTGTGTCGCCTGTTGATGCTTGCTGGCACGTAACAAAGCTAAACCCGCACTGTATGGCAAGGCGCTGGATTTTGGCTGTGCTTTCATTCCTGCCAACAAAGTCGTCAATGCTTTATCTTCATCACCTTGAGTACGGTAGAGATCGGCGAGGTTGGCATAGCTATTTTCAAAATACGGCTCAATCTTAATTGCCTGTCGATACGATTGAATGGCTTTATCTGTTTGCCCTAAGTCACGATAAACATTCGCCAAATTAGTACGACCAAATCCTCGATCAGCATTAAAACTTTGAATCGCCATATAGTCATCTAACGGTGGTTGCAGCTGTTCACGTTGCGCCGAGTTCATTTGTTGATAGCTCCCCACCAAAGCCGCAGCGGTTTCAGCACGAATAGATAACACGGGATCATCCAACAAAGGTTCAAGGATTTGCCAGCGATCACCAAACGCATACCCGGCTGATCCAGCAATGGCCCCTAACCTGATCAAGTCGCTATCATGCTTCACCGAGCGCGCTAAAGACACCAAGGTATTCTTGCCTGTATTGCCAGCCATTCGTTCCAAAGCTGAAGCGCGAATAATGTCGCTCAACGAGGCATCTTGCGCGGAATACGCCAGTGCATCAGGTGCACCACGGTGTCCAATCGCATCAGCGTAAAACGCAACGGCAAAGTGTTGCTGGTTACGGTACTTAGAATTCGGGAACCAGCTAGCGATCTGTTTATCGGCCCATTGATCAGTTTGATCTTGATGGCACGACGTACACACATTAGGCGTCTTGATATGTTGGCTGAGATCGGGGCGTGGTACATGCCAGCTGTGATCACGACGAGGATCGACTTGCATGTAAGTCGTTTCAGGCATATGGCAACTGGTGCATTGCGAGGCTTCGCTATTCGCCTGATGGAAGGTATGTTTTTCTGGTGTGTATTCCGATGCAATATGGCATTGGCTACACACGGCTTCTTGAGGGATTTTCAATGTAGCACTGTGTGGATCATGACAGTTGGTACAAGTCACGCCTTTCTCTGCCATTTGTGATTGTAAGAAGGATCCATACACATAATCTTCATCAAATATCTGACCATCAGGATAATAAAGCTCGGCGGTAATCAGGCTGAGGCGATATTTATCGAGGAATGCACCTTTGACATGATCGGCAGTTTCATTGAGTTGCGTGCGTCGGCTATGACACTGGGCGCAAGTCTGTAGTTGCTGAGTAGGCACTATCTCTTTGGGTTGCAGGGTACTGTGCCCCTCTTGGTAAACCCACTCCTTTACCGCAGTCGACAGATCGCGATCAAAGCCATAATGAAGTTCTGATGAAATCGGCGATCCAGCCTGTTTAGCTTGTTGAGCTAACGCAATATGTTTACTGGCAGGGCCATGACAAGCCTCACAGCCGACATTAATTTCAGACCAAGTGGTCGTATAGGTATTGTTGGCTGAATCGTAGTTTTTTTGAAGGTTGGTTGAATGGCAATCGGCACACATGAAATTCCAATTCTGACCCGTATTGGTCCAGTAGAATTCATCGGTGGGTGTTAGATCAGGGTAAAGATGAAACCAACGCTGGCCGCCGTCTTTTGCACTTCTGGTGTCCCATGCAAACGGGATAAGCTGCAACCGCCCATCGTCAAACTCCACCATGTACTGCTGGAGAGGCGTCCAACCGAAGGTATAACTGATTTTGTAGTCGTGCCATTTTCCATCGGGTCCTTGAATATTGACCCAATACGCATCGCCCTTTCGGAAAAATCGGTTTGACTCACCTAGGTGAATCACACTGCGATCATCAAAATCACCCAATACAGATTCACTGTCTGCATGCCGCATCGCCATATCGTGGTGAGATCCTTGCCACGCCGCCGCTTCCTCGGTGTGACAATCCACACAAGCATCACTGCCTACAAATTGAGCTTGTGTACTTTCAATATTTGCCTCTTGCGCCAATAACGGCGCATTCAGCAACACAGCTAAGCTGAGAAAACACAGCCACCCACTTGCCCACTTCCATTGAGCCATAACTTTCCTTGTTATTTTATTCTCTAATCAAAGATAGAAAAGATTCTTCTTTTTAGACAAGCCATTAGCATATTTACCATAAAGAAAGGGCTCCGAAGAGCCCTTGCTATTGCGATAAAAATTACTTATTCGGATTTTCTTTCAGTTTCTCCATCACTTGATCAAGCGAGAAACTGGCCGCTTCTTGTCTTGGAGGGAACTCTTGGAAGGTTTCCAAAAATTTACCAACATATGCTTGCGCTGGCACTAGCATGTACGCGCGATCTAACATCCAATCATAGTAAGTATTAGAAGTCACATCAGCGATTTCGTATGGGTCCATACGCAAGTTGAAGATCTTAGGTACACGCAATGGGGTGAAGGGTTCAGCCCAAATACGTAAGGTCCCTTTCGCGCGCTGCTCTAGGAATACAATTTTCCAATTGTGGTAACGCAGTGAACTCAAATCGCCATCATCGGTGAAGTAGAAAATCTCTTCACGCGGCCCTTTTTCTTCGGTACCCGTTAGGTAAGGCAGGAAGTTATAGCCATCAAGGTGCACTTTGAATTTCTTATCACCCGCGCTGTAACCGTCTAGCAGTTTTTCTTTAATTTTGTCATCACCTGCGGCTGCCACTAATGTTGGCATCCAGTCCATGTGGTGCATGATTTCATTAGAGACAGATCCTGGTTCGATCTTACCCGGCCAACGTACCATAGCAGGTACGCGATATGCCCCTTCCCAGTTGGTATTTTTCTCACCACGGAATGGCGTCAAGCCTGCATCAGGCCATGAATTCATATGTGGGCCGTTATCCGTCGAGTAAAAAACGATGGTGCTATCTTTGATGCCCAAGTCATCAACTTTTTTCAGTAGTACCCCCACATGATTATCATGCTCAACCATACCGTCTGCATAAAAACTGATCCCTGTTTTCCCTGAGTTTTCAGCTTTCACATGCGTACGGAAATGCATTCGAGTCGCATTCCACCAAACAAAGAAAGGTTTTTCAGCTTTAACTGCGCGATCCATGAAGTCTAATGCGGCATCAAGGGTTTCATCATCGACCGTTTCCATCCGCTTACGTGTTAATGGGCCCGTATCTTCGATTTTGCCATCTGCATAAGATTTAATTACCCCACGAGGGCCGAATTTTTTACGAAATTCAGGGTCTTTCGGGTAATCAACATTCTCAGGTTCTTCCTCGGCGTTCAAATGATAAAGGTTGCCAAAAAATTCGTCGAAGCCGTGGTTCGATGGAAGATGTTCGTCTTTGTCACCTAGGTGGTTTTTACCGAACTGCCCTGTCATGTAGCCAAGGGGTTTCAGCATTTCCGCGATGGTAGCGTCTTCTGCTTGTAAGCCTAAATCCGCGCCAGGTAACCCCACTTTACTTAAACCTGTTCGCAGTACCGATTGACCCGTGATGAAAGTAGAACGACCCGCGGTGCAAGATTGTTCACCATAGTAATCCGTAAACATCATGCCTTCTTTGGCAATACTGTCGATATTCGGTGTTTTGTATCCAACTAAGCCAAAGGTGTAAGCACTAATATTGGTTTGCCCAATATCGTCCCCCCAAATAACCAATATGTTCGGTTTTTCTGCTGCGATGCTGCTACTTGTCGCGCCAATCCAAGCGGCGGCAAGAATCGCTAATCGGCGTTTAACGCCATATTTCGCTGTCATATAAACCTCTATCTCCAATAGAAATAAGCTTCCTGCACAAAAAGATATAGTTCACAAAATAAACAATTGCGAATCACTTCATGCACAGAAGACGCATATCTATGCTTCTACCCGCTTCACTAAAAACCAGATCACTCTCACAAGCAAATAAACCGCAGCAAGGTATTAACAAGGAATGGATTCTTTATTTTTAGAAGGTATTCGAAATAGGCATGCGTGATCTAAATCTCGCTTTACTCGAAAGCACTCTTGATAGAATTCAATGGTAAAACCAATGAATACAGCGAGTTAACAAGTCACTATAACTATTGTTTATAACCACTATAAAGCGACAATTTTCAATTACATCATTAACTTATTAGCCAACGACAGCACAGGCGCTTACTTGTGCTTCACTTTCAACTCTTAACTAATTTGGAGTTTTTATGGCTTACCAAATGAGCAAACTGGCCGTCAGTATTGGTGTGCTGGCAACGTCTGGCGCAGCAGTTGCGGCAGATCAGCCAAACATCCTTGCTATCTTCGGCGATGATGTCGGTTACTGGAACATCAGTGCTTACAACCAAGGCATGATGGGGTACGAAACCCCCAACATCGACCGTATCGCGAATGAAGGTGCACTATTCACTGATCACTATGGTCAGCAATCTTGTACTGCGGGGCGTGCCGCGTTCATAACCGGCCAAGAACCGTTTCGTACCGGCTTGTTAACTATTGGTATGCCAGGTTCAGATCAGGGCATTCCTGACTGGGCCCCAACCATTGCCGACCTTTTGAAAGACCAAGGTTACATGACGGCGCAATTTGGTAAAAACCACCTTGGTGACCAAGATAAACACCTACCCACTAACCACGGTTTTGATGAATTCTTTGGTAACCTTTACCACTTAAACGCAGAAGAAGAGCCTGAAACTTACTACTACCCGAAAGATCCAGAGTTCCGCAAGAACTATGGCCCACGTGGCGTTATCAAGTCTTTCGCTGACGGCAAGATTGAAGACACAGGCCCAATGACGCGCAAGCGCATGGAGCATGCTGATGAAGAGTTCCTAGAAACGTCACTGGCATTTATGGAAAAAGCGGTGAAAGCCGACAAACCTTTCTTCATTTGGCACAACACCACACGTATGCACGTTTGGACGCGCCTTCAAGAGAAGTACCAAGGCAAATCAGGTATCAGCATCTATGCCGATGGCATGTTAGAGCACGATGACCAAGTCGGCATCTTATTAGACAAACTTGATGATCTTGGCGTAGCCGATAACACCATAGTTATTTACTCAACCGATAACGGTGCTGAAACCGTATCTTGGCCTGACGGCGGTGCGACACCATTCCACGGTGAAAAAGGCACAACATGGGAAGGCGGGATGCGTGTTCCTCAGCTTGTTCGCTGGCCTGGCGTCATTGAACCGGGCACTAAAATCAACGAGATGATGGCGCACCAAGATTGGCTACCAACCTTGCTTGCTGCCGCTGGCGTTGACGATGTGAAAGAGAAACTTGCGAAAGGCTATAAAGCCAATGGTAAAGAGTGGAAAGTACACATTGATGGCTACAACTTTAAACCTTACTTCCAAGGTAAAGAAGAAAAAGGCCCACGTGATTCACTACTCTACTTTACAGCGAATGGCGAATTAAATGCCGTGCGCTGGAATGACTGGAAACTGCACTTCGCAACGCTTGAAGGTAACATTACTGACGCCGTACGTTTCTCACCAAACTGGCCGAAGATCATCCACCTACGTGCAGACCCATTTGAAAAAGCACCACACGAATCAGGCATGTACCTACGTTGGATGGCAGATAACATGTGGTTATTCGTACCAATTCAAGACGTGCTAGGTGAGTTCTTCCAAACATTACCAGATTACCCAATGCAGCAAGGTGCGATCATGAACCCAGCTAGCATTAACTACCAATCGCTAGGTCTTAAAGCCAAAATGAATCAACTTGATGAGCTACAAAAGAAAGTAGCGACGATGAAGTAATAACCTCTAAGCTCATTCGTAGAGATAACGAATAGTTAAATAAAAAGCGCCTATCATTGCTGATAGGCGCTCTCATTGCTAACAGGCGCTTTCTTCTTAAATGTTATCGTAAATATTGCTAGAACTTATTTACCAATAACAGGGATACCCGTTCCGCGTTGCGCTGCGCGAGGCATGACAAATACCACTGGCGTCCACGCAGGGATCGTTAACACTTCACCGTCTGCTTTGGCACCTTTGGCTAAATCAGAATGGTGTAGTGCACTCACTTGTAGCCCTTTAACCCCTTTGAGGGTAAAGGTTTTAGAAGTACTTGACGCATTAATCGCCACGACTAAAGCGTCTTTCTTAGGATCAATATCGACACCCGCACCAATACCGTTATCGATGCTCATCACAATTAAACCTGGCTGTTGTTTTGGTCCTGTATTGTGAAAATCGATACGTTTGTTCACTTCACTGCCTTTACCTAAAGTCAGTAATGGGTAAGCTTTACGTAGTGCTGCCATTTCTTTGTAGTACACCGCCATATCTTGAATGTTTTCAGGTGCAGGCTGTGCATCCAAACCGCTGCGAGTAATAACGTCATTGATTGCATCGTAGTTATCACTATCTTTATCTTTACGCGGTAAGCCCTTGTTCCAATTATTACCTTGGTAAGTAAAATCAACATGGTTATACCAATCACCAGAATCGTAAGAATCTCGCTGCATTGATTTAGAACGCAATAAATCCGAACCCATATGAGTAAATGGCACGCCTTGACCTAACATTGCGGTTGCTAACGACACGGCTTGCATACGTACACGTGTATCAATCGATGTTGCATCTGGCGCTTTATACTGGGTGTTATCCCACAACGTTTGGTTATCGTGTTTCGACACGTAATTCTGCACCTCTGTAGGATCATCGGCATAGCCTGCAGCTTGACCGTTATAATCCAGCTGCTTACCCGTGATTGCCTTGCCGGTAGCATCAATAAACGTGAATGTTTTGATATTCCCAGCCATACCTAAACGCGTCAAATCCGCTAGATGAAGGCGTGATTTAACAACATCAGCATCAGTTTGGTCGTTCACACCATTACCAAACCCTTTATTAGTTCGCAGCGCATCACCACTATCAAATGGGCCACCACCACGAACGGCATCACGTAGGCGATCCGAGAAGCTACCAATACCGGTTCCACCTAAGTGTTTTTGCGTCGCTTGCACAAACAACTTGTCGTTTTCTACTTCACCAAAGTTCCAGCCTTCACCATAGAAGTAAGTATTTGGGTCAACACGTTTTACCGCTTCAAGCGACTCTTCGATTTGTGCTAACGGGTGATGACCCATTAAGTCAAAGCGGAATGAATCAATCTTGTAATCACGCGCCCAAACCACCAGCGAATCTTTAATTAACTTGGCCATCATGGCATTTTCAGGAGCCGTATTAGAACAACAGGTGGAATTTTTCACCTGCCCTGTTACTGGGTCTAAACGGTTGTAGTACCAAGGTACAATCTTATCCAATACCGATGTGTCAGCCGTAGGGCCAGCGGCATTCGTATGGTTATACACCACATCCATCACCACGTTCATTCCAATATTTTCTTTAATCGATTGGATCATTTCACGGGTTTCAAGAATCCGTTGTGTTCCCTCTGGATTAGTCGAGTACGAACCTTCAGGCACTGTGTAATGGAATGGGTCATATCCCCAGTTGAATCCATCAGTAGAAGAAACATAACGGTTCAACTCCTGAACAACTGGATTGGCGGGTGTATCGTTATCGCGCTCGATTTCAAGTACTTCAGCAATCGTCAAACCAGACATGCAATAGTTGCTAAAGCGCGACGTAGTAATCGCTTTATTGACGTTACATAACTTACTGAAAGACTCATCGATATTCGCAACTTTTGACGGATCTTCTTCGATGGTCGCAATATCAAAAATAGGCAATAAATGTAAGTGAGTCACACCACTTTCGCTGAGCGATTTTAGATGTTGTACAGGTGCACTATCATCATCGGTAAATGCGGTGAATTTACCGCGGTCTTCGGCAGGTACGGATTCATCTAGAGCAGAAAAATCGCGGACATGTGACTCATAAATCACGAACTTCGCAGGATTGTCTTGAGCAATAGGCGCTTTTAAGCTGTCCCAACCAGCAGGTTTTAATGCGGGATCATTCAAATTAACGACTTGGCTGTATTCAGAGTTGCGAGATAAACTCAATGCATACGGGTCAGTCACCTGATAGCTTTCCACCTTACTTGAAACTGGATGGACAACATTCACTAGGTAACGATAGTAAGTACCGCTCGGTGCTTGATTGGTATTCACCGACCATACACCAGACTCAGCCTGATAAGCCATTTGTAATCGGCCCAGTTCTTTTTTGTCTTGATTAAACAGTACAGCAACCACGTTTTGTGCCGATGGTGCCCATAATCGGAAACTGGTGTTAATACCGTCTGTAATTGCGCCAAGTTCGATATCTTTTGCTTTATCTGCAAACAGATTATCTAAACTGCCCGCCGACTGTACTTTAGTTGCAGCAAGCACATCGCCTTTGTCATCAACTGCAATAGCCACTAATTCAGCTTTCACAATCGGACGCATATTGATTTTAGGATCTATGCTGTAAGCCGTTTTGTTCGCAAACTGCGGGTATTTTCTTGACGCTTCAACTGAAAGTGTACCTGCAGATAATTCAATATATTGGTTAGTAAACTGGTAATTATCACCTTTAGGTTCCACATCTGATGCGAGCGATAGATACAAGCGCACATCTTTTGCCCCTGTCGCACCGTCCCACACTAAAGTATGTGCATCCACTAGGTGCGCTTCAGCATTGGCAACACCCGCCAACGACAAGAAGGCTTCTTCGCGGCTATCATAAGGTTCGGTCACACCAGGGGTTAATGAACCAGTACGATCGGTAATAGTGTCAAAATCAAACTTCACATTTTCGGAAAGTTTATCTGTCCCTTTTCTTACTATGATGTTCATACAGTTTGGCGAAGCGTTTTGCAGTGGTAACTTCCAGTACGGGCCGTTACTATCAGAACCTGTCGGCGTATTGACGACTTTACTCCAGTCATGATCAATTAAGGTTTTACCCGCTCGTTTACACGTATCATCATTCCAAATGTATAAGTTGTAATCACTATAATCTTTCGACGAAGTCTTAGCTGATGCTCCTTCAGGGGCTTTTTCAACTAAATATAAAACAGCCTCACCATTACCCGCTTTAGCAGGCTCATCCACTTTACCTGTGGCTTTTAGTTTCGCGATAGGGCCTGATGTTTCAGGAATTACGATATTTATTTGTGGCGGATTAGTGGTATCAAAATAACTGTCCTTGTTACCACTGTTATTATCATCACTGCTATTACATCCCGTTAGTGCTGTTGCGTAGAGTAATGGGATTATAATTTGTGCCGTTTTAGACAGAGTAAATTTCACGTTTCATTCCCTTGTTATTGGATTTTGGACAAAGATATGAAATTTCGTGTCATGCAAACTGTGATATGTGCAATCTTCTTTAAAACAGCAGCGTTTTATTACTTTTTATGGGCAGGCACTCACCCTTTGTAGGGGTACACCAAAAATCACCTCACCGTACAAAATGTTGCGAGGCTCATGTTTATTGCCGCAGATTAGCGTTCTGCTCTGCCATGACTATTAATATGACCCGTCCTGATATGGGTTGACACTTGATTGACTAAAACGCTCGATGTATTTCATCGGGCGTTTTGTATTTTAGAGCTGTGTGAGGCCTATATTCATTATAGATTTTTACTGATTCGGCGACCATTTTCTTTGCTTCATCTAAATCATTCGGCTTATTCAACAGATACTCCATCTTCAGTATTCCGTTGATCCTCTCTGCCAACGCATTCTGATAACAGTCATAGCCATCAGTCATTGAGCAAGATACATCATACTGTCGATGCAACTCTTGGTATTCAACAGAGCAGTACTGAACACCTCGATCTGAGTGATGAACAAGCTCACCTGTATTCTTCCGCTCTTTCAACGCGTTTAAAAAGGCCTGCTTGACCGTGCGAGCTTTCATATCATCACCTATGTGATAGCCCACGATTTTTCTTGAGTAAGCGTCCGTCACTAAACTGAGATAAGTACTACCACGTCGCGTTGCTAGATAAGTAATATCGGCAACCCATAATTGCTCTGGTCTTTCCGGTATTAAGCCTTCTTTGATTCGATTTGGATGGCAGTAAAAGCGATGATTACTGTTTGTGGTTCGATGATAAGCCCTTCGATTTTGCACTAATAATCGATTCATTCTCAACAGAGAGAATAAGCGGTCTCGCCCGATTTCAATATCGTTCTGAGCAAGTAAATACTTGATCTTACGAGTCCCTATACGAGGGTGCATCATCCTTTGCTCCTTCACAAAACCGAGTACTGATTCATCTTTCTTTGTTTGATGAATTTCTGCAACACAGCGCTTGTAGAAAGCTTGTCGTGTAATACCTATGAAGTGACAAGCTTTAGTGACGGTCAACTTTCTGACCGTTTTTTCCTTAATAACTCGGCCTTGCGCTTCTTTGAGATTCGGACACCGAAATCTCGATCCATGACTTTTACTACCGCTTCAAAGAACTCAGCTTTGAGCTGAGTCTCTTCCAATTGCTGCTCGAGTTCTTTGATTCGTTGCTCTGGGGTTTGAGTTGAGGAAGGGTTTGACATAGTCGCTCCTAACGCTCTCGATTGTTCTATTCCTTTAGACCAATCTAGTTGACCATGTTTGCGAAGCCAAACTAAAACGGTAGAGCGACCTTGGATCCCATAACGCTCTTGAGCTTGCTTATAAGTCATTTCGCCTTTTTCAACTTGGCTTACGACTGCCAATTTAAAGGCAAGAGAATAATCTCGTTGAGTACGTCTACTTGTTGTTTTCATGACACTCTCCAATTTCATGTTGGAAATGTGTCAACCATATTTAGGACGGTACAATACAAAAAAAAGAGGCTGCATTTAGCAGCCTCTTATTTAATTACAAAGTGTGACTCAGGTTATTTTTTGCTCGCAATCCAATTGGTAATACTGGTTTCAACCACTTCCATTGGCTGATCACCGTATTTCAATAGTTGGTCATGGAATTCAATCCAGCTAAAGTTGCTGCCCAACTCAGATTGTGCTTTTTCAAGCATTTCTTTAATTACTAAATAGCCTGATTTATAAGATACCGCTTGGCCAACATAAGCTGCATAACGGAAACTTTCAGATGCAATATCACCATCACCAAGCGCCGAGTTTGCATCCATGTAATTACGCGCATCTTGAATACTCCAGCCTTTAGCGTGAATACCAGTGTCCACAGCCAAACGCATATTTCGTAATTGCGCTTCATTCAAGCTACCGAAGTACTGAATCGCATTACACTCTTCCGCATCAGCATAAATACCACCTTGGAAACTAGTGTAATCAACACCTGTTGTCTTACACATACCCGTGCCATCTTTAAATGTCGGTTTACCGTTAGCATTTAGCTCACCGTAAATGCCCATTTCTAGACCAAGCCATTCGGTGTATAACGCCCAACCTTCTGCGTAAGCGGTGTACCAAACACCTTTAATATATTCAGGTTTGTCTGCAGGTGGATATTCTAACGAGTACGCATTTTGGAAGTGGTGACCTGGTGCTGCTTCATGAAGAAGTAAGGTAGAGACATTCCATTTTTGTAGGCTGTATTTAGGGTTAGTGTTTAAGTTAAACGATGTTGAACTACCACTGTAAGAAGCTACGCCATCATAAAGCTCACGTTCGGCAGCAATCGGTACAATTTTATAATCTGTTTTAATTGCTTTGAAGTATTTAGCGACAACATCATTAGCGTCATTTTTAAATTTATAGTAATCGGTTAAGGCTGCTTCACAAGCAGTCTTAGATGAAGCAACTTCACACGCTTTAGCATATTCAGTACCGCTAATTGTTCGTCCGTCACGGCCGTAGAAGAAGGCTTCTGAATTTAAGTAATCGAAGAAGTTAGACAAGTTAACCGTTTTGTCTGCATTAATGACTTTATAGCTTGCTGTTTGTTCTGCGCCTTTATCATCAAGCCACTTAGCCGTAAGCGTATCTGTACTGTGCTTATCTGCAATAAAACGGGCTACACGCTCCATTTCAGCTTTCGCATCAGCCACCAAATCTTCACCCAGTTTATTTAGCTCATCGGCTGATTTACCTGTAGTACTGTTGCGATCAAGTTGCCATTGGTACCACACTTTACCGTTCGGTAAGTCACCCCAACCAATGTTTTTATCCGTAATATCGCCCGCAGTACCACGTGCCGCTGTTTTATAATCACCAGCTAAGTAAGTAACAATAGCCTTACTTGCAGCCAGCGCTTCATCAACAGCTCGTTCATATTGTAGAACTAATAATTTATCATCATCACCTGCCAATGTTTTTAAATGGGTTAAACCCACTTTCAACATAGCGTCATCGGTGTCTTTAATTAACTCAGCAGAACTCGCTACATAACGGTCAATCAATACTTTCGGTAATTGTGTGTTCTCAACCTGACCTTGAATATATTGGTCATGAAGGTTGGTAACCCATCTTGTATAATCTTGCACAACCGCCAAGTGATCTTGATACTCTTTAACTGTCTTTAATTCTTTTCCTGCGTATTCTGCATTACTTTCTATATAGTTATAAAAGTGAGTACTTGGAATATCAAAAGTACCAAAACGTTGATTAGGTAAGTCACCGCCACGAATAGCTAAATCACGATCAAACTTAAAGGTGTCATAATAAATTTTATCTTCATCCGACAACTGATTACGATCTACTTTCTCTAATTCAGCCAAGTATTTCTTATCTAGCACTTGTCGAGATGCTGCCATTTCATCAGTGACCTGACCAAGAGCCGAGCCATCTAATTCTTTCATATCTGATTGATAATCATCAAAAACCGCATGCATAGCAACTTTAGAGTCTTTGCTATCCGTATTGGTACTTGATGAATCATCGTTACAACCGGCAAGTGCAAATGAAGCAACAATTGAAGCCGCAATTACCGATATACGATGGTATCTCTTTTTCATGACTATTTTCCTTATTGTCTTTATGATCGTATCTACACGTGGTGTTTAGTGCGAAATAATCCTAAAGTAAGAATGCCATCAATTATGTGAATACACTCACGGTAGATATGACTGAATCAATACCCATAAAAGGAGTGAATTTATTAATGCGTTAATATTCGAAAGAATATTAAGCAGAAGCGGGTAATATATATAGCGAGCGGATAATACAGTAATATTGATGAATATTTTAAAAATACCTCAATGGTATTATTTTCCAAAGTTTAAAGCAGCCTCACAAAAGTCGTACAAAACGTGACCTAGCCCTTCATAGTTTTTCATTTAAATGAATAAAAGCATTTTCTTGCCCCCGAGTTCAAAAAAGGCCGCAACGCGACCTTTTCTTAAAGTAACTAGCTAAAGATAAAACTACGCAAAAATAGCAAATGGCACAGCCATAGAAAGTACTAATGCAAAACCCAGAAAGTAAAAATAAACCGATTTAAAACTCATCTCTTCTCCTTGAAACTAACAATGTCATGTCCGAATCATTAAGTGGCATTTAAAATGCAATATTATTGAAATACGTATTCTATTTCAATAAGTTGTCTTGTTGAAGTACGTTTATAATCCTTTTTGACGCCAAATGTATCTGAATGTAAATAAAGTAAATGATAACGATTATCAACTCACTGCATGTAAGAATGCGCTCTCACTTACGGACAGCCATTACAAATATAACTATGAAACTAAAATTACTTTCAGTGGCCATTGCAGCCACATTAGCCTCAACCGCAGCGATTGCTGCAGATACACAAAAAGAAGAGACCATCGTTGTTACTGGCTCAGCCCTTGACACTCATATCCAAACCTCCATCGATTCTGAAACGCTCGAACAAAAGCAAGCGTCTGATATTAAAGATATTTTAAATACCATGCCAAGCGTGACAGTCGATGGCAATGCCCGCTATTCTCGCAAAGTATTTATCCGTGGTATGGAAGACAAATATGCCGTTGTTACCATTGATGGTGCACGCCAAGAAGGCCAATTGTTCCACCACTCAGGCGATCAAACTATTGATCCAGCACTTTTAAAAGTCGCCGAAATTGAACTGGGTGCAAACTCAGCATTAAGTGGTGCAGGTGTGATTAACGGCTCGTTTAGTTATGAAACGAAAGACCCAGATGACTTACTTAAAGAAGGTGAGCGTTTTGGTGCGCGTGTAAAAACAAACTACCAAAGTGCTTACGAACGTAAAGGGGTGAATGTTTCTGTTTACACCAAGCTTAACGACCAATGGCAATTCATGGGTATTGGTCACTGGTCTGAAGATGGCGACCTTTATATTCCAGATCACGACAAAGTCAGCTCAAAGCAAGGTGAATTGAAATCAGGTTTAGCTAAACTGGTTTATATGCCGAATGATAACAATGAATTCAAATTGAGTGTGAATCACTATAGTGACGGTGGTAAGCGTCAACTCTCTGGTGAAAAAAATGGCGCGTTATACGCTGATGATGAACACAAATATAACGCTATCAGTCGCGATACAGTCACCTTCCAGCACCACTATGATGCAGGCAGTGATTTACTTAATCTAAAAACCCAACTGTATTACAACCGCCAGTACATGGATCGTGATCAATTGACCGACGTATTGTGGGATAAGGATGCGAATGGCGATTGGATTAAAGACGGCAAAGTCGACATTCCAAAGCGTGAATATAACGTAACCACTGTAGGTGGTGATATTCGAAACATATCTTGGATTGGCGATCACCAGATCACTTATGGCTATGAAGCCTACCATGCAAAACAATGGATTGATGCTGAAGACGGTAAAATCGTATCTGGTACGCGTAAAGGTCAAACCCAAAAGTACGCAATGGATGGCGGTACAGTCACGGCACATGGCTTGTATGTGCAAGACATGTTTGAATTCAGCCAATTCCGTTTAACCACAGGTTTACGTTACGACATTCACCAACTAGGCGGTGTATTTGACGGTAACTTCAGTCAACTGTCTCCGAAGTTTAAAGGTGAATACCAAGCAACTGATGAGCTAAAACTTCGTGTTGGTTACGGTCGCATCTTCAAAGGTGCTTCATTACCAGAAGCACTAACGATGAAGCCAGCTGAAAAAGTAAAACAGTCTGAAACCAAAGCAATGACAGGCCACAACTACGAGGCCGGTTTTGATTATAACCTCACTAACTTGTTGGCTAGCGATCGCTCTATTATTGGTTTCACAGCCTACCGTTATAATGTTGATAACCAAATCCACCCAACTAAAAATAACAGCACATTATCCAATCAAAATGATGTCCACGTTTGGGGTGTAGAAACGGTATTTACTTACAGCTTGAGTGACTTTGATCTGTACGCAAACCACTCTTACTCAAAAGGCCAAGAAACTAACCTGAAAACAGGCGTTGAAAGCCAAATGAATAAAACAGGGATCCACAACTTCAAAGCAGGTGTTAAATACCACCTAGATGAAGATATCGTATTCGGCTGGGATGCGCGTTACGTACCAAGCAACAGCTACACAGACAAAAGCATCGACCGCAAAGGTAAATACTCAGAAGAAGAAATTGAGCGTAAAGGCTTCTCTACTCACAACCTATGGGCTGCATACAACCCATCGTTCGCGAAAGACCTAACACTGAACCTAGCGGTTGATAACCTATTCAACAAAAAATACGCAGAGCATACTGGCTTTGGTATTTCATGGGGTTCAGATAAATACACCAGCTACGAAGCAGGTCGAAACCTGAAAGCATCTGTGGCTTACGAATTCTAATAACAGAATAGAGCGTCACTCACTAATCATTTGTTTCGCACATAGCTAACAAAAAACGGCCCAACTAATGGGCCGTTTTTATTTTAATTAAATGCATAGCGTAATTTAATATAACGTTTAGGCCATCTTAAACATTTGCGTTTTCGCCAGTAACTCAGCCATTTGACTTTCAACGTCACGCATTTCTTTATTGATCTCACCAACTAGTGCACCTGACGCATTTGCGAGCTCTAATAGCTCATCAATATCGGCATCAACCGTTTTAGCCGTATCAGACTGTTGCTCTGTTGCTTGCGCTATATTGGCATTGTGATGACTAATCTCATCCACTAAAGCATGCAATTTATCGATTGATTGTTTGGTATCACTCACGACATCACGTGTTTTAAAACTAAACTCTTTACTGTGCTGCATGTTCTCAAACGATGCAGTCGCATTGGTACAAATTTCATCAAGCAAATGGCGAATATCTTCTGTCGATTGCTTACTACGCCCAGCAAGCGTGCGTACTTCATCAGCAACAACGGCAAAACCTCGACCTTGTTCACCCGCGCGGGCAGCTTCAATTGCGGCGTTCAGTGCTAACAAGTTCGTCTGCTCGGAAATCGCATTGATCGTATCAAGGATCACAGAAACGTTCTGCGTCTGCTGTTCTAGTGATTCCAGACGACCATACGTTTTGTCGATATCTTCAATTAGCTCATTCACTGAGTTGAACGAAGAATCACTTTGCTGGTTACTGGCTTCTGCATGACGACGCGCATCATCTGCACTTTGTTGTGCTTCAACCGTGGTACTAGCCACTTGTGAGCTTGTCTGTGCCATTTCTGTCATCGCGGTTGCGATATTTTCACAACGGCGCTGCGTTCGCTCACTCGCATTACTCGCTTGCTCCGCAGAATGAGTCACCAACTGTAGGCTCGCTTGGGTCGTATTTGCCAGCGTGTTGACCCCTTCAATAATTTTCGCCATGTCATGGATAAGCGCATCAACACTACCGCAAATTGCACCAATTTCATCATGATGGCCATCACTTAGGCTGATCGTCAAATCGTTGTGATCCGTCATTTGGCGTAGCTTATCTGTCACCGCTTTAACTCGGCGCTTCATAAGGCGAATATAAACACTCGTCATGAAAATTATTGGCAACACAATCAAGAGTAAGCCAGCAAGGACTAACATTTTAGCCTGCTGGGCTTGATGTAAATTATCAGCCGACACTTGCATTAATTGGGTCGTAACTTGATCGCGAATAGATTTGATCATACCGATACGATCAGTGGCTAATGTAAACCAACTTGTTGCTTGTGGACCTTTAATATTATCCAGCGAAGATTGCTGTGCTAAAAATTGGGTCTGAATATTATTAACCTGACGCCATACTGCTGCATTTTTTGTACTATTAAGTGAACCAAGTAGCTCCCCAGTAAAAAGCAGTTCCGCTTGTCGCAGTGCATAGCCTTCTTGCACAACATAATTACTGATTCGGGTGTAGCCTTGCGCATCTGTTTTACCAGCGGCAAAAACACCATTTAACGCACCACGCGCCTTACCAGCCTCTTCTTTGATGATCAGTAAAGACAACAAGCCAATGCTATCGCGCTTAATTGTGGCATCATCAATTTCAGAAATAACTAAACGGACATTATCTATCGCAAGCTGATTCAAATGGGAATAGAACGCAAAAGGAGAATCAACAATAGACCGATTATCAACTTGGCTACGAATATTGTTTTTCTTACTTAGTAAAGACAGTACGTCACGGCTAATTTCACGTACACTTTCTTTGGGTAAATATTCAGGTTGGAACTGACGTAAAGCCTGCTCTGCGGAATCTGCTTTGCGACGTTGCTGGTTGAGTTGCTCGACTTGTGAACCCTGACCTTTAGCCGCAATTACGCCTGCCGTCAAACCACGCTCAACTGCAAAATTATGCGCAACATCATCAAACAAATTAATTAATGTAATAGCTTCGCTAGTAATCGCAGCATTATTACTTTTCTCTTGTGCTTGCCAATACTGATTGGTTAACAACAACAAGACGATAAAAAGAGGGATCCCCGAAATTAACACTAAGGCTTGGCTTAGTCGGATAGAGGCCAACTTTTTCAACATGAATCACCCTTAAATATTCACACGAGCTCACATAAGCAAGCAAAAAAGACATATAAGCACATATTGTCAGATAAATATTCACAATTGGCATGTGATCCATGTCAATGTTTTTCAAATAAATGAAAAGCATTTGTCAAAAACGAGATATTACTATGTTAAGTGTCAGTAAGTTGACCGCTGCCATTTTTTTGACCGAACAAAGCTACCCATAAAGTGTTATTTATTTAGATTTAATGCTTAATATTTCCAGTCACTTTATGAACCGCTTAAAATATGTGACAGCTTTCATCATCTAACTCGGTTCCTTTTAAAGGCCTGTGTCTTCATTCCCTATTCGCGCTTTTTCTACTGAACATTTAATTAGGTGGGGGAGAATAATCAGACAATGCTAAATAAAGCCTTATCACTACAGCTGTAATATTTAGAAAACAAGTAGAAGGTCGCTGTAATAAAATATCAATAGATTAATCACTTAGTACTTTTCCTCTACTTACAACACGTTGCAAAGTAGATTATCATTGGGTATTGGGAACGTTTCAGCATTCGAGGCACAGGAATGAAAAGCAAGGCTAGTCAATCACAGGGATTACTTCTCTTTCGTTTATCGCAAGCACAGATGTTTGCGATGGGTACACTGAAAGTACAAGAGATTGTTCCTTTTACCTCTTTCACCTCTATGCCCTACTCTCAGCAACATGTACTAGGCGCTGTGTGTATTCGTGGTACGACTATGCCGCTGATCGACATGCCTTCAGCTATTGGCTACCGTCCAATCAGCCGTGACGAATTCTCGGATTGCAGCATTATCATTACGGACTGCAGCCGAACGACGGTGGGTTTCTTAGTACGTGGTATTGATAAGATCACAGCATGTGATTGGCAAGCGATTGCGCCACCGCCTGAAACATTAGGCAACAATACCTATGTCACAGGGATCACTAAGGTTGAAGATCATCTTGTACAATTACTGGATGTCGAATTAATTTTATCGCACCTTAACCCGAATGATCCAAGTACCTTGTACCCGACCCTTACGGATATTGATCGCGAAAAACTCAAACCCATGCGTATACTGCTCGTGGATGATTCCGGCGTTGCCCGCCGTCAACTTTGTAATGCGCTCGACAGTATCAACATTCCGTATTTTGTAGCAACCAACGGTAATGATGCACTCGGTATCATGCAAAAATCAGCGCAAGCAAACCATCCAGTTGATATTCTAGTCAGTGATATAGAGATGCCGGGGTTAGACGGTTACGAATTAGCATTTGAAGTGCAAAACACCCCGAATTTAGCCCATACCTACATGATTTTACACACCTCATTATCAAGTGAGATTTGTGTTGAGCGCGCACTCCAAGTCGGCGCACATGAAGCATTAACCAAGTTTGAAGCCAACGAGCTAATACATGCGATGTTGCGTGGCGCTAAAAAACGCCGTGAAGCCACAGCGACAACTTAATACTAACCAGTAGCACGTAAACAAACGAAGCTAGATTGGTCAACATAAATAACAAAAGCCCGAATTACACTGTAAATTCGGGCTTTTTGTTGGCAGCTAGCCTACTACCTACGTTCTTATCAATTTGGTTACATCAAGCAGATGCGGTAGGCGCTTTATAACGTCGCAACCATGTACATCGAGAACGCGAATAAATTTACAACACTTCTGCTGAGCAACTAATGGTGATTGAAGGTTGCAACATTAAACAAACATGACAATGCTTCAAAACCGCTTCCTGCGCTGCAATAAGTACATCATCTTTCGATATGCCATCGCCAGTTACTACAAAATGGAGGTTGGCCGATTCATATAATCGAGGCTCACTCTCGGTGAGTGTGTATGTCAGATTGTTATCGAGCGTTTTTACGCTAAATCCTTTCTCCTTTAGGAGTAACACCACATCTGTTGCACTACATGCACCCAAGGCTGACAATAACATATCTGTTGGGCAAGGTGCGACGGTACTCGTCGCGTCTACATCGAAGTTAAAGCCACTGCTTGTGGTTATTTTAAATTGGCAGTCACCTGCCCACTTTACATTGATAGTCATAATTACCTATTTACTCGGCAATGCCATTTATATTAAAACCCATAAGAAAGCGAGCTGTGCACTGATATCACAGGTTAATGTTCTCTAATGGAATTATTGCCGACTGTGCTGGACGCAAATCAGCTTCAAATCCCACTAATGCACAGCCAGAGAAAATCATAGCGACCACAATCAGCCACGTTAATTTCAAGTTTTTCACTTTATTGGAAAGGACTAAATTTTCTAACCTATCGCACTCAGAGCCAACCGCTATTGGTCTGAATTCTCCAAGCTGATTTTGATAAAATTCAATAAATTCAGGCTTTCCCCACGTTTGCCAATGTGCACGTTCATCAGTTTGCCAATACTCAAAAAACACCTTGCAAGCCATATAGTTTGCAACCAAGGAAACACTGATTACGAACAAAATGATAATGCTTAAAATCTGGAACATCCTTTTCCTAATAGTTAGCCCCAATAAATATATTATCAGCGTAACAATAACCCTCAATGCATACCTGAATACGTATCGTAAATTGGACTTATCCTGTGAACAATGGCTGTTTATTTGGGTTGAATTCACGCTGCGTGCACGACAAAAGAAACTTTAGAAACGATTAAACAAGAAGAAATGATGAAAGCGTCTTATCCTTTAAAGAGCCCAATACATGGGGAAATATGACCATGACGACATCACTTCAAGCTGTAATACTCACCGACACGGCGGCCTCGCACCACTCAGCCTGCACCCATAGTGCTCATGAAAAATGTGTTACTTAACCCATCATGCCGTCTGATATTGCACTCATCATCTTTGAGCTTTGCACCATAGTGATCAGCTCTGCCGTACTAGGTACCTTATTTTTATATGCACGTCAGCCCATTATTTTGGCTTATATTGCTGCCGGTATTGTTATTGGACCTGATGGCTTCGGATGGGTGAAAAATGCAGAAAACATCAGTCAAATCGGGCATCTTGGCGTAATTTTATTGCTGTTCTTGCTAGGTTTAAACCTGCAACCACGTAAATTGCTTACCTTGTTTAAGGAAAGTGCCCTAGTCACCTTAGGCACCAGCGGCTTCTTTTTTGGCTGCACCTTTGTATTCGCACTGACCATTCAGCTTGCACTCATGGATGCACTAGTCGCCGCGGCGGCTTTAATGTTTTCGAGTACCGTTATAGGGTTAAAGCTTATCCCCACCACCACACTTCACCACCAGCGGATGGGGGAAGTGATGACCAGTATCTTGTTAGTGCAAGACATACTGGCTATTACAGTGATTTTACTGCTTAATATGAACAGTGATCAGACCTTGATTGCGGCTTTTGTACTACTTATCACTAAAGCGGTGGCACTGTGCGTGCTGGCTTTTGCTGGCGTAAAATATGTAATACTGCCGCTCTTTCGAAAGTTTGATGTCATCCAAGAGTACAGTTTCATCACCACACTTGCTTGGTGCTTATTATGGGCTGAAATCGGCCATCAAGTTGATCTTTCTTATGAAAGTGGTGCCTTTATCGCGGGGTTATCCATCGCAGTTAGTAAAGTGTCTCAGGCCATCGCCCAACACTTAAAACCATTACGAGAGTTTTTCTTAATTCTGTTTTTCTTTGCTATTGGCGCAAAAATGCAGCTTTTAACAGGGCATGTTTACACCCTTTACGGCATTGGGTTTGGGGCTATATTGATAGTATTAAAACGATGGGGCTTCAAACAGGCTCTAGGTTTTGCCAATGAAAAATCGACCATGCGAAACGAGCTCAGCGCGCGACTCAGTCAAGCCAGTGAGTTCTCACTCTTACTCGCCTATTCCGCTATCAATAACGGCTTACTCAGCTCAAGTGGAATGATGTTTATTCAAAGCACGACGCTTAGCACTTTCGTTATTTCGACCTATTGGGTTGTAAAGCATTACCCAACACCCATATCGCTCGCGAATAAACTTCGCCAAGATTAACCTTCGCCAGACTCAACTCTCGTTATTATTATCACCCTCAGATCGAACACCGCAGTAATACAAGTTCATTAAGTATTCTTAACCTTTCTTTTAGGCAAAATTAATCTAAATTTATACCTCATTCGCAAATACCAAAACTAACGTTAATTTGCATAGATAAGCCACATTAGGAGCGTAATAACAGTGCTATGGTTTGGCTAAATAGCCCTATCTCTATTGTCTCAACTTACGTATCTGATTAAGGACGATCTACATGCAAGGTCACTTACCTCTGCTTACTTCAATTCGCGGTTTCGCCGCGTTTTTTGTTGCCTTATTCCATACCCGCTTAGTGCTTTTTCCTCAATGGAAAGAAAATATCGCCAACACCAGCCAGCTGCTTGAAAATGGCTATCTCTGGGTTGATATATTCTTCATTCTCAGCGGGTTTGTCATGATGCATGTCTACCGTAACAGCTTTCAACAAGGCTGTACGATGGCGAAATGGCGGCATTTTATGTGGCTAAGATTTAGCCGTATCTATCCACTTTTTCTCATGACCCTATTATTTTTGCTTGGTTGGGAAAGCATTAAACACGTCTACGGCATTGGATTTTACGGTGGGGAGTTACTTAATAGCTGGGGACTAGCTGGCATTCCTGCTTTTCAAGGCCCCTTCAACACCAGTGATACCCTATTTGCTAACCTCTTCTTATTACAATCTCTCACAAGCCAAGCTCTTAGCTGGAACTTCCCAGGCTGGTCATTAAGTGTCGAGTGGCTCTGCTATATGATGTTTCCGATTATTTTAGCACTGCTGTCTTTTAACGCTAAGCGCAGTAGCTGGTTACCTATTTTGGTCTTCTTTCTACTCTATGGCCTTATTTCAACCACAGGTACCATCGATTTAACGTCTGGCATCCCCGCATTTTTACGTGGATTATGTGGTTTTTCACTTGGGGCGTGGATGTGCCTTATTCGTATACCCCATAACATAAAACGCTTTATCAGCAATGACTGGGTTCTTTTCGCTCTGGTTATTAGTTTGGTGTTGCTCTTGCACCATAAACTCGGAACAGGACAAATTTTGAGTGTTTACCTACTCTTCGCACTATTGGTTTTCTGTGGAGCAAACCACACCCAAAACACATCACTCTTTATGCGTTTATTCGATAATAAGTTAACCCAGTATCTCGGCGATATTTCTTATTCTGTCTACCTTTGGCATTCAGTCTTGCTCCTAATTGGTGTCGAAGTAATTAACCAACTCGCCCCTGAATTCACCTTATGGTGGTATCAACAAAGCGGCCTTGGTGCGTTCGCGTTGGCCTTAGCCCTGTATACTGTCGTGTTACTTACTATTTCAACCGCCAGTTACCACTTACTGGAAAAGCCAGCCCTACGCCAATTACGTTCATTGCAAATAACTAAACTAGCCACTCGCATTAAAAAAACATCAAAAACAAATAGCAATAATCTAACAACAAAATAAAGTTGGATAGCACCCAAAAAGTAGGCAAAAAAAAAGCTGTAACCCCAGCCTTAAAAGGGTTACAGCCGAACTACAGCAAAGTGGTTTCTGTAGAAAAAGTGGCGACCAAGCATCGCCATTGGTTTACTCTTCGTTTCAGCGTTCTTAACCAACAAGAACGAACAGCTACTTAGTTAGATTGATATGGAAGCCTGTTTATCATCTTATTTTATTTATCAGGCAGCCCATGCTCGTTACCTTGTCATTACATTGCCCATACAAAGTAGATCTGCGCTTTCATTCGGATAATGATGCCGCGAATAACATCCAAGAAACCCATGAAAGGAATCGGTTTCTCTGCGCTTATCCAAGCCAAACCAACAGAGCCTACTGGCATGTCGTACCCTTGTGGTTCATCCAACTTCAGGCGTACAAAGTGATGCTTATTCGCGACGTTCAACCCTGTCACCTGACGAACATTATCGTCTCGAGCTAGAAGGCTACCTTGTGATTCACCTGTCGCCTCAATGATCCCTTCGACTTCCGCGTTAAAGATTTTTCCAGGGTAAACAGCGGATGCAAACTCTGCGCGCTGTCCCACTTTTACGTTACGAATAGCCTGATGGTTCACCCGCATCAGCACATACTTCTCGTTGGTATACATCTGAATGCGCGGCATCAAGCCAACATACTGCCCTTCACGCATAATAAAGTTCGTTAAATAACCATCGGTTGGCGCATACACTTTGGTCTGTTCAAGGTTCCATCGCGCTTGAGCTACGTTCTCTTGCTGCGATGTCACATCTACTTCACGGCTATTCACTGTTAACTTCGATTTTTCAATGGCTAAGCGTGCTTTATTAACCGCTAACTTGGCCTTTTCTAACTGGCTTTCTACCGTTATTTTCTGAGCTTTTGCCACCTCAACTGCGGTGTTCTGCTCATCCATCATGCTTTCCGTAATAGTGTGCTTCACTACGCGATTCTGTTCTTGGTAACGACTAAGCGTTTTTTGCTTCCATTTCAGATCTTGCTGGGCAGCCACTAGCTTATTCTGTGCGATTTCGATGTCTTTTTCTGCGGCGGCAAAATTCGCTTTATTAATGTTGATATCTTCTTTAGCCATATCCAACGCCACATGCGCCGAATCTAACTTAGCTTGCGCCACATTAAGGGCGATCGAGAAAGGTTCGTCATCAATCTCATAAATCAGTTGTCCTTGTTCCACTTGTTGGTTTGGACGAACATGTATTGCTGTAACCTTACCTTTAATTTGAGTCGTGGATGGACGTAGCTGCACATGGGGAGACTGCACTAATGAACCACCAGATAAATCCATTGGCGCAAAAGTTATCAAACCAACCCATACAAACAGCAACCAGCCAGAACCCCCTAAGTACGCAAAACTCTTAGTGAATTTATTCCAAGGCATACCCACCATTCTTAGAAGGTAAATAAACAGTGCCCAAACCGCTAACCCCTCAAGCATGCTCAGTCTCCTGCTTTGGTGTCGAGATCACAGCTTCTACCTTTTCCATTGATGCAGCAGGCTGCTGTGATGGCGCGTCCCCTTTCCAAATATCACGAATACGACGAAGTGCTTGTTCACCATCAACAAAAGCAATTACAACGGCAATTACCCATACCCAATGCCAAACAAAGCCAATCCAAGTAAGGGCGGTGATGAGTCCAAGTTGATGATGATCTTTACTGTGCGCTTTCTGAATCGGTAATTCATGAAGTCGCCAAAATCCAAAGGCCGCGGCAGCAATCGTGCCAACCATGACCACGCTAGCTATAACATGTAGTGCGGTATCCACCCCACTATCTACAAAAGGCATACTAAAAAGGCTCATTAACATTCTCCGATTTATCGGTTTATTTTTTTGTTGCAGGGAGTGTCATCTAAAATGTGAGCCTTGCCTTAATTTAGGGTAGATCGAATTAAATAGTGCGTAATTACGATACAATCATTCCACCCAAAGCAGCTGGCAGGACAAATTAACATGTTTGATTTGAGCTTTATTCGTATCACTTACTTACAAATTGTCTTGAATGCGGTAAGAAAACATTACGGCATTACGACTCAGCAGATAGGTGTTCCAGATAGCTTAATGAACGAACCGATGGCCTTAGTTCCGTTCAATGACTTCATGACATGGCTAGAAAAAATTGCGGCACTCAGTGGTGATCCCGCCTATATGCTAAAGATTGCGCCAGATCTCTGCTTTAGTCAGATGGGAAGTTTAGGAGAATGGTATTTATCTAGCCCTGATTTAGCACTCGCCGTCAGGCGGTTCAACTACGGCGTATCGTGTCTTCATTCAGGGGCGACTTATCACGGTGAACAATCGGGCAAGATCATGAAGTGGAGTTATGATTCCCCGCACGCTCGTCAACAAGCTCGCTGCTTAGACAGTTTGCGGGTGGCAACAATGATGATCAAAGCGCTACGCCATTATATGGGGAATGACTATAGCCCACTTAAAGTGCAGATCAGCAGTGCGCTTACTGGAAACAATCTGGCAGATCGCCAACAAGCAGAAAAGTGGTTTGGCTGTGCGATTGAATGGAATGCGCCAATGACCAAGGTGTGGATTGATCTCTCTATTCTTCGCCATGGCAGTGAACGTGCTTTTTCGATCAGTCGCCCTATGGTGGTTTCTAACTTACAACTGGATGATATGCTCAACATACCGCAACCCAACGATAGCGCTAAGGTCATGTTCGAGTTAGTGAATTACTCACGCCGTTATGGTGTACCTAACATAGAGTTCGTGGCGGAAAAGCTGGGCTTCTCCAAGCAACAACTACAGCGCCGCCTCCACCATTTTGGTTGGACGTTTAGCAATATAACCCAGTACGTAATTTGTAACCTTGCCATTCAGTACATGCAAGCAGACAAGCCGATAGACGAAATAAGCCAGCTGCTGGGTTATAGCCATCCACAGAGCTTCACTAAGGCATTTCAACGACAGCGTGGATTAACACCTAAGCAGTATCAACAACGCTTGCTAGAACGCAGTCGTGAAACCATCTCATTGAATTTATAGGTGAGAACAAAAAACGGTAGTGACCCTTTCCAATGAGTGCATCACTAATAAATGCATCAATTGCTCACAAGGTTCAGCTACCGTTTTTAGTTAAGAAGAAGGTCAGTTGGCAAACTGCGTTAGCTTGCCTGTTGCTCGCAGGTCATCGTGAAATGGTTATCGGGCGTTATGTGATACCACATCTCAAAATTCGCTTTATTCCGGCTGACAATTGTCGGCTTAAAGAAAATGCGATACCCGGTTAAATCACGACGCTGCTCGGCATTGAAAGGATCAATATTCAGCGGATCAGCGATAATTTCCCGGCTCAACTTAACAGGTTTAAGCACGTAATCATCACCCTTTTTCGTGAATCGGTAGTCAACGAATAGGTTATATTCCAACTGCGTTTTACGTTGCTTTTTGTACTGGATCCATTCTTGCGATTTCACCATTCCCTTCTCAGAAAAATCGTAAATAACCCAGCTTTTCTCATTTTCAGTGTTGGCTTCAGGTGATTGGCATTGCCATTTACCGTCTAACGTTGGCAAACTCGCGGCTGAAACAGAAGTAATACTTCCGACCAATAGCAACGCAGTGCCCCATATTTTCATCGACATAGGCAATCCTTTTAATAAGGGCTTTTTCTTTACCTTAGCCTACTTTATGTAAATAACTCAATTAGATAATGCTTGTGTGCTGCAACTCACTTAAAAATCATTGTCGATTTATATGAATATTCGCGCAAACACAGAGCATAAAAAAGGCACTATGCAGTGCCATTCTTATTTATTTTTTGTCGTTATATTTATGCTGATACCATTTTGACCAAGTCACCACTCGCGACTTTCTCTAATATGGTCGATATAAGCACAATCGGCCCCATCATATTGACGCGGATCGGCGCATTCCCACCGCCAAAGTGCAAGTCGGAGGTTTCACCGGTTGAATAGTTATAGCGGTAATTGAATTTATCTGTCGCGAGATGCAATAAATCCACATTTTTTCGATGGCACGAAATATATGCGCGCCAATACATTGCCTCTAACACCTCATCAGGTGTTTGAGCACGAATGATAAAGCGCCAACCACTGTCTTCGCCGTAAAAATCTAACGGGAATATTTTCTTTATTTTTCTTTTACTTAGCAAGGTTTAGCCTAAATCCAACTGTACGCCATCACCTAAACGGGTGAACAATCACTGTAATGAATGATTATTAAGCATTTATTTGAAAATTATATCGCAATAATTCATAGATCTTATATACAGGGATTATGCAAGAATTTGGTAAGAATGGAAGGCGATAAGCGAATATTTCGCTTATTTTGACAATAGTGGTGCGCAGAAAAGAGGATTTATCGAGATTTAATCTTTGTAAAGGTATCACAAAAAAAACACAATTATCAGGCTTGTTAATAATTTTTATCGCCCTATAATGCTGAAAACCGGAGCGTCTGCCAACGCTCCGGTTTTTTTGTGCCTGCTCGTCTGATGTCTATCTGTTGTCTGCCAACAGCAGAAAGATTGAGAGCAAAATTCGATTTACATTTAAGGAAATTACCATGCGTATCGAACAAGACTTGAAGTTAGGTTTCAAAGATGTACTGTTTCGTCCAAAACGTTCTACCTTGAAAAGCCGTTCTCAAGTTGAATTAACCCGCGATTTTACATTCAAGCACAGCGGTCGTCAATGGTCAGGCGTGCCAATTATCGCTGCTAATATGGATTCAGTGGGTAGCTTTGAAATGGCTGCATCACTTGCGAAGCATAATGTAATGACAGCTATCCATAAGCATTACACAGTTGATGACTGGGCTGGCTTTGTAAAAAACAACGATGCATCAGTACTTAACAACGCAATGGTTTCTACTGGTACGTCAGATAACGACTTCCAAAAAACCAAAGACATCATGGCCCTTTCAGATGACCTTATCTTCATCTGTATTGATATCGCTAACGGTTACTCTGAGCATTTAGTTGAGTACGTACAACGCGTACGTGCTGAATTCCCAGACAAAGTAATCAGTGCAGGTAACGTTGTTACGGGCGACATGGTTGAAGAACTTATCCTAGCGGGTGCCGACATTGTTAAAGTGGGTATCGGCCCAGGTTCTGTATGTACTACACGCGTTAAAACAGGTGTAGGTTACCCTCAGCTTTCAGCAATCATTGAATGTGCAGATGCTGCGCACGGCCTTGGTGGTCGCATTATTGGTGACGGCGGCTGTTCATGTGCAGGTGATGTATCTAAAGCATTCGGCGGCGGTGCAGACTTCGTAATGCTTGGCGGTATGCTAGCAGGCCACGAAGAAAGTAACGGTGAAGTTATCGAGCAAGATGGCAAAACCTTCATGAAATTCTACGGCATGTCTTCACAGTCAGCGATGGACAAGCACTCAGGCGGCGTTGCGAAATACCGCGCAGCTGAAGGTAAAACCGTACTATTGCCTTACCGTGGCCCAGTTGAAACAACTATCCAAGACATCATGGGTGGCGTACGTTCTACTTGTACTTACGTAGGTGCAGCGCAACTTAAAGAACTTACAAAACGCGCAACCTTTATCCGCGTTCAAGAACAAGAAAACAACGTGTTCGGTAAAGAGTAAGCAATTAAAGCACATATATGTTGTTTATTGAAACAACCATATGTTGATTGCTAAAACTTAGAATGAATACCTATCAGGCCGCTTATTAGCGGCCTTTTTTGTATCTCTCATTATAGTTCAGATCCATTTCATCTACTCTTCGCTATCAAGTTCACCAAGGCTTAGCTTAGTCACCGACGAGTAAACAAGCTTGCTGGCTGATCTGGCTTTAAATTACCCTAATTGCATGCTTCACTTTTTCCTTTATTGACCACTTGGTTGTTCATAATGTTAAGATTTTCTGATTGCAACTAAGAACAGATAAATAATCATGACAGAGAAAGATAAAAGACGAATAGAGCTACTTCGATACCGTATTGCATTACTTAATATACGCAAAGAGAAATATGTCATTGGCTGTTCGCGCTACTGTTTTGCAGCCAAAAGAATAGAGAACAGTACAGCTAATTTAGCAATACTAAGGGCTTAGATGTAGCAAGGTTCAGCCCCATTCCGCGTTAGATCTGAAACTCATCTATACCCTGTTAATGTCTATTAGCCATATGTGAACTAATGAATTGAGAAAAACTCAAGACCGCTTTCAACGCAATAGATTTTGTTTTTGCTCAATTCGCACACTTATCCCCCACACTGTATCGAGTGCAATCAAAATAGGTAAGTACAGTCGAATACTTGAGCAAAGTGCAATTTTTAGAGAGACGAGAAGCCCCCCTGCGTCAGGATAGTTTGTTAAGTCCTCTGCTGAGGCAGCAGAGGACTCATACCTTAACGATTTACATTATGAGTGATTTTTTTACTCACTTAAAATGATGACGGGGAGGTTATCCCAAATCTTGGGTTCTGATGTATCGTTACCGGTGAAATTCCACGGTCCTTTTTGGGTGTCTAACGGACGGTAGACAGCCGATAATCCGTCGATATCCCATGTTGTGACATAAATGCTGATACCGTCAAGCGAATTGGGGCGGCCAAGTGCATCACTAGCAAAATCAAGATAAATCGCTTTGTTAGCTTTATCTACAGTGACAACGGGGGCGGGTGATACGGTTTCTCCCCATGTTTGTGAATCTGCGCCTGTTGAGCTGTAGATTGAGCTTTGCCAGCCAAATATCACCGCGTTTCGATTCCAAGTGCCAGAAGGCATTTCTGCATTGAGCTTCGGCAGTGCTGTTAAGCCAGTCTTACTTTCATTGGGCAAACCAATAAAGACTGAAAAACCGACATGGTCAAAGCCGTTGGGTGGTAACCAGCTGTTGGTGACGTTATTCATGGTCATTTTTAAGCGTACGTTACTGCCCACGGTATAGATCTCGGCTTTTTCAATCGAGAGCTGATTCTTATCTTTATCAAAAGAGGGATCGGTAGGTAGAGAATAGGAGCCGTATAGTCCGCCACTACCATCTTGAGCATCACCTGTATCATCAATGATTTTCTCGGGTGTTTCCGCCCATGAAAGATCGGAAGTGAATGCAATATCTTTAGTGCCTGCTTTATCTTCAGGGTAGTAAATCGCAAAGCGATGTTGTTGTTCACCGATGGCAAAATGACGGATCGAAATGGTGGTTTTCCAGTCTCCGTTAGCATCAACAGGTATGTCTTTTGCTACGCCTAAATTACCATCTACGACCATTTTTAATGTCACATTGGGTGTTGCTGTCCCGGTTATTTCAGTATCTTGGGTGATTACCGCGTTATCCCAATTTCCCTCTAATTCGACTTTTGTATCCGGGGTATCGATATTGCCTGCTTGGGATGTTTTAAAGTAAATCACCGCAGATTTTGGAGCCAGTTCGAGGGTGACTTGACCATGACTATTGGTTGTCAGTATTTCTGGTGCGCCTTGCCAGTTGGATTGAATCTGTCGTTCAAAAACCGTTCCTGCATCTTGCTCTAAGTCTAACTGGTTTAACAGCATAGGAGACGACGAGGTATTCAAGACAACGAACACTTCTTCATCATTTAAACGACGAGTGAAACTGAATATACCGGCTCCTGCTTTATCACTGGCGATGACTTTCAATTCACCTCGTGTAAGCACTTTGTTTTCTGTACGAAGCTGGGCCAATGATTGAATAAATCGGTACATCTCGTTGCTTGAATCGAAAGAATCGACAAGTTGACCGTCAGTGCGATAGCCGCCGTTAAACATACTATCGCGGCTATTGATGATAGCTTGCTCAGTACCCTGATAAATAACCGGAATGCCGGGCACTGTCATCATGGTAATCAAGGCTTGCTGCATATCTTCTGGGCTAGCCTGAGACAAAAAGCGAGGCATGTCATGGTTATCGATAAAGTTCGGCATGATGTAAGGGTTAGGGAACATTTCCATCATACGTTCTAGGCGAAAGCGTAAATAATCCGTCGGTTGGCCTGATGCAAAAACACGGGTCATGGTGGTTTGGAGCGGAAAGTTTAATACTGAGGTTAACTGTGCCGGAGAGCCATTTTCACCAATATAGGTGAGCATTTTTTCCTCCCCTTCTGTCTTGTACGGCGTCGATGCCTCAAAGACTTCACCGAAGGTTAGGAAATTTTCACGTCCTGTTTCTTTTGCCTGTGATAGTACGCCGTCTTGACTGTGAAAGAAATCGTTCCAGAAATCGTGTTCAACAAACTTGGCGGTATCTACCCGGTATGCATCAACACCGACGTCTTTAATCCATTTACGGTAGCTCGCTTTAAGGTACTTTCTGACTTCTAGATCAGAAGTATTGAGATCATCCAAATCGGAGAGTTGCCATGTTTTTTCTTGTGTCGGATTATTGTGATCGGTAATGCTTGGTGTCCAATGGTAGCTACCTGTGCCGTCGTCTTTGCACTGGTTCTGATTCAGAGGATATGGTAGGGATTGATTAGATGCCAATGCATTTTCAATTAGACGGAAACCGGCACAAGGGTTTAAAGCGTCATAATCGTACGGGTTATCGTAAGTGAAAAAGTTACCAACATGATTCGTCACAATGTCTTGGATGAGGAACATATTTCGGCTGTGTATTTCACGAGAAAGTGCTTGGTAATCTTCTAAATCCCCGAAATGCTCATCCACTTTCTGAAAATCACGCGCCCAGTAGCCATGATAACCACCGTAATTCTGTTCTGAATCCCACCATTGGTTTGCCACAGGCGGAGTGATCCATACAGATGTTGCTCCTAAATTTTGGATGTAACTAAGCTGATCGGTAACGCCTTGTAGATCACCGCCGCTGAATTTTTTGTCCGATGTCGGATCGTATTCATTTTGGCCTTGGTCATTATTCTGGCTATTTCCATCGCTAAATCGATCGATCATGAGAAAGTAGATGATTTGGTCTTGCCAGTCAGGTGATGCCACCTGATTATCAACTGGCGCCACAGTGTTGTCATCTATTTCGATGGCATTATTGTCTGAATTACAGCCTGTTAAGGCTAACGCTATCGATAAAGTTAAAAACTTTATTTTATTCATTGTGTTAGGTGTTTTCAGTCTCACGTTATAATCCCCTGCCTACAAAACTGTGTGAACAATAACGGGAATTCAACGCGATGAGAGTGTCACTCTACGCCATTATATTGGTTGTGGTGTGTCAGTTGGTGCTAAATATGAGCCTGTTATCATTTTCGCTGGCTATGAAAGTGGCGAAAGAAATAGATAGTCGTGTTGATAGTTATCACATCGCTGGTGTTCACCTTGCTGAGAAATCAATTCAAAATGACATTTTTTAGGTCGTTCAGTTAGATACGTTGATAGAGACCAAGATGAAAATTGACGGTTTTGGTTTGTTTTTGTCATAGCCCAACGGTTATTTTCTTGACCATCAATATGACAATGAATGATTTCAGTATCAGGCAGGCGGCATGCAAGCTCTATAACAACACGAACGCCTTCCATTTCGGGGACGACGACAAGGGTAGGTACGACAACAATAGGATGGCCTAATAGAATCGGTTCGTTGACGACATAGTTGTGTTGAAGGTTATCATCGATGAATTGATTGCCATCGACTTCGTAGCATAAGCGAAAGCGTAATGGATTAGCGACAGGTAGGTTTGCGGTTGACCAAAGCTCAATACCATCAGCCAGGAAGTAATCGAAAAAGGCGGGATAGCGGCGCCATACACCGTCTCTGTCTTCACACTCAACCGCCACTTTTTTTTCAAACGCTATATTATTGACCTCAATCCATACTCTGCCACTTTGACCTTGTTTGGCGGCACTTGATTCTATAACGGCAGTGGCGTAATGCAGCCTGATGGGGTTTTCTTGTTGAACGGTTCGATTGGTTCGATTGGTTCGATTGGTTCGGCATTGTTCACGGTACATTTGAGGGGTAAATGGATACCACTTTCGAAATGCGCGGTGAAAGTTTGAAGGATCATCATAACCTAGCTGATTAGCTATGTTGGATACGCTCAATTGTGTATCGGCCAGTAGACGTAAAGCGGTGGCTTTTTTTTCATCATCAACAAGTGTGGTGAAGTTGATTTGTTTTTCTTGTAGGCGCCGTTGCAGTGTTCTGGGTGATAGCCCTAGATCAACCGCTAAATCGGATAAACGTAAAGGTGAACTAATGTTGTCATGGATACGTTTTTTTAATCGAGAGACCAGATCTTCTTTTTCAATACGGACGTGCTGTAGCAGTAAAAAAAACTGCTTAGCGAGAGAAAATAACTTGGCATCGGGTGTTGCGCTAACCTGAATTTCTTGATGGTCAAAATGCAGTTGTAGCGACTTTCCGTATTCATTACGAATTAAATAGTTGCGTTGACTAGGGGTTTGCAGCCAAGTATGCGTTAAGTGAGTAAATGAAGAAACGTGCTCGAGTAAATCTTGGGTCAGGTAGTGCACCCACAAAGGCAATTCAGTATTTGTTCGTGATTTAAAATGTAGCGATAGGCTGTCATAGCGAGATGCAGGTTCAACATAGATTGAACGATCGTACAATGACACAGATTTGCTCCACCAAAGTAATCCTTCTTTGATTGTTGGGGCTGTTAACAGCAACAGATGTTGTAAGGAAAGTAATTCCTCGATGTGCCAATGATCATGACCAATTCGAAAATAGGAACTGCCTACTGCTTGAGAAAGCATTACGGAGAAAGGTTTTTGGGCGTTCACGATTTTTCCATTGTCAGGATAACATGCGCGTATTTTAGCGGAACCGTTACTATGAAGCATGGTTTTGTTTCAACGCTAAAGCTACGCGTTTTTTTGATACGGTTAGGCGACTCAGTAGTTATTGGACATTCCGAGGTGAGTAAAGCGATTTAAAACAGAACAACCGAGTAACATTTCCTTTGACTAATATGGCACGAGGTTGCTAAGGAGGGGGGCTATATCACTCGTTTGGCTAATAGTTTCCAAAGACAACTATCTTTGCGATATTTTTCCTAATGTCAAAGTATAGTTCAGATCCATTTCATCTGCTCTTCGCTATCAAGTTCACCAAGGCTTGGCTTAGTCACCGACGAGTAAACAAGCTTGCTGGCTGATCTGGCTTTAAATTACCCTCAATGCATGCTTCACTTTTTCTTTATTGACCACTTGGTTGTTCATAATGTTAAGATTTTCTGATTGCAACTAAGAACAGATAAATAATCATGATAGAGAAAGATAAAAGAATAGAGAACAGTACAGCTAATTTAGCAATACTAAGGGCTCCGATGTAACAAGGTTCAACCCCAAAGTTTGTTACACACATATCCACTATGTTTTATCTCCGAAATGGAAGCGTCCTTCTTGAAATAAATTTTGTTAAATAAATTTAAAAATGGAATTAATTGGAATTAAATACCTCTAACTCTAGGTTGGTTAATATAGTTTTTTATAAGCCACTTTGTGAATATCTATCCGTTTCCAATTGATCTATTTTATTAAAATTAAGGTTATGATACTTATTTTTCATTATAGATTTTGACTAATAGATGAGGTTTACCTGCGTGATTATTTGGTTAAGAGAGTAATAATGAGACTATTTTTTTATTTGATATGTGGTGTGCTGAGTTTTCTAGGTATATTTGGCTTAGCTGCGTTATACATTGTTTACTAATTTGTAAATCAACTTGTAAACTACTTTTACAATCAATATCCAAATAAGAAAAAGCCCTAATCACAATAGGGCTTTTTTATCCATCAATAATAAAGATTCAGTTATTGTAAATTTATTCTACTTACTTTTCTCTTCTAGTTTATCTTTTACTATTGGATATAGTTTTTCGTATGGCAGGTAACCGGGGAGCAATATTCCATCAATTAGCATCGCTGGTGTACCTCGAACACCCAACTTCGTAAACAAATTATAGTTTTCAGCAACTTCAATCGATATTTCACTGTTTGAAGAAACGTAGTCGGTTGCTTTATTCTTCTTAGCTACTTTCATTATCGAGCGCGTATTGTGAATACCAGGCTTACTGATCAACATCTCTTCAACTGCTTTGTATTTTTCTCTGTCATTGTTCCAGACATTAAGTCCAAATGTTGCAGAGTTCAGTTGTGAATCTCTCTCCTTTAGAGGGATATAAATATTTATCACCTTGATGTCATTAGGGAAATCATCTGCTATTTTTCGAAGAACAGGATCTAACTTTTTACACCACGGGCAACTAAAATCAGTCATGTTGACGATCGTCAGTTTTGGATGTTCGGAACCATACCAAGGGTGATGTGGGTTGTTATAAATAAAGTCATGGCTCTCGGCTAACGTTTTATCAAAGCTACTTTGTTGATCTATGTAAGCCGCCAGACTGTCGTGAACCGAATCGATAATACCTTCATTCGTTTCTAACATTTGCGTTATCTCGGCAATTTTTTCTTGTTTTGTCATTGCGTAAGTGACGGGTGAGAAAGCCAGTGTGACTAATAGTGTGATGATGCTTTTTGTTATGAATTTCATATTTTTCCCATTAATACTTAGCTAACCAAAGTCGGGCTGCAATACCTATTGGCGTAGTAATTCCTGAAGTAACACTTGTTACTTTTCCGTCATTAATAACAATGAGTGTTGGCGTTAAGGAGATCCCCCAATCGCGTGCTATTTTACCCTGAGTATCATTAATGTTGTCGTAGCTATACCCTTTAGCATTCATATAGCGTCGAACTCTTTCATCTTTACCTGAAGTCAGTGATACACCAACGACAGGATAGCTTGATGAAAGCCAATCAACTACTGGCGTCACAAATTTGCAAGCCACGCACCATGTCGTCCAAAAATAAACTAATACCGGCTCTTTCTTACTCATTTCAATTACATCTATCGGTTTACCGGATAACGACATTCCGACCATTGGCGGAACGTTCTGCATTGGAACGTCTTTTGTACGCCAATAATCAACACCAAAGACCACGACCAACGCGAACAAGATATACAGTAATGCCGATCTCAACTTCTGCTTTTTAGTCTGAGGCTTTGCCTTAAATTTTGTTCTCATCATTCGTCATCACCTCTTGCCTTCTCGATGGCTTCCATTACCGCATCACTGGTTAAGATGACAGGAAGCTCAACACCTTCTGGAGCATTAGGGCCATAAACCATATTGAACGGAACACCGAACCGATTGTGCTCTTGCAGGTATGACGTGACGCTATCACTCGGTACTGTCCAATCCCCCTCCATCGGCACTACATCACCTTCAGTCAATGCGCTGTAGACAGGATCTTGTAAGAGAACACCTATCTTGTTTGCTTTACAAGTCACACACCAATCAGCGGTGACATCAACAAAAACCACCTGGCCATTAGCAACATGCTCATCAATGGCGACGGTCGACAAAGCTTCCCACTCAGGTTCTGGTGGCAGCATTTTGGATGTTGCTTTCTCGACAAATAACGAGGCAGAGATAACACTCAACAACAGCAAGGCAACAGCACCCGCCGTCTTGATTCCATGCACTTGAACCAACCTGACAAGCAATAAGCAAACACTGACTGCCAATATTGCGTATAACCACAATTGAGGGACGTGAGGTCGAAGCAAGCTAAAGAGCCAGACGCTAGTGATTAGCATCATTCCGCCGAACAGGTATTTAACACGGTTCATCCATGCCCCTGGTTTAGGCAACGCCAAAGCTATTGATGGGAATGCAGCAACGAGAATCCATGGAAGTGCCATACCAATGGCAAGTGCGGTGAAAATACCAAACATCGTCGGGATAGTCGTGGCAAGAGCAAAGGCGACTGCTGTCCCAAGAAATGGAGCAGAACATGGCGTAGCCAATAGCGTTGCGAACATACCTTGAGTAAAGTGCCCGACGTAACTACTGTCGCCCTTGGTTGCCATCCACGTATTTGTATTCGATGAAAGACGGATCTCGAAAAGCCCTAACATGTTGGCGCTGAAAAGAGCGGTGACGATAAACATCCCACCGATAAACCAGCCGTTTTGGAACTGAATTCCCCAACCGATAACGCTACCTGAGATTTTTAACACAGCCAAGAAAGTGGCTATTAACCAGAAGGATGCGAGGATGCCACTCGCAGATGCAAGGAATTGGAACCTAACCTGTTTTCTTGCCATACCTTGAGCAGAAATAACCCCACTCAGTTTCATTCCAAGCACAGGGAATACACAGGGCATGATATTGAGAATCAACCCACCTAATAGCGCCAAAAGCACCATACTTATCATAGAGCTATTACCCACTATGCCGTTGGTAACAGTGGCTGGGTATTCTGTAATGAAGTCTTTGTCTTTGATGCTGACACGAATGTGTTGGTTGTTGAGATCGGGTGTGCCCATCCAGCTGCTTACGTCATAAGTCGCAATGGCTTGGTTACCTTCAATTTCAATGTGAGGAATACCAAATTCAGCATCTTGCATTTCATCTGAATCACCATCCACGATTACATCGGGTACAGTCCAGCCAATTTGATGTGTAGCAATAACTTGAAGTTGCGACTTGCGAGCATCCCAAATCGTAGATGTACCCTCTACAAGCGGTGAGTCTTTCGGCACTTCGCTCATTGCTTTAGCGTAGACAAGCATCGCGTCGTTATTCACGGTCATGTCACTTGGGTTAAACACCAAGTTGATATCAAAATCCGTGAGAATACATATGGTGGTGCATGAAGACATCGTCAGCACGGCATTAAGCTCAACAGGTTTGTTCATATCATCAATATGAAGATTCATCGGAAAGATGATGTTGTGCTTGTAGCCTAGCGTATCTATGCCGAGCAAATTGAAGCGTTGAGGAAACTTCCAAAACCATTGTAGTTGCGAAACATTCTTAGAGTCGGCCCATTTGATTTTGGGCGCAATGCCTCCTTCACCAGGACTTCTCCAGTAAGTTTTCCATTCGCCTGAAAGGTTCACCTCCAGATAACCTGCTGCAGTTTTGTCTTTTTCATTAACTTGTCCAGTCATGACAAAGCGCGTTTCTACATACGGATGTAACTTGTCTTGCATCCAACCCGTTGTAACAGGAGTCATCGATTCGCTTGCACTTGCGTTCACAGTGAATGTTGAACACAGCGCAACGAATAGCCAAAGCACAACAAAGTGCAATGACATTTTGCTTTTAGGCATGTCTAATTTTTCCTTAAAAAATGAATAATATGAGTGTTAGTTAAACGCTCTTATTCTCATTCTTTAAAGACACAAACCTTGAGATGGATCCGCCTACCCTTGTGAAGGATTGGCTCAGTGAATGGAGGGAAATACGGGACAGTACTTAGCAGCCACAATACGACTACAACGAGTATGAAGTACGTGAATATAGCTTGATCATTGACTTGGTGGTGATCAAAATTTATCAGGTGTTCTGATAAGTCACATTTATGGACAGATTGGCCGTCTTTAGATTGAGATTGAGATTGAGATGCACCATCAATAAAGCCGCTACCATCACCAATATTGTTTGCCTGCAGAACAGTAGAAATCGCAGAATCACTATTGCCATAGTTTACTTTACAACCTTGGATAAAACTCATATTACTGGCGAGACAGAAACAGATAACCCAACCCACTAATAATAGTGCGTTACGAGTTAGTTTATGTGTGTTTCGACTTGAGAGCATATCTAAACTACAGATGTCTATGTGATGGTAAACGTAGCAATATGACTGAACTAAAATAATAAAGTTCAATTTTTTCGCTGGGCCGATAAATTTCATGACTTAAAGCGATTGAATGTCGCAGAAAGCTTATTCAAAAAACTGGATAAATTAAAATGAGTAAGTTAATAATCTCCATGGCAATGACTAGTATCTACACTTTTCGGTCAACTTTTGCGCAAGCCGCGTATTTAATTTCGGTTGGGTTGATCCGCCCAGTAGTTTTGGATACGAGTTTAATGACTTACCATACCTGCGCCAATTTATGATTTGCTAATGCTTGCTTTTCCGAAACTCACTTCTGTCCATAAACAAGTTAAAACGATTACTCCCGAAACGTATTAGCATCAAAACAAGCCTCCTCACTTCCAGCCTATCTCGATTACGGTTAGCACGTTCCATTTAAATATCTGTGATAAATGAGGTAAATTCGCGCCGAATTAAAAATCTAGAATGAAGTATTCTCATGATCTCTGCCGCAATTTTCGAGACGGATTACGGAATTTAATGGGCAACACTTGGAAACACTGCCGCCCTAGATTTCGATAACCAAATTACATTAGTTTTATACCCACAAACTTTTTCAAAAAATCTGCGGGTATTAGCTTATCCAATCAAGTTGCGTACTGCTGTTCTCGGGCATTCGGCATGACAAATTGCCGAAACCAGTGCAATACTGTCGACGCCTGTCGCTATAACCGCATCAAGGTTTGATGCATTAATCCCGCCGATTGCCACTATAGGTAAGGAGCTTTGCGCGACGGCATTCGCCAGCCCGTCAATGCCCCACTCTTTTTGTATATTGGTTTTCGTCGGGGTCGCAAAGATTGCGCTCAGCCCGATGTAATCGATAGGTAAATGTTTGGCTTCAACCAGTTGCTGTTCATTTTCAACCGACAGTCCCAGTATCTTGTCTTTACCAATCAGCTGGCGTGCGATGTTAGCTGGCATATCTGACTGGCCCAGATGTACACCGTCGGCATCTACAGCCAAGGCCACATCGACACGATCATTAATAATTAGTGGAACCCCAGTGTCCTGCAAAATCGTTTTAACGGCTAAGGCTCTTTCAATAAAAGTACGTACATCACCATGCTTTTCTCGAACCTGTACCATAGTCACACCGCCAATGACGGCTTCTTTGACCACCGTTTTCATGGTTTCAAGATCTTGCAGATCATCAGTCACCAGATATAAACGACACGAACGCATTATTTCCTCCAAAACTAAGCCTCCAAAACTAAGCCTCCCAAACTAGGCCTGCCAAACTAAGCCAGCTTCAGACGCTGGATTAACGTTTCTTCATCAAGCTGATACAGGGTATCGAGCAAATTACACTGCAAGCTACCTGGGCCTTTCGACTGTTCGGCTGCGATTTCGCCCGCTACGCCAAGTATCGCCGCGGCTGCTAATCCCGTCTCTTCTCCGATAGCCGCAAAAGCACCAGTCAGTGCACTGAGAGTACACCCCATCCCTGTTACATAAGGCATCATGGCATGACCATTACGTAGCTGGCTCTGTCCTTCATTGGTGACAACAAAATCAATCTCACCTGAAATAACAACATTGCATTGATATTCTCGGCTCAGGAAACGCGCCGCATCCACTGCCGCTTCCGTGCTATCAAGCGCATCAACGCCTTTGTTTTGCCCTTTTTCACCTGCCAAGGAAATGATTTCAGAAGCATTGCCTCGAATAATCAACTTATTAGCTGCTTTGGCAAGCTGGCGGGAGGTGTCTGTTCGTAAGCGGCTAGCACCACAGCCAACAGGATCAAGCACTATCGTTTTATTATGAATATTTGCCTGCTCGACAGCGAACACCATACGTGGCACCCATTCGCTGTCCAATGTGCCGATATTAATGACCAAAGCACCAGCAAAAGACATCATTTCCGCCATTTCTTCACGAGAATGTGCCATGATCGGCGAAGCACCAATGGCCAGTAGCGCATTGGCAGTATTGTTCATTACGACATAGTTGGTCAGGTTCACAACCAGTGGTTTCTGCTCACGGACTGCATGCAGAGCGTTAATGATGGTTTGTGTGTTCATGTTTTCCCTCAGCGATTGCCATTATCAATTGCGGTAACGGATAGGAAGAACCTGAGGGAAGAAACTGATATGAATGCTGGGGCTGGATTGGCATATCTTGGTCCAGCCGAGCCAAGGATGTTGATAAATATAAATCAAACCATCATTCGCTAGACATATAGTTCCCTACGACAGTATTAACTGAATCAGGTTCTACGGGTCTCGCAACATGCGATCTCAGCCTTTCGGCCCCCCGACTATCTTTTCGAATAGTAACAAGCTCATTGAAAGAACAACAGATAAAACTAAATCATGTTTTAGTCTTCGCTGAGTACTCAGTGTTCCCTAGCGCTGTGCTGTCCCGGGCCAGCCCCGAGTCTACCCCAAGCTTCCTTTAAATAATCCACGAAAATCTGAACTTCAATGTCTATTGAGATAGCTAATAAAAAAGCCCCGCTTCACTCATAACATGAAACGGGGCTTTTCTCTGCTTAATTTCAAGCGCTCAATATCCGCTACCTAATCCCTATTCCATGGATAAATCTTTTCTGTGGTATGCTTTTGAAAAAACTCATAATTGTGCTGCATGAAGTCATCTTTTTTGAGTGCTTTAGGGTTCCACTGCTTAAGATCCAAATCAAAATCGAAATCAGGCGTAGTTAAGTGCAGCTGACTGAACTTACGTTTCGCTATTCTATAAACCACCGTGTTCGGCTCATGACAATCGAACATGATCTGTTGGTTTGGTTCATTGTTCACGCTCAGCATTCCTTGATAAGGCGACAAAGCGCTGCATGGCGTCTGCTTAATGAAGGTAAAAAGAAAATCGCCGTCATAAGTGGTGTTCAGGTAGATAACCAATTGACGATCCACATCGACTTGGCGAAATACCAGCTGTTTAGTATGCGGTGTACGCGCGCTCTGCATCGCGGTGGTATCAGGGCTAATCAGTTGGCTGTTTATCCATAACCAACCCATATCGTTTCTCATATAGGTTAATGCTCGATATGTCTGGTAGCCGAAATAGCTAAATATCAAGAGCCCTATCACGCAAAGAGTCAGCAAAATCTTCAACAACTTTGCCATTTAATTTGCCTCAGCCTGAACACAAACTTTACAGTGGTTCACCACGTTATTCATACCTCTACCCTGCGCTATATGGTTGTTACATTTAAAAAGTTAGCTATCACTTCAAAATGATACTTTATAACACAGTGTGAGTCTTTACCGCTTGGTGTCAACTGTTTACCTCTTGCTCGATAACAAACCAAGCCTGAAATCAATCATGAGCAAAGGAGTAATAAAGGGCCTTCTTTGATTTAGTCCAATTTGATTACTGATCAGGCATAAGATCTAATACAGCAGCCCCACGACAACACCAACCACAAAGATCACCAAGTATAAGCCCATGCGATTGTGGCTTTTATGGGCCGTGGTTGGTCTGATCTCTGGTTCAACTAGCAATTGCTGCGCATTCAAGGTGTGAAGGGTATAACTTAATGGATTCATCATTTTTTCCTGTACTCACATTTTGTTGTGGTTATTATTAGTCAAAAAACAGGAAGTAATAATGATATGGTAGGAAACCAGAGTTCACCTTTTATTAATCAAGTTCATCTGCAGCGTCTCAAGCAGCTGTGCGAGCATTATGAACCACACCAAACCACAAAAACAGACATCCCTACCCTGTCTGAGCAACTAAGCTGCTCTGATCGAAATGTCGCTAAGTTAGTTAAAACACTGGCAAATATTGGTTGGCTTTCTTGGCAACCGGGAAGAGGACGGGGGAATAAATCCGAAATCACTATCCTGACTGGCTTTGAAGCTACTTTAATGCAGATTCTTGAGCTGTACTGCCATAAAGGGCAACTGAGTGAAGCATCGCGCTATGCTGATGTGTTTGGATTTAGCGAAACCTTTCGTAAGCGCTTACCGCACTGGCTGTCGGCAGCACAAGAAAACCTGAAAGCAAAGAACACCCTTATTACGCTTGTTCCTTATACCATCCCCAGCTTTCACCCGCTCTGGGCTTACCGTGCAGCTTCACGGCTCTATGTTGATGCCATGTTTGATACCTTGTTCACCTATGACGTAACCACCAAACGTATCCGCCCACACTTAGCACATTATTATGAATTTAGAGATAACGAGCTTTGGCTTCGTCTACGCCCTGATGTACTTTTCCATAATGGTGAAAAGCTTACCGCAGAGCACGTTGCGACTTGCCTAACGGATAGAATGACGAAGTCTCATACCTATCAAAATCTTTATCGACATATTCAGAGTATACGTACGCAAGGCGCATGGGTTATTTTAACCATGACTCACAAGCAACATGCTATCCTCCACATCCTCGCCGATATGCATTCCTCTATTTATCTTGAAACAAGTGATAACGATATTCCCTATGGCACAGGGCCATTCAGACTAGAGTCATGCGATAAACATCAATGGGTACTGGCTAAAAACCCAGACTATTTTTCCAGTGGCGGTTTCATCGATAAAGCTGAATTTTGGACCAGCGATACCACAGAAGCGAAGGTCCAAGGTCATATTGTCCATCACGGTTATTCATCCAATGGCTTCACTGCTTGCGACCAAGTTGCACTCCAAACGGGTTGCGATATCATTTCGTTTCCCACCACCAAAAGCTCATTGTCGATGGATGAAAAAGCTTGGATTTTTCACCATGCGCGAGAGTTTTGTCATCACGTCACTCAGGATATTTTGCCTGTCGCCAACTCTGTCGTTGGTTACCACCAGCACCAAGGCGTCTACCTGTATCATCATGAGATGAAGCGACCAACTCAAACACTCAAGGTATTGGCATCGCACTCCAATAAATACCGCATCCAATTGCTTCAATATCTGGAAAGCAAAGGGGCTAACATTGAGGTATTTTCTGACGACGAATCCCAACATAGCCAATACGATATGGCTATTGGTGGCTATGTATTTTCCGATGACGATATGTTTGGTTACTACAAGTGGCTCATTTGTAGCTCAGTATTTAAGTACTGCTTATCGCCACAACAACAAGCGGTCTTTTTGAATATTGTCGATAAGCTCTTACTCACCAGCAGTAGTGAAACCAATTACTTAGATCAACTTCATCGTTGTGAAGATTGGCTCATTCAACATGGCGTCTTCTTCCCTTTATGGCGAGATGCACTCAGTTATAACTTTGATAAATCACTACAAGGTGCAGAAACAGACAGCGCAGGCACGGTGTCGCTGAGAAAGTTGTGGTTTGAGGATTAACGCTGTTAGCCGTTTAAAAAAGAAAAGAGGTATATTTTCATATACCTCTTGGATCTTATTTCTCTCCCGTCAGTTCTGCTGACAGATCTAATCGTATTTACCAGTGCTCAAAGTAAATATGGCTCGCTTGCCAATCAACTTTTTGCGGATCGTCGGTGAGCAGTGCTTTTGCCACAGTGAAAGCAAACTCGAAACTAACACCTAAGCCTTTACCACTGATAAATTTGCCGTCGATCACCACTTTTTGATCGACAAAATTACCATCAGCAAACTTCTTCTCAAGGCCGCCACCAGTGGTGTAATTGCGCCCTTGTAACAAGTTATTTGCCGCTAACACTTTAGCGCCAGATGAACATAAGGCACAGATGTATTTATCGGCCTCAATATGATGTTGCAAAAACTCAACCACCATAGGGTTAGCCGATAAGTTGTCGGTTCCTTTCGGGCCGCCTGGCATCATCACGGCATCGTAAGTTTGATGGCATTTATTGGCTAATGTGTCATCGGCACTGATCCGTGTTTCAAAGTAGGTTTGCAGCGACGTGGTTTCCATGCACGACAGCACATCCACCTTAATATCTAAACGACGCATGATGTCGATAAAAACAACCGCTTCACCTTCTTCAAAGCCGTCGGCCAACAGTACCGCTACTTGTTTTTCCATCTTGTTCGCTCCTATTCGCTTTGGCTCTGATTTTGACTTAGGTTTTGACCGAGCAGCGCGCACGTTTCACGTACATTTTTTGCAATCGTCGGCCAATCATTGGCGCGAATGGCGGCGGTTGGCGCTATCCAAGTTCCACCACACGTAAAGACTTGGGGAATGGCCAAGTACTCCATTAAATTGGCAGGCTTAACACCGCCTGTCGGCATTAACTGGATATTACCGTAAGGGCCAGTTAGCGATTTCAGCATGCTGATCCCACCCGATGCTTCGGCAGGGAAAAACTTCATGGCTTGGATCCCCATCTCCAAGGCCTGTTCCACTTGGCTCGGATTATTAACGCCAGGAATAATTTTGATGCCCTTTTCTAGACAATGCTTAACAGTCGTGGGATTAAAGCCAGGACTCACCACAAAATCAGCGCCCGCTGCCATTGCCGCGTCTGCCTGTTCGCCCGTTAATATCGTGCCAGCGCACAAGGTGATCTCAGGGTAAGCAGCGCGAATTTGGGCTATCGCCTCTGCCGCCGCGTCGGTACGAAATGTAATTTCAGCCGCAGGTAAGCCATTTTCCACCAGCACTTTCGCCAAAGGAACCGCATCTTTCGCATCTTCGATTTGAATAACCGGCATCACACGCAGCGCACGTAACGCATCTATCCATGTATTAGTTTTCATTTACTTCACTCATCGCTGTCGTTATATGATTAATTTGGTTAATTGGCACAATCGCGCCTTTGCATTGAATCACTTGGGCGGCTAATGCATTGCCCCAGTGGCACGATTCCGCCATAGACATGCCATGACACCACGCCGCTAAATAAGCGCCATTAAAGGAATCACCTGCCGCTGTGGTATCAACAACTAGGTCAACTTTCTGACCCGCCACAACGCCTTGTTGTTGGTGACAAGACCACATCGCACCGTCAGCACCCAGCTTCACCACAACTTGGTCAATCCCCAATCGGTGGAGGCGATCGGCAATCAGCTCTGGTGGCGTATTGTCTTGATCAAGCAGTAAATCTTCATCCTCTGCAGTCACCAGCGCGATATCGCTAAGTTGATAAAGTAGGTCTAGCCACTTACGTGCTTCGCTGGCATTCGGCCATAAACGCGGACGATAATTCGAGTCCACGGCAATTTTCACGTTATGTTGTTTTAACGAAGCCAAAGCATGTAGCAATGCCGCTTTACCTTCATCAGGTAAAATCGCTAGCGATATACCCGACAAATAAATAAGGTCCATGGTTTTAAGCTGCTCAACGACAGCAAAAAAGCCATTGTGCTCGCACAAATATCGCGCGGCAGAATCGTTACGCCAGTAATGAAAACTACGCTCGCCAAAATCATCAATTTGAATAGCATAAAGCCCCGGCAGCTTGCCTTCCGTCGTCAGCACCAGAGAAGTATCAATACCTTCTTGCTGCCACATAGATCGCATGTTTTGGCTGTAGCTATCACAACCTAAGCCTGTGACGTAATAAGGTGTTAGCCCAGAGCAAAGACGGGAAAGATAAACGGCAGTATTGAGCGTATCGCCACCATAGCTTTGCATTTGTTGCTCAAAAGGCTTGCCACTGAGTTCAATCATGCATTCGCCGATAATGGCAACTTTCTTTTGGGAAGTGGGTTGTCGCATCTTCATCATTTATTGACCTAACGAATCAGATTAAAAAAAGGGCTATGGTATTAGCGATGGGGGAACACCAATATTCATAGCCAGGAGCATTAAGATAATGTTTTGTAAATTGTCAGAGTTATGCAGGTATTAGAGTTTTCCTTCGCTACCACATACGCGAATTTTGTCGATCACCACTTGTTTCATTGCGGCTTTACCCGGCACGATGTAATGACGAGGATCGTTAGCTGATGGATTATCAAGGAAGTACTGTTTTACAGCGTCAGAGAAGGCAATTTTCAATTCAGTCGCCACATTAACCTTGGTGATACCCAATTCAATGCAACGGCGAACGTCTTGATCTGGCACACCTGATGCGCCATGCAAGACCAAAGGCACATCGGTTTTACTGCGAATAATGCCAAGGCGATCAAAATCGAGGTTAGGTTCTTCTTTGTACATGCCATGCGCAGTACCAATGGCAATCGCTAGCGAATCAATGCCTGTCTTTTCAATAAATTCAATCGCGTTATCAGGATCAGTAAACAGCGCATCTTTGCTCTCGACAATCAGATCGTCTTCCTGACCACCTAAGCGACCTAACTCAGCTTCAACCGAGCAATCCCAACGGTGACAGAACGCCACCACTTTTTTAACCAGTTCAATATTCTCTTCGAAAGGTAAGTGTGAACCATCAATCATGGCTGACTTAATACCCGCTTCAATTTTTTGGCGAATATCGGTATACGATTCGTGATGATCGAGGTGTAAAGCAATGGGCATTTCATAACGTTTGGCCGCTTCTTTGCAAATCCCAACTAAGTAGTCGGTACCCGCATAAGAAAAGGTACCCGGCGTACCCGCCAAGATAACAGGTGAGCGCATCTCTGCTGCTGTTTCGACAACAACCTGTACCGTCTCTAGATTGTGAATATTGAATGCAGGGACGGCATAGCCACCTAACTGCGCTTTGTGAAGCATTTCACGCGATGAAACCAAAAACATATAAAACCCCTAAAGACCTTCGTTAACTTTCGCTTTAATCTTATTCGAAAAAGAAAGAAAGTAAATAGATCAAGATCACACTACACTTTCAAAGTGAAAACTTACGAAACTAAAAGAAATGCGACATTTTCGATGTGTAACAGGTAATGCCTTTACGTAAAAGGTTATTTTTAGGCCTTAACGCCCTACCACTCACCACTTCTAACGCCTTGTCAGCTAGGTTTTGTCGTAATAATCGGCGAGATAACGGCGTCTGCTCTTGGGTATACTCGCTCAAAAACAAAACCGTCACCTCTTTCGTTTTGAAAGTCCCGATGACATGTGCATCGATGGCAGGGATTTGAAAGTCAAAATCGCCTTTTTCTATCTCTAATGGCAGCTCTTGTGCTTGCCACAAGCCAGTACGCCCGCCTACATAAAGCGCAATGTTCAACGCGCGCAAAGACCAAAAACTACTGGCTGGGCCGCTATAATTATCAACTAAGCGGCTATCATCGTCGAAAACCCCTTGCGTTGGTGCGCCTGATTTAAGCGCGCCATTCGAAATGAAGTATTGAAGATTAGTGCGAAAAGCACGTTTCGCTTCACCTATCGCTATCGCACTCGATTGTTGATCGACAGCGGCCAACAAGGGCACAGCAGCAGACAAGCGATAGCAGGCACTACGGCCAAACAAAGGCAAACCTTGGGGAGTAAAGAAGTACCGATAACCCGCCACAAAATCACTCATGGCTTGGTGAATAAAGGTCGCGTCGTAGTCAGGATCTATCTGATCGATCCAGTACAGGGAATAGAAAAAGCCCCACACATTGTAATAGTCGTAATTGCCATTCGCGCCGTCACGGAACCAGCCATCACCGACATAAAACTCTTTTATTCTTTGATATTTACTGTGATCAACCCACTCTTTACCGGTTAAATCTTTCAACACGAAACTCACGGTTAAGGTGAAAAGCTGCCAGTTGTTATCCAGTGTTTTAAGCGGCGGAATTTGTTCAAACCACGCGGCTATTTGCTGTTGTTGCTGGGTATCCAGCTGCTGCCAAATATGCGCTTTGGTCAGCCAAAGGGTTAACGCTAAATCTGCACTTTCACAAATTCGCTGATCATAGTCGTGCAATTTACCCCAGTAGCCTTTATGACTCGGATCTGTCCCTGCTAGCAATGCTGTGCGGATAATGTTTACTACATCAATCGGCTTACCGTTTAACCCTTGTAAAGGCGTGCACTCGCCCTCTTGGCTATGCAGCCAAGTCGCCAAGGTTGGAAGCACGCGGCTAACGCCTTCAATAGCATCAGTACGCGCGGTCTGTTGGCTTGGCCGACCGGGGTAATAGGCATGGGTATAATCCCATACTGCATAATGTTCAAAGGCTTCCGCGGTATAAGCAACCAAAGCTTCGCATTGCGCTTTCAGTGACGCGCCATCGTTACTGAACAACTTACGAATGGTTTCATCATGCTGCTGATAGGCCGACTTGCGATGACGCAAGCGCACGATGTTTTCCTTAAATAGCTTGAAATACATGGCCGCATCGGGATGTTCATAGGGGATGGTGGGCCGCGGCGTCGCAGCAATAGTCTTAGGCATGGGATGTCTCTTTACAGGTAGAAGCAGATAAAGAAAGGCCTCCGAAGAGGCCTAATTACACGTTACTTGGCAGAATCAGTCAGGATTTGGTAGCGATCTTGTCCCCAAGCGATTGGTGCTGGCTTGGTTTTAATCCAATCGTAAAAAGCCATTTTCAGCTCTTTCACTTTTTCTGGGTATTGCTTGGCGAGGTTTTTCGACTCCGCAGGATCTTTGGCATAGTTGTAAAGCTCGTACTCACCTTTGCCATCATCGTAATAATGCAAAGACCAATTCTGATCTTTAATCGCCCATTCCCCTTTCGAATGCTTTTCAATGTAAGGGCTTGGAATGAATTCATTGGTTTCGTAAGTGATCCATTTCCAATAGTTACTCCAAAAATCAGCATTGCTTGAATCGTAGTGAAGTGCGCGTGGACCCGCCCAGTACAAGTAAGGGTGCGGTTGCTCGGCCTTGCCTTTTAGCAACGGCATAATGTCTTTACCGTCCACTTTCATTTCTGTTGGGATCTTAATACCAGCAGCAGCCAGTGCGGTTGGCAGAATATCCATCGCAGAAATCATAGTATTATCTGCTTTGCCTTCAGGAAGGTGTCCTTTCCAATGAGCAATAAACGGAACATGCACCCCACCGCGGTAACGCTGGCCTTTAAATGCGCGATCCATGCCGTTCATTGGCATTGGTGATTCATGCACGGCACCGTTATCTGAAAGGAAGAAAATCAGGGTGTTCTCGTACTCACCCATTTCTTTCAATTTATCGATAATTTTACCTATGCCTTCATCGGACGCATTCACGTGGGCATAGTACTTATCGACTTCAAGATTACCGGTATTAAAGCGCTCCATGAACTTAGCAGGTGCAGGCTGTTCTAGCGGAATATGTGGCACGCTGTAAGCTAAGTTGATGAAGAAAGGCTGCTTTTCTTTATCCGCTTTTTCAATAAACTGGATAGCCTCATTAGTCAGGTTATAGGTGAGGTAACCTGGCGCTGGCGCACTCTTTCCATTGCGGAATACGGTCGGTGAGTTATATAGCGCGGCACCTGACACATAGTAGCTGTAGGAATAATCGAAGCCTCGCTCTTCAGGGCCGTAGCCTGGTTCAGCAAGCGAGATTTGATTATCGTGGTAATCACGACTTTGCTCATCTTTAGGAATGAACTCTTTGCGAACTTTGGCGTTGTGGTACTTCCCAATATTGGCCGTTGCGTAGCCGTTTTCGTTCATTAATGCCGGCAGCAATTTGATATCAAGCGGGATCCCCAGCTTGGCATCATCATTACTGTAGGTACCAAAGCTATGAGGGAAACGGCCTGTCATCATACCTGCGCGAGAAGGGCCACAAACAGGGGTTGCAACGTAGGCATTCGTCATCCGCACGCCTTCATTGGCTAGCTGGGTGATGTTTGGCATCGAGCGCTTCGCAGCATCATAAAGCTGGTCAAAATCGCCGTCGTAACGTGCGGGTACCGGACGCTTAACCAATTCATCTTTATTGATATTATCTAGGGCAAAGTCCAATTGCGCAGACCCAAGATCATCCATCACAATCAATAACACATTGGGTTGTTCCACTTTTTCTGCCGCCTGACTCAGGGTCGGGGTAACAGCACAAGCAGCCGCAACAAAACCAGCAAGTATGGTTTTTTTCGGCAGTAACAGATTCATTCTCTACTCCTTTATTTGAGGGTTAACTGTTGATTTGAAACCGAGTAAAACTAACGAGGTTGTTCGCTATGCTTTAAATTCTTGAGGGTCGCCATTACGCTTGCGGCAACACCACCACGCTGAATTTCTTGAGTCATTAAGTGCATGGCTGGCGCTGTATGATGGAAAATGCGTTGATAAGAAGCGCACAGATAATTCTGCTTATGTTTCTCGCCTTGAATGGGCGTAATGCGGTGTTTAGGGCAACCGCCATAACACAATGCATGGACTTCACATTGCTGGCATTTATCGGTCAATTTGGTCTGCTTGGCTTTGCCAAATCGCAGTTGCTGTTTGCTGGTTGCTAGCGAGGCGATGTTAGTGGTTGCGATATTGCCCAATTTATTGGCGGGATAAACGTAATGGTCACAAGAATACATGTCGCCATTGGCTTCCAAGATCATGGCTTGACCACACTCTTTGGATTGCACGCACACCGAAGCTGGGTAACCCATCCAAGTGGCGAGAATGCTATCGAACATACGGACAAACACAGTACCGATATCCTCTTTCACCCACTCATCGAATACATCCGTCATAAACTGGCCATAGCCTTTCGCAGGCACAGAAAAGTGGGCTAATTTGGGGTCTGAATTTAGCGTGTAATGGCCGCTGGCTGCGCTTTGGCAACTAGGCTCAACTTCAACAATGGGAATAAATTGCATGAACTGCGCGCCTAATTGTTTTAGCGCGAGATAGGTTTCCTTACCACGGTGCCAGTTCTTATCGTTAATCACCGTGAGGGTATTGAACTCAACCTGATACTCTTTGAGTAAATCAATCGCTTGCTTAACACGTGCAAAAGTTGGTTTTCCGTTTACCGAAATACGATACTGATCGTGCACCTCGGCTACACCATCAATCGACACCCCGATCAGAAAATTATGTTGCTTGAAAAATGCCGCCCACTGCCGATTTATCGCTATCGCATTGGTCTGAAAACTGTTGGTAATGGTTTTGCCATTGGCATACTGCGCTTGGTATTTCACAACCGATTCATAAAATGCCAATCCCGCCAGTGTTGGCTCACCACCTTGCCACGCAAAATCGATGGTATCGGCATCTTGCGATCGAATGTAATCACGCACATAGCGCTTTAGCATCCCATCCGACATACGATCAGATGACATGCCAGCAGGCGTAACCTCACCACCATCGAGCATGGTTTCTTTTTCTAGATAGAAGCAATAGTCACACTTTAAGTTACAACGATAACTCGCAGGCTTTGCCATCATATGAAAACGGGCGTTCTGTGTTTGCTTCATCGTAATTCCATATCTCGAATCGAAGGAGTTTGAAAATACTACGAAAGAAATCGTAAGAATAAAATGACAAAAGTCACAATAAAGACTATTTCAAAAGCAATTGAAAGAAAGGAGGAAGCTAAAGATCGATATCAATCGAAAATGAAAGAAGTAAAGCGAAGGAAGTGAAAGTCGCTTGGTAATTAAGGTACGACAGAATCGCTTGGTGATCACACGAGCTAGCAACAGTAGCTAGCTCGTTGTTGGACAAAGATGTGTTATATGTTTTGCTAATTTAGCAATGCATGAATTAGTTGATGTATGGGAATTCTAACTCACTTAGATGATTGTCCCGTATTGCTGGAGAAGATCAGTTCAAGTAATGGCAGAGTATCAAACACTAATAGTCGCGGTTGTTAGTGCCTTATCTAGCGGGGTAGGTGTAGGCATTACACTCAAAACCGATGTTAAGTGGTTACGCCTGATGATGGAAAAGATGGATGAGCGTTTGACTCGGCTAGAAAATAAAAGCCCTCTATAGGAGGGCTTCATACTATTTTTTCGCTTTTGGATCTCGGAACATTAATGAAAGAGCTTGCTTTACTTCTTCTGTATCAATGCCTTCAGGAGTCGAGGCTATGCTTCGGTCATAAATATCTCGTAGCTTCAGTTTCGCTGAGGCTTCTCTTATCTTTACTGCCTTTGAGCCACTTTTATCAGATGGCTGATATACTAAGTTACAGAAAAAGTGCCGTACAAAAATGTCAGAACCGCGATCTAATGTAACTTTGGTATCTACAATATGTTCACTTCTATCTATGAGCTCATGTGTGTTCATGAAGTTTGTTACTCCATCCCTGAACTCTTCTTGGACAATGTTCTCGACATAGTGATTCCAATTTCCAGATGAAGATAAAAACTCTAACCAAGCATCAATTTTTTTACGATATTGGCCAGTCTGAACATATACAAGTAAGCCTGCTTGTTTATCTCGTTTAGCGTACCTTGTTAGCAGTTGGAGTATTCCTTCAAAAGCTTTGTCATTAGAAGTTAGCCTCTTAGCTTCGGCTATCCACTCGTGACCATAGCCTTTTACGACAAGATCTACTGCCCCGCCTTTACGTTTTACTTGGCTTTCTGCTTCTAAATACTCATTGACATTGAGTTGGCGGACTAGTGCACTTGTGATGCTGTCTTCACTGCTTTCTAAGAAGTGGTCTGCATCATTCTCTAATGCTTCAAGTTGAAGGGCAATTTTATCATAGAGAATAGCGATGAAATCTCCGTATTCCATCGATTGCATTGTTGGTAATGCTGCTTGTGCTAATTTTGTCGCTGAAACTCGGCTGTTGATTAGTTCAACTATTTCAACTTCAGTCATGCATTTCTAATCTCAGGGTGAATGAAACAAGAAAAACCTAATCTCTTCTGATCGAAGTCCTTTATCTCACGCCCATCTCTATCGACTGGCGGTAGGTCATGAGTCTTGGCTTCAAAGTATGACTCAGATGTTACTTGTATTGCATCGCTATTATCGAGTGGGTAATAACAGAACTGTAAGGAAAAAATCTTTACAGGCTTGGATGATAGGAATAAAACACTATCAATCAGTCCTTCAAGATCCATAGATTTTGATGCTTCAAGTAGTTCAACGATCGAGTAGTACGTTCTATTCGGGTGTTGTTCGATAGAGTTTAAGATATTGACAATCAAACTGTGATTGTCTTTACCATGAGTTAGGTGTCGAGCCGCCTCGATTTTCTCGATAAGCAGTTTGAGGTTTACCTTTCCAGTAATTCGGCTCATTTTTTAAGACCTTGATAGTAAGGTGTTTATTGTATTCGAAAGCATTAGACTATCTTTAGGTTCTTTTATCACAATGCTTTCACACTTCTTAGCGTCCCAATGTGTTCTGGTTGGGTCGAATGATAGTTCCATTTCAAAGTCATCATGATTAGGGTAAAGATAACGCAATGTAATTTGAAATGGATGATAAGTATTTCCATTAGCACTTACATCATGCTTTGCGAGTTCGGGCCTACAGCAGTGCCCTGGATCATTACAAGCACTTGAGGTTTGATGCGGTTTTTCTTCAAATGTTGCCACTCTACCCCAGCTTATTCTGCCAGCGTTTTGGTCTTCATAAAGTGATTTGATAGCTTTGAAAAAGTTTACAGGGGTACCATCGACTTTTCCGCCTCGAACATTCACGTCATTAACAAATGCAATTTTGAGTTGTTTGAGTTCATCTTGAGTATCGCTTTTGCGTATCTCACATGATAGTCGATACTCTACTCTATCACTCGTATGTGGAACAAAAACTGTGTGAAATGCTTGAGAGTGTACAAGCTTATAGGAGTTTTGCTTTATTCGAACTGAAGAATAAATAAGAGCGTAACCGCCATTTATATCTGAAATTTTGCACAGCTTTACACCAGTTTCGTACGAAATACCATCATCTAAATCGAATTTAGATGGATATAAGCATGCTGCTTGTGAATTTGTTTTTGCTCGATTACCCGCAGCAGCTATTTGGGTTCTTAACAAAGTTGCGGTAGCGCTGTCTAGTTCAACGATTTCATAGCGATGGTTGGCGCTGGATAAAAAACGATCAATGGTATCTGCTAGTGCGCTTATAGTGCAGCGAGCTTTGCTAGCGTCTTTAGACTCTATATCTGTTTTGATGCGCTCTTTCAAAGTACCCCAACGACCCGTTGTACTGAACCCGACGTTTTCAAGGAGGTGACGGAAATAAGTTAGCCCTTCAGTCTGTCCGACGGAAGCGAGTAACTTATCCAGCGTAATATCTGTCGCTGGTTGAGAAGTCGACTGTGGAGAGGTTGTTTGACTATTTACAGAGCCCATACTTATCTTGATTTATAGTTTATTGATTTCATAATGTTACCTTGGTTTTAACTGATATTGAATCAATATTAACTAATAGTGAGACGATTGAGGCAAATTCAAAGCAATTAGAATACTCGGTGGCTAAAAGCTTTCAACTAGTAGTAATCGTTAGCGGTTATGAAGCTTATGTGGAAATAACTGAGTATAAACTTGCCACAAAATATTCAAATTTCGGTGTCCGGTTACTTGAGCAACTTCCTCAATGGAGTACCCTCCCTCAAACAGGCGGCTTGCGCCTTCCCCTACCTGTCAGGCTAGTTGTCACTGTTAAAAATTAATCAATTAGAGCGGCTTGTTAAGTTGAAATCCCTGCTGGATTCGAAAGTAAATACCACTTTCCCATTTTAACAACTAGTGCTGATACGTAGTTTGTAAGGCAGTATCAGTTTTGCATGAATATGCAAATTGAGTTCTGTATTGACATTATTGCATTTTGAAAGGTTCTGAGAGTTTTCTTTCACCGCTTCTTTACGGTCATGCATAAGCAAATGTAGGGCGAATTATGGCGAGATTTATCAGCCGAAAATCTCGCTAGCTTGGAATGGGGCAGATCTGAGTTAGCTGGCACTTTTTGAGAAAAGTGCCACGAGTAAAACTTCAGGTCTATGAAGCCTCTGGACACAAGCGAGTCAGTGACTTTGCTAATTTAGTAAAAGGCGGATTAGCTCAGTTAATGATAGAAACCATTTTCTAGAGTAGTTGGCTTAATAATGAAAGTGACAAGACTAAATGGGTGACATTCATTTGCAAATGCCCCCACTTGAGGTTTTGATTGTGGTGGAGTTACGCTAGTTAATATCTTTTGACAATGGTATTAACTTCTCACCATTTGCTTCTGCAAGAACTAGAGGCGAACTTGCATCAGTAATATGGAAACGCTCTAGATGATTTTCAATGAACTTCTGACCTTGGTTAGTCAGTCTGTCAATACTTTGGTTAAGACTAACAATGTCTCTGTTAAGCTCTTCTAAGAAGCGAGTTGATGTATCAATGATATTACCCATTTTGGTATCAACAGCTCTGATTAGAATGTCTTTTGCCCTTTCATTATCACCAAATTTTTCTTCGATTCTAAGGAAGTCATTCATTGCTTCTTCCATAGCGGTATTTTGTAGCTCTTTATACTGAATAGTTTTTTCGTATACGAGTTGTTGAGCACGCTCTTTAAGTTCAAGTTGCATATGACCAATAGCATTGATCGTTTCAACGTTTAATTTGGTCAACTGTTCAAGGTAAAGAGCAATTGCTGCGGTGGTGCGCTCCATACGCTCAAACTCTTTCTCCTTTTTCCATTCTTGAATTTCAGCTACAGCCATTTCGATTTCACGAACTCTACGAACTTCAAGATCTACATCTAGTTCTTTCTCTTTAGCCTTAAGTTCGTGCTCAATTTCCATCTCTCTAGTTCTGATTTCGTGTTCAGATCTTGATTGAGCTGTTAAAGTTTCCATATTTCGTTGATGAGCAGAATCCCTTGCCGATTCGCTTCTATCGTGAGATCTACTCTTTAACGGTTCAGAAGCCCAATCACACAAAACTTCAACGGGCTTACTGATGCAATCGAGAAGAGCACCACCCACTTTACTTAACCAACCCATTTTGTTCTCCTAACAGTCGATTAAATTCTCTTTCAAAAAGAACTTGATCCTTTCTTCTTATGTAATTAATTTCTTCGAGTCGATCCTTGTCTTTGTCAAAGATTGAGAAGATTTTTTCAATCTGTTTGACTTTATCATCAAGGAAGAACGTGTCTATGCAAGAGGTACTTTTGGATTGCTTAAAGCTCACAAATTCTTCGGTGATGTGCTTTAACTTCTTCTTCGTGTCAACATCTTCAATATCAGTGATATTGTTTGAAAATTTTTCCAGATTACTATTGATGAAAATGGAATATTCTCTTTCAAAAGATAATGATAAAAGGTTTTCGTTGTTCTCATATTGAAAGAACGCTGAAAAAAGTTGAGGATCTTCACTAATACTACGAGAAACAAGGTCAGTCCTTGCCTCTCGTAAAGCTTTCAATAGCTCTTGCATTGCTTTAGGAGCTATCTTTGTCTCTGCCGTTTTAAGTTGCATTATTGAATGTAATACTCTTAATAAGGTTTCTATAGCATTTCGATGCAATTAATTTTCTAAAGCTTTACGTTGCTTGATAAAATGAAGTACACCTACCAAAAGTCTTATCTGAGTATCATTACCCATCAATTAGCTGTAACGGTAGGTTTGTTTAACTTAGCTTCTGAACGGATTTTACCGATAGTATCAAGCGTATGCTCTTCAATCAGGTTACTACTTAGATCTAAACTTTTTGTGTAACTATCAACAAGTTCTTTTAACCACTTGGAAGCAACATCACCGTCAACTTGAGACTCACTAAGTGTATGAGAGACTTCTTTAAGTGTTTCAGAAAAGAACTTTGAACGTTCTTTACGTAAATCTTCTTGTAGTGTGCTGGCGAACTTGATCTCTTCTTTATACTCTTTAACCAGTTCTAGATAGTTTTTCTCAAAGTTATATAGAACTTCTAGCTTAGTCTTAAGAAGTTCTAGGTTGACGTAGCCGTTAAGTTCTTTATTTAAAGCTTCTGTCAATTGAGCGTTAATTGAATCGTCTACGCCTGATGCTTTAACTGCCGAAGAGATTAGTTGATTTAAATCTGTCATTACGTACTTTCCATTGAATGTAATATTGGGTTACTTAGCTGTATATTCAGGCTTGTGCGTATCAAAATCAAAGCATAGAGATACTTATCTTGATCTTGCTCATACACGGCAGAATCATCAGCCTAGATTTTAACCAACAGATAATGCCACTTAGTGGAACTTAACCCATGATCCCATTGATGTTGCATGCCCACTCAGATAACTTTTGATAGGGGAAAGCCCATTAACAGGATATGAATGAGTTTTTGTTCTAGATGATAAAGGGGCACTTCTATGTTACGAAGTGCCAACTGTGAAGGTTCTGGACAAAACCGAGATAGCCTCTCCGGACAGAATTGATCCTTCAGATAACTTCTGATATCGCAAAACGTCAACGACCACCGTTAGTAGCGGTGGTCAAAGTGAAAGGTTTTGGGCAAAAGTTATCATTCGCAGCCTGAGTTAAGTAATAATATTTATGCATAATTTGCAGTAAATGATGCTGTATCTCGCTAATTCCTAAGTTGCTTTAGCCCCAAAATTAGCTAGCGTAAGCACTCAGTAGTTGAGTTCGTATTGATTTTGAATCAATTAACCTAATGTCAGCGACGGGAGTATAAAGGCCGTAAGCGCAAGAGGGGGTATCAAAATATATATCGAAAAGCTAAGTAATACTTGCTGGTCTTCTTCGTTATGGTCACTGTTTCAATAATCATTACAGGATGGGAGAACCTGAACTTGCCTATTGTAAATAGTCAAAAAGAGCGATTATCTAGCTGATTTATTTAGCCTGTTTCTATTTCTTCAATGGACGATGGGTTTTGAGTTAGTTAAAATTTTAAAAAAATTCATGTGGTTTTGGCTATGGAATACAATCAGAAAGATAAATATTTTTTGGCAATGCAGGCATACAAGGAAGATGACTTTACAAAAGAAGTTTTAGTTCCTTTATTTAAGTCCATGGGTTATGACCGCGTAGAGTTCCATGGTGGGCCTAGTGAGCGTGGTAGAGATTTGATTGCTACAGCTATATTGCCTCCACCAAAACGAGGAGAATATGTAGTCTATGTTCAAGCTAAAAAGCTCAACAAGAATAAAACGTTAGCTCAAAATGACTTATCTCGGCTTTGTAGGCAGTTAAGACAAGCAAAATCAAAAGGTTTTACAAAGGGAACCGGAGAGCGAGTCAAGCCTGATCATGTCTACATGGCGACACCGCATGAAATCACTCAAAGGTTCATAGAAGATTTGGAAGATGAGCTGTTTTGTGAAGATTACAGTGACTGGTTAGAGTTGTACGATTGTGTACGAATTTTGAAGGATATTGAAGAGTTTTGCCCAGAACTTTTAGAAAAACTAGAACCATTTGAGGAAAAAATCTGGAATGCTAAAAGTGAGAACACCGTAGACAGAAATCATGAGCTGTTAGGAGCACTTTGCTCAGTACGTGACTCTATTGACATTAGTAAGTTTTACAGTGACTTATCGTTCTTTGTCGGTTCAATTGATAGCAGGGTACTTGTTACATACAAAGCACATGTAACGAAAAAACGCTTTAGACTTATTAGTAAAGAGCAGTGGGAAATGCTCAAGTCAGAGCGTGTAAAAATCATTGGTTTGGTTGGCTTAGATATTTTAAAAGAAGATACACAAGTTATCGAAGATAGATATAAAGATCATTATAATCAATATAACTCGAAAGAGAATAAAGCTAACGAATCAGCTTATGATTCATCTGTTGCACATTTATCTTCTATTGTTGAAGAGTTTGACTCAAGAGCCTTTTTACTTTTAGAGAGGTTAGAGTCTGAAGCAAAAAAACAGCCTAGCCTCAATAAAAACAAGCTTGGTTTTGTTACAGCACAGTTGAAAAACATTCGTTCAAAAGTTAAAAATGAAAATTTTGAACTGGAAACATCTAGTTATGTAATTGATACATCTGAATTAAGTAAAGAATCTGCTGATTTAGTCGAAAAAACTGTTGAGTTTATTGATGACTTTTCTAAAAGAATTATAGAACAACAAAGATATGTGAAGTCAATAAAAGAAGAAATTATACCTGAGCCTTACTACGATGTGTGTTTAAACTCTTCTCAACTTGAAAAAGAAATTTCACAACGTGTAGACGAATATCGTTCTTGTGTTAAATTTCTAAATAGTGATGATCGCCCTAATATGGCAGGTGTGCGCCGATTGCTTGACTCGGTAGAAGTTAGCCTTAGATTTTTTGAGTGCATTTATACAGATGAATCGGTTCTGAGCTCAATAATTGAGCTGAAAGAGTTAGAAAATTGTTCTGATAGGGTATCAATATCAGCTCATGATGTATTCTATACGGGCAAGGATGTTGCTATTTATGGTGGTGCTGGTGTCGGTAAGACAACAACACTAGAAATGTTTTTTAAGTCTTATGAAGAAACTATTAACGGAAGGAAAATAATATTCTGTAGTTTGAATAGGGTTGTTCAAAGCTTATCAGACTTGAGGATAGAAAAGAGAAACACAAAAGACACTAAGCCAGCATATTTGGATAAAGTAATCTATTCAATTATTCTGTTATCGTATGGGCTAGATGTTAGTGATGATAATATTGATAGGATAAAACCATATTTAGAAGATGGAGTGGTTCTTGTTTTTGATGGATTAGACGAGATAGTTACTGAATACCCTATTGTTCTAGATGCCATGAATAATTTCAAGAAGAGTTATGGAAAAACTCAATGGATTATTTCAAGCAGGGATTGTGTTAGCTATCTTAAAGAAATAAACTTTTTAGGAATTACGCTATTGCCGTTTACGCCCGAACAGCTGCGAAGTTTTATTTGTGGTTGGTTTAATAATGAGCGTAAAGGAATGAAGCTCTGGAATGAAATTTCAGGGACGGAACTTCATGAAAACCTGTTAACACCATTGGTTGCAACAATTCTTTGTACATTGGTTGAAAAAGGGATAAAAGCTCCTTCTAACGAATCTGAAATATACGGTGAGCGTTTAAGTCTTTTACTTGGTAAGTATGATGCGAATAAAAGAATACGGCGACAGGAACAGGGTAGTGATGAATTATTCACGTGTGCTAAAGCCCTTGCTTGGATAATGCATTCTCATGGTATTCGTACCATAAGTTATAAAGAAGCTATTGAAAAGCTAGAAATTAAAGTTGGGGCAAAGTATACAACGAGACTTATTTCAAAGTGTGTGAAAGAGTTAGAAGACCCATGCACGGTATTGGTTCGAGATAAAGTGTCAGGAAAGCTGTCATTTGGTCACTTTAGATTTCAAGAGCATCTTGCATCACTAGAGTTGAGGGACAATAGATCTATTGATCTTAGTACTATAATCATTCGAGATTGGTGGCGAGGGGCGTTTAGTTTGTTTGCCCAAAGCTTGGATGACATTGAGTCTACAATAGAAGAGCTCACTAGAGGTGATAAATTAATCCCTGAAGAAGCATTCACAACATTATATGCGATGTGTAATGTTTTGAGTCCTAAAAAAAGGGGGAACATGAAGTCATTGCTTGATCATCTTAAGCAAGATAACTCCTCTTTCTATGAAGCAGAACATTACGATTTCTCAGATAATTATGGTAATGATCGCTATGCTTATTCTACAGAGTTAGGGCTTGATTGGTGATCTTTACAAGTTCAGCTCTACTCTGACAGTTACTCATCTTCTTATTGGGTAACTATCACAGTTTACAGTTATACAGTTCTGAACGCCTGTATAACAATACAAATGAAAATCGCTGGCTAGAAACGTCGCTCTTGCACGAAAATGGGAGTTTCCTTTCATCGCCTCACAGTCGTCAGACATGAGGAAATGTATGGTGATTCCAGTGGCGCGATCTACCACTGAGTAAGTGCGTTAACAAGTAACGGGGCACTTCTGATTTACAAAGTGCCGACTGTGAAGGTTCTGGACAATTCCGAGTTAGGAGGTACGACTGTGGCCGCTCAGTTCGGATAACTTCAGATAAGGGAAAATGGACTAGATGGCTTTGTTGTTCAGGAAATAGCTAAACAACATAGGAATCACCCTGCGAACCGTAGGTTCGAATTACAGATAACTTATGACTAAAAAGAAAGACCCAACAATCAAAGCTATTAGGCTTAGTTCATTGGGTCAGTAATTATCGTATTTAACGATTGTTTATTATGTAATGCTTAAACTTGTGCGTATTTATATCGATGCTAATCACTTCGAAGCCGAAGGACTGTAATGCAGGTAGGTACTTATCCAAATCCTTATGGTGTCCACCTGCCAATATCAAACGATGGTTATCTATTGATTGACTGTAATGCATCAATTGCAAAATAGCTTTGGATATCCCCGCTTCATCTAGTTTTACCTTCAATTCAACAATCGAAGTATCCGTCAGAATATCAACTCGACCTTGATTAACCCATTGCTCCTGTCGAGGATTCTCTCCAATGCTACTCGGAAACTTAGATAGGTAATTGCGTAATTTTGCTTCCTTAACTTTAGGGGTGTCGATGAACTGATATATCGGATTCTTTATTTCAGTAGTTTCGTCTGGTTCAGAAGACTGTGGGTTATCTGAAGTATTTGGAGTACCTGAAGATGTATTGGTAGGTTTAGGTCCTTTACTAGAACGGTCTTTAGCTCGACGTGTGTACCAAGCCTCAATTTGTTCTGGAGACACTTTGAATAAATCAGCTAATTCTTCTTTAGTGTATTCGCCATTCTTGATGGAGTTGTATACAAACTGCTCACGATTAACACGACGGTAGCTGGTATTATATCGTTCAACGAAGTCTAGGATTAGCAGGCTTGAAGATTTCAATGCAACAAGGTCAGCCAGTTCTTGAGGAGCCATCTTACGAAAACGAGCTTTAATATCTGCATTGTTTGCGATTTCTTCACGCAGTTCTTCATATGCATCCTCAATACAGTTGATTAAGGTTGCTTGATTACGTCTTACACGTGGCTTAGTGATTGCATTAGCCTTTCGAGCTAATCGACGTGCATCTCGTTTAGTACCTTCACCTACAACAATTGCATCGATGTAATCTGCACCGTTTTGTACATGGGCTGTTGTACGGTGGAATCCATCGATGAGGTAATAGTAAGTACCGTTTGTAACGTCAGTAGCTTTCATTACTTCAATCGGGTCTAATGTTTCCCCTGCCTGAAATACTTCATTCAAGTGCGTCAACTGGCTTTGACTGGGCTTATCTCGAAACTGTGTAACTTCCTCTGCAATTATAGATTTAATCGTTACAGCCAGAAGGTTATTAGATTTTAGTGTATTCATGTAATTTTCACGTGCCGTGATTCTATTAGTTGGGGAATCCTACATTAGAGCGTTAGCTCTATATGGATAGGGAAGCAGGGGATGGAATCCCCTTTAATAGTCAGTAATGGGTATGGAAAGCCATTCTGGAGGACTTATATCTGTGTTAGTGCATTAGGTCAACTTTAGCTTTTGGTACGTTGACGTACTGCTTATTGGGGGAACCTGAACGTTTGTTAGCCCTGTTGCCCATTACTAGCACTAGACTCTCTCATTTGCTTAATATTATCTAGATTTTCGTTATAAACGGGCTCAACAATGTAGATAAGGGGCATAAATGTGCTAGCGATGAGCACGTAGACACGCCTCTACACATTTCCAGCGAGCTCCCTGCTTTCGCATAACAGTTACACCACCTACCACATGATCGGCACAAGCCCAATTAACTGTCGGTGCAAAAGGTAACGAGAGCAAAACAACTGCGTTAAAATAATAAACCACACCAAGTGTAATCTTTCACAACACATGCGAAGCATCACTTTTGAAAGTACCCGCCCGCCAATAGCGAAAATAGACAAGTCAAAAAAATCAAATCAAAACCAACAACGAAACATTATGAAATGTGATAACCGATCAAAAACCACAAATGAAACCATTTGAAAGTCATTAATTGCTATTCAGTGTGAGATCGCTCAACAAAACGTCATAGCACTTTCATTACCCTTCGTTATCAAATAACGTAAGTAAGGGAAAACAATGAACACAACAAAATGGTGTAAGCCAAGCTACCTCGCAGTCAGCTTGTTATTGGCCTTAACGGGCTGTAATAGCGAAAATGTTGAAAGCGATAAAGGCGGAGCCGGAAAAACCGAACCCGGCGGGTATATGTATTTTTTTGAACAGGGACTCCCCTCAGCCATTACAACAACGTCGATAAAGCCATTAACGATCAGCAATAAACACTTTAAAGATGGTAATAATGCTTTGCAGTGGCGTTTTAACCCTAATAGCCAATTAGTTTTCTCCCAAGATATTGGCTATAAAACCGATGACAGTGACATCACCCCCTACACTTTCATGGCGTGGATCTACAACGAAACACCATCGGATCAATCCCTCACTTTTCAATTTGGCACCGATGACAGCCAGCAAAGCCAATTTAGCTATGGCTTAAACTTCAAAGGGTGGCGCGGTATATCTGTGCCGTTTAGAGATATGAAAGGCACGCCTAGTGCTGGAATGAACCGCTTAACCGTCACAGCTCCCGACACCAACGGCACGCTCTATTTTGACCAAGCAATGATGGCAGTTCCTGTCGATAACCGCTGGCCAACCGCCGATATTCAGCAGCCTTTCGTTAATCCTAATGTCGTTAACATGGCCAGTAAAAACTGGACAGCATTATTGATGTACGATCAAATGCTGCGCGACCAACAGCCTAGCTTTAACTACGACCTTGCCTTTGATGACAGTCAAGGTGATACCGCTGTCTTGTATCAAAACTTCGATAAACACTTAGGGGTGAATAGTCAGCAAGTCATTTCCCAACAAAAGGTCGATGATAACTTAGCGAAATACCAAGCATTTATGATCAGCCAAAACAGTGATGGCAGCTATGTGGGTAAACCACTCGATCACCCCAAAAGGCACAACTTCCTAAAAACAGGCATAGTGAGTGACGATACTCTGGCCATGCTCACCGACACCATGAGTATTCGGACGCTGGGTAAAACCATGCTTGAAACCGCCAAGTACCTTCGCAGCCAATCACTCTCAACTGAAAACAAAGCGGCGTTAGAAAAAGCCTTCACCGACGCAGCTCGATACGCCTTTGATCAAGGTTGGGAAGGTGGCTCTGGTTTCCAAATCATCACCCATGTCGGCTACCAAACTCGGGAGTTCTTCGATGCGCTATTTGTCGCCAGAAAACTGCTCGCTGAACAAAACCTGCTTCAACAAGCCCAGCAATCTATGATGTGGTTTAACGCGACAGGCCGCGTATACGAACAAGATAAAGACATTAACTCTTCTAACGTGGATATTCTTAACACCCAATTGCAGTGGATGACAAAGAGCTTTTTGTTATTGCCCGATCAGGCGCAGCGCCAAACCATGCTTCATCAGTTGCAGTCATGGTTAAGCACCACACTATTAAGCTCTGATGGTTTAGCCGGCGGCTTTAAACCCGATGGCAGTGTATTCCATCACTCACAACATTACCCAGCCTACGGCAAAGATGCTTTTGGCGGCTTATCTGGGGTTATTTTTGGTTTAAGCCACAGCAGCTATCAAATATCCCAACAGGCTCATGAAAGGATCAAAGACGTCTTACTCAAAATGCGGGTTTACACCAAAGAAACTCAAACCCCGATTGTATTAAGTGGTCGTCACCCAGACGGTAAGCAAAAGATATCTGCGACCCCATTTAAATGGATGGCGCAATCTGGCGAACCTGATCAATCCGATGCTATCGATCACGAACTTGCTGCGGCCTACGCTAACTTAACCAATAAGCCGAGCTTTGAAGGTATCTCTGCCGAAAAAGAACCGACTGGGGTATGGGCAATGAACTACGCCTCTATGGCGATAGCACGAGGCGCTAACCCTGTTGATGCAACACAGTCTTGGCTCGCGACCGCTAGAGGATTTAGTCGCTATTTAGTGGGCAACGAAACCTACGCCGCCAACAACCTTTATGGGCGTTACCTGCAATATGGTCAATTTGAGATCACCCCAGCCGATCTGAGCAAACGGGCGTTTAGCCATGATGGCTGGGACTGGAACCGCTACCCGGGCACAACCACGATTCAAATGCCAAATAACGAACTTCGTGCTCAGTTGAACCAATTGCCGGGGGCTGGCATTGAGGAAATGCTGTTATCTACAGAAAGCTACTCAGGTGCCAATACGCTAGGCAACGACAATGCGATGTTTGCGATGACGCTGCACGGACATAAAAAATACCAACAGCAGAGCTTCTACGCCCATAAATCCTATTTCATCTTTGGGAATAAGGTGGTCGCACTGGGTTCTGGCATCAAGAACGATATTGCTGAGCACGAAACCCAAACGACGTTATTCCAGCACAGTGTTAAAAACCTTGAACCTGTCGAAATCGATGGGCAACAAATAGACACGCTTGGTACCGATTCTATCTACGCCAACGACACCACTTTGCTAGACCCAGCAGGCAATCGCTACTTTGTGACCAGCAGTTCGGGACAACAAGTCCACTTCACCTATCAAATGCAGCAATCCAATGATGAAGATGACGCCGCACCAACAACAGGCCAGTTTGCGACCGCTGTGATAGAGCATGGCAAAGCGCCGACCAATGGCAGCTATGAGTATGCGATTAAGATTGCGGCTCAAGATGCTGTGAAACCAATCTATACTGTGCTGCAAAAAGACCAAAACCTGCATGCGGTAAGAACAGAACAAGGTGTCGAAGGCTATGCGTTCTTTAGCCCAACAGCAACCAATCAAGCGGGTTGGGTATTGTCATCGGCAAGCGCAAGCCAAATCATGCTTCAAGCCAGTCCTGCTCAAGATCAGTTGTCACTGAGTGTGGTGAATCCAGATCTCGCGCTGTACCAAGGGCAAGATCCTGACCAAGTGGACGCCAATGGCGAACAAGTCGAAGTCAGTATTTACGATAGAGATTGGCGCTTTAACCTATCACAACCCGTCAGCAGCGAGTTTACACTCAAAGGGCAATGGCAGTTGATAGGCAGCAACAGCCAAGTATCTATCCAATCTACTACCGAAGGAAACACCAAAGTACGTGTTACCACCAAAGACGCTAAACCTGAAAAATTCATGCTGAAAAAAGTATAAGTAATAAAAAACCAGCAGCTATTACAGCTGCTGGTTCTATTTATTAGGATCGAAGCTAGCCTCACACTTTACAAGTGGACGCTCTCGCCTTGGCGATAACCTCTCTTTTCGCTTTTTCAACTGCCGCATAATCTTGCTGCTTCTCTAACGGCCGAATATTACGTAGATAAAGATCAATTGATGAATCACCTTTATGGTGTTTATAACCAACTGGATGAGCTCGCCAACGTTGATCAATAACAGCTTCTTGAGTGAGAAATGGATCCACTTGCTCTGCCAAATAGGATTTAAACTGAGCTCGCATTTGCGTTAACAGTGGATAGAACTCACTCATCTGGCTCAAGTTTTTCTTTTCACCGGGATCAGTAAACAAATCATACAGTTCTTCGTCATTATCTTCTTGATACACGATGTACTTGTATCGCTCCGTGCGCATCATTCTGCCCGGTTGAATAGTCATTTCCCGATTGGTATGCCACTGAGATACCACTTCTTGACGCCAATTTTCGACCTTTTCTCCACGCAACAACGGCAACAGTGAGCGGCCATAGAGCTGGGCAGGCGGGGCTATTCCAACGTAATCACATAATGTTGGTAATAAATCACACAAGGAAACCAACTCATTATGAGTTTGACGTGCAGTAATACCAGGACCTGAAAAGACGAGAGGTACATTCGTGGTTTCTTGATAAAACCAATTCATTTTCGTCACTAAACGATGCGCTCCCATTGAGTCACCATGATCAGAAAAAAATACGACTAATGTTTCGTCTTCAAGCCCTCGCTGACGCAAAGTCTCTAATACTTGTTCAATACACTCATCAGCCAACTGGGTGTAATGATAATAAGCCTTTAAATACTGCCTAAAGTTAAGTGCATTCCATTGTGTCGATTGTCTTGTTCGATTATGAGTACAACACGAATATTGCACAGATTTAGAGCGTGTCATTAAATCCGCTTCAGTGTCAAAGTTATCAGGTAATGGTGGTAACTCACCTATCCCCTCTACATCTCCATGCTCGCCTTCAAAAGCACCAACCCAACCACAAATGTTATGAGGATTATTAAACTCTACTGCCATCATAAATGGCTTTTTACCGTCATACTCCTTTAAATACTTCACACTTTCTTCTAGGCAATAAACATCCTCTCGACTATCGTAATTGACAGGGAATGCATTATTCGACGCTAACTCTTTTTCAACTTGCTGTGCTCGTTTAAAGCCATCTAATGAACCATAATCATGCTGCTTGCCAAAGTGAACACATTCGTAACCAGCTCGAGTAAATATCTGACCTAATGTTGGCATCGATTGCGGAATATTAGGGCTACTATTTGCGTATACTCCTGTTTGATGTGGGAGTTTACCTGTCCAAAATGAAGCCCGAGACGGAGCACAAAGAGGAAAAGCACAATAGGCCTCTTCAAAGCGGTGACCACGTTGGATTAAGCTATCTATAGCAGGAGTCTTTACAAACGTATTACCGTAGCCTGCCACCGCTTTTTTGGCTAATTGATCTGCTGTAATAATGAGGATGTTCTTGGGGTTAGTCGGGGTATTTAACGCAACAGCTTGGTTTGATTGTGAAAAAGCTTGCACTGGTGAAGTGGCTGCCAACGCACCGCTTACCGCTGCACCTTTCATAAACCGTCTTCGTGTTATAGACATCATTTATCCTTAAATATAAATACATATAGGGTTAAATTTCAGCCACAAGTAATCGTTACAGCGCTTAACTCTGAGTAGAAGAAATAACGACTCTTATATTTAATATGTTTATTAATGGCTAAATATTTATGGTAACTCTCCTCATAAATTGTCAGTCGTTATCTCCTTATCTAGTGTTTAAATATAAAAAAAGCCGAGTCATAACGACTCAGCTTTAATGAAATACAAATTAATTACTCGCCAAGCTTTACAACTTCTGTCGCCGCAAGCATAAATGCCCCAGCGCCATAATCGATATTATGCTCAAACTTCACATCACGTGGATTAAAGGCAGGAAGTTGTACCCAGCCCATCATGCCGTTGTCGTGAATACAGCCTTGCAAAGCGGCCCATGCTTTTTCAATTATTGGAAGGTAGGTATCACGATCAAGTTGCTCGGTATTAATCCCCCATGCTAAGCCATAACAAAACAGCGCAGTGGCACTACTTTCAGGCGCTGGGAAGTTATCAGGGTCGAGCAAACTGGTTCGCCAAAAACCATCATCTTGTTGGTATTTCACTACCTCTGCCGCAAGGTTATTAAAAAGCTCAAGGTAGCGACCACGTTCGCTATAGTCTTCTGGCATACGTGCCAATAAGCGCGGTACAGAGGCTAATACCCAACCTATACCTCGGCTCCAGAACACTTTATTGCCATTCACTTCGCGTAATTCATTGCCGCTGCCATCTGGAATGTAGCGGTGATCGCGATAAAACAAACCTGTTTCTGGATCAAACAAATGTTCAACTGAATCCCAGTAGGCGGTGTTCATGTAATCAAGGTATTTATTGTCACCGGTTTGCTGCGACAAGGCGGCAAAGGCTGGCGGCGCCATAAATAATGAATCACACCACCACCAATCTTTACGCCCGAGCACTGGGGTCTCCACCATCAGATCCAACGCTTTGATCGTTGGCTCAAGGGCTTCAGCTTGATTCACCACAGGGTAGACATCAAGGTATGCCTGACAACAGATATGGTCATCCGCAAAACGCGCATTAGGGCCTGCACGAAAACCTGTGTGCAACGCGTAATTCATAACACCGTCGAGGTATTCTGAGTCATCGGTTGCTAGCCATGCTGCTGAGGTACAAGACCAAAATACGCCTCGTTCCCAATCGGTATCTTTAATAAAACGGGTTTTACCACTACGACGGATCACGCTGCGAGTTTGATTGGCCGCTTGATAGCGATATACCCGCTTCATGGTATCGAGAATGGCTTGTTTAGTGCCTAACGTCATCTTGCTTCTCCCTTTTCCTTTTCTTTTGCTTGCTTGCTTGCTTAACGCGCCAACCAACCACCATCAACCGCAATGGTATAGCCGTTTATATAGTCGCTCGCAGAAGAAGCAAGGAATACCGCAGGGCCTTCTAAGTCCGATGGTAAGCCCCAACGATTCGCAGGAATACGCTCTAAAATCGCTGCATTACGCGCTTCATCGGCACGCAGAGCAGTCGTGTTGTCGGTTGCCATGTAGCCCGGCGCAATCGCATTCACATTGATGTTGTGCTCGGCAAGTTCAGTCGCCAAGGCGCGGGTTAAGCCCATCACAGCCGACTTACTCGCGGTGTAAGAAGGTACGCGGATACCGCCTTGGTAAGACAGCATTGAAGCGATATTGATGATCTTGCCGCCATTGCCCTGTTTAACAAATTGCTTGGCAACAGATTGCGATAAGAAGAATAAGGTTTTCTGGTTAATGTTGATCACATCATCCCAGTCTGATTCTGAGAATTTCAGCAGATCTTCACGGCGAATGATGCCTGCGTTGTTGATCAAAATATCAACCTGCCCCATCACCTCGACCGCTTCCGCAACAATGGCTTCAAGCTTATCTTGTTCCATTAGGTTGGCCGTAATGTAGTGGAACTTACGACCCAGCGCTTCCACTTGCTGCTGAGTTTCTGGGGCTGCTTGGTGGCCAATGCCTACAATATTTGCGCCCGCTTTCGCCAGCCCTAACGCCATACCCTGACCAAGACCCGTGTTACAGCCAGTAACGATGGCAACTTTGCCTGAAAGATCAAACATGTTCATTTGGAATTCCTAATTTAGCTGGGCGGTATAGCAAGCAATGAAAAGCTAATTGCTATTCGCTATACCGCAAATTGAGAGAGGTGTTACTTCAGATCGCTCATTGCGACGTGGTCCATGTCATGGAAGGTTTGGTTCTCTCCCACCATGCTCCAAATAAAGGTGTAAGCCGCGGTGCCAACGCCTGAGTGAATAGACCAGCTAGGGCTGATCACCGCTTGTTCGTTACGCATCACAATATGGCGGGTTTCTTGTGGCTCACCCATGTAATGGAAAACGATATTGTCGTCTTTCATGTTGAAGTACAGGTACACTTCCATACGGCGTTCGTGGGTATGGCACGGCATGGTATTCCAAAGGCTACCCGGTGCTAGCTCCGTCAAACCCATGAGTAACTGGCAAGTTGGTAGAACCGCAGGGTGCAGGTACTTGTTGATGGTACGAACGTTACAGTTTTCTTGGCTACCTAGGGTTTCTGGCGAGGCATCTTCACGGGTAATTTTGCGGGTTGGGTACGTCATGTGGGCTGGCGCGCTGTTCACGTAAAAACGAGCAGGCTGTTGAGCCGAGACACTTTCAAATTTAACTTCTTTAGCCCCTTTACCCACATAAATGGCTTCACGCGTGCCAATCTCATAGGTTTTGCCATCCACAATGACTAAACCTGGTTCACCGATATTGATCGCACCCAGTTCGCGACGCTCTAGGAAGTAATCAACACCGATTTCTTTACCGCCCTCAAGCATTAATGCTTCGTCAGTCGGTACGGCACCGCCAACAATAATGCGGTCTATGTGGCTATAAGTCAGGTTCAGTTGACCGTCCTGAAACATATTTTCGATCAGGAACTGCTCACGAAGCCCAGCTGTGTCGAGTTGTTTAGCGTGTTCGCTATGAATTGGTTGACGAATTTCCATGTTAAACCTCTTATTCATTTGTTTGGCAAGGTACACAACGTTATGTCGTCGTGGCTGTTAGTGACCGCTTTTACTCGCAGCGGCTTGGTAGGCCCATTCACCTTTTAGTAAGGTCCCTTGCACGTGTAATGCTTCATTCATAACAATCAGGCTGGCATCCATGCCTTCGGCAATACTGCCAAGGCGGTGGGCAAGCCCAAGATAATTTGCAGGAACATACGATGCCATTTGCACCGCTTCCCATTCAGGTACATGGCTGCTGAACACCATGTTTCGCAGCGCTTGATCTAAGCTACAAGTGCTACCTGCGAGCGAACCACACTTAGTGCGCGCAGCGCCATCAGTGACGGTAATGGTTTGCGCGCCAAGTAAGTATTCACCATCGGCTAAGCCACCCGCACGCATACAATCTGTGATTAGGGCAATGCCTTGATAGCCTTTCATTCGGTAGGCGAGTTGCATCATGACTGGGTTAACGTGAATACCATCGGCTATGAGTTCTGCCAGCATGTCGTGGTAAAGTACCGCGCCACAGCAGCCAGGTTCGCGGTGATGTAGCCCTCGCATACCGTTGAAAAGATGGACCCCACAATCAGCGCCACGGTGATAAGCTTCTGTGACTTGATCAAAGGTGGCATCGGTGTGTGCAACCGACGATTTGATTTCACGCTCGGCCAGCCAACTGATCGCTTCCATTGCCCCTTTCGCTTCTGGTGCAACCGCCACACGGAGTAGCGACTCCCCCGCACTTTGATGAAGCTGTTCAAGCTCAGACAATGATGGCGATTTTAAATACGCCGTTGGGTGCGATCCGCGATGAGGCTCTGTGAAATACGGACCCTCTAAAAAACTCCCCAATAGTTCCGCACCTTGGTGCTGCACTGTTGAAGTGAAACTGCGAACCTGCTCTAAAGCATTTAGAATATCGGTCCAAGGCGCTGTCACTGTGGTGCCAACCCAAGCAACAACCCCCGTTTGGGGTAAGGCATTGGCGATGGTTTGCAGTGCGTTATCTGTTGCATCCATCACATCGGCGCCGTCACGGCCATGAATATGAATATCAACAAAACCCGGCATTAAAGATTGCCCTTCAAGGCGAATAACAGGGCAGTCTGTTGGAATATCCGTCGTGAGTGCTGCAATCTTTCCATCTGCAACAATAACTAGGGTATCTGTGGCTATACCTTGTGGTGTAAACACCCGATCGGCGTGTAAAGCGTATCGCATGGTTATAACCCATCTTCACATTCAGAAACGGGCTCAGGTTGCATCAGCGCTTCGACTTCTTTGCGCATGTCTTGCATACACGAAGTGCCAATCTCTAGTAATAAGTCCACCAGTACTGGCAATGTCACGTCTTCACGTTCAAAAGCGGCATTGGCTATCATAGGTAAGTTAGCGCCACCAATAAGCTCAACGTTTGGCTGATCCATCAAAATCGCCAACGCACGGTTACACGGTGAACCACCTGGAATATCGGTTAAAAACAACACCCCTTCGCCCGAATCTACGTCTTGTGCCGCTTGACGAAGATCCGCTTCAAGTTGCTCTGTCGACATTGATTCTACAAAGTCGATAAACGCCATTTGCTCTTGCTCACCCGCAATCGCTTTTACTGCCGACTGCATCCCAGATGCGAAGTTAATGTGGCCTGAAACAACAATACCAATCATCTTAAAATCCTTGATTAGGGGGGAGGTTATCCCCCCAAACTATCGAAACGTATGGCTTACAAAATACCGAGGAAGTGACCGACAACACCGGCTGCAAGGGTTGAGAAAATCAACACTGGCGGTTTAGCCCAGAAGCCCGTGCCCTTCACCATTTTGAGCATAAAGAACACCAATGCCAGTGGCAGAATGTTCGGCATGATCTTGTCGAATAAGGCACTTTGTAGTTCGACTACCTTGCCCCCCAATTCGAGCGAGGCCGTGGTCTGGACCCGAATAAAGGTGGCCGATAACGCCCCAATAACAAAGATACCCATGATATTGGCCGCTTTGGCGAGCTTCTCGGTGGCATCACTCATGTTCACCATGGCGGCAGTACCCGCTCTGTAACCCATGAACATCAAACCGAAGTACACAGCAAAGTGAACAATTTGGTACAAGAAGAAGAACACGAATGGACCAGCAATCGAGCCTTCCATCGCAATCGACGCACCCAGTGCCAAGGTCAATGGCATCAAGGTCATGTGGTCAATCGCATCACCGATACCGCCTGTTGGTCCCATACCCGCAACTTTCATGACGTTAACGGTCGACGGTTTTTCTTTGTTCTCTTCCATTGCAATGGCTGTACCTAGCAAGAAAGTGAACAACTTAGGACTGGCATTAAAGAACTGTAAGTGGTTCTTTAACGATTTCGCCAAATCGCGTTTATTATCACCGTGGATTTTCTTCAGTGCTGGAATGATGGAGTAAGCAAAACCACCCGCCTGCATCCGCTCAAAGTTAAAGTTACCTTCCATGAACAGGCCACGTAACGCACAGATCCAAAGATCTTTTTTCGAAATCACTTTGCGTGGTGTGGTGTCTTCGTATGAATCAATATCATCAACCAGACTTTCATGAACCTTGGTGTTGTTATCGGCTAAAGTGCCTGCTGTGATATCAGATGCCATCTTCAAATTCCTCTACTTGTTGGTTGTTTGAACTTCCATTGTTTCCACTGAAGAAGTAGTAAAGCGCGGCTGCTGACGCACCTAGAATTGCTACAGCCATGATTGGTAACTTGAGGTACGTTGTCATTACGAAGCCGATGAAGAACACACCCGCCACTTCTTTTGACCACATGATTTTCAGTAACATTGCGAAACCAATTGCCGGAACCATCTTGGCACCAATGCCTAGGCCTTCTAGCAATACTTTCGGTGCGTTTTCATCAATCCAGCTAGCGGCGTGCTCGCCAAAGTAAACAGTGATGAAAGCAACTAAGGCGTACAATAAAGAACGTAACGAGATGGTGGTGATCAGTAGCCTGTCGATACCGCCTGAGTCTGCAGCTTCAGCAAATCGATCTGCTTTACCCATAGTGAAAGACGTTAGCGCGAAGAAACCAATGACCAACATTTGCATCATGACGGCAATCGGCATACCTACACCCATTGCTACTTCTGCTGATTGGCCTGTCATCACGGCAAAAGCAACAGCAGCAATCGTACCCATGGTCACATCTGGCGGCTGTGCCCCAGCGTTAGGCACTAAGCCTAACCAAGCCAGTTCCAAGGTGGCACCAGCAATCAGACCAATTTGCATATCACCCATGATCAGACCAACGACAGGGCCTGTGATGAGTGGACGGTGGATGTTCAACGCGACATCGTATTTATCGATACCACAGAAGAACGCCCATACTGCGACCAGCGTAGCTTCAAAAAACATGATTTATTCCTTGTTTAAATCTCTGTTTATAGTGAGGTATGACGCGGCTTACGCCGACGCCATGGCAAGTTCAAGAACGTTAACTGGTTTTTGATCCGGCGTGTTTTGCACTGTGCAAGTCACACCACGCTCCACCATACGTTCAAAAGCATTAATGTCTTTTTCATCGACCGAGACCGTCTTGGCGATCTGGCGTTTACCCTCATGAAAATGCATATTCCCAACATTGCAATGCGTCAATGGCACACCACCTTCAACCAAACGAGCAACATCTGTAGGGTTGTTACATAAGACGAAGATCTTCTGTTTCTCTGACGCTTTGTGGATCACATCAATGGTTTTTTGGATAGAGAAAAAACGAACGGCATACTCACCACCAGCTGAAGCTTTCATTCCCGCTTGCATAAAGGCAGCGTTTGGCCCTTCAGCAGCGTCATCATTAGCAACAAGGATTAAGTTTGCTTCGGTGTGCTTTCCCCACGTGATTCGAATTTGACCATGTAGTAGGCGCTCATCGATTCGGGTCCAAACAATGTTAGGTGCTGTCATAAGAGTGCTTCCTGTCTACTTATTAAAATTATGTATAGTGACACCTTGAACAACGCGGTTTACTTCACCGGTAGGGCAAGGATTATCAGGCGTATTACCCAATGCTATTGCACGATGGAATGCATAAATCTGGGCAAAAATAATGTATGGGAATAAGAGCTCGATATCAGTCGCAGTATCCATAGTAGGGACATGTAGGTAGTCACCACTGGTTACTTGATCGTCTAGCTGAGCTGTAATCGCAATGACCTTACGCGCAATCTTGTCGCGACGAAGCTCACTGAGTAAATCAAGGTCATATTGGCGGGTATATGGGTTGTTCGAGATATACACAACTATCAACGTCTCGTTATCAACAATGGATTTAGGTCCATGACGAAAGCCCAGTGGCGAGTCATACGTTGCCACGACTTTGCCCGCCGTCAGTTCAAGTAGCTTCAGTGCTGATTCCTGAGCGAGCCCTTGTAAACCACCACTTCCTAAGTAAATGACGCGGCTAATATCTAGCTTTGCTATATTACTGATAGGTATATTAATTTCCTTGACCAGCCCCTCAGAACATAAGGATAACCTTTCAATCTCTTTCGAATGATCACGTTTTCCATCAAGAATCGAAAATGCAGCCACCATCATCGAAGAAAAGCTCGAGGTCATCGCAAACGATTTATCATTGGTTTCTTCTGGCATCAGCAGGGCGAAACAACGATGATCATTGATACTATTTTTATATAACTGCCCCTCTGCATTGCAGGTCAGCACAAGGTGATAGCAATTGGTCAGGCATTGGTTCGCTAACTCAACCGCAGCAACACTTTCAGGGCTGTTTCCTGAGCGGGCAAACGACACCAATAACGTTGGTAAATCCTCCGCAAAATATTGATACGGATTCGAGACTAAATTCGTTGTCGCAACAGCATCGACACGTCTTCCTGTATTTTCAGCTAAAGCGGGTGCCAATGCTTGGCCAGCAAATGCCGATGTTCCTGCGCCTGTCATCACAATGCGTAAGTTTGAATGTGCTAGCACTTTCGCCATAAAGGCGTCGATTGCAGGAAGGCATTCGTTAAACGTCGCCTGCGTTTTACGCCAGCATGAAGGTTGCTGCTCAACTTCTTTAGCAGTCCAGAAAGCACTTAAGCTTTCAAGATCTTGCTCTGAGTAGCCCAGATATTGGTTCATGTAGTACCTCTTAACCTTTAATTTGCTTACAGGCTTTCGCATAACTACGAAGCACCTGATGAATTTTGTCTAAAACCAAAGCCTTAGGCTCAGATTCAATCAGGCCTGCACGAACCGCTTGAAACTGCTCAGGCAAATACTGACTTAATAGGGGAAGTGGAATGCCTGTACGCGATAGGTTGGCAAACAATGTTTCTTGGGCGTGATGAATTTGTTCATTCGGCCAGTAATAACGAATGCGATCACTGAAGCTGTAACAGCGTGCAAAACGCTGTTGGTGTTCATCACCGTGGTAGTATTTGTTCCAGTAATCGGGCGCATTACACATCTGCTGCTCGATCATTTCACGGAGGTTTGAACAATGCGCTTTGGCGACAATTTCTTCTTCAATATCGCAAAGATTGAACAGTGCTTCTCGCATTGCAAACGTTAAAGCTGGACCAACTTTCAGAATCGCAAAATGCCCTTCGACCAATGCTTTATAAGCTGTATCGGTTTGATAATCGGTTGAGTGCGCTTCAAACACTAAGTGTTCGTAATCATTCACCACAGTACTTAAAGACACCGCTTTCTCTGGGCAATAATCAATAACGCCTGTGTGGTCAAATTCAACCCCAGGTTGAACCACTAAACCGATAACCCGTGACCAACAATCAGCAACACCAGCGGTATCAAATGCAGCTTGATGGCATTCAATGGTTTTAATTGCTGCAGCAGATGAGGTGACTTCAAGCTCGTTCAGTGCTTCAGCGGCCCCGCCCGGTACTGGTACTTCGGTACCAATCACATAGGAAAGATCACTAAATCCAAAGCCTGATATCGCCGTCTTTTCAGCAATATTTGCCAATCTAGCAGCACGTTCCGCGACAATTTCATCAGATAGCGGCACGGGATCATCAAGACAAGACATGCTGCAATCGAGGTGAATTTTCTTAAAACCAGCAGCGACATAAGCTGCGATCAAATCATCGGCATTTCGCATGGCTTCATCGGCATTAAGGCCTTGCCAGCGATTGGGACCTAGATGATCGCCACCTAAAATGAGTTTTTCCGTAGGGAATTGAAGTAATTCCGCCATCTCCAATACGAAATTTCGAAAGTCGACAGGCGTCATGCCTGTGTAACCACCAAATTGATCGACTTGATTGGAGGTAGCTTCAATTAATAATAAAGAATCGTCGCTCAACGCCTGCTTGAGAGCGGCTTCTATCACCAGAGGGTGAGCAGAACAAACAGCATAAATACCGTTTTGTTCACCCGCTTTATGGCGTTGAACGAGATTTTGAAGGGTGTTCATGTACTAACTCCACAATCCACATCTGGAATGCTGTTATGGAGTTAGTGGGTTAATATTCTTTTTCTACAATAATCACATCAACTTTCATATCACGAAGACCTTGAACATAGTCTTCAGGAATATCAGAATCTGTCACTAAAATATCAATGTTTCCGAACTCACGAATCATGTGGCAACTGCGTTTACCGAATTTACTTGAATCGACAACCGCAATTACTTGCTCAGAAATCTCACACATCAAACGGTTAAGACTCGCTTCCTGCTCGTTGTGTGTTGTGATACCGGCTCTTAAATCAAAACCATCCACCCCAAGAAAAACCTTATCAAAACGATAGTTTTTCAAGCTGTGTTCGGCTTGAGAGCCTGAAAAAGAGAGTGCATTCTTACGAAGTACACCACCCGACATCAGAACCTCTATTCCAGGTGCTGACGCCAACTCCATTGCAACATCCAGACCATTGGTCATAACCACTACATCTTCCAGCGATTTCAAGCTGGATGCGATTTCTCGCGTAGTCGTTCCCGAATCCAGAATTACAGTGTCACCACTTTCGATAAGTTTCGCTGCAGCCTGACCAATCAGAGATTTAATACCCGCATTTTGGCGGCGTTTCTCATGAACAGTCAGCTCTGCAATCACCCCAGTATTCGGAATGGCTGCGCCATGAGAGCGGACAACATAACCATTCTTTTCCAGAAAACTAAGGTCACTTCGAATCGTGACACTAGAGACATCAAACTGTGCGGCAAGGTCCTCGACACGTGCTTTCCCATCACGGTTAACCACGTTCACAATTTCCATGCGCCTTTCGACTGCACTTTTCACTTTACCTTGTCTCCTTACGAAATCAGCAAAATCTCTTTCGCTTGATTTCGAATACAGCTTACACCTAAAAACGAAAGCAACAACGCAAGAAATGAAAACTTTTGATCTCTTTCACAATCTTTCGCATTGTTACGTTTACTCTTGCGTAGACTTACGCATTTGTTCATATCATAACCTTCGCCAACCTTAATGCCAAACTCTAACCACTTATATAGCGCCCAATTTTAACTAATTGTGTGACATATAAAGATAATAACTTTCGCTAAAAGCACCAATTAACTTTCGTTTACTTTTTTGTGATCAATTACACAGCCATTTAAATTTCGATCACTTACGATCCGAAGCAATTCGCAAGCACTTCGTAAGTAATTAATCGTGCTAGGTCATAAAAATAACTAAACACAAGGCTAATGAAAGAAAACACACCTTTCATTTGTTTTTAAACATCCAATACGTTTCACTTTCAGGAGAACATATGTCTATCTCGCGACGTAGCCTACTAAAAGGCATGGCAGCCACCAGTGCTGTCGCGGCAACGGCAGGGTGTGCCACATCACCCAATACCCTCACAGCTAGTGACAGCAATACACCACAAGAGAAACAACCCAATCTATTGATCGTCTTTCCTGACGAGATGCGTGCCCACGCGTTAGGTTTTATGAAGCAAGACCCTTCTGACACGCCAAACCTGAACCGCTTTGCGAAACAGAGTGTGGTTTTGCGCCAGGCAGTGTCTAACTTCCCGCTTTGTACGCCTTTCCGTGGCATGCTGATGACGGGGCAATACCCTTACCGAAACGGGATTCAGGGCAACAGCCATACTGCAATGCCGGGCAAATTTGGCGGTAAAGATTTTGGAATTGAATTAAAGAAACAGACCCGAACTTGGTCAGATATTTTGAAAGATCAAGGCTATAGCATGGGCTATATCGGGAAGTGGCACCTTGATACGCCAGAAGCACCCTTTATTCCAAGTTATAACAACCCAATGGAAGGCCGTTACTGGAATGATTGGACAGCCCCTGATCGTCGCCATGGTTTCGATTTTTGGTATGCCTACGGCACTTACGATAAACACCTAACACCTATGTACTGGACCAATGAAACACCGCGTGATCAGCCGATCAAAGTGAATCAATGGAGTCCAGAACACGAAGCTGATATTGCGATTAAATATTTACGTAATGAAAACGGTGCCTACCGTGATAGCGATAAACCCTTTACGTTAGTGGTGTCGATGAACCCACCCCACTCGCCTTACGACCAAGTACCGCAAAAATATTTAGATCGTTATAAAGATAAAACCTCGCAAGCGCTGAATACCCGACCAAATGTGCAATGGGATAAGGAATACCTTGAAGGTTATGGCCCTGAGTATTTCAAAGAATACATGGCGATGGTTAATGGCGTTGATGAGCAGTTTGGTCGTATTGTCGACGAGCTTGACCGCTTAGGTCTTGAAGAGGAAACCCTTGTGGTCTTCTTCTCTGATCATGGCTGCTGCCTTGGTTCACACGGTATGCCAACCAAAAACAACCATTACGATGAGTCTATGCGGATCCCTATGATGTTCCGTTGGCCAGGCAAACTCGCGCCACGCCAAGATGATCTCTTATTCTCAGCACCGGATATTTACCCAACCTTATTTGGCTTAATGGGTATCCCAGCTCTGATCCCAGATACCGTTGAAGGGGCTAACTTTGCCAATACTATCAATGGCATCGAAGGTGATGACAAACCTAGCTCGCAGTTCTACACCTTTATGCCATACGGCGGACAATCCTATGGTCGCCGTGGAGTAAGAACCGATCGCTACACCCTCATGATGGATAGGAAAATCGGTAAACCACTATCAGTGGTATTACACGATAACCAGCAAGACCCTTATCAAATGCAAAACATCGCCGAGCAAAATGAAAGCCTAGTACATCAGTTAGTCGAAGAGGAATTGATGCCTTGGCTTGAACATACCGGTGATCCTTGGCGCCCGACCGAAGTACCCGCCAATACCGCGAATGCTTACACCTAATTTAACAATCACAACCAAATCAAATACCAACTTAAACAATAAGGTTATTATGAACACGACAACGAAATTTATGCTGGCCTCTTTATTAGCAGCATCATCAGCACAAGCCCTTGCTAACGACTATAAGACCACGGTTGAATACCGCCACCAATATTTAGACGGTTCAGAAAAACATGCTGATCGTTTCAAAGCCTTTTTAGACACAGGTAAAAACATTGGTTTTGAACTTGATGCGCGTTATTCAAATGATGAAGGCGCTTTCGATGCTATGACAATGAACGGTTCTGAATTCTCAGCCTTCTATTACAAGAAACTGAATAAGAACATCGTTGGGTTAGTCGGTACCTCGCTCGACTTTACTTCTGCGGGTCTTGTATACGTGCCGTATGCGCGTTTGAACTACGCGTTTGACAATGGTTTCCGTATCCAAGGTCGTTATAAGTGGAAATTCTGGGATTACGGTCAACAAGGTACTGACGGCAATAGCTACCATTCAAAAATCCAACAATTTGATACTTGGCTAGGTTATAAAACGGGTGACTGGGACTTCCAATACGAGTTCCAATTCTGGAAAGAGATGTCTGACAACGCGCAACCACTATTTGATAACGGCTCCACCGACTACTTACATAATGCGCGCGTGATGTACTCAATTAAGACCACAGACGGTGAAAACTGGCGTCCATTTGTTGAAGTGGGTCAGGTAAAACAAAGCCGCACTAGCGATGAAAGACAAATCCGTTACCGTGTGGGTATTAAATACACGTGGTAATAACGCGGTTCCTTATTTAACTAAATAGAAAGCCTCCAATAGGAGGCTTTCATTATACTAAAGCAATCTACGCGTTAACGACTCACTCGCTATTACTTCGATTTTTCCGCAATCATCTTTTTGACCATTGGCGCTAGCTGTTCATAAGGTAGATAACCCGGTAACAACTGCCCATCAATTAGCATTGCTGGCGTACCACGAACCCCAAGATCGTTGAATAACTGATAGTTTTTCTGAACGATATCAGTTGCAGTCGCATCTTCAGGTACATATTGAGTAACGTCATTTGCTTTTGCTACTTTCATGATTGAGCGTTCGTTATGGATCCCCGGCTTACTGATCAACATTTTATTTACAGCATCAAACTTATCAGGTGCATTTTTCCATACATTAAGCGCAAATGTGGTTGAGTTTGCCGAAGACGACATTTCTTTTAACGGCACAAGAATATTAATAACTTTAATATCCGCTGGGTTTTCATTCGCAATACGTTGAACAACCGGATCCAGTTTTTTACACCAAGGGCAGCTAAAATCAGTCAGAACCACAATGGTTAACTTAGGATCGCTTGAACCAAACCAAGGTAGGTTTGGATTGTTATAGATATAGTCATGATTGTCGCTAAGCACTTGGTCAAAATGCTTTTCTTGCGCAAAATACGCATTCAAGTTGTCATACAGGCCATCAATAATACTTGGGTTAGCTTGGAGCATTTCATTAATTCCTTGAATTTTTTCTTGTTGCGTCTTAGCTAAAGACAGCGGCGAAAAAATCATAGTCATAATAAATGTAATAATAAGTGTCGCTTTAAATTTCATAATTTTTCCAACTTAAATCTGAGTTAACAATAGACGAGCAAGTAATCCCCAAGGCGTTGTCAGGCCCGTCGTTATCGTTTTAATTTCACCGTTATCAATGATTGCTATGGTCGGAGTTACGGATATACCCCATTGGCTAGAGATATCATGTTGCACATCATTGATATTGTTAAAGTGGTAATCTTTCGCGTTGAGATAGCGCAGAACCCGCCGATCTTCACCGGAGTTTAGGCTAACCCCAACAACCGGATAAGAATCGCTAAGCCAGTTAATTGTTGGCGTCACAAACTTACAGGCAGCGCACCAAGTCGCCCAAAAATAGACAACGACAGGCTTTTGCTTACTCATTGTTATCACATCAACAGGCACATTATTTTGTGTCATCCCTGTTATTGCTGGCATCGAATCTAATGGCATATCTTGGGTTCGCCAAGCATCCATCACAAAACCAAAAGCAATAAATACCATTACGTAAGTGAGTACTTCTTTACGCCAATTCTTTACGCTTTTCTTCGCCTTCACTTTTCCTTTAACCATTATCAATGCCTGCTTGCTTTATCGCCTGCATCACAACATTGCTGGTTAAAATAACGGGCAGCTTAATGCCTTGTGGCGCATTGGGGCCATAAACCACGTTGAAAGGCACCCCAAAACGATCATGACGTTGTAAGTAAGCCGTTATCGTTTTACTTGGCACCGTCCAATCACCTTTCATAGCAATAACATCTTGGCTATTAAGTTTACTCAGCACTGGCTCTTGTAGAATAACGCCAATTTTATTGGCTTTGCATGTCACACACCAATCGGCAGTCACATCAACAAAAACAACTTTACCATCAGCAACATAGTTATTAATCGCATCCACCGAAAGTGGCTGCCAATCGGGTTCAGGAGGGAGAACTTTTGCCGTTACCGACTGTTCAATAAATACCGAAGATGAAACCACGATAGCTAACAATATCCCAGCGAATCCCGTTGCTTTCAAACCATGTATTTGCATCATTCTGATTAAGAAAGTTCCTCCAGAAACCCACGCTAATGCATAGAGCCACTGTGGAGAAATATGATTAGACAGCAAGGAAAGTAGCCATAAACTCGTTATCAACATCATGATTCCGAACAGGTACTTAATACGGTTCATCCAAGCACCAGGTCTGGGTAACGCAAGTGCTATCGATGGAAAAGCAGAGACAAGGATCCACGGTAGAGCCATACCAAAAGCCAGTGCAGTAAAAATAGCAAACATAGTCGGAATGTTCGTCGCAAGCGCATAAGCGATAGCTGTCCCAAGGAAAGGAGCAGAACAAGGCGTTGCTAATAATGTTGCAAACATGCCCTGAGTGAAATGGCCTAAGTGCGAGTTATCCCCTTGTGAAGCCATCCATGTATTGGTATTTGAAGACAAACGGATCTCAAACAAACCCAACATATTTGCCCCAAACAAAGCCGTTATCACGAACATCAATCCGATAAACCAACCACTTTGGAATTGGATCCCCCAACCAATAGCACTACCTGACAGCTTCAATACGGCCAAAAAGGCGGCAAGCAGCCAAAATGAAGCAAAAATACCACTAGCTGACGATAAGAACTGGCGTCTAACTTGCTTCTTCTCTACCCCTTGAGCACTAATAATTCCGCTTAACTTCATGCCTAATACAGGGAATACACAAGGCATTACATTCAAGATCAAGCCGCCAAGTACTGCAAACAAAACCATTTTCACTATCGAACTATTACTGCTCGAGGTAACAATCGTATCAGCCTTGATAACAGTCGATTGCTCAGCAAAGAAATCACTATCTTTAAATGTAATCGCTACTTTTTCATCCGATAAGTGTGGCGTTCCCATCCAACTACTGACATCAAACGTTGCAATCAAGTTGTTTCCGTCTATCTCAACGACAGGGCGCGAAAATGTTGAATCCTGCACTTCATCGCTTTGTCCATCAACAATAACATCAGGTGCTTTCCACCCCATTTTATTGACAGTGGTCACTTGAAGTTGTTCTTTAGTTTGATCCCATACCGCGTTTACACCAGATAGCAAAGGTGAGGCTTTAGGCACCTTGCTCACACCTTTCGCATAGGTACGCATCGCATCATCTGACACCGTTAAGTGGCTAGGGTCAAAAGACAGCTTTATTGGATAATCGGTTAAAACACAGATCGTCGTGCACGATGACAACGTTAACTTTGCATCCAATACAACGGGCTTTGTCAGATCCTTGATATGCAATGTCATCGGAAAAATGACATCTTTCTTATACCCAAGTGTTTCTAATCCCAGTGTTTGAAAACGCTTTGGGTACGGCCAATGCCAATCAACAGCACTGATATTTTTAGATTTATCCCATCGCATTTCAGGCGCAACACCGCCTTCACCAGGACTACGCCAGTACGACTTCCAATCTCCGTCGAGGCGAACTTCAAGGTATCCAGCTAATGTCTGATCAGACTCGCTAACTTGGCCCGTGACAACAAATTGTGTCTCTATGGGTGGATGGTTAGGATTCTGCAGCCAACCCGTTGCTTGTGTTTCTGCATTAGCATTCACTGCGGTAAGAGCGTAAAAAATCGCGAATAACCAAAACATGGCTAAACGTCTATATCGATTGTTTTTTTGCACGTAATTATTCCTTAAAGATAAATAGTTAGGGTGTTATCAAAACAACCTAAGATTTATTCTCTAAAGACACACAATGTGAGATGAAGCCGCCTTCCTTTATGCAGGATAGGCTCTGTAAATGGCGGGTGGTAATTGGGTATTGAAAGAAGCCACAATATAAGCACCAATATCACAAACTGCATGATTAGCGCATATTCAGCAACTTGGTGCTGCTCAAAATTGATCAAATGCTCAGACAACTCACACTTATCTTGATCATCTACATCTTGCTGAGCTTGCTGAGCTTGCTGAGCTTGCTGAGCTTGCTGAGCGGAATGACTTACAGCGTTGTATTTCACTGAGCAAGTTCCCAACAAGCCAATATTGTTCGCTAAACAGACACAAATAACCCACCACACTAACAAGAGCGTTAGCTTGGTCAGTTTATTCTGTTTTTGCTTAGCTACATACATGCAGGCATCTTTCAATTAACACAGTGAGGATAGTTATGACTGACTAAAGGATTGTTAGTTCCACTTAACGTGAAATTTATTAATATAAATAAAAAGCACTCCCTACATGGTGAGTAACTGAACAACCCAACACCTAGAGAGTGATTAAAACCAAGCGACTACGACTAGCTAAGCATTTGAGCTTTCAGCTTGCGTACTTAGTGTGCCATCTTTATTAAAGACGCCTTCTAGCATTAGCGTTAATGCCCCGTCACCCGTTACATTACAAGCGGTTCCGAAGCTATCTTGCAATGCAAAAATGGCAATAAGTAAGGCAACACCAGCAGGATCAAAACCAATGACGCCAACCACGATTCCCATCGAGGCCATTACCGTCCCGCCTGGTACACCTGGCGCACCAATGGCAAAAATCCCGAATAACAATACGAATAAAGCCATGGTGCCAACAGGTGGTATCGCGCCATAAAGCATCAATGAAATCACCATAATAAATAGCGTTTCGGTTAATACAGAACCCGCCAAGTGAATCGTGCCACCTAACGGCACCATAAAATCGACCGTTTCTTTACTCAAAACATTGGATTTTCTCGCGCAATCTAAAGCAACGGGTAAAGTTGCTGCGCTAGACATAGTGCCCACAGCTGTCAGGTAAGCCGGACCATAGTGCTTTAACACTTCCCACGGATTTTTACCCGACACAGCACCCGCTAATGAATACAGCACACCCAGCCAAATCATGTGGCCAACTAAAGCCAGTACGACAATCTTCAAAAATACTGGAAGTTGCAAAGTCAGCGTACCTTCGTAGGCCAAGCCTGCAAAGGTCGTTGCAACAAAGAAAGGGAGTACAGGGATCACCGCTGACTTAATCACCATCAGCATCATTTTTTCAAATTCTTGTAAGCCCTTTTCAAACACCTCAGCTTTGGTTTTAAGCGTCGTTATACCGAGCAAAATGGCGATAACCAATGCCGACATCACAGGCATCACAGGTGGAATCGCAAGTTTAAAGCTGGCTTCAGGCAACTCTTGTAAACTATCCATCACACTGGGAACAGAAAGATGAGGAATTATCATCAAACCCGCAATATAAGCAAAACTTGCGGCACCTACAGCTGATAAATACGCCATCCCAATGCCCATACCTAACATTTTATTCGCATTGTTTTTCAATTTAGTTATGGCAGGAGCAATAAAAGCAATAATAACCAAAGGTACCGTAAAAAATATAAATTGCCCTAACACATATTTAATTGATACAACCACAGACATTACCGATTCAGTGGCTAACAACCCAATAACTGAACCTAATAAAATTCCTATTAATAATTTAATGATCAGAGACCATTCATTTTTAGCATTCCCTTTATTTTTCATAACGTACAACTTCTTAGTATAAGTATATTTAAATCCATCCGAAACAAACAAACGCACTTATCATATCACCAGCTAATTAAAGCAGTAATTAAGCACGCATCTATGTAAAAACCAGCAGAGCATTCATCCATACTATAATAAAAAACTGAAATAAAAATGAACGTTTTGCTATATATTATTCAGATAAATACGCCTTATCACATTTACGACACAATATTATAAACAGGTAGCAGCAATAAATCGTGACTAGCAACATATTTACAAAAAGAGAACACTTTTACATCTCATTTTGTGCATAAAAAACACTACTTTTAAATAAATGTCCCTTTATAACAAAGAGATAAATGGTCAAAGACTAACGAATAAATAGAAAAACTGTGCCATTTAATGCTGCCTTTACTCAAAAAGTACGGCATCAAAGCGGTCGTTTATATCATCACTGGTGAGGGCTTTAATCGCAGGGGTGTGGAAAATGCAGGCCGTACTATGAGCCGAAGATGGACTCGCTTTCACGTGATGAGCCGTTTGACGAGATCCGTCGTATTGGTATTTTCCCACGAACCGATGTCTTTGGACTATGGCGTAAGGTACGAGGTAATTACCTTTTCAGGAAAGTGAAAGCTTAATAGCTTAATACGGGGTCAATCATATTTTGAACCCGTATTATGCTTAATCCATTATTAAAGCTTTTACCTCAAAAAGAACATTTGTTCTCTACAATGTATTTTTGTAGACCATGCCATCTTTCATGATTAAGTTTTGCTTTTCAGGATTGGTAACACATTCTACGCCCGATAATGGGTTACCATCGATAATCAATAAATCGGCATACGCACCTTCAGTAATAACGCCCAACTTACCTTGCTGATAAGGGTGCTGATACGTCGACATCTCGAATAAACGACCACAGTTTGCCGTTACCATGCGTAGAGCCGTTACCGAATCAAATACATTTTCTATGGCTTGTAGTTCATTTGACTGTGTTTTGTGCACATCGAGTCTGCCGACACAATCGGTACCAAAACATACGTTTTGAATATCGTATTTTTTGATTAATTCAGCGGACTTAAACATCGCTTTACCCACTCGCTCAGTCTTTTGGTACAGAACTTCACTACCGAGTGGGATCTTGCGCTCAGCAATCAACGACGATGTGAAATACGAAGGAATGACATAAATACCTTTGTCTTTGATGATTTTCGCAATGTCATCGTCCATGATAGTGGCATGTTCAAATGACATCACCCCCGCTTCAGCAGCACGACGCATCGCATCTGCCGTATGAATATGGGCAGCAACATACGTGCCGTAATCCGAAGCCGCTTCAACGGCTGCTTTCATTTCATCAAGGGTATATTGCAAAGTATCTAGCGGATCGAAGGTTGATGATGCACCACCACCAGCCATGATTTTGATCTGAGATGCGCCCATAAATAGCTGTTCACGCACCGCTTTAAGCACACCAGAACGTCCATCGGCAACGGTAAACGCACCTGTTTTCATTAGTGGAGAATCTTCGTGTCCACCCACACGTTGTTGTGCCTGATTTTGGCGATAATCTGAATGACCGCAAGTTTGCGAAATAGCAGCTTGTGACGGTAGAATTCGAGGGCCAGTCGCATAACCTTGGTCGATGCTATTTTTCAAACCCAACGTGTTACCCGCCACATCACGAACAGTCGTAAAGCCTCGCATTAGCATCTCTTCTGCCACTTTCGCAGAACGGATTGCAACCTCTTCACGCGTCATTTTATCTAGCTCATAGAAAGGTGCTGACATCGTGATATGAACATGCGCATCCATAAGCCCAGGCATAACTGTTTTGCCTTGAGCATCAATAACTTCATCCGCTATTGCTGGATCAATGTCTCCGATCTTTGTAATCAGATTATCTTCGATAAGAAGAGATGTATTACGCTCAAGTTGATCATCAGTACCGTTAAAAACATTGGCGTTAATAATTGCAATTTTCATGACAAAACTCTCTCTGTTTTTTCGTGTTATGACTTAGGGTGTGGTCATATCATAGGAAAAGAGTGAGAGAGAGAATTGCCATTTGATGACAGTGGCTATTTTGACCGATTCAATTTCCGATATTGGGATGGCGTCATCTGCATCTGACGTTTAAATGCGCGGGTAAAATGGGCGGAATCTGTATAACCCATCTTACTGGCTATACTGGTAAGCGATAAATCAGTATTACAGATAAGGTCAATAATCTGCTCAAGCACCATCTCTTCAATAATGTCGCTGTATATAGCGCCTTCTTTTTCTAAACGCCGCTGCAAAGTACGCACATTAATCCCCAAGATGTCTGAGGCCCATTTGATTGAAAGCTTCCCCATCGATAAATAAGGCCTAATCGCCAGCTTAAACACAGCAACAAATGAATCTGCTTTAATTGAATCTGTCGTGCTATCTGAAAACGAAGCCCGCGATGACAAATGAATTGGACTTAACATCATTTCTTCAGGGATCGCGACCGCCATGACAGAACGTGCAGTATAAAGCTGAGTATTTATGAGTGGCTTGAAGCTACGAAAAATATCGGCATCGTGGGATTGCAGTGCCAATTCACTCGCACTCCATTTACCCGAGGTTAATGTAGACAACAATTCATGAATAAAAATCACCGAAAACAGCTCGGCATACTGAAAGCTTAAATCATGGTTAAACGGTTTATCCCTGACTAGCCACCATTTTCCACCTCTATGCTGGGTATAGACTCTACTGCCAGTGGCAGACTGTTGCAGTAACCCACAGCACTCATCTAATGCTGCCTTTAAGCTTGAAGAGTGAGTAAGCTTTTCAAGCAAGCGAGGAATATACACATCATGGCAAACACTCCAGACCAAGAGTCCAAACTGATCAGGTGTTGTTCTACTGCCTAAAATTTGAATAAGATTTTTCAGTGCATTTTCAGGTAAATAATCGTAGCGGCTGTCATTGCTATGCAGATCATTAGGGATTCTGGACTCTTTCAACAACACATACATATTATGATCTAACGTTTTGAATAGTTGCGAAAAAAGCGCAATATCTTCGCGCTTAACTAATGCTATTTCTCGATTTTCAACCATCGCATTCACCCTTATATCGACCCTAGATAGATAAAAACAGTATTGTCATCAAATGGCAAGAACTTCCAAGCCTGATCGCTAAGATGGAACAACACTTAGTCACGAGGTATAGCGTTATGTCACATCAATTCAATCAGTATAAATCACCATTACAGCAATCATTTAAACATGCGGTTTCTTATATTGAGTCACTGCCAGATCGAAAAATCGACCAAACACCAACATCGCAGCAGCTTCGCCAAGCAATTGCAGGGCCACTCCCCCTTCATGCTACTGATCCTGCAACCGTTATCGATGACATGGTTAAAAATGTTGACGCTGGACTTATTGCGTCAGGTGGTCCGCGTTTCTTTGGTTATGCGATTGGCGGTTCATTCCCAGCTTCATTAGCGGCTGATTGGATGGTGAGTGCTTGGGACCAAAATGTACCGTATTTTGTTGCAAGCCCTGCAATGGCCGTTGTTGAAGAAACTGCAGCCGAATGGATGGTTGAGCTACTCGGCCTAACAAAAGGCTCGGCTGTCGGCTTTACTTCTGGCGCACAAGAAGCGATTTATACTTCGTTGATCACTGCAAGAAATACGCTGTTGCAACGTGAAGGTTGGGATGTGGCAGCCCGTGGTATGTATGGTGCACCTCGCATCCAAGTGGTTATTAGCGATCAAATCCACTCTACAATTAAGCGCGCCTTATCCATGATTGGCATTGGCTTAGAAGACATCATCAAAGTACCAACAGATGACAACCTAAGGTTGATCCCCGAAGAGCTGGAACGCGTGATGAAATTGTGCGAAGGACCAACCTTGGTATGTGCACAAGCGGGCTGTATTGATTCTGGTGCATTTGACCCCTTTGATCAAATTGCTGATTGCGTAGAAGCACATAACAACGCATGGCTACACGTTGATGGTGCTATCGGTTTATGGGCGGCGGCAAGTGATAAACAAAAACACCTATTGAAAGGCATTGAACGTGTCGACTCTATCGATACCGATGGCCATAAATGGTTCAACATGCCTTACGACTGCGGCATGGTGATTGTCAAAGATCCAAGCACGATCACTACCGCTATGGGCGGGAACAACATGGGTGATTACCTGAATGATGCGATGGAGAAGCCCGATCGTAATGCGATCAACTTCGGCATTTCAGCATCACGCCGTGCACGAGGTGTGCCAGTGTATGCTGCATTTAAATCGCTAGGTAAAGAAGGTATTGTCGCTCATCTTGATAATTGCAGTGCACTAGCAAAACTCATGGCAGAAAAACTGGCGGCGGTTGACGGAATCACCATTCTTAACGATGTCGTTTCAAATCGTTTTTCAGCTCAATTTGGCTACGGTGATGAGAACTACCGTAACGAACTGACAGCACGTGTCGTACACCACTTACAAGAAGAAGGTTATTTATACCCATCAACATCAGGCTACAAAGGCTTAAAAACAATGTTGATTTCAATTCTGAGCTGTCATACCAGTGAAGAAGATGTCGTAACTTCAACCAAGAAAATCATTGCTGCCTACCATCATGAGCAAGCAATGATGGAAACAGAATCGCATCAAGCAGAATGCATGAGTTAAGTTACCTATATCAGCCACAATCAAAAACGAGCTAGCCTTTAAGGCTAGCTCGTTTCATTTCTACCGCTATCGTAATATAGTGAATATGCTTGGTCACACTCAACTAGAAAACTTATATTATCCGTTATTTTAAATGTGGATAAATTGCATAAACAAGGATGTCGATAATGAGTATCAACTTTCTCAAAATCAATGGTCATATTGCTGAAGAAGTGATTAAACTCGCAGTCGGAACAAATCAAGATCACTTGATTGCGACTAACGCAGAATGGCTTACTCAAGCTAATTTTAATAATGACAGCATAGACTTTGCTATCTATCACAGTGGACAACCCGCCGGGTTAATTTCACTCATCGACCCAAGAATTCGAGCGATTCCAGATGATCACTTTCAACCTGATCACCTGTACGTCTGGCGATTAATGATAGATCATGCATTTCAGGGCAAAGGTATCGGCAACAAAGCGGTCAACTTTGCTAAAAACTATGCGCAACTGGTCGGATTATCGGGTGTCTCGTTAACTACAATGGATAATGAACAAGGCAATGCCAAGCCCTTGTATTTAGCGAATGGGTTCACGCCGACAGGACGCAGACTTGAAGATGAAATCGAGTTAATATTTAGCCACGATTAAGCGCTCCCATTAACTCACCGACTAATCACCTACCCCAACCATCAAGTCTAACGAGCTTAATCTTCAAGACTCGGCGCGCGTAAACAACGAATAATACGTGTTACATCAATGTTCAACGGTTGGAATTTTCCTAAACTGATGAAAACTTTTCATCAGTTTAGATTATGAGCCAAGCCAATACTCAACCAGCGACACTACAACAAACCACACTACAACAAACCATTGCCAGCTTTACTTCTATCGAACAAGCACTGGAATACTTCGACATTGGCTTTGATAGTCGCTTTATTGATACCAATCGCCTTGAGTTAACCAAACGCTTTAATGGCTATTTATTACTCACTAAACCTGATGATTGGTTTTCAGGCAGACGCGCACTAAAGAATGCCTACTGCAAAGTACAACGGAGTAAATTAGACCGTCATACCCGTTCAGCTTGCCGTGGCTGCACCTCTTGCCAGCGACGCTAAAATTCATCTCAACTCATATTTACTATCAATATTGGCTATTCACATTTATTTAGTCATTCACTGAAAGCTTGAGTAGCCCTTTAAATACATCGATTAAGTACAGATCAACATCTCTTAATCCGCGATTTTTTGGCCAAATAGCGTCGTACTGAATAAAGAACTCCGTTTGTGCAAACTCAGCATCGAGCTCAACCATCCCGTCAGGCATAGGATCATTACCACACATTAAGGTGGACCAGCCTAAGTTCTGTCTAACCATATCAACAGTGCCATGATACCCCTGAGCAAACCACACATAAGGCGACATTCTTGCTGCCTGCATCATATTGGGCTGACTTTGCCAAGAATTCGATAATATTTGAGTTGTCATTGCTAACTGATCATTCGATACATAGCGTTTCCGAGCAAGCGGATGCCCTTTCCCAACAACAATTTTCAGATTACATTGGCCAATAGCCATAAACTCATAAAAACTACTTTGCCCTTCAAGGGTCGGCGCAAGAGCTAGGTCTATCTGTCCGAGCTTTATACCTTCAAAAATATGTTCAGGGCTTAAACTCACCACACTTAACCGCAGGTGGGGCCATTTTTTTTGAAATTCAGGTAAAGCCGCAAATACGCGATCAACATTGAGATCTTGGTCTAATGCCAATGTCAGCTCAGCAGGTACCCCCATAGATAGCTGCAATGCGTTATTACTAAAACGTTCGGCACTATCAACAACAACCTTCGCACTATCGTAAAGGTTCAACCCTTCTGGTGTGATTTCGGGGTATTTCCCTTTCCGATCAAACAACACCACCCCAAGCTCATCTTCTAACCGCGCGATATTACCGCTCACTGTCGCAAGGTGTTTACCCATCAACCGCGCGGCAGCACTAAATGATCCCGCGTCTGCTGCAGCAATAAAACTCTTTAGTAATTCAAGCCTAATCATAAACCCTCTGGTGTAACCATAGGAAACCTATTAAATGATATTGAAAATATGATTAACAATACACTCGTTCTCAACAATAACTCCGAGATTTTCGAGGTAATTATGAAAAAGACGATTCTAGCTCTGACGTTAACTGCATCATTTTCAGCTTTCGCTACCACACCTGTCGCGGGTGATGACCTGCCGTTTTTCAATGCTGAGCGTCAAGCCGTTCAACATGGTGCAATTGTAAAAGACATGACTGGACAAGGTCAGGTTGCATTAGCGCAATTTATGGCAACACAGCCTTTAGGTGAGTTTTCAGAACCAGTATTAAAGGCCGCCCAACATGCCGTTGAAAACAACCGAAAAATTGCACCTGACTATGTTGCTATGATGGAAGCGTCTGCCAAAATTCGAGGCGTAGATGTTGCTGAACTCTTTGCCTCTGTGTCACAAGTTGATTACAGCGTAAACCAAGCCGTTAAAAGTAGCATGCAGGCGGAGCAGGATGTTGAGGAAATCAAAGGCTGTACTTCTATTGCCTTTAATAACGGTATTGTCGGTCAGACCAATGACCTCAGCCTAGCAACTAGCTTAACGGATCACACCACAGTCGTAAAAACTGATGATTCAATTTTTGTCGTGGCTGATGGTGCACACTTCCAAGGCATGGGTAAACATGTAGGCATCGTGATTAACTTTATGGGGGCACCAGCCGGAGAAGATGGTATTAACAGCGAAAACCTTGTCACTGTTGATGCTATTTTTGCTGCGGCAACCCAAGCAAAAAGTGTCGATGCTTTCCTAAACACAATTAAAGATGTACGTACCATCATTCCTTTCAACTTCACCTTGGCTGATGATCAGGGTAATCACGCCGCAGTAGAAATAACGGTAGAGAATGGTGTTAAGGCTATCCAGTACTCAGATAGAGGTTCTGTTCATGCCAACCACAGTGCTGATTTTAAGCAGGCTTTTCTTACTGAACATACCGCAATAGAGGCTAATACTGCATTTTTCAGTACGTTTGCACGTGAAGCTGCTGCCGCTAACTTCCTCGATTATTCACCAGAACTAACAGTAGAGTCGATGCAATGGTTGTTTAGCCAGCGTCCAATTAACATGACTAAATACAAAGGCAAAGATTTTGTGACAGTAGAAGCCATGATCTTCGACACTGCGGAAGGTTGTGCGTATGTATCAGGCGACAATCCAAACTTCGCGGGGTATTCTAAAGTCTGCTTTGACTAAGCCAACCTGCAATCCGGCCATCGCGCCGGATTGCATTATATCCATCGTCATAACCCCTGCATAAATAATGACTCCCGCAACAAATAATATGAATCAAATAAAATTCACTAATTTATATTTCGCCCTCCAATATCATCCTTAATGCCACAGCAGCCAACATTAGAGTATTAGCTCATTCACAATTTTGTCTTCTGCATTTGCTTTATATTAACCGTTATCATCTACTCTAAATAAAATTAAACGCACAAAAACTGATTGCATTTTTATTCAATAGTTATTATTTAAATTTAGCCTTACCGCAATTTGATTTAAATATTAATTACGGCAATAAAATCTAGGCCATTTAATGGCTGAACATTTTTAGACTTTACTTTGAATAAATAACATCCGATGAATCTGCATTAAATAATAATGAATGGATGACATATGAAAAAACTCCTCGCAATTAATCTCTGTTTACTTTCGTCTGTAGCCTTTGCATCGCCTTCAACCATCACAAACAATGCGCCAGATGGATACTACATTGAAGCACAAGGGTTAACAGGTGAAGCATTAAAAGACATGCTCGGTATTATCGCAGCACGAGGGCAGCATCAGCTCAGCTATAGCCAAGTTTGGTCAGCGTTAAAAGATGCTAACGAAGATCCTAACAACGCTGACAATGTCATTTTGTATTACAGCGGTCGCTCACAATCAAAAGATTTCAATTCATCAAAAACGAATAACCAAGACGCGTGGAACCGCGAACATATTTGGCCTAAATCATTTGGCTTTAAGCGCAAAAACCAATGGGGATATACCGATATCCACCACCTTCAACCAACGGACGCCAAAATAAATTCTATTCGTTCCAATAAAGATTTCGGTTATGGGGGTCAACCTGTTGCTAAAGCACCGTTTAATAAAACCAGTACAACCACTTTTGAACCTCGTGATGCAGTAAAAGGCGATACTGCCCGATCTATTTTTTACATGGCTGTTCGCTACCAAGGTAACGATGCCAACATGCCAGATCTATTCCTTGTTGATAATACGTCAAGTACATCAGGGCAGCCTAAAATGGGTAAACTCTGCACCTTGCTTCAATGGCACAATGCTGATCCTGTCGATAACTGGGAGCAACAGCGTCACGAAAAAGTCGTAAAATGGCAGGGCAACCGTAACCCATTTATAGATAACCCAACATGGGTAAATGCTATCTACGGTGCTAAGTGTCAATAAGGCACTAAAGAACAACGTCCTTACGCGTGAAATCACACGTAAGGACGAGATAACAATACCCGAGATGCGATCTTACTCTTCATCGTATTGATCGAGAATGAAGGCAAACTCATTCAAGAAAGTTTCTATATCTTGATGATCCAATTCACTCAGAGGGTAAGCAGGTTTTCGGCAATAATTGGTAGTAATAATTCCGCGCCTGACCAATATTTCTTTTTCGACGGCGATAATGTATTCACAGTGGCTCATCCACTTACTGATATATCGAAACAACAGCGTATGCAGCGCCTGTGCTTGTTGTTTATCCCCATCCAACCATAGCTGATATATCGCATTGTAGATCTCAGTGAAAGAACACCCCGGCATAACACCTTTACCACCCACTTCAAGCATATCCAGCATATATAAGCCGGCATAACCGTTCATGATCACCGCATCTGGCAGTAACGTAAGCAGCTGCCGAGCATATTCCACAGGCGGGTTACACTCAATTTTAAACACCGCATTAGGATGGTTATCGGTGATGGCTTTCATGTCTTGCGGTGTGATCGGAATCCCCGTCTCTGTTGGCGCGTATTGGATCAATACTGGAATATCAACCGCACTCAACACACTTTGGATATGATAAATAATATGCTCATTACTTGGGTTCAAGAAAAACGGTGGTAATAGCATTAAGCTATCAAAGCCTTGTTGTTGATATTCCTTGGCTTGTTGCACCGCAAGTTCAGTGGCGTGTTCTGTAATTGAGACACAACTAAACACCTGAGATTCAGATGTAATCGCCTGAAACCAGCGAGCAAGCGTCCGTTTCTCATCTTGATTGAGCTTATAAAACTCACTCGCAATCCCAAATAAGGTTAAGCCATGACATCCAGTTTGAATCAAGTGCTTGACCAGCTGTTTAAAACTTTCGATATCAACAGCGCCATTATCAGCAAATGGCATCGCAACGATCGGGTTAACACCAAAAATATCTGTCGGTTTTAATCGAGACTTTTGCGCTGAACAAGGTGCTAGCAATGTGTCCGTTTGTGATGTATTCATTTCAAGATCGCTCCGTGCGCTGCCGATGAAACACGATCCCGATACAAACGCAGAAAGCCTTTTGGCACTTCTTTATGCAACCTTGCCCATACGGCTTTTCGGGTTGCAATCGTCGCCTCATCGACCTCAAGCGTGATTTCTCGTGTTGTTAAATCGATAGTGATGCCATCGCCATCTTGCACTACACCAATCAAGCCCCCCTCATAAGCTTCTGGCGAAATATGCCCCACAAATAGTCCACGATTCGACCCCGAAAAACGACCGTCGGTGATCAAGGCACAACTTTCAGAGAGCCCCATTCCTTCCAGCAACTTCATGGGTTTATACATCTCAGGTAAACCTGCGCCACCAGTGGTGCCTTCATAACGAATGACAATGACAGATTTTTCTTTAATGGTTTCCTGCATAATGGCTTCAATGGCAGCTTGTTCTGAATCAAACACCACCGCTTTGCCAGTAAAGTAGAACATGTCTTTTGGCACTGCTGCGGGTTTGGCTACGGAGCCCCAAGGCGACAAGTTGCCTCTCAATACACCCACACCCGACTCCAACATAAAAGGATCGTCAATCGGGCGGATCAATGCACGATTGTCAGTGCTTGCGACCTCAGCTAGACAGTCTCGTTTGGTTCCTGAAACGGTTAACGCATCGAGTTCTAATAACGGCGCAAGCTCTTTTTCGACCGCCGCTACGCCACCAGCCTCAAAGAAATCGACCATATCGTATTCAGAAGCCGGGTAGATTGACGCGAGCAAAGGCACCTTGCGGCTCATTTGATCAAACACATCCAAATCTAGCTCACCTAAACCCGCTTCATAGTGGATCGCTTGTAAGTGAATAATGGCATTAGTCGAACCGCCCGTGGCTAACAAGGTGCAAATGGCATTATGGATCCCTTGTTTGCTGATAATTTTGCGCGCGGTTAACCCCTCTTCCAACATGCCTACAATGCGTTGTCCGCTCTGATAGCCCACGTGTAAACGTTGTGGGTGAATGGCAGGAATAGTGGCGGTTTGTGGCAAGGTCATACCTAGAGATTCCGACAAACAACACATGGTATTCGCTGTACCATACATGGTGCAGGAGCCAATGGTTGGCTCGGCTAGATCTTCAATTTTACGAAACTCTTGCTCGTCGATCTGTCCTTTATTTTTCCAGCCAATCGCTTCGGTAACGATATTGCCATCCCAATGCTTACCCGCATACTCTGCAGGGTACATAGGACCGCCGTTAACCAAAATAGCGGGAATATCAAGCCGTGCTGCCGCCATTAGCATCGCTGGGACAATTTTGTCGCACGAGCCAAGCAACACCATAGCGTCAAAGTTATGCGCTCTAACCATGACCTCGATCGAAGCGGTGATCACCTCTCGCCCCGCCAAGATATAGCGCATCCCTATATGCCCTTCAGCAATGCCATCACACGGTGCAATCGTGCCAAACGTCATTGCAGTACCACCCGCTTCTTCAATCCCTCGGATCACTTCGGCACCAACAACATCAAGATTCGCATGCCCTGCGGTAGCATTGGTGTAACTATTCACGACCGCAATTATAGGTTGTCTTAAAGCACTATCGCTGTGCCCCATTGATTTATACAAAGCGCGTTTTAACGCACCGTCATCGTCTTTCAGTATTTGATTGTGGTGAGGCACACACGCCCCTCCTCCACATGAACCGCATGATCCGCAATTACTCATAGTTACCACTCCGCAAACGAACCATCTTTGTTAGTCCAGTGGGGGTTGCGCCATTTAGGTTCAGTCAGCGCTTTATCATGTTGATCCCGCATGAAGCCCTCGTCGATTTCAATGCCAAGCCCCGGCCCTTCTAGGTTCAAGCAGTAACCATGGTCAAAATCAAAAACATCTTTGTTCTTGATGTAATCCAATACATCGTTACCTTTGTTGTAATGAATACCAATACTTTGCTCTTGAATGATGGCGTTCTGACAAGTGGTATCAATATGCACTGAAGAGGCCAGTGCAATCGCACCTAAAGGACAGTGTGGCGCTAAAGCCACGTCGTAAGTTTCAGCCATAGAGGCAATTTTCTTAAGCTCAGTTAGCCCACCGCAATGGCACACATCGGGCTGAATAATATCGACGCCACCATGCTCGAGTAGTTTTTTGAACTCCCAGCGTGAATGAAGGCGCTCGCCTGTCGCAATCGGGATAGCCCCGTATTGCGCAATTTCATGGATACAATCGAAATGCTCAGCCAGTACCGGCTCTTCGACAAACATAGGGCGCATCGGCTCTAATTCTTTCATCATGATTTTTGCCATGGCTTTATGAACACGACCATGAAAATCAATCCCGATACCAAAGTCTTTACCCATGGCATCGCGTAAGCCTTGAACACGATCAAGCAGCGCATCAACTTTGCTAAAATCATCAATAAAGTTGAGCTCTTCAGTGCCATTCATCTTAATCGCATTGAAGCCTAACTCTTTTCGCTCCTTTGCCATGCGAACGACATCATCTGGCCTATCACCACCAATCCATGAATAAGTTTGTATTTTGTCACGGCATTTTCCTCCTAGCAGCTGGTAGGCAGGTACATCTAATGCTTTACCTTTGATATCCCACAGGGCTTGATCAATGCCAGATAAGGCACTCATCATTACTGGACCACCGCGGTAAAACGTCGAGCGATATAAATAGTTCCAATGCAATTCAATATCACGCGGGTCTTTACCTATCAGGTATTCCATCAACTCATCGACACAGGTATGCACCGTATGAGTACGCCCTTCTAAGCTCGGCTCACCCCAGCCAACAATGCCTTCATCAGTGATGATTTTCAGAAAGCCCCAGCGTGGAGCAACAATGAATTTTTCGTAGCCAATAATCTTCATAATTCAGCCTTACTTAAATAGATCGGGTAGGAAAGTAATAACGCCAGGCATAAACACCAATGCTATTTGCACAAGCAACATACTGATTAAAAATGGAATAACAGCACGAGTTAGCTGAACCATCGACGAGCCAGTGATCCCTTTAGCGACAAACAAATTCACCCCGACTGGTGGCGTAATCAATGCCAGCTCAGTACCCACAATCAAGATGATGCCGAAGTGGAACGGGCTCACACCAAGCTCCACCAAAATTGGTAAGAACAAAGGGGTATAAATTAAGATTTGAGCCGCCGTTTCGATAAACAGACCGGTAAACATGATTAACGCAACAAAGATCAGCAGAATAAGCGTAGGGCTATCAGTAAATTGTAAAATAGCCTCACCGATCATTTGTGGGATCATGCTAATCGTTAAATAACGCGCAAAAGCAGTCGCAAAACCAAGGATGATAATGACACAACCCGTAGTTAACGCAGCCCGTGAGACCGTGGGGATTAAATCTTTAAAGGTCATTTCTTTATGGATAAAGAAACTTACAATCAAGGTGTAAATAACCGTGATACACGCCGCTTCCGTGGCAGTGAAAATACCGGAGTAAATCCCCCCTAAAATGATGACAGGCGTCAGCAATGCCCATTTAGCTTCAAGAAACGTCTCTTTCACTTTCGAAAGGGAAAAGTCTTCATCCTGACCTTTATAGCCGCGCTTTTTAGCAATTAAATAAACAGCAAGGATCAACCCAAAACCAATCATGCCGCCCGGAATAAAACCCGCCAAGAACATATCACCGATCGAAATTTCAGCTGTGACCGCATAAATGATCATCGGAATCGACGGTGGAATAAGGATCCCAAGCGAACCCGCCGAAGCCGTTAACGCCCCCGCGAAATGGCGGTTATAGCCCTTTTCTATCATCGAAGGCACCATCATGGAGCCAATCGCCGCAACCGTGGCTGGTGATGACCCAGAAATAGCAGCGAAGAACATACACGCCACCACAGTGACAATGCCGAGCCCACCCGCCGTTCGCCCAACTAAACTGGCAGCAAAGTTAACGATGCGCTTAGAAAGCCCACCTTTTTCCATCACAAAACCCGCCATAATAAACATCGGAATGGCAAGGTATGTAAATGAGTCCAGTGAGGTAAAAGCAATTTGAGCAATAAAAGAAATTGGAATATCAGCCAGCATCAAAGCAAAGGCGGTACACATACCAATACTAATGGCAATGGGCATGCCAACAGCAAGTAGTGCAACAAAGACAAACATTGTAATTAGAAACACATCCATTATTTGTTTCCTCGCTCATCTTTAATTTTTTGTAAGGCTTCTTCCGCTTCACTTAGCGCATATTCTTGTTCGAGTTTACCGGTCACTCTTCGATATACTCGTTGAACTAATCTCAAGGCGATTAAATAAAAAGTGAATGGTATAATTGCGTATACCCACCCTGCTTGCCATTCAAGTGCCGGTGTTGTTTGCTCTATCGCTAATGCATCAACCGATAATTCCAAACCATAATAACCAACCCAAACCATGAAGCTGGCAAACGATAAATCGACAATTGAATCTAATATTTTTTTATTTTTACCTTTTACAAACCCATCAATAACTTCAACTCGAACATGTGCTCCGCGAACAACAGCTAAACTTGCTGAAAAATAAACTAGCGCAATAAACACATAACGGGATAACTCTTCAGTCCACGACAAAGAAAAATTAAAAACAAACCTAAATAATATTTGCAAAAAGCAAAGAATAATTAGAGCAATAAAAAGAAACGTACTTATATATTCTTCAATATTGTCTAAGAATGAAGTTTTCTTATCATTCATAACAGCACCATATTTTAATTATAGGGCTGCATTGCACAGCCCCTTTGCGATAATTTACTGTAACTTAGTGACTTCTTCGGTCAGCTTTTTATATAAGTCAGGGTTAATTCTATCGGCATATTTTTGAACAACAGGTGCGACTTTCTCGTGCATTTCGGCTTTTACTTCTGGTGAAAGTGGGGTGTAAACCAAGCCTGCATCTATCATACCTTGCAACGATTTCTCATCTTGGGTTTTAACCGACACTCGCATGTGGTCAATCGCAACACGAGCAGCTTGCTGCATAGTGGCTTGCTCATCGGCTGTCAGGCCATCGTAGAACTTTTTACCGACGACAAAGACAACCCAAGAATACACATGGCCCGTATCAGACACGTATTTTTGAACTTCATATAAGCGCTGCGAGTAAATATTGGTGTACGGGTTTTCCTGACCGTCAACAACACCTTGCTGAAGTGATGAGAATAGCTCAGAGAATGCCATTGGCGTTGGGTTTGCGCCTAGCGAACGGAAAGCATCAAGGTGGGCTTTATTCTGCATAGTGCGCAGTTTCAAGCCATCCATATCTGCAATCGTTTTAATCGGGCGAACATTATTAGTGACATGACGGAAACCGAAGTTACCGTAGCCTAAACCCACATAACCAGCTTTCTCTAGCTTGGAAGACAATTCCTGTCCCCATTCACCATCAACAACTTGATTGGCTACATCATCATTAGGAAAGATAAAAGGCAGGGTTAATATATTGAAATCTTTCACAATATTACCAAGCACAGCCGGTGATGGTAAATTCATCTGAACCGCATTAAATTTAATTTGTTCTAATGCCTCTTGGTCATTACCTAACTGGTTACTCGGGTAAATAGTTACTGAGATATCAGTATTGTCTTCTACGTATTTCTCAAATTTTTGCATTGCTGCAAATTCAAAGTGAGATTCAGGTACCCCAATACCAATACGCATAGTTTTTGCTTGAACATGTAACGACATTGCCATTAGGGGTACAGCAGCTAGAGCAGCAATTTTACTTAGTTTCATAAGATAACCTTTTGCTTTTCGTATATTAAATGGACATCCAACTGTCACGATACGCCTTCGCGCGTACGCTTAGCTCTGAGGGCTTTATGCCCTTCTTATACAAGCCAGACCCCAAGCCAAAGCCGTCTACGCCAACATCAACGTAAGACTTCATTTGCTCGGCATCTGCCTCTATACCGCCAGTAGGGCAGCAAATCATTTCAGGAGGTAATACTGATTTGATTGCCTTCACCCCTAATGGCTGAATAAGTTCTGCCGGGAAGAATTTCAATGCGGTAACACCACAATCTACAGCGGTAAACGCTTCCGTTGCGGTTTGTACACCAGAGAACACCACACAATTATGAGCACGGGCAGCTCGAATCACTTCTGGGTTCATATTCGGTGTCACTATTAATCGTGCTCCCGCTTCAAGCACTGGCATTAATTTATCAATATTGGTCACAGTGCCTGCGCCAATAACGGCTTGCTCGCCATAGGCTTCTACAAGCATTTTTATACTTAATACAGCATCAGGCGAATTTAATGGCACTTCAATAAATCTAAATCCGTTATCAATTAAGACATTAGCAATATCTAGAACTTCACTTGGTTCAACACCGCGTAATATTGCTATTAATGGTAACTCTTTAAACCATGCATTATTTCTTAGCTCTTCAGTATTCATTGCTTTCGTCCTTGCTATAGATTTTTGTCATGCCTTTCAAAAAGCATTCATCACCATCAATAACATCAAACTCGATATTAAGGTGTTCTAATGCCAACGCATAATTTGATGCTAACTTTTGTGAACCGACTAAATATAACTTATTCAACCGATTTGATATTATAAACTCATGCCCAATAAGTAACCCCGATATATAAGCATGTATATTGGTATCTTGGACATCATCAAATAACTTGAAGGTTCTTGCACTAAATAGCACATGGTTCAATGGATATTTATTACCAATTTCAACACCTTTAATAAATACGTCTTTATTAAATACCTGCTCAGGTAATGATTTCCCTAATATGCTGTGATTAACCAAAAGAGAATACAATTCACCTGTCATTACCGTTGAGTAATTTTCTATTTTCCCATCACACCAATAAGCATTTTTACTATGAGTACCAAATAGAATAGCGTTGAAGTCACATTTTATTATTGCGCCTAAGCCAATAAGCTGAATTTCTTCCCCTCGCATGACTTCAGGGTTACCAAACGCATTAATACAACGAACACCAGAGACAATTTTTGCTTTGTTACCAGAAAGAAGATCCACACTGTGTATGTTATTCGCTAAGTCTTGTGCAGATGCCGGCGTATGAACGTAAGGCACTTCGCACCATCCTTGCTGCGATCCGACCATGCCGGCCATTATCACAGGTAAGTGGCCATATATGCCGTTCCACCGACTGATTAACTCATCAAACACGTGGGGGAACTGATCTTGCTCTACAGATAACAGCCCCTTTGCTTGTTGGATTTTATCTAGACACTCCCCCGTATCGGACATTAAAAATGCCCTAAAATTTGTCGTTCCCCAATCTACTGCAATCCAACTCGCTTTCATTTCTCCTCCATGTGTTACTATGATTACAATCTTGTAATACAAGGCGTTTCATGTCGAAAAGGAACACCTTGCAGTGTTCATGCGTATCAGTGCGGCTGTGTAACTAACGTATTAAATCAGTACCTTTAAGGGTTTTAACCGTTTTCGCGATAGCCCCCATGATAATTTCACGCATCTTTTCTCGAGCATCTTCAGGTTTACGCATTCTTACCGCGTCCATCACATAATAGTGGTCATCCAGCGCGGGTTTACTGAGCAATACATCTTTCTCTAAGGTACGGGAAAAAGACACTTCCATAGTCGTTGTTAAGGCATCACCGAGAGAAATCAAAAACGGATTCTTGGTCGCCAGCAAAAGCTGCTTATGGAACTCAATATCACCCGTGTTGATCTGTACCCTATCATTATGTTCCAGCCCAGAGGCCATCATGTTGTAGCTTCGCTCAAGTGCGGCAAGGTTATCCCCTGTTGCGTTTAAAGCTGCCAGTGCCGCTGCGTTGGGTTCCACCATCAAGCGCACTTCAAGTAAATGCGGGATAAAAGTATCGGATGCTTTATATTCCGTCACCCAACGTAGTACATCGTGATCTAACCAATTCCACTGATCGGGCGTATTTGCAATGCTGCCCACTTTTGGCGTTATGGTTATTAGGCCTTTACTTGCTAATGTCTGCAAAGCACTGCGTACTGAAGTTCTAGAAACACCTAATGATAGTGCTAGTTCATTTTCACCTTTTAAATATGCGCCAGCAGGTGTTCGCTCTTTTAAAATGTCACAGACAATCTGATTTATCGCCAAGGTTGATTTCGATTTTGTCATTCTTGTATTCATTCACCTCTATCTTGTAATACATGGTAGAACGAAATTTAACCAGCTTCTGTGATCTATCTTCAGCTTCATAACGACAACAAAAAATTAACCTACAAGGTTATCATTTAATCAGATCCGCGCTGTCTAAACGCTGTGTCATTTCTAATGTTGAAATCGACTCAGGAAAACACGGAATACTTCCAAGCACTTTCTGAGAACGCTGGATCTGTACACTCACCCAATTTACCCCACCTTAAAATTTCAGCTGCCTCACTGTATATCGATAAAATTTACGACCAAATATCCAGGCGACACATTTTGTCGTCTGGATGTTTAATATAGCACTTGTTCACAACACATCAGGGGCTAGTCATGCAAACACAGGCAATGGATATACAGCAAGAACAAGGCAATTTCGCTTTCTTAAAAGAAGGGCTAGGCGAGCTTTATACCCAAGCTTGCTTAGCTGAGCGTTACTTTGCGAACGATCCTCAATCTAGCCTCGTAAAGATGCGATTATTCGTAGAAATTGCCTGCCATGACTTAGGTCGACACTTTTCATTACGCCCTCCTGTTCACGGTGAATTATCCAACAAAATTAAAATGCTCGATGCCTCTGGATGTATTGAGGGCTGGGTTATCGATGCGATGAATTCACTTCGTTTAGAGGGAAACCGCTCTGTTCATCTAACAGAAATTAATGGTAATCATGTTGCTAAGCTGGAGGTGTCCACACTGCGTATGCGCCAACACATGCGCAATCTTCATGATATTGCTCGCTATGTTGCTGAGAAAGTTTTGAATACCTGTTGCAAGCAGATCCCTGATTGGCATCAACCTTTGCAGTGTGACATCAGCGAACATGTCGCTGCAGCCTTAAATGGTCATCGTGATTCCAGCTTTTACCTTGCTAATCGCTTCTACCATGAACTTGAAACCATGCGTTCTATTAAAGGCACTGACCGTTGGTGGACTAAAAATGCATTTGCCGACAAACAAGCAGACCTCGCTTATTGGCTAGAAAAAGCGCACGTGCAAGGACACAGTGAAACTTGGTTATTGTTTGCGAAAAGTTACGCGAAAAAACTATTACAAAACGTCGATCAACGTGATGCAAAAACCTGCTTTAAGCTTGCCATCAAGCAAGATGAAACGGGAGAAGCCGCCTACGAATACGGTCGCTATTTAGCAAATCACGGTGAAACGAAACTAGGGCTGATTTTCATCAAGCAAGCTGCAGAAAAAGGCTGTAGTGAAGCGCTATCTTCGATGTTATCTAAAACGGTTGCTACAGATGAATATGCTAATTGGTTACATCAGGCTCTTAAATTCAATGTATTAGAAGCCTATACCTGCGAAGCCTTTCGTATGCTCGATGTTTATGAAAATCAGCCCTCAGAAATAGCTGCAAAGCGCATCAAATCAGCACTGGTGAATGCCCAAGCACGGCGTTCACCTGGCTATCAATTCGTGAAAGCCTATGCCGAACAGCATGTTTTCAACGTAATCACACCTGAATGCGCAGCAAAAATCATGGTTGATCACTATAAAGATCTCCCTGAGTACCTCTGGTATGAAAGTAAGTTGTTTACACAAATCTGCCAAAACAGTGCGTACTTCAGCTTGGTATCAGAGCTATATCAACGCGCTATTTACCAGGCGGACGATGAACACCAAGCGTCAGAAATTAAATTCCGTATGGCCCAATTAGCATTGGCTGAATTCACAACCAAGAAATCAGTTAAAACCCCTGCCGATATTCCAACGATGTTAAAAGAAGCCGCTGATGCTGGGCACTCAGAAGCAAGGGAGTTTATAAACAGTACGGAAGGAAAAGCCGTGATGAAACGCTGTGGCTTTCGTTCATCAGGTAATCATCAAAAAAGCGCCACCAGCAAAGATAAGCAAAAGCGTAAACGTAAACTGGCTAAAAAAGCGAAACGTAAATAAGGGCTCAACATGACAGCATTAACTATATCAACCACCGAACTTGGCTATGATTTTGATATTGAATTAAGCAGTTGGCACCACAAACTCCGTGGCTATCGCGTGTTCCCAAATAAAAAAACACCTTTAGACGGCGGCTTAGGGATCGGCCTTAATTTTGTGGCGCAATTCGACCTCGATGGCGAATGGCTTTCACAAATACCTGAGCGTTATTTAGCAATAACGGAGCCCTTTCCTGAATACCAGTATCAATTACTATGGTTAGCCGCCAATTCAGTGGCTGCAGCACAAATATTAGCAAGTCGCCCGATCATTCTAGTCTTAGTGTGTCATCGCTTTCGGGTGGATAATGAAAGCGCACTAAAACTCTGTCAATTAGGGCAACGCTGTATTCTACAAGCATTAGGGTTTGATGGGCGAAAAGCCGCGCTTAAGTTTTTAGACCGCCTGAATTTACGCTTTAATCAAGGGAGCGAACTAGAGCACATCATCCGTTTACTTAACGTCAAAGAACAGCGCTACCTTAAATTTAAGCACTACTCATCAATTGAGTACAACAATCTGGTGCTCGACCAAATCCACCCTTTCCTTACTGGAAGTCGCTTGGGGCTCTCTGTCGCCAAAGAGCAGCGGGGCTATCGCACTTGTGGCTTAGCAACCTTTCAGGATGTATTAATGCTCGGGCGCGATCTTGGTATTCATGATCCTATTGCTCATATTGTTCGACAGCCATCATTAGCCGCATTAGAGCAATTACATGATCGCTGGACAGAGCAACGTAACCAGCGAATTTATGGCGAGAGAGTAAAACCCATAGATCATGATGTCCCCTATTCTCTTCCACTCAAAGGATCTAGAAGCATCATCCCAATCAAAGACTACCAAGCCTTAGTCGAAGAGGGAAGAAAGCAGCGCCACTGTATTTCGGTCTATCACAGCCGTATTACCTCAGAACGGTACTGTGCATTTAGCATGCAACATCCTGAACGCCTAACCATTGGCATACGCCGCCTGCCTCGTGGACGCTTCCCCTTTGAAATTGACCAAATCTCAGGTGTTAAAAATGCCCTTCCATCGGAAGAAAGTCGCCAGCTTGTTCACGCTTGGTTTAGCCAATGCCGTCAAACTTGGTATGCAGAAAAAGCCGGCTAGAATTGTAAATATCCAGCTTCAGCTATTTCTTGTTTTTGCCAAAAATCAAACAATTGGTTATGCATATTCGGGCTAGATAAAATTGTGACGTGATCGTCGTCAAAGCCAATGACCCTCTCAGCTTGTAACTGAGCAGACGGTCTCAGTTGGCTCGAAAGACTAATAACGCCATCGCTACTTTCAGCATTAAGCGCACCTTTTAAACGATAACCAAAGATCAGAAAATGCGGTGGTGATATTTCGCTAGCGCTCACATCAAACAAGGTCGAAATTACGGTGCTATTAGGGGATAAGCCTCTCCATGCAGGCATAACTACAGGCGCATATTTAACGCCCATTTCTGCAGATTTCACCCCAGAAAACGGCGATGAAATAGAAGTAAATGAACGGATGAAATCACACTCTTTAACGGCTGAGCACTGGTTGAGATAGCCTTTTGCTATTAATCCGCCCATGCTGTGGGCAACCAAGTGAAGGGAATCAATTGAGTGCCTTTGGGTGATCTCTTTCATTATTTCTGATAACGCTTTGGTCAAAAAAGGCAAGGATAATGAAGACGGGTAATTATAAAGCCAAACTTGATAACGCTTAGTATCAATCTGATCGATAATCGGCGTGAAATCCCCACCAGTCCCATTCATGCCATGGACAAACAGTACCGGAATCTTATCTGGGTCATAGGCTTGCAAAAAAAATAGCCCTGCATATTTACTGTCGATAAATTCTGCGGGCTTCCACATCCCAATATTTGCAGTATTGCGGCTAAACGTCTCTGATCTAAGTGATGTGATCTGCCCTATCGCGGCCTTTTTAACTTCAATGTTTAACTTGAAAATGAAGTTTACCCCAATAAATGGCGCTTCGAACTGATCATCGTTTTGCGCTAAAACTATCTCAATACTTGGAGCAGGGGGAGTTACGCTTAATGAGTTCGAGTTTGCCCTCGCTTTATCATGCCAGTTTCGAAGATCAATAAGCTGGCTCGGCTCATTACTCTGCATGATGAAATCACTGTCTAAGTCTTCAAAAACCAGTAAGTAATGAGTTTGGTCAAAAGCACTAAGTTGAAGCGTATTACTTCGTGAAGTGCTATCAACAGACAGGACATCAAGAGGATCGAGCGATCGCAGTTGAACAATAACTACAGGCGATTGGTATGACATGTTCGAAATAGAAATTGAATACTCAGGAAAGCTTTTATCAATGGTTTTTACATTCTGATGCAAGCTATGAAACGACGAACAACCAAGCAAGGCTAGCATTACAAAACTGAATAGCCCGCATAATCGCAATCGCATCACCTTTCCTTATTTGGATTAATACATTATCTGCATCACAGACTATTTAACGGCCTAACCCCTATCAACTGCCGAGCAAATGATAGGGGGTTCTTAATCGATAATGGTAGCCTCTGTTATTTACACTTACCAAATGTCACTGTATTCAATCCTTCAGAGGCTTGCTTTACTGTGTCTGCACACATGGTTTCTGTAAAAGCGAGTGTATCGTTAAAGTTGTAACCAATTTGCTCACGAGTATCGTAATTGGTGAACAAGAAATCACCGTTGTCATGGTTATAAACAAATTGGGTCCACGTCGCGTAAGTTTCGCCGTTCACTGGGTCAATCAGATCCTGTGGTACAAGGTTACCCGCATTGAAGGTACTCAATAATTTACCGCGAATTTGCGCCCAACTTTTGTCTTCCTCGAGTGCTATGTGGCTCGTGTTAAACAAACCACGTAAGTTACGATCAAGCGATGAAATCGATGATGGAATATCTTTCGCTGCTAAGTCGGTTAAATCCACCTTTTCAACATACGCTCGGTGCTCTTGTTGCAACGGAGCATTGGCCATGACACGAAGATCTGATTTTACATCACCACGATGCATCACCATCTTACCACCTTTGTTCAATTGGAAGAGCGCAATGTTACCCGCTTTATCTTGAACTGAAATATGCAAACCGTGTTGCGTACCATGCAAACCATCAGCCCATGCAATCTGGAACGCATTAGCATTAAAGGCAGCAGCCACTTCATCAACGGTTGCGTAATTTTCAACTAGATAATCAATCACATTAAGAAAGCTAACAGCTGGAGCACCAGAGTCTTGATAGTCTTTAATAAATTGCTGTGAATCGTACATATAAAGCAATGATGCCGCTAAGCCTTTAGCATTAATCGCATCAGATGTAACACCATGGAAAACATCATATTCACGCTGGGCAACGCTGTGATATTTCGTTTCCCACGCCATGGTCTTCGCATAACTCGGGGTTTCCGCACTCACGCGCTCAATACCAACAGGGTTTACTTGAGTAACATTGCCAAGTTGATCACCCCAATCGAGTGAACGCACTGTCGAGACACCGTGCGGTGTATCAAGCGTGATACGTGAACAGGCATGCGCCGTTGACGTTACAGCTGCAAAGGCCGTCGCAGCAATAAAAATAGTGGCGAATTTATTCAGTTTGAAGTTTTTCATAACTTAACCCTCGACAGTAATAACCTTATTCATTAAGGGCGTTCATGCCCTTTCGATGTAGCTATTATCGCTAAGTTATTCTAATCTAAAAGCCGCTAAGCATAGGGGATCCCCCTTCAATACTATCAAGTATGAGGATTAATATGGCTGTCTCGTTAGACCAACTCCAAGCTTTTGTTGCCACTGTTGAACAAAAAAGCATGGCACAAGCAGCGCGCCATATCGGTAAGCACGTTTCGACGCTTCGAGAGCAAATTAATAATCTAGAAATTGATACTGGGTTGACCCTATTTATTCGTCATCCAAAATCACTTGAAGTCACACATGAAGGTAAGCAACTCTATAACTTTGCTCTCTCGATGTTAAAAGAGTCGGCTCATTTTGATGCTAAGGTCGATAGCTTATTACAAGGGATCCCCGATAAACTCACTATCGCGATAGATGCGAGCTTAATAGAACCCGCGCTTGATTTACTCATTGCCGAGATTCTAAAACAATATCCCTACCTCACGCTAAAAGTGCTGAATGGTGATACCTTACAAGTTCGCGGGTGGGTGCTATCAGGCCAAGCTGATATTGGCCTCATGTTCAGTACCATCAATATGCCGACAGAAATGATCGTCAGCAAAGGGTATAACTTTGAAGTGATTCGCGTCGTTCCTCCACAATGGGCATTGCCACCGCATGCTTCTCATCGTGATTTTCTCGACCAATTACAACTTACCTTTACCTTTTTACACGATATAGGCATGCGTAATGCTGATGTGCTCAGTCACCGCTATATGTTTTGCAACAATGCCACCCAACTGCTCAACTTAATCAAAGCAGGTGTAGGTTGGGGGCATTTGCCTAAATTTGTTTGTGAAGAAGCCTTATTAACCGGTGATGTTATTCAGAACCAAGAAAAAGACGATATATACCCGAACTGGCATGCAGATCTCACTTGGCTAAAAGAAAAAGCGATGAATCCTGCCATGCAGATGTTTATCGACGGTGTACGTGCGTTTCCAGTCCATTAGGAAGCGAGCCAGCCATGTTCGATTCTATTCGTTTTGAGTTGCATTCTCCCATGCCAAAATGGCCGCTTTTCTATCCGGTCGCCAACGGTAGTTCCCAAGTTCACCATTACTTTTGATCACCCGGTGGCACGGGATCAAATAGCCAATCGTGTTATTGGCCAATGCCGTTCCAACCGCCCTTGACGCCTTAGGCGAACCCATGAGTTGCGCAACTTGAGAGTAGGACAATTGTTGCCCAGAATGAGTATTGATCATCGCCTCCCATACTTTCACTTGGAAGTTCGTGCCTTTCAGCACTAGATGAATTTTACCTCTTGCCAACTTTTTATCCGGTTCAACAGAAAATATGGTATCGCTATATTCCTGTGCTTGTTCACTATTAACCTCGAATGTCCCGTTTGGCCATTGCTGGTATAACTCATCAATAACGGTTTTTGCATGATGATCGGTAAATTGAAGAAAGCAAATCCCACGATCTGTCCACGCAATCACAGCCTCATCAAAGGGTGTTACGGCGACGCCATACTGAATACTGACCCCTTCCCCGCCTTTTTTGATTTCACCGGGCGTCATGGCTTCACACGTCACCATCAAATCGTGTAATCGACTGGTACCCGATAAGCCTACTGATTGGCTTGCTTCCATTAAGTTTCGGGTTTGTTTTAATGCATCTAATGCCGCTTGTTTGGTCACAACCTGCAAAAAACGCTTAGGCGAGATCCCTGCCCATTCCGAAAATACCCGTTGTAAATGATGCTCGCTCATATAAACAGATTGTGCAATTTCAGCCAGGGTTGGCTGACGTTCAAAATTGCGATGAATAAAGTTTATCGCTTGCTCAACGACATGGTAATGACGATGGATCTCTGAATTACTCACCTTATACCACCTTTTGCTGGAAAAATTGACGTGGTGAAAATCCCGTCACTAACATAGTGCCAGTTATGACAAAAATCGAACCGATAACAGTATTAAAACCAATCGCTTCATCTAAGAAAAGATGGCCCCATAAGATACCAAAAACAGGGATAAGAAATGTTACCGACAACGCAGACGATGGCCCTAAATCACTGACTAAACGGAAATACAATAAATACGCTAACCCCGTACAAACCACGCCCAATAGAATAACTGCCGTCGCGATCTCTGACGTTGGCGCTTCTCGGGCTGGCAGGAAGAAAACAAGCGGTAATACCAGTACCACCGAAGCCCACATACTGCCATGCGCATTATTAAAGGCTTCGACACTTGGCGCATGTTTCGCATAATTAGTGGCAATACCATAACTGACCGCTGCACCGATGGCTGCCATCATAGGAAAAATGGCATCTTCACCTATGCTCATGGCTTCCCAGCCCACCAAGACACTGACACCAACGACACCAAGCCCTAGCCCCAATAACACAGGTTTAGTAAGTGCTGTACGCGTCCAAATCGCGCCTATGATGGCGCCCCAAATCGGTGCTGTGGAATTAAATATCGACAAAGTCGACGCATCTAAAGACTGTGCAGCATAAGCAAACAACAAAAAAGGCAACGTCGTATTAAACAGCCCCAAGGTAAAATAATGTTTAGCGTTCCCCGCCATGTTGAGCTGTTTTTTTAAATACAAAGCAATAACCAATAATGTCACCGCGGCTAATCCGACTCGCGCCTCAATCAGCACGGCAGGGCCTAAAGGGTTTGCGGCAATGCGCATAAAGAGAAAAGACCCACCCCATATTGCCGCTAGCGTGATTAATCGAAAAAAGCTGTTCATGTTTATTTCCCTTGGTAGCGTTATAGCTAACTGTGAATGAAGCCCTTTCATTCCTCAACCCGATTCTTGCGCAATTGCCTGTGATAAGTTCACCTTGCACAACACCAAATGCGAATAATTATTTTTCACTTTTAGTGTTGCATCAGTAGTACCTAGCATGATGAATCAAGTAGTATCTAATCATCATTGTTAATATCGTCAGTAAAATGGATAAGATAGCCACACAAGATTCACCACAAGAAGATACGCTAACTCGACTCAAGCGAGCATTTATTGCTGGAATTTGGGCAACGCTCGCCAGCATATCAATAGGTTTTTTCTTTAAAATTTGGCTTGCTCAATGGGTCGCTAAAGAAGATCTCGCACTATTCCATAGTGTGGTAGATATTATTTCCTTGTCACTGATCCTAATGACAGGCTTTCGATCATCTATGGTGGTCAGTTATAGCCAAACCCAAAATGATCGCGACATTATTAATATCTTCCGCTTTAGTTTAATCACTATGGTTCTCATCACTTGGGGGCTAGTGATCCCTTATATTAAACATGAGCTTAATATCAACGTTAGCTATTTTCAGTTGGTTGGGATCATCTTTAGTATGGGGCTAAAGGTCTACTTCACCAACCTTGTAGCCATGTATCGGCTTTACAGCATTTCCAACAAAGTCACCTGGTTAGACCCATTAGCAAATGCCGTACTGTTCTTATTCTGTTTCTACGGTGTCGGGTTAAATCCGCTTTCTTCGCTCTTTTATAGCATGACTCTATCTTCACTCGCCGTTGCTGGATTTATGTATATTCGCCGAAGAAAAGAGATAGCAACCAAACCGCTTTCTACCGTTCAGCTAGATCCAACACTGATCAATTATGTCAAAAAAAGCTTTACGGCCTCGCTCGAAGCAGGCGCCAGTATCTTAATGATATATATCACGGTACTACTGACCATCAGCCATTTTAGTATTGATGAACTCGGTGATTTTCAGGTGGTGGTTCGCCCTATTTTCACCTACATGACCATGTTGTTTGTCTTCCCTATCTACCGTTTTGTGCTGCCAGAACTGGCCGTTTGTGTCCGTAACAAGCAGCATGAACAAATTACATTAATTCGTAAATGGGTATTCAAACTGGCCTTTATTGTCTCAGCCATATTTTTTGGCATCATGCTGATGTGGGCAAAACCAATTGTCCTTTGGGTGTTCCCCGCAGAATATATTGGCGCAGTACCTGTCTTATTTCATTTTTCAATTTTCTTTATTTTCATGATGCTTAACGCATACCAACTCGCCTACATTAAAGCACATGGTCACTTTACACAGAGTCTACTTATTCGCCTAAGTGGTATTGTTAGTTTGGTTATTGGTTATTATGGTTTATCACTCTTTACCAATAATATCGTCGCTATTATTGCAGCGCTAGGATTGGGTTATATGATGATGTTTATCTTATCAACCATCGCTGAACGCAAAATATTGCGACAACAAGCACAGCTGTAGAGGAAAAACGCATTGAAGTTAACTAACAAGCTCGTACATTACCCACACATTGATGTTGCTCGTGCTTTTGAAAAAGAAGATGCGTTATTACAGCAAATTCAGGCGGGTGATATCGCGCAAGCCCTATTACTTTGGCAAGCAAAATCACCCACGCTTGTTTTGCCCGCAGGTAATAAATGGCCCGTTACCGAGCAATCTAAACAACTGTTAGCTGCACAAGGCTGGCAACTCACATCACGAAAAACAGGTGGAGCACCTGTTCCCCAATTACCGGGGATCATTAATCTGTCGCACATTTATCATTGGCCCAGCAAGGAACCTTACAATATTCAGAAAGCTTACTTGCAGTTGTGTCATGTTCTAACCCTGTTTTTTAAAGGGCTTGGTGTAGACGTAGATATTCACGCAACACCAGGGTCGTACTGTGATGGTGACTACAACCTTAATATCAATAAACAAAAAGTAGTGGGAACCGCCCAGCGTGTTTTACTCAAAAAAGGCGGTGGGCAAATCGTACTTTCTCAAGCCTGTATTTTGCTTGATGTCGACTTAGAAGACATCGTTGTCCCCGTGAACTTTTATAACCAAGTTTGTGGGAATTCAACTGTGGTTGACGCAAAAGTTCATACTCCTTTGTACTCACATCTACTCACGCCACCGAATGTTGATTCACTCTTTCAGCAGCTAAGCCAAGCTTTCATCAAGTATGCATAATGTCATCTTTTCGGTAATACCATGCTAACTCTTAGGGGAATTATCCATCGATTCTAAGGCTCGTACACGACGCTGTTGGTCAGCAGAAAATGTCTGATGGCGAAGTTCGTCAATTGCAGTCAGCTGTGCGTCTGCATCAAGGTTGTGATCCGCGGAAATTTCAGCACGAAGCGCTAAATAGTTATCAAGCTTGAGTTGAAAGGCTTTACGATCAGTACGAAGTTGTTCCAGTCTATCTGCGGCCTCAGTTCCGACTAATGCTTGCTGCTGCAAATATCGATTTTGATCATCTAATGCTTCGGTATCATGAATTTCTGTTAGTAGGCTGGCATTACGATAGCCTTGCTGTAAATCTGGCGAGAGCTGATCAAGCTCTTGTTGCCACGCTTGTTGATAGGCCTCTTTATCTTGGAATTGTTCTTTTAATCTCAACTGCATAAGCGCAAGTTGACGCATCGTATTTTCATTCGCAAACAAAGTTTGCTGTTCTGCGGCTGAAAAATACCTCAGTTGTAAAGCAAGTAACTGATCATCGAGTTGCTGCAAGGCGTTAAAATCGAGGTTTTGAAAAGCGCCCGATTCAAGATCAGCTAAGGCAGCACGATATTCAATAAAGCGTTTAAATAAATCCTCATCAAGCTGATAACCCTCAGCCTGTTCTTGATTGAAGCGCAAGAAATTCGCTTTTAATGTCTTCAAGTCTTCTTCGCCAAGCCCTGCTAGAAAGTAATCAAATGTATCACGCGCCGAATCTTTATCTATATCGGTATCTTGTTGTGAGTGAACTTGAACTTCAGTGATTTTGGTCGGCGACTCAAGGTTGAAATAGACCGCACAGGCAACTCCAACAATGCATAATAGCGACAGTACGGTCTTTTTCATTGTAATTAGAGTCCCTGAAGTTGTAAGCGGTTAGCGTGCTGACGATACAAAGTCGTTGGCGCTGTCTCGAACAAATGAGTAACACCTAATAGGCCGTTTATTTCATCGAGGTGATTCATCTTGTAATCATTACGAATCACTTTCCCTAGATGCGTACTACACTGCCCGACAAGACCGTCATTGGGTTCATCAAACGCTAACCCTAACACCACCATCGCTGCGTCAGTTGGATCTAACGCATTGGTAAAGTTACGGGTACCTGTCCACGAATAGTAATAAACGCCATTAGCCGCAACATAATCGCCTTCACCACACTCGGTTACTGGCACACCTTCTGGGTATTTCTGATTGAACTGCAATGAACCTTGGGTTGTTAACGCAGCCAGCGACGCTAATGGATCTTGTGGTAAATCTCCGCCGCCAGAAAGCAAGTTAATCAGCGAAACTAATCCTTCTGCTAATTTCACAGCAACGCTTTCAGGAATCGAGCCTTCAGGAATGGTCCCTCGCGCAATATCTGCAATACGTGAACCTTTGTTCACTCCCCCAATACTTGTTACCGATGCAACGAGCTCAGGCGAAACAGACGCAACATAACGCGCAGTAGGTCCACCATGACTATGGCCAATCAAATTGACTTTATCTGCCCCTGTTATTGCTAATACATTTTGTACTTGCGCCAGTAATTGCTCACCACGCAGTTCTGTACTATTGGTCGCTGAAATTTGCGCAACATACACTTTTGCGCCGCTCTTGGATAAGGCTTGGGGAATACCATAAAAGTAATCAATACCCGCTAACGTATCAAAACCAAATAAACCATGTACCAACACAATCGGGTATTTAGTCGCGGTATAGCCTTTTTGACTAGCTCCTGTAGCACTCGTGCTGCCGTAGCTTGATAGCGGTAACATGCAAAGCATTAAAGTAATTAATAAACGTTTCAATTTTACTCTCCCTGTTAGAGATCCGATGAGTAAAATAACGCTAGCATGTAATTGGATGCATATATAATTAAGTAACATAAATGTGATCTTAATTACATTTTTAATATACAGTCGCAGAATTAACTTTTAATGAATAACAAGAAATGAAGTTTAGTATTCGCGGAGTAATAAACAACCAAATAAGCCCAGTCATTAAGGATGACCGCTAAATTGAAATAGCTGGCGGTTGCTTGCTGTGTACTTGATAAAAATATGATTTTCACATTAAAGCACAAGTAATAAAACACTTATAAAATATTCAAACGAGAGATTTACATAACGATAAGCAAGTCGATCAATCATGACCGACTTACTCTGAAAGCCTTGTTAGAAGTTGTATGTTGCCCCCAATTTGGCGTACGTTTCATAACCTTTAGTTACTTGTGAATATTCACTCGAAAGTTCCACAAATGGCATGAAATCATATTCAGTCATTGTTACTCGGGCTTCTAGGTTTACCCACTGATCCTTGTGTAAGTTCTTACCTATGGTGTTATTCATTTCTTTCACACCAATCACTTTCGCCTGCGCATAGAAAACATCAAGCTGCTTACCGGCATAATAATCTAAACGAAGTTGTTTAGAACGTTCGCTATTCGTTTTTTCAGTTTCAATATCAGCACGAACACGGAAACCATTATCAAATAATCCTTCAAATGGGCTACCTGACACAGTCAAACCCGCTTTAGCAACATTCACCGCATTATTTTTCTGTTCATATTCAAGCTCAGGGGTAAACTGAACTAAGCCGTCTTTATTAAACTGATAGCTTAAATTAGTTTCTGTGCTTTGGGACAGGCTTTTGAAAGAGGCATTAAACCCATCATAACCTACACCGACTTTATAACCCGTCACAGCAGGTTCTGCTAAACCGCTGGTATTAAACTTATGGTCAAACTCTAATAGTCCACTTAATTTATCATCGGCTAAAATATTACTAGAAAATAGAGCTGCTACGATAAGTAATACTGATTTAGATTTATTCATACATCCTACACACTTAGTTTAATAAAAAACAACCATCAAAAGCACTCACACTGTAGTGAGTATTAAAGTTAGTTGGTTGTTTCAAGTTTTCTAAATTATGCAAAAAATTATTGAAATACGAAAATAAGGACCTGTAAGCAAGACTAATAGTCACGACCTAAGCTACCTTCGCACGCAGCACCCCACTAGGAAATAAATACCTTGATTACATCTTATGTTAAGTCAGCCTAATAGATCCTATTTCGATCCCCGTTGCATCATTAGTTAACATTGCGACATATAGCAGGGAGCTATTTTGTGTATAGGAGTACATCTTGGTTCAAATTAGATTGGGGGAACAATGGATTTTTCACGTCAACTCGCAATTGCAATGCAAGAATATGGGAATGGATGGTCGAAGCGGTGGCCCGAATGGGCAACTGGCAATGGGAAAGTAAAAGCATGTACGCCCATACGTATGAAGCGTAAAATTCATGATTTTCGACTGAAAGAACGTAAAATAATGCGCCTCGGCTCATTTATAGGTGGCGATGAGAAAACGAAACATCAATGTCTTATTTGCGATCATGAGTTCCTCACTAAGCCCAATAATATCACCAGTGGTGGGCACGGTTGCCCTCGGTGCGCACGCCAACGCAGTAATCTCAGCTGTCGTCATAGCCAAGAGCAGTATATACAAAACTGTCTAGAGCTTTCCGTTCGCCCTCTTGAAGACTACCAAGGTTCTGGCTTCGCCATTTTGCACGAATGTATAAAGTGTGGGCATCAGTGGCGGGTAACTATCGGGAATATCCGACACGCAGGTGGATGCCCTGAGTGCCGCTCTCAAAGTAAGTTAAATCAAAGTAAGCTAAATCAAACTATTTGGGGATAACAAATCATTCTAGCGCACTTAACAATACTTAAAGAAGCTACCTAGATGACACTATATTAAGTAAATTAAGCTCTGTCCTATGGACGACACATGCTCTATCACAGAGCTTTGTTAATCATATGCTTTTTCATCTTATATCATGATGAGACCACTCCCAGGTTGCTAGTGCTTCCTGGGATTTCTTTAATCGACAGTCAGGCTATTCCAGATAAATAGACGATAAAAGCCATCCGCTTACCCGCTAACTTTACCTTTCTGTTTTTAGAATTAAATTAAGATCATACAAGCAAAATTTATGATTTATTAATTCCAGAAAAAAGTGCAACGCAGCCAACAACATGAATATTCACATTTGAAAAGTTCTTTTCTAACGCCAGCTTTAATGTTGATAAATCATCATTAGAGTTACTGAAAATACCCTTACTATTGTAGAAATTCATTAGTTTTTCAGCAAACATATTTTTTGGTACTCCTTGGCCAAGTATTGTACTACCAAAGAGTATCCCACCATCATTTAGCACCTCTTTTAGGTATTCAAAAATAACACCTTTTTCTGAAAATGAACCAGGAAGGCAGTGCAGTAAATAATTAATGCTAATTGAATCAAATTTATCACAGCCTAGTGATAAAGGTTCCAAAACATTAGCTCGATAAATTTCTGGCTTGAAATGCTGAATGGCATTTGCTGTTGAATCCAAGCTATTTTCATTTAAATCAACTAGGCCAACTCTTCTTTCAACCTGTGATAAGTGATTTTTCAAATAATATCCTGTTCCAACGCCAACATCGAGATGGTTTATTGAAACAAGCTCTTCAAATTTCCGACCTATCAATGTTGTTGGGCACTTCCATAAGTAATGGTTAGAAAATCCTAACACCCACAAATCATAAATTGAAAGTACTTTCTTTGTGTAAACTGCCTGTCCGGCGACTACCGCTTCTTTATGCATTATCAGCCAATCATCTATTATCTTAATCAATAAATTTAACTGAAATATCGGTTCTATCAAATCTTACCAGCTAAAGAAAAAAGACATACCCTCCAACAAGCATGCTAAAGAATGAGCACCGCGAAATTAATAACCCATTGATTATTTTTATACGCCATAAAATAAATGGAAAAATTAGCGCACAGTTGTTGACCCGCCTATGAGGTAAGGGTTGAGAATGTTCACAACGGTTGAGATCAACGACGTTAGATGCTGACTGAGTTCATCACGACAGCCTAGCCTATTAAACAATATCGTCTCTTTAATCGAAACATCTATTGAAGTCACTAAATCAAACTATCGGAGTTAAACATGCTAAATAAATCACGCTGGATTGAAATAATGAAAGCCGCAGGTCTTACAGATGAAAACATGAAAAATTGGCATAAACAATTCGAAACAATGGAACCAGAAGCGCACCAAGCATTTTTAGAATCGATAAACATTGATGCTGAAGAGATCAAAACAATTCGTCATTGGGCACAAGCTTAACAACAATAGAGTGCGGTTCAGTCATTGAGCCGCGCTTTACCCTATAATCACTCAAAACTAGTCACCCAAACCCCGTCGCATAGCACACATGACAAGGCTTACGACTTAACCTTTTTAATCAATCACCTTCTATTCTCAATTATTTTTTGATAACTATTCAAACTCAACGCTATTTATCACTTCATTAAAGCCTTCTATGATCTACCGTATCAATCGCAATCAACACAGATAGATATAAACAACCACTTAAAGGATATCAGCATGGCCCTTACCATTATCGCGAATATTATTGCTAAAGACGATAAGATCGATATTGTGAAATCAGAGCTTATAAAGCTCATCAATACAACACGAGCAGAAGAAGGGTGTATCAATTACGATTTACACCAAGACAATGAAAATCCAGCACATTTTACCTTCTATGAAAACTGGACTTCACGTGAGTTGTGGCAAACACATATGGCTAACAACCACCTCGCCATCTACATGGCTGAAACCGAGGGTGCTGTCGCATCATTTACGTTAAATGAAATGACTAAAATCGGTTAATCAAACCGTCATTGCACCAAGTAATTTGCTAGACACTGTAGAGTTTCATATCAAACAAAAACAATTTATATCGGTTATAATTTGAATAAAGCTATGACCGATACCTTTATGAGGCTGGAAAATATCAGCTCACTTCCATCTTATTCCTGCAGAATATACTCATTCATATTTGCTGCTTCAAAGCACTTTTTGGATCTGAGCATATATTTCCAACCACAGATGAACCCGCTTTTATTCCTTTAAAAACAAAACACTCAATAAGATACCCTTATTGCAGTTATGGTATTAGTGTTTTGCTCCAATAAATCTAACGACTTTAGATTTATTAACCACATCATTTTGTACACTCTGTAGCCTATTTATAAAATACTCAGCAACACTTTGATATATTGAATATTTTTCTGGAAATTAATACTTTAGGGTTATAGTATTCAAGTCCTATTCAGCAAGTATAATTGAAACTAGATGCATCAACATATATGGAATGGATACCTCAAATGAAATGTAACTGTACTCAAGTTAAACGCATTCGCCGCAACTTCTGGCAACGTTTAGTCTATACCTCAATTCACCAGTGCCAGCAATGTGGAAAAATCTTTAAATTATAAATCGCACACATTTGGCTCCACATCCAACCTAAAGCTAAATTAACAACGCTCTACGCTCTTGGTGATACTCTATAGTGACCACTTTTCATCAGCAAGTGTAGGTAACCACAACATAATGTCGTGACCTACTTTAGTGCTTTGCTCATTTAGAATAATGAAATAAAAAGCGCACAGAATAATTTCTGCGCGCTTTTCGTTTATTTGGTTATTTGCTTATTTAAATAAAGTCTCTATACATTATCGTCGACCAAGCTATGATCATCTTGCTGAGCCGAGTGGTCATCATTGTCATACGATGAACTATCATCCATCACATCTATGCCGCCATCTCTGTTGTCACCCTGCGTCCAATCACCGCCTTGGCTATCCTCGCCCTGCATCCCTTGTGGGTTATCTTGTGCGCTCTGACCAGACTGCATTGCATGCGCATCATCAACATCGATAACTATCTCACCAGTCGCGCCATCAACAGGCTCTCCAATATCCGTCTGGCCTTCAAAGTTGATTGTCGTTGTCCCTTCATGCTCATCGGAAAGTGTCATGGTTACAGGGCGCGATAAATCGCCGCTCACGGTATAAGAACCATCATCATTCATAATGCCGTTTGATATGGTGGCCCCTTCTGGCAAGTTACTAATCTCAACCTGATCAACATCGGGATTATCAGCAACCTCATCAGGGATATCGACACGTACCGTACCACCTGGTGCAGCATTGAGATCAGCGTCTTCTGACTGGCTATCTTCTGCGCCCCCTTCAGCTTGTTCGCCCTCAGCGGTCCGCGTTTGCGTATCGACATCTTTTGCTTCCGGCTCGCTAGCCAGCGCTACTTCAGGAGCAGCATCAGGATCGCGATACTCATCCACCGTCAGGGTTAAGTCGTGCTGCGTTTTGCTTTCGCCATCTGAGGTGGTGACATCAAGTTCAAGGTTTCCATCAAACTCTTCATCCGTCCAGAACATCCAGCCACCCTCACCGTCCTCGATTAAGGTGCCAGCTTCACCATGGTAATCCACTGCAGCAACATCTAGGCTGCCATCAAGACCCAATGAGGTTAAGATATCACTTGAGCTTAACTCAAGCGCACCCTGTTCATTGAGCATAAATGACGATTCAGGTTCAGCGACATTCACATTAAAGTGGCTACGAATACTTTCTTGTCCATCAGAGGCGATAAAGGCAATTTGCGCTTCACCGTTGAATCCCTCGGCTGGCGAGAAACTGTACTCACCCTCACCCTTTGTTTCTAATATGCCTTGCCCTGACATCAGCTGCACAGACTCAATGCTCAACGTATCGCCATTAGCATCGGATAGTTGTGCCAACAGATCACGGTCATCGAAGGTTAAGGTATTGCCGGCATCAAGGTCTGTTGTGGCGATACTGTCTACCCGTGGTGATTCATTACTTGTCCCTTTCTCTTCCTCGCCCTTACTTGGCGTCGCCTCCTTTTGATCCGCAACAGCGATAGTGCTTTGCACATCAATCGTATTGCCATCATTTATCACCTGATAGGCAAAATCAACATCCCCCGTGAAGCCTTCAGCAGGTGTAAACGACCACGTACCATCATTGTTATCCACCAGCTCGCCCTGACTGCGATCAATTAAATGAACACCCTCAACCTCATCACCTTTGCTTGTCTCTATACCATCAGCCATAGCAAGTAAGTCATCCATGGATAACACTAAGGTGTCACCCGCTGTGGCATCAAAATCAGCATACGATTCGGTCGGTTGCGAGACCTGGCTGGAGGACTCTTCACCATAATCGGCCGTTGTCGCCGACACAGTGATAAAGAAGCTGCCCGTAAAGTCTTGAGGCGGAGTAAGTGAAAGATCGTCCATGCTCCATGTTGTGACATCAAGCACTTGGTTTTCTTCCGTGATAGTTATGGTATTCACACCATCAGACACTTCAAACCCGACAGGGAAGCCAGTAATCACCAAGTGACTCAGTTCTTCTGATGCGTCGATCATCTCAACATTTAAGCCAAGTAAACCCGAGGAATCTTCGTCAAAAACGAGTGGCCCTTGATGATCCGTCGTGATCACCGCACCGTCAGCGACAGGACGTACATAAACAGGCATCTCTAACATGGCGGTTAAACCATCAGGGTCTTTTACTTCAACTTGTAGCTCAGCCGTGCCTGAATAATCCTCTGCGGGGGTAAAGGTCCAACTACCATCTTCATTTTGTTCAACCTTTCCACCTTCTTCTCCTTCGGCTGTAATAATGCGAGAGATCACCAGATCATCACCGTCAATATCACCAAACAGATCCAGCATATCGTTAGCGTTAAAGGTAAAAGCGCCATCTTCATGGGTCGTTAGGTGAGCGTTACCGCTGCTAAATGGCGCATCATTAACAGGCAGTACATCCACCTTCATTGCGCCTTCGGTTTTATCATCGCCATCAGACACTGTGTAATTTAGCTCAATTAAACCATTAAAATCAGGCGGCGTAATAAGGTGGTACATCCCATCTTGCTGAAGCTGTAATTGACCATTAGGCGGCTGTTTTAATGACAGATCTTCTAACGTCAGTTTGTCACCATCAGCATCGCTGGCTTGTTTGAGGATATAAGCAGGGTCTATCACTAGCACTTGATCTTCATCGACATTGAAGCTCAAGTTAGGTGCGACAGGTTCGTCTTCAACCGGAGTAACATCAACAGACACTGTCGCTGTATCCGTCGAGCCATTACCATCAGAGACGGTATAGGTGAACGAGGCTGGACCGTTGTAATCAGGTTCTGGTGTAAAGACGACATTACCATCGTCATCAAGATGTACCTTACCGTGAGTATCATCTGTCGCTTCAACCCCCACGATCGTTAAGGTATCACCATCTACATCAGTATCATTCAGTAAGAGATCAGCGGGATCGATCACTAACTGGCCATCTTCTTCAACTTCAATGGCGCGTGAATGGATGCCTTCTTTGACTTCAACAAGTTGATCGGTCACATCCAGAGTTTGATCTGCGGTACTGTAATTCAGATCCAAATTCATGGCATGTGTCACTTCACTGCCATCGGGTTGGATCGTCGTCATCTGAATCTCTTCAGACATAGTACGAGACACCGTCATATTCTGCACCACATAGGTGCCGTTACTGCCTGTTGTTCCTAGTGTAAAGTGGTGCACTGGCACATCTGTGGTAAATACGTATTCATCTTGGTATTCACCCGACTCGCGATAGCCCCCTTGTGCATCTATTATATTGCCATCAGAATCATAGGCTTTAATCATCACTTCGGTTGCATGACGACTGGTTTCATCAAAATAGCCACCAAGACCATCTAATTGGAAAGTAATTTGGTTTACGTCTTCCCCTTCGACCGTCACTGTCAGCAATTCATTGGTATCTAACCCTTGGCGGCTTTGATTACCTATTCCAGCACCCACATGGCTACCCGCTCCATTCCATGCGGCTAATTCACCTGTATTCACTTGAGTGGTAACAGTCACACCATCTTCTTGATAAACAGCGGTATCGCCATCGACTGCCCCCCAATCTTCTACTTTGGCTTTGCCATCAAAAACTTTGGTATCGGTATTGCTATCAAAGCTACCAATACGAATATCGCGGGTATCAGCTTGGATTTCTTCGGTATTGGGCGTGAACTGCACTTGGGTATCGGCTGGATATTCAATGCCAACAACCATATCAGCCCATTCACCCTCTTCAGTTTGATACTGTACCGAGCCATGCTCAGGGGCTGCATCTAGACGGATCATAGGATCTGAACCATCTAGGCGATCATCATCTTTCGCCACCACAGGATCATTGACTGGGTTGACTGTTAGATCTAAGCCAGTCGAAACCGTGTATTCACCATCGGTTACGTCAAAGGTTAGATCTAAATCGCCATTAAAGTTCTCCGCTGGTACGATCGTAAATGATCCATCTTCGTTCGCAGTGACCTGACCAAAGGCCTCTAGCTGTAGGTTCTCTGCCACTAAGGTTTCGCTGCTATCAATATCTGTGGTATGCATTAAAAGCTGGGCTTGGCTGAGTGTAATACTGCCATCTTCATCCACACTGTAGGCAACATTGCTGCTGACTACGGGGCTGTCGTTTATCGCCAGTACATCAACATTCGCCGTTGTTGTCGCCGTTGCCCCTTCTTCATCTTTGACGGTCACATCAATCGCAACGTCACCATCAAAATTGGCATTGGGTGCAAACGAATAACTGCCATCGCCATGATTTGTCAGGATGCCATCTTCGCCGCTATAACTCACGTCAGCGATACTGACCCCACCTTCGACATCACTGCTGTTGGCTAGTAGTTGTTTGTCATTGAAGGTTAAAATACCGTCTTCATCAACCGAATAGGTCGTCGTTCCTGCCACAGGGATATCGTTAACCGCATCGACGGTAATATCGATATTGGCAGGCGTAGAAATGGTGCCGTCATTCACAGCAAAGCTTAAATCCACCTCACCGTTAAAGTTCTCGTTAGGGGCAAAGGTATAGCTGCCGTTGCCATGATCAGTAAAGACACCATCAGCGCCGTTATAATTCACCGACTCAACCGTTAGATCATCACCATCAACGTCTGTCGCTCCTGCTAACAAATCCTTATCTGTAAAGGTTAACGAGCCATCTTCATTCATGGTGAAGGCTTGGTCATCTACCTTGGCAGCATCGTTCACCGCGGCAACGACCAAACTCGCATCCGATGACACCACGCTGCCGTTGTCATCACTGACATTAAAGCTGATCGACAAATCACCATTCACATCAGTATTTGGCGTAACAACGAAAGATTTATCACCTGTTTCGCTGTCTATCACCGTTTTGAAGCTGGCATTATCAACCTGAAGGTTAGTCACCATTAGGTTATCACCATCAGCATCACTCGCATTGGCCAGTAATGCTGCTTCAGTGATGATAATTTCACTGTCTTCGAGGGTATTGAATTGCAGTGGGCTATTTTCATCAATAACAACGGGATCGTTCACCGCTGTAACATGAAAATCAAGCGTCGTCGTGGTAGTTGCCGTTTCAGGCGAATCCGTTTGCAAGGTACTGCTTTCGACAGAGATAGCAGAAATAGTTAATGCAACATCGCCATTAAAGTGTTCTGCACCTTGGAATATCAGTTGGCTTACATCCCACCCAGCCACATCGGTGCTATCACCATCTTCACTAGCCGTAAAGGTATTCACACCGTCAGTTAGCGTTGCGCCATCAGGCAAGCCGTCGATCACCAATGATTGTAAAGATTCAGAGCCGTCAGTATCGGTTAGTGAAGCATCGAGGTTAATCGGCACAGCTTGATCTTCGCTGATCACTTTTTCTATGCTGATCGCATCCAACAAGCCCCCCAAACTATTGTCGTCTGGCGAATCAAATTCTAATCGAGGGTTATCTTCTGTCGCGGTAAATTGATAACTATGGTGATGCCAACCCGCATCATCTTCAATCAAGGTATCAACAAGCTGCCCTTCAAAGTACACATCAACCTGAGAGTCTGTTCCTTCATATTGCAAGCGAGCAGACATATCGAACTCTAACGTGACAACGTCACCCTCTTTAACATCGAGTGTCGTATATAAATTCGATTCATCACCACGATTGGCTTCCAACTCAATCACACCGCCACGGTTATCCCCCACACCGTAGACATAATCTTGGTGGATTTCGATCGCATTGTTGGCGTTGTCGGTATGCCAACCTGTTAGTGCACTATCATACCCTTGCCCATACTCCACTAACGTCATATCGGTTAACGACACCGTTAACGAAGGTTCATCGGCATCTGGGGTGATGGTCACTGGTGCCGTAAACTCAGCATCAACGGTGCCATCGTTAATCACTATTGTGAGGTTGGCATCACCGCTGTAATCTGGGTTAGGCGTATAGATCCAATCACCGTCTAGATTTTGTTCTATGTGGCCGTTTTCATCTGCGGTGATCTTAACGACAGATAACGCATCGCCATCAACATCTGTGGCATTATCGATCAAAGAGGCTTCGGTAATTTTAATCGAACCATCTTCGTTCACCAGATAGGATGTTTCAGCCAATACTGGCGCGTCATTAACCGCGGCAAGGTTAACGTTGCCCGTTGCCGAGGTAACAGCACCGTCGTTATCGTCAACATCAAAAGTGAAAGGTACATCACCGTTGTAATCTTCAGTTGGCGTAAAGGTAAAGGTGCCATCTTTATTATCAACTAAGCTACCGTATTGCTCATCAATCTGGAGATTTAGTGCAGTCAGGTTTGTACTATCGACATCCGATGCATTTTGCAGCAGCATCGCTTGCGTGAAGTGAACCGTATTATCTTCGTCACCCTCAATCACGGTCTCTGATACTGTGGCGGCATCATTGACGGCGGCAAGATCGACCTTGCCAGCAGCTGGGGTCACTGCGCCATCGTTGTCATCCACATCGAAGGTAAATGGCACCTCACCGTTGTAATCATCGGCTGGTGTGAAAGTAAATGTGCCATCTTTATTATCAACGACGTCACCAAACGCGGGATCAATACTCAGATTCACCGCAGTCAGCTGATCACTATCAATGTCAGTGGCATTTTCAAGCAACATTTCTTGGGTGAAGGTAATGCTAGTGTCTTCTGTACCTTCAATGAGGGTATCAGTCACCACCGCCGCATCATTCACATTCTCAACTTGAATTTCGAAGGTTTGCGAGACGGTTTCAGTATCGAAATCGTCTTCAACAGCGAGCTCTTTGGTTTGGGCATTGGCAACATCAACTTGGAAGGTTTCACTGGTGGTTGCCGTATCAAAATCTTCGGCCTTCGATTCTGCAGTGGCAGGACTTACGCCACCTCCTGCCCCCGACTGTTGATCTGCACCTTGTTGCGAGGCTTGATTTTGTTCTGCTGATGATTCATCACTCCTCGCACGTTCACCACGCGAACTACCACCTCCAACAGCCTGCGCTCCCACTCCACCGCCACCACCAATCTCTTCACCTTCTCGGCCATTATCTAACGCTGGCGTTTCACCTTGATTGTCACCACTGCGCGGCCCGCTTGGGTCTTCATCTTTTGACTGGCTCTCTTGTGCGCGACGCTGCCCACTTCGACCACTCTGTTTAGCGGCACCAGCACCATCATCGGAAACCATGTTTGCTTGGGTGTTTTGATCGGCCGACTCAGCCCCCGTTGCCGTTGTAGACGCCATGGTACTTTGCTGATTTTGCCTGTCCTGAGCACGGTGTTCATCGGTGCTTTCATCTGGCGTCGCATTGTGTTCAACCGCATCATTGAGTGTGTTGTCTTTCGCGTCATGCTTGTCTTGATGCTTGTTCTTTGCCATCACTGGCCTCCGTGCTCATGTCAGTGTTCGCATACAAAGTAAATTTCCCTTTATAAAATTAAGAACACCCTTATTGCTTTAGCAAATATCTAAACACCAAAAGCCAAATAAATAACAAAAGCTAGAAGTTACGCACACTTACCGTCAAAAAAACGACACTCACAGAGATGAGATATTGATCAACAAATGATAATGCAACCACAGAACTTGCCTTGAAATATAGCCAAAGCTAGACCATACATTATGAGTAGAGGAAACCCTGTTATCTCTCAATAGCTTGAGTAAAAGAAAAGGAAAAGGAACAACGCAATGATTAATTTTGAAGCTTTTAGCGACGCAATGGATGGCGATGACGACATGATGTCGATGATCATTGAGCTGTACAACGAAGAACACGGTAATGACATTCAAGTGATTAAGGATAAATACGCCAGCAGCGATATTGACGGTCTGTTTCATACCGTGCACTCACTAAAAGGTGTGTTACTGACATTATGTGAAGAAAACGCAAGTGAACAATTTGAAACCATTGAACGCCTGTGCAAGCGCGGAGAAAAACCCAGTGCAGAGCTAATCAATGCTGTCCTAAATGAAATGGTCAAAGTAAACCAGCAAATAGCCACCCACGCCCTGACGAATTAACGGTATTGGCTCTTAACTGCCCCAATACCACTCAGCGTAATTAAGGAGCTATTGCGATGGGCATCGAGAACCACATAAAGAAAGCATTGATTGAATCGAAGCAAAACGACGGTGTTGAAACTGATCATTCAATTTATATTCAAAGCGCAATGACGACAGTGCATAAATCATTGCTCTTCTTGTTCATTGCTCTGTTATTGCTGATCGCTTTAGCTTCACGTGCGCAGATTGACATTGTGGTTTCATCGCGTGGTGAGATGCTACTCGATTCTGATATCGAACGTGTTCAACATTTAGAAGGCGGTATTTTAGATACCCTACTCGTCCAAGCAGGCGATTACGTATACGCAGGGCAACCTATCGCGCGCTTAAAATCCGTTGATCGTGCAACACAATTTCAATCGGCAACCATTGATATCATCGGATTAGAAATGGAAATCGCCCGCTACCAAGGGCTGATAAATCAAACCAAACCGGATTATTCTCGCTTTTCCGTTTACCCACAACTCGTTACTCAACAAACAGAATCGTGGCAAAAAGAGTTCCAAAAAAACACCTCAAATCAAGAACTCATCGCGCTGGATATCAAGCACAAGCAACGCTTAATTGGCTCCATGAAAAAGCGTATTAACAGCTCACGTAAACAACTGGGTTTAATTCGCAAACAGCTATCCATCAAAGAAACGCTATATAAAGAAGAAATGGCCTCGTATGTCGATGTATTGAACATGCAAGTACAAGAAACCAACATGATCCGTGAGATAGAAAACCTCAGTGAAGCGGTAATGAGCGAGCAATTTCAGTCAACAAGATTAGAAAAACAACTGAACGATACTATCGCAAACCGTAATGCGGGCTACCAAACGCAAATTAATCAGCTTGAAAAAGATCGCTCGCTCAAACAAGCGCAACTGCCCCAGCATGCCGATAAAGTGGATCGTCTAACGGTTTATTCGCCCGTCGATGGCGTCGTCGATAAAGTGCATTTCAATTTTAAATCCGCGGTGATCCCGCCTAATGAAAGTATTGCCGACATTGCCCCTATCCGAAACAGCTTACATGGTGAAGCCAAAATACCGAAAAAAGACATGGGTTTTGTCGAAATAGGTCAAGAGGTGAAGCTAAAGTTTGATACTTATAATTTTGCGAAGTATGGCTTTGTTACCGGCACAATCGACTCCATTAGCCGATCTTCGTACAAAGAAGAAGAAAACGAATTCTATATTGCCAAAATTTCGATTCAGCAAAACTTCCTTGAAAAATCAGGCGCTACATACACCTTGTCACCGTATATGGAATTTACAGCCGATATCAAAACAGGCTCACGCTACGTCATTGATTATGCGCTAAAACCTGTAATGAGCGCGATGGAAGACGCATTTGATGAGAGGTAATACCAAGTGAAAATAGCAAAAAAAAACATCACGCGTTTTTCTATCGCTTTATTGGTTGGCTTTGTCATATCGCAAGCCTTTATTGGCTGGCGCTGGATCAATAATAGTGACGCACAACATAGCGCAATAACACAATCCCCACTACTGATTGAATCAGCAAGCTTAATCAACAAAACTGAGTTATTACTGCACGCATCTTTAGCATGTAAAGAACAAGCATGCTCTCCAACACAAGCACCAATGGCAGATTTAATCTCGGCATTACAGCAGCAGATTACAACCTTTACCCACTTAGCCGCTGCTGAAAAGTCAAAGATCAGCCTTGTCGGTAATGTTGTGTATCCGCAATTAGCGGTCACCCTAGATCGCTTTACAGCCGTTGGCGACACCACACAGTTACAACGAGCGTTGCTAACAAGCTACACCACCCTACAACTGGCACACCAAAACTTAATCACTATTGTAGAATCTGGCTATCTCTCCCAACAGCAGCAGTTATTTCATCAAGCACTGTTCATCTTTGCGCTATCCATTATCACGGCGCTAGGTTTGCTCTTTCTTATACGCCAACAGCGTCCTCAACATTCAGGGCATCACACAACGCAATCTCAGTACGATATTAGCCAACTTGCGACTCAGCTGGAAAATATCGATGCCCAAGGCATTCAAGCAAAACTCAATAACCTAGATACCACGCCGACAGAACGGCGTATTTTTGCCAACTTGGCCTCTATGTACCAAGACGTTGAATTTCAAAAGCGTAATGCCGATTTATACCGCCAACTTTATGCCTTAATCGGTTATGAAATTCGCGGTATGACCAATACCATTCAAGGTGGTGTGCGTTTAATCGCCCAAGATGCAGGTGAAAATGGCGCAGTAATGGCACGCGATATTACCCTCGCCACCAATACACTGTCGGATTTAGCCGATAACTATAACCGCCTTATTTCAGGTGGTAATCAAGCACAAACGGGCAACGTAAATTTCTTGCCATTTATGTCTGAATTAATTGTCCACCTCACGGCTAAAACGCAACACTCTCAACGTACCTTTGAGTGCCGTTTGCACGATAATTTACCCGAAGTCATCGAGGGCAATGCCACCAGCTTGTTCTGGGTACTTTTCCTTCAGCTTTCTAATGCTATTTCAGCGCAAAGCGATAAATACCTCCTATTGAACATTCGCACCGAGGCCGCAGAAGAAGTCGAACAAACGCGCTTGGTATTTGAAATTATCTTTTTGCCGACCAATGCTGTTGGTCTAACTGAAATTCAGGAAGCACAGTGGGAAGCCGTTGATGAAAAAAGTGGCATTAACGATGAGTGGTCAAAAGCTATTCTAACAAAGGTTAATCACTTTAAGTCCTCGTGGTTTCAAGCGCCATCGCCAGTACTATCATCAACCGCCGATAGCGATAGCTCTCCTCTGTCGCCTTTTCAAAAGCTGCATATCGGTATCGATATCACGCCAAAAAGTTTCTATCGTGTAGATCGCTTACTTGAAAATAAACGTGTCATGGTTTGTACCGACTCACCGCTACAAATCGATATTATGTCGCGTATGCTCGATCAATATGGGGCAAGCGTGACTGTCGTACGGGCCGCTAATGATATTTTTAAATCATTACCCACTATTGGTGAATACGATGCCATCATCATTACCGATACACTCAAGGGCATTCAACTTAAGTCTTTCTGTAAAACCCTGCATTCTCGCCTGAAAAAAGCCGCGAAAACCAAACTCTTCTTAGCGGCTTCCGAATCCAGTACGGTTCAAGACACCCACGAATATGTTGATCGCGTGTTCTACACACCACTGATCCCATACGAGCTTATCCCTAATTTAACCGAAGCCATGCAAGCCGCTGAAGAAGCGGATGTGCAAACTCGAAACGCCTTCCTGATTGTTGAAGATGACCGTGTTCAGCAGTTCTTATTGAAGAAACTATTAAGCAAGCAAGGGTATGACGCTCATACCGTCAGTGATGGAGCTCAAGCTGTTGAGTACATGAAAGAGCAAGGTGCAGACATTGTCTTTATGGATTGCATCATGCCAGGCATGGGCGGTATTGAAGCCACCAAACTGATACGCCAACGGGAAGATGAAATGGACATTCAGCAACCCGCCACCATCATTGGCGCAACAGCACTTACCAGTGCGAGTGAACACAAGTCATGTATTGAAGCAGGGATGGACTATGTCATCAGTAAGCCGTACAAAAATGATGAAATCATCAAAGTTATTAAAAAATACATGGCCATTAAGAAAATCTGTTAGCGTCTCAACAGCCGTTTCCTGCGCCATTGTTAGCCTCTCATTACTCGGAGGAGGACTATCTTCGTACGTACAAGCCGCCAATTTGCTTGAAGTCGTAGATACAGCATTAAAACAGAACCTGTCACTAAGCAGTGCTGAAACACGCCTTAAATCATCTGAATATGACCTCGACATTAACCGAGGGAAGTTTTTACCGTCGCTCGGCTTGTCTGCCAATACACGATGGAACGATAGTGCGACCCACCAAGAAACAGGCAGCGATGCCAATAACCGCTACAATAGTCACGGCGTCAATGTGACGCTATCGCAAACCATTTTTGACCTTGGTGATCTTTATTCGCAAGCCAGTACTCAGGTGAGTGTGGATACCGAAACACTACGTACAGAACAAACCCGTCAATCCATTATTCGTGATGCCTCAACCACCTACTTTGAGTATCTGAAGAACAATGCGCAAATCCGCGCCACCCAAGCTGAATTTGATTCTTCAGCTGCTCGGCTCACGTTTATTACCCGTAATGTCGAGCTAGGCAATGTAGCAGGAACCGAAAAATATGAAGTCATGGCGCAAAAAGAAAAAAATGCAAATACCCTGCGCAGCTTAAAAAAAGAACAGCGTGTCATCTTAACTAAGCTTGAAAATATTGTTCAACAACCGCTAAACCCTGACCATGATTTACAGTCGACGATTCAATTCAATGAAATATCGCTCACTCGCCAACGGCAGCTTAACGAGATCATGTACACCTCGGGCTACAACTTACTGATTGCTCAACAAGAGGTAAAAAGAAATCGCCAGTCATTAAAGGAAACAGGGGCAACCTTTGCACCATCATTAAAAGGCAGCGTGGGTTATACCTACGACAACACCAACGATGCGTCAGCCAATGTGTTTCCCAATAACGGCACCACTGAAGAAGCGGTTTACACCCTAACCTTGGACGTGCCCATTTTTAATGGTGGCAAAGACTATTACCGTTATGAACAAAACAAGGTCAATATCGAACGCGCTGAAATTGACCTACGAGACAGTAAGCAACAAAGCCAACAATCATTTGATACCTTTATTTACGACATTAATGATTACTCAGCTTCGCTACGCAGCCTCACAACCATCATTCAAGCCAATTACGCCTCATATAAAGGTATTCAGAAAGCACATAAACTCGGGACTCGCACCATAACTGACTTGCTATCTGCCGAGAGTAAGCTTTTCAGTAGCATTAGAGATTACGAAAACGCTCGTTACGATTACATCATCAGCTTAGTGCAACTTAACGAATTAATTGGCAATTTAAACATGAACACCATAGGCAAGATTGCAGCACAAATGTCTCCTGCGAGTGACAGCAAAACCGATTCGCCAATTCCTCTTCACCTCTTGGCTCAATAAAGGAATAACGCATGAAAAATCCTTTATTTACACGAAAAATCAGCCCGCTAGATAAGCTGTATTTGGTTTTCTCTACCATAATGACAACCCTGCTTGGGCTGGTGTTGCCGTTCTCTATTCTGATCATTTTTGACCGTATTTTACCGAATCAATCCACCCATTCGCTTATGCTGTTGTTTGGGATTATTCTCACGGCTATTTTCCTGGACTACCAATTAAAACGCCAAGAAGAACATTTGGTATCAGTGATAATGAAACGCTTTGAAAGCCAGTTAACCAACCGCGTTTTCATGGCAATTTGTTCCGCCAATATCGAGCGTTTTAATCGCTTGGAAATGGGGGAATATTTAGAGCGGATCGCTACGATCCCAGACATTAAACAATTCTTTGGTGGTGAGTCGATTAAAGCAATGATCAACGGTGGTACCAGTGCCATAACTATCTTGATCATCTTCCTCATCAATATGTGGGCAGGCATTGCCTTAATATTGGCATCGACCATTTTATTGATTGCTGCACGTTATTTAGCGAAAAGAAGGGTCGAGATCTTATCTCAGCGTTCAGATATAGAAGGACTGACCAATTCAAAAATCATCGAAATTGTCTCTAATCCGCTCGATATCAAAAGCCGCACTATGGAGTATCGTGTCGAAAGTGTGATGGTCGAAATGATTAGCGAACGCGAAACCCAAAGTATTGCGTATGAACGCCTCGAATCGTCTTTTAATCTGACTCTTAACCTTATTCAGCAGCTCTCCGTGGCTATCGTGGTTGTATTATGCGCCCGTGCAGTTATCAACCTAGAAATTAGCCAAGGGGTAATGGCGGCAGTTATCTTGCTGACCAACCGTTATTTTGCCCCTTACCAACAAGTCATGCGTACCCTAAGCCGATGGCGTGTTAACCAACTCAATATTGCGCGTATTGCGGAATTGTTAGCGTTAGAATCTGCGCGCGCGCTCCCTCAAAGCCAAAGCCACCTTTCACCACAAGCGCCAATTTCATCACAAGCGTCTTGCTCAGCACAAAACCAGAACCGTGAGCAAACACTCACACCCTCAAACACTGATATGCTTTTTGCGGGTAAACAGCCGATTGCAGCTATCACAGTTAATAACACAGCGTATGTACCCAATCAGCTAACACTGGCAACTGGACACATTCATTTGCTAACAGGGCCCAGCGGCAGTGGTAAGAGTCACTTGCTGCGCTGTTTAACCCGTGACACACACGACGATTGTTTTCAGATTGAGGTTAACCAGCAAGCATTTGAAAATATTGAGTACACCACATGGCGTAATCACATTATTAAAGTCGATAAGAATACCTCACTGGTGGAAGGATCCATCATCGACAACCTGACGTGTTTTCAATCTCACCTCAATAACGCGGCTTTTGCATTGTGTGAAAACCTCGCCATTAAAGACAAAATTAATGGCCTCAAAAATGGCTTTTATACTCAAATATCTAGCCAATCACAGTTGCCTTTTTCGCGGCAGGTTTTATTCGCGCTACTGATCGTGCGAGCACTACTAAGTAATAAGTCAGTCTTAATGATCGATGATATCGACATGGTGTATGACGAAAAATTTGGCCGATTGTTACTGGCCTGTATCGCCCCCAAATCAAACAACTTTATTTGTATGATTGTCAGCAACAAGCTCGGTCAACTCGACACTCGTTTGGTTAAACATAAATTTGATAAGAAGGTCGCCGCATGAGTGTATTGATTGATTTTAGCAATACCGAAGAACGGCTGAGCGATTTTGGTTCTGCCAAATTTAAAGAGCGCTATAACAACTCACCCACCATTTTAGGGATCGCCTACACCTTAATAACGCTACAGTGGGAAGGTACACCAGATATTCTGACCGATGCCTTTGTGCCCCAAGCCAAAGACATAGACAGTTTTTCGAGTACTTTAACGCGGCTGGATTACGAGTGTAAAACACGCCAGCTTGCATCCATGACAGAATTAAGCCGTATTTCCGTGCCCGCTTTCGTCGAGTTCAATAACGTCTGTACCATTTTCCTTGGCATCGAAAATGGGATGGCTAAGCTGTTCGATTATCGTAACAACGTCTTAATTGAGCATACTCTTACAGACGATACCTGCGCCGTGTGCGAAATTTCCGAATATTCAAAGATTTTCCGCGAACCGCCACCAGAGTCACAAGATAAATCTAATTGGATCAAGTACGCTTTCTATCGCTATAACAATGAAATGAAAAGCTTGATGCTCCTTAGCTTGATCATCAATATTCTTGGTGCAATGCAGCCTTTTTTCATCATGGGCGTATACAGTTTCGCGCTTACATCGGGCTCTGAAACCACGTTATTTTGGCTTGCTGCTCTTGCGATTTTCTTAGCCGCTTCCGAGTATGGTTTTAAACGACTTCGGATGAATATATTAGCAACATCAGGTAAAGATCTGGCGACTCACATCTCAAAAAATGTCATCAGCAAGTTGCTTTGGCTGCCCTACTCTATGACCTCTTCGGCGGGAGTCTCTTCCCAGCTGGCTCGATTAAAAGATATCGACCAACTCCGTAAGCTAGTCACCGCGGAATCAACCCTTAGCTACTTTGATTTGCCTTTTGTGATTATCTTCATTTTAGCTATCACGATTATCTCAGGAACCGCGGCGCTAACAGTACTCGCGGGTATCGTGCTCATGCTGCTATTTTGTGTGTACTCACGCTATATCTACAACCAAGCCACATCAAAAAGCTCGCGCGCTAATGCGATGGTGTCTTACCAATGGAATGAGCTACTGCGTAGTATCAGTACCATTCAAGGCTTACCGTTATTGCGTGTGATCCGCTCTCGCTTTCATGCGGCACACAATCAGAGCCTTGAAGATGCCAAGGGTGTATCGATCACCAATGGTAGAATTCAATCTATGGGGCAAGGACTCATTCAAGCCATAGGCACCGCCAGTATTGTGACCGCGGTACTCGGTGTGATGGCAGGTAAAACCGACGCCGGTGCGATGCTGGCAATCATTATTTTGGTGTGGAAAGCCCTTGGGCCAATTATGGGGATATACAATGCCATTACTAAATTCAAAACGATTAAAGCTGCCAGCGCCCAAATCAATGCGTTAATGTCATTAAATGATGATCGTACTCAGCTTGAAAATAGCCCACCGATTCGTCAATTTAAAGGCAATATTACGGTTAGCGGCCTGACGCATCGCTATCAAGGTTCACCTACAGGGCTCACCAACCTTGCTTTATCCATTCCTGCTGGCGACAAAATATCGATATCTGGCATGTCTGGTTCGGGGAAAACAACCTTACTGAGTATCTTGGCTGGGCTTGAAGAACGTTATCAAGGGAATGTGTTAATTGATGGATATAACATCAAGCAATTCAATAACTTTCGCTATCGTAAAGCGATTAACTATATTCCTTTTGAACTGCACATCTTTGAAGGTACGCTGGAATCGAACTTCATTATTCATGATGGGGTGATAGCGCGGCATCAGATGGAAGAAATTATCGATTTCTTCGATTTACACTCTTGGTTACCACAAGGGCTTGAGACCAACATGACCTCAGAATATGTTGAGCAACTACCCAATGGTGTGCAGCAGTTATTGCGGATGGCACTGGGGCTGGGTTGTTGTGATCAAGGGGTGATCATCATCGATGAGCCGTTTGTCGGTTGCGAAAAAGAGTATGTAAAATACATTAATAAACTGTTTACGGAAAAGTTAGCGCAGGCGACCGTCATATTCACGACCAACGACAAGTCTTACATCGCAGCGTCGAGTAACTGCTTGCTACTCGATAATGATGGTTCACAAAAATACTTTGGTTTCCCAGACAAGGTAATCCAAACCATTAAGAGCTAATTTCTTTAATACCTGACTAAATCACTGTAACAAAAAAGACCGCAAGTTCAGCGGTCTTTTCATTTTTAGCTTTGCTTATACGCAATAAGGTTACTTTGTCATATTATGGATGACAGAGAGACATTACATACGATGAACCGCACAAATCTTGTTACCCGCAGGATCGCGCAAGTAGGCAATGTACAGCTTCATCAGACTGCCTTCACGCTCGCCAGGGGGCTCTTCACATGTCACGCCACCGTTAGCGATACCTGCCGCATGCCACGCATTAGCCATATCGGCATTTTCCACTGAAAAGCCAATAGTGCTGCCGTTGCCGTGAGTCGCCGACTCGCCATTAATCGGCTTCGTTATTGAAAAAACACCGGTCTTAGTGACATAGAAACAACGACCTTTCTCATCCATCATCCCTGGTGCGTAACCCAACTCGGCAAAAGTCGCATCATAGAATGCTTTCGACTTCTCCATATCATTGGTACCTACCATTACATGACTGAACATAACAACTCTCCTTGTGATCTTTATATTTATTTATTGATTTTTTCATGAGCTTATCTCAGCCTACTGGCTAGATTCGCTTAGCTCATCAGTAACCAAATCGCGACACCAAACATCATGCTACCCGCTATTCGATTCATGGTTTTCACGTTTTGTTGATTCATCAACAATCGGCGTAATGCCTTGCCACCGCTGGCATAAATCGACATACAAACAAACTCAGAAATCATAATAATGCTCACCAACAACGCAAGCTGTGGGGCAAAATCCAGATCTGACTTAATGAAGGGAGGTAATAATGAGATCATAAATGCCCACCCTTTCGGATTGGCAATCGCGGTAATGAACCCCTGTGCGACTAAGCCTAAATTCGATGCTTGGGATGTCTGCAACTTATCATCGCTCAATGCCATCTTGCCCTTAGACTGCCACATTTGCAGGCCAAGATAAGCCAGATACATCGCACCTATGGTTTTGAACACCACGAACAGCCAAGGCATTTTGATCATAATTGCTGCTATGCCCAATACCGCACTGATTGCGACTAATGCCACACCCACCACTTCACCCAGCATCATCCACAGCGTTCGACGAAAACCAATACTCATCCCCAGCCCTAAAGCCAACGTCATGCACATTCCGGGAGTTATCGACACAAAAAAGAAAGTTGGAATAAACACCAACAACACACCGTATTCCACTCTTATGCTCCTGCGAGTGACTAATTAAAGCACTGTAACGGTATTTCGCTTGTTAACCAATAGCTAAGAAGCATATCAATAACGACCTTTATAACAAGGAGTACAAAATGCGGAGATAAAAAACACACTGCCTATCAATTCATTCGCTCTAAACAAACACCGCTTTACACATAACGGTGTAAAGCGGTGCTTTCATTTTCACAGTTATCTAATAGAAGCGAACCATTATAAAGGGCGGTTATTACGAACCTTCCATTCAAGCACATAGCCGTACAGTGCAGGAATAATGAGTAAAGTCACCAACATTGAGATGACACAGCCCCAACCAACAACAAGCGCCATCGGTGACATGAAATTATCATACCCCCCAAGCCCATAAGCCAAAGGGACTAATCCAACGACAGTAGTGATTGTCGTTAATATGATTGGCCGTACGCGGCTTTTTGTTCCTTTAATAATAAATGCCATCACGTTATCGCGGTCCAACTCGGCAATGGTAGAGCGGAAATGCCAAATCAAAACAAGGCTATTGTTCACCATCACCCCAATCAGAGCGATCATCCCAATGATTGAGAAAAAGCTCAGTACTTGATTATGTAGGAACAAGATAAACAAGGCACCACTAACACCAAAAGGCACAACCAAAAGCACTAACAGCCCTTCAATCATACGATCAAACAGCAATAACAATAGTATGCTAATGCCCGCAAAGGCCATCAAAATTGCAACACTAAAGCCTTGTTCAGCTTGAGCTGTCTCAAGAATCTGCCCTGCGGCAACCAAACGTGCACCATCATAATCTTTACCAGCAAATTGCGTTTCAACCAGCTCAAACACTTTGGTTGGATCCGTCAATGTTGGATCAATACCGGATGACACTCGGATAACTCGTTCACCATTATAGTGAGTAACCTGCGATGCCGATGTCGTCTCTACCCAGCGGATTAATTTGCTTAATGGAACAAGCGTACCGTCACTAGCACGGACCATGAGATTATTAAGCTCATCTAGCGTTTTATCATCTTCTTCTAGGCTGACTCGGAAGAACACCTCTTCTTCACCGTTAAAAATACGTGAAACACGTTCACCCTCGACGGCATATTTGATCAGCCCACCAACTTGCGCGGCACTGATACCGTAATAATTTAACCATTGGTATTGCAGTTGTGCTTCTACTCTTGGCTGGCTATCATGCAGATCCCGACTCACTCGTTTAGTACCTGCGATAGTTTCAAGGTAAGCAGCAAGATCATCAGCTAAAACATTACGTCCTTCATCGCTGCCACCAACGACTTTAATATCGACAGGACGCCCCGCAGGTGGACCACCGCCATCAATATCAAATTCAATTTGTGCCAAACCATCAATGGCTTCGCCAGCGACTTCCCACTCTTCAACAATATCATCGGCGGTTCGATCGCGATCGTTCACTGGGGTTAACGAAATAATCCAATAGCTATTCGGCGTACCGACTTCACCGTACCAACTAGACACTTCATCAGTTTCACCGATCAAGGCTTCTAATTGCTGAGTACGCTGCCATACCTGATCTAAAGATAATTCTGGGTCTGTCTCGGCAGATACTTCGATTAAATACGCACCGTCCTCAGGAAAGAATAAATAACTAAGTTGTTTGTAAGAATATACGCCTACACCTACGCACAATATTATGGCAATACTCAGCACGCGTTTACGCTGAGTGAGTACCCACTCAATGGCATGGTTCACATGGCGAAAGCTATCTCTTCGTTTACTCACCAAGTGACTATCTTTTGCTAGCACACCTTGTAAATGAGCTGGTATAAAAAACAAAGCATCCACAAATGAGAAACACAGTGCAACAATAACGGTCAGTGGAATGACATACATCATTTGACCGCTATCCCCGGGAAGGAATAACAACGGAATAAAGGCAATCATGGTGCTGAGGATACTGGCTGTTATCGCAGGGAAGACCGCTTTAATACCCTTAGTTACAGCCTGTTCAATGGGTAAGCCTTCTTCAACAAACGCGATAATTTTGTCACTGACCACCACTGCATCATCAACAATGATCCCGATAATCAAAATCAAGGCTGATAAAGTATAAGCATCCAATATTTGCCCCAGTGCCGGTAAGACTGCCAGAGTACCAAGCAGACACACAGGAATAGACACCGCGACCCAAAATGCGATGCGCTTTTCAAGAAACAAAGCCAACACCACCAATACGAGGATCAAACCCACTAAGCCGTTGTTACGAACAATATCGGATTTGGCCTGAATTTCATTCGCCAGATCAAAACCAACATCAAGCTTAAAATCAGTACCGAACTGACGCTCCATGCTTGCTAATAAATCTCGAACATCTTGTGACGTTTTTAAAACATCGGCCTGTTGATCAGTGCGAAGATCAAAAAGAATGCTTTTTTGACCATTCAAAGAACCATAAGCCGACGCTTTTTCATAAGAGCTCGTAATATCACCAGAGACATCTTTAAGTTGAATATTGGGTTTAAAACCAATAAACATGTCGCTTAGTTTGTCTATATTATCCAGCTCTGCAACAGTAATCAGCTCAGGGTTATCTTGCAGCAGCTCTAACCGCCCTCCACTAATTAATATGTTTCTCTCTGCAATCAACTGTGCGATTTCATCGACCGTTAGACCATAACGCTGTAGCTGAGTAGGCTCTAAATTGATTAAAAACTCAGGTTCACGTAAATCGATTGGATAAACTTGGCCAATACCCTCCACGCGCCTTAAAGCAAGCTCTAAACTTTTCGCGCGATCACGCAATTTAGCATAGGGTAACTCACTGCTGATCCCGACCACCATAAAATCTAAGCTATAAGATTTTTCAACGGATAATTTCGGTGACTCAGTCACACCAGCAGGTAAGTCTGAAACTCGAGCTAAGGCATCGCGGACATCTTGATACACCGCATTTGGATCTGCGATACCTGTATTTAGTCGAAACTCAATTTCAGACACGCCAGCTTCAGAGACAGAGTGAAACTCTTTGATCCCGGAGATAGAAAGTAATTCTTTTTCTAGCTTACTAGTAATATTACTTTCAACATCAGAGGCCGATGCTCCGGGGTATTCTGTCGTGATCAATCCTTCTCCCATATCGAAGCGGGGCTTTTCTGCCAAAGGAAGTTGAGTCAGGGCAAATAGCCCTAATACAATGAGCACTAACGTTAGTAATTTAGCCGCCAAACGTCGCTGACTCAGCAGCATTAACAAATATTGCATTGCTACTCTCCTTGTTCAGCAAGTTTTACGCGCGCTTGCATTCCAGGCTTTAATTTACTTCCAGTATTATCAACAATAACCTCAACTAAAAAACCTGGGTCACCCGCTTCAAATGCCGGCGATAATATATCGACATAGCCTTGGACTGATTTATTATTAAGAGCAGGAATAATAACGTTAACAACATCACCTTTATGCGTGCTCATTACATCAGACTCTAATAAATAAAACTCAACTTTAACCTTGCTCATATCAACTAAAGTATATAATTTTTCACCAGACGGAATAAACTGTCCTAATTCAATGTTTCTTTTTAAAATAAGGCCTGAAAAAGGTGCTTTCACTTCAGATTTTTCTTTCTCTCGCTGCACCATCGCTAATTTGATTTTATCAACTTCAACCTGAGCACGGCTTAGTCGTGTTTTACGATGCTGTTCATCATAGTCACTGGCTGAGATACCCTTTGTTTCATAAAGAGACGAAAATCGTTGAAGTTGCTTCTCTTGAGTCGTTAGCTCATGCAAACTAACATCCAACTCTGCCTTAGCAAGCTTAATATTCAATGCGTTATCAGCAATTGATAACTTAACAAGCACTTCACCAGCAGCGATACTATCGCCTACACCCTTATCAAACTCATCGACAATGCCAGTCACTTCACTACTGACTGTAACGCTACGAACTGGTACAAGGCTTCCCATTGCATAGTCTTCCGACATAGCAAACGGACTGATTATAAATAAAGTAATAACCCCTAAGTCTTTTAGATATTTATTCATGACAAATTCCCTTGTATTTCCTTACGAATTTCAAATATTAGTGATACCAAACATCTTTCAGAATAGAATACTGTATCCAAAATGAACGCAATATGAACTAGCACCAGTTCGCATTTATTACATAGCTATAAAGTATAATAATGAGAGGGGAAGCAGGTTTATACATATAGATATAACAGCAAGTATTATATCTAAGCCGAATATCCAACAATCAAACCAGTGGCGTATTAATTTATCGTTAAATAAATTATCAATTTAACAAACACCAAAAAATAAATGCTAACAACCATCTACACCCCACCACCATCCTTAAAATAAGTCAGAAGATAACGCCATTTAGTTTGTTAAGATCAAGCAAAATAACTGACAACTCAATCAGTTAAACTGCTATCTAGCCAGAATTGCTTTACAGAAAGTAGAAATAAATCGAAACCCAATATGCAACAGATTTAATTGGCTACACTAAAGTTAGGACGAACGTTGATTTAAAAGGACTTGCCGTGCAGCATCTATCACTCCGTTGGGTTATACCTTGCCTTATCGTGGCGCTATTTAGCGTCTATCTCTACTTCACCTTTCGTGAACCTATTCTTAATGATTTACCCAATACTAACAGTAGAACGGAAAATGCTTTTTTATCTCAATCAGTCAGTGCAATTGAAAAGCAAACAATTACAGAAAAGAGTAAAGCTAAGCTCGGGTTCGAGCTATTCCTCGAACCTAGGTTGTCCTCTAATAGCCAAGTAAGCTGTGAGTCTTGTCATCATATTTACAGTAATGGCGCGGAGTCTATCCCTGCATCTGTCGGTGTCAATGGCGAAGGTAAACGTAATTCACCAACGGTGTTTAATATCAGTCTTAACTCTCGCTTTTTCTGGGATGGGCATGCGGCCAGTTTAGAACAACAAATTGATGGTCCTATTCATAACCCGCTCGAAATGGACAGCGATTGGCCGTCTATTGTTCAGTTTCTTAATCAATCTAAATATTACCAAAAGCGCTTTGACCAAGAATACAGTGGTGATATTTCTGAAAAAACGGTCAAGAATGCACTGGTGGCCTTCATGAATACCCTCACCACACCAGACGCCCCTTTTGACCGTTTCTTAGAAGGCGAGGCCGATGCCATATCAAATGTCGCGCAAAATGGCTGGCAAAAATTTCAGCAACTTGGCTGTGTGTACTGCCACCAGGGTCAAAATATCGGTGGCAACCTTTTCCAAAAGTTTGGCAATCTCACCGCACTGGAAACGCAATTTGGTCCCTCGGTAAATCAAGATTTAGGACGTTTTGAAGTCACAGGGGAAGAAAACGATCGCCATGTATTTAGGGTACCTAGCCTGCGGAATGTCGCCATCACAGCACCCTATTTTCACGATGGTAAAACCGCCACTCTTGAAGAAGCCATTATCGTGATGGCACGCGTGCAATTAGGCCAAGAGCTAAGCCCTATGACAGTTGTTGAAATTAGTGCGTTTTTGAATGCCCTCACCGCCCCTAAACCGTCTGCGTTAGAGGAGTTAGTGCAATGATGAAAACACTTACCCATCAACTCAGTTGGTTCTTTATTGCCACCATTACCAGCCTTGCGCTTTATTTGGCCTTCATCGTGACTAAAAGCCACCAAGTCGAACAGTATCAACGTGCTTACTTGTCACTGTCGAATAATGTGATAAAAGCCAGAGAAGAGCTGCATTATTTTAACCATCAAGACCACAAGGCCTACGATACTTACTCGCTACAGCTTGTCGAAGCCGAGATCAAAGCCAATGCGCTTTATAATACATTGAGTAAGAACCAAGATAACTGGCTAAATCGGATGGTGATCAGTACTGACGAAGTCATCGTTCAAGCCAAAGCCATCAATAAGAATATCTCTTCGTTTGTCACCGATCTTGAAACCTTACTGCGTTTAAAAGTGTCGAATGAGTATTCCACATTAACCACCTCATTACTGGAAGAAGAACTATTAGACACCTTAAAGAGTCCTGAAGATAAGCTGTACGTTTCAGAACTGACACTTAAAGGTGCACTTGTATCCCTACCGAGTCCAACATTACAGGGGAATACCACCTTTCAAAGCCTTCAAAATTACATCTCTTTTCGTGAGCGAATTAAAGCAGAGAGCAAAAACAAAGAAAAAGACATTATGACAAATGGGGTAAAAGAAGACCTCGCAAAACAAAATAGCTATTGGCTTGAAGAAGCAAAAACCATCAAGCTACATGCGTTTATCACTATGTTACTGTTTGCTTTAAGTATCGCAGCTTATTTCTATTTACAGCTGCGTGAGCGTTTACTACAGACTTTAGATATCCAACATAAGCTGAGCGCATCTGAAAAAGAAAAATCCACCTTGGCATTAGTGGCAGAGCATGCGCAAGATGCGATTGTGATGACAGACAAAGAAGGCTATACCACGTGGGTGAATAACAGTTTTCTAAGCCTTTCAGGTTACAGTTTTGATGACGTTATTGGTAAAAAACCGGGCGACATCTTACAAGGAGAAAATACCAACCAAGCAGAAGTAGCTCGAATTTCAGAAGCGTTAAAACAAGGGCACTCAATAGAATCTGAGCTGATCAATTACCATAAAAATGGGACTCCATACTGGATTGATATCGCGATTAACCCAACATTTGATATCCACGGCAATCTACAAAGTTTTATCGCGGTAGAGCGCGACAGCACCAAACGAAAAGCCCTAGAGCAAGATCTTGCCTCTGCAGCCAAACAAGCCGAAGTATCTAATCAAGCCAAATCAACATTCCTTGCAACCATGAGCCATGAGTTACGCACCCCACTTAATGGGATTCTAGGTATGGCACAAATAATAGAATCTAACACCCAAGACCCTGAGAACCACAAACAAATTGAAGTATTGTTAGAGTCTGGTGAGCACCTACTCTCACTACTGAATGACATCTTGGATTTCTCTAAAATAGAAGAAAATAAGCTGGAATTAGAATGTACCAAATTTCAATTTAACGATGTTATCAACCCCATAGCCCATACCTACCAACAAATTTGTACCAGTAAAGGGCTAGGGTTCGTCATTGAAAATGAGCTGAGCCCTAACGCAACTTTTAATGGTGATAAGTCACGAATTAGACAGATCATTTTTAACCTTATTAGCAATGCGGTGAAGTTTACTCATCAAGGTACTATTTCTCTGTCGTTCAAACACACCCTAGCGGCTAATAACCAGCAAGGAGTCACTATTGTTGTCAAAGACTCTGGCATCGGGATCCGACAAGAACGCCTCGCGAATATTTTCGACCCCTTTACGCAAGCTGAGTCCTCTACAACCCGCCAATATGGTGGCACAGGGCTGGGTTTGGCAATTGTGAAACAATTAGTTGAAATCATGAATGGGCATATATCTGTTAACAGCGAGTTAGGTAAAGGTACTGAATTTAAGGTAACCATCGCGCTGGACACAAGCATTGAAAAGGCGTCGACTCAACCTCTTATTTCGGGTAATACCACCGCTTTAGCCGATCGCCATATATCGGCACTATGTGAGGCGATCACACCTCAAGAACATGCCACTACTGATACCGCGCAGCATAATACTGAAGAGACTCATCAGCGACGAGAGCCACAAGTGAGCAGCGCTGACAATAATCAGCATCAGAAAGCACTCAAGATATTGATTGTTGAAGATAACAAAATCAACGCGTTAGTTGCTAAAACGTTTTGTCAGCGCCAAGGGTATCACGCAAGTGTTGCTGAAAATGGACAGGTTGCTTTAGAGCGCTTAAAAGAAGAGAGCTTTGATTTAGTGCTTATGGATAACCACATGCCTGTCATGGATGGTGTATCCGCCACCCAAGCCATACGCCAAGAGCTCAAACTCCCCACAGTCATCTTTGCTTGTACTGCCGATATATTCCAAGAAGCACACGATAACTTAATTCAAGCTGGGGCGAATTTCGTATTAACGAAGCCCATTCAAGAAAAAGGGTTTATTGAGGCAATTAACCAACATTTACCCACTATAATGGAGAATCAATCGAGCCTTCACATCACAGCCCCCCGACAGCCAGACTTCAACGTCATTGCACTTACGCGCCATACACAAGCTGCGATCACTGAATTAGCTGTTACAGAGGCAGAAATCAACATTTCAGATCTCCAAAAAATAGATGGCAATAAGAGTATCAACGAATACTTACACATATTCATTGATAGCGCAGAACAAGGCATTAACTCACTTATCATTGCGTACGGTGACCAAAACATCGAGCTGATTCACTTCTTTGCGCAATCCATTAGTGAGTTAGCGGACAACTATTCCATACCCCGTTTGATTAATTTAACCGCAGAGATACAACAACAAACAGGCCAAAATCATCTTCCCAAGATTCACCTGATGCAGCAATTTATTAATTTACTAGAAGTGAATATCCATCAGTCATCTCGGTTAATCGATAGTAAAGAAAGACAACAGAGCTCGGACAATAAGAGTGTCAATTCACCGCAACAATCGTAGGCCATATAAAAGGCCCATCGCAGCTTTCAAGCAAAGCAGCGATAGGCCTTGAGGGGATAACTAACTGAGCCACACTTCACACCCGAGATACGGCAACTACAAGCATGTGCTCACAACTTACAAACAAAAACACCGCAGAGTGATAGTCTCTGCGGTGGCGTCAAACTAGGCTACTTCGTTAAGTTTATCGAGCTTATCTAACAATACTTCTTTCTTGAATGGCTTAGCCACATAATCATCCATACCCGCTTCAAAACACTTATCAATATCTTGGTCGAGTACACTCGCAGTTAACGCAATAATTGGCAAACGAGATTTTTCGTTTTGACCTTCCCAAGCACGAATGGCTTCTGTTGCAGAGAAGCCATCCATTACTGGCATCATGCAGTCCATCAAAATGGCCTTAAACTGCTTACCTTGCGTTATCGCATCGACGGCCTCTTGACCATTATTTGCTAACTCAAAATCGTAGCCCGCCTTTTTCAAGAAGAGTGATGCGACTTTCTGATTAACAAGGTTATCTTCAACCACCAGCACCACATCTTTCACGCTAACGGCCTCATCAAGAACAACGCCAAGTGAAGCTTGAATTTTCTTATGATGCTCTTGCACTCTTTTCAATGCTTGACTGGTCGCTTTCACTAAACGGCGACCAAACAATGGCGCACTAATCACACCATCAATGTGAGTACCAAAATCATACTGCTCGTCGCTATGGCTGGTGCATACTACAACTGCGGCAGGTGATTTCACCGCTTTAATTTCAGCTATGGTATCTATAGTGCGGATCAGAGAACCCTGACAGAACAGGATCAAATCATAGTAATTTGAAGAACGATCTACATTGCTCATGACCGTTTCAACATCCACGGAAAGGCCATGCTCTATACACTGCACTTTCAGTGTTTCTGCATAACTCACTTCGTTAGTTACTATCAGGGTCTTCACATTTTGTAAACTCGCTACTTTCGGCGCTTGTGCCTTTACAATATCGACATCAATAGTGAAGTAGAAAGTACTACCTTTTCCTTTTTCAGAATCTAGCGCTAAGTCGCCATCCATTAACTCTACAAGCTGACGACAGATCGCCAGCCCTAAGCCCGTACCGCCAAACTGACGAGTGATAGAACCATCTTCTTGCGTAAACGGTGCAAAAACTTGGTCCTGCTTGTCTTTCGCAATACCAATGCCTGTATCGATAATTGCAAAACGAATAGCAGCTTGACCGTTGTCTTTCATCTGCTGGGTGACCGATAACGTCACCGAGCCCGATAAGGTAAACTTCACGGCATTCGACATTAAGTTCATCAGTATTTGACGTAAACGGTGTTCATCTATCATGGTTAATGCCGCAACGTCAGGAGCAATATCGACTTTCAATGCTAGATTCTGCTCAGAAGCTTTTGCCATCACAATCGACATAGTATCGTAAGCCACCTCACGCACGTTACATTCCGTCGGTGCGATAACCAGATTACCCGATTCGATTTTAGACAGATCCAATATGTCGTTAATCAACAACAGTAAGGTTTGTGAAGAGGTTTCTACAATTTGCAGGTATTCAGACTGGGAAGGATTAAGGTCGGTATCTGACAGTATTGATGACATACCAATGATGCCGTTGAGCGGCGTTCGAATTTCATGCGACATATTGGCAAGAAAAGCACTTTTCGCCACATTGGCATTTTCAGCGTCCTCTTTTGCTAACACCATTTTAGCTTGGTTATGGTATCGCTCATCAATCAGAATATTCAGTTTTTTGGTAAAAACAGTGAATTCATCACGCCCATCTTCTTCGACCTTCACCATGACATCAGTCGATTCTTCAATTCTCGACATCGTGTTAATCACGCGCCCTAAATACTGAATAATACGCTTAGCTAGGTTCACCCCAAGAATACTGAGTACAAGCAGAGTCAGTAAAATCGCGCTGGTAAAAATACCCATTTTCACTTTAGCACTGGCTATCGTTGTATGAATTTCAGACACTAACTGCTGACTCACTTCGCCAACAACGAATTGAATCAAGTTATAGCGTTCATCCAGAGCTTTCAGCCCGACACTAATCGCATCTTGAGAGACACCGCCACCGAGTAAGCCTTCCCGTAAAATATAGCTATTAGCAAAAGCAGGATCTGAAAATGTTTTTTTAAGCAATTCGATTTGCTGTGGGTCGGCATTAATAGAGATAAAACGATCAATATAAAGTTGCTGATTTTGAATAACACTAACGAGCTCAGGTTTAATATCTTCGGCTATATCAGGCATTAGCAGCAACTGGCGGATAAACCAATTTTCTTGTTGAGACCACAAAGATAACCAGTTGAGCTGGTATAAAACACCAAGGTTTTGTTCCACTTTTTTATTATTAATTGTCAGTGGTGACTTTTCTAAACTGGTCAATACGCCATTAAGGGTCTCATCAATCCATGCCGACCAATCGAGTAAATCATCTTGTTGCGTCTCTGAAAACTCCGAAACAGCATCAGCTAAATCATCCATTAACACATTGGCTTTTTTTGCTTCTGGTGCTGTAAATGCATCTGGAATGAGTAAGCGTATTTTTTGGACCTTTTCATTAAGATTGTTCGACATGGAATTGTCATTTGGGCTCAATGTCTCATTTTGCATACTTATTTTTGCCAAATGTGCTTCAGACAAAAAGGAAGAAGCCTCACTCAATAACATGACACGCGTATTAAGCATGTTTAACGTATTAACGTTTTTATAGAGACTTTGAATCTCTAATCCTGCAAAAATCGTCATAAAACCAAGTGGTAAAATGACTAAAACGAGCAACCTCGATTTAATCGAAATCCGATTCAAAAGGCTCATATCTTCTCCTTGAACGTGAACCTGAACACCTTTTTAAAATGTCTATTTGTAGTTACACAAGTGTCAACTATTATCAATATTAGGACTAATTCAGGATGAATGGTAAATAATTAATGAATAACGGACTCAACCTAAAACCTATTGTGATGAAGCTCGTAATTGCTAGTTTTTCCATTGGGTTATCCCTTTCTGCATTTGCCAATAATAAGGCTAGCGAAGATGTCGAGTTTGCTGTTTTTTCAATGAACAAAGACATTCCTCAGCTCAGTAAAAGCAAGGCAAGAATGCTATATAAAGGCAGAACAAAAAAACTAAACGGCAGCATCAAAATCGTTCTGGTTGATCTACCAGAGAACTCAATACATAGAGAAGAGTTTTACGACATGCTTTTAGGCAAGTCGGTATCACAAATGAATGGGTACTGGGCATCACTGTCTTTCTCTGGCAAAGGGAAACCACCAGCAGAACTCAATAGCGATGATATTAAGGACATTCTTGAGTGGCTCAATAAAAACCCGAATGGGATTGCCTATGCGCCAATTACGGCTGTCCCTGAGAATGCCAACATTCTCATCACTGTCTTACAAGGAGAGTAAGCATGAACATAAAATATACCCTTCTTGTCGCAGCAGCCATGCCCTTACCTTTACTTGCTGCTATAGATATTACCGATGACTTTTCAATTAGTGGCTTCGGTTCAACCTCAATCGCCAAGTCAAATAACACAACGCCTTTGTTTATTCACCGTGAAATTACGGACGATACTTGTTACGACTGCGACACCATTTTTGGTATCCAAGCAGATTACACAATAACGGAAGCACTCAATGCATCTTTACAAGTTGTAAAGCGCCCACAAGATAAATGGTCAGACCCTGAAATTGAGTGGGCCTATTTAAGCTATGAGATAAATGACCTCACCTTCAACGGTGGTCGGTTACGCTTGCCGCTATTTTTAGCCTCTGAGTATTACTATGTCGGCCAAGCCTATACGTGGGCACGTCCACCGCAAGAGGTGTATGACAGTATTCTTGGATTTACCTTCTACGATGGTTTCTCTTTACGCTGGGAAACATCAATCTCCGATGAACTAACCGCGTCGGTAATGCCATTTTATGGCTTTGGTCGTGAAAATAAGACCAAACTAGGCACGTTCGAGCTTATATTTGAAACGGATTATATGGCAGGGCTATCAGCTGAGCTCACAGGCTTTAATTACCGTATTCACTCGGCATATATGCACACCAAGTTTGAACAAAACGGTGCAGCTTCTGAGAAGATGAATATCTTTACTTTGGGTGGGGAATATTCTCTCGATCAGTGGCTATTCATGGCTGAGGTCGAACACGATAAATTACAAACTAACTGGTATGTGTCTGCAGGTTATTCTTATGACGCCTTTACGCCTTATATAACATACGGCCAAAGCCATGACCGTCGATACTCTAAAAGTGTAACGGCTGGGGTGCGTTACGATGTCACACCACAAATATCACTGAATGCGGAATGGCAAGGTGTCTACTTACCTCAAGATCGCTACGACCAAGGCAAAGATGGGCAATTTGTGATTCCACCAATAGCCTTACAAGAAGATAAAGATGTACAAGCCTATACGCTAATGCTGAATTTTGTTTTCTAAATGTTCTACGAGACAATTGACAGAGAAAACAACGCCCAGTGATACTGGGCGTTGTTTTTATCTATCATTTCGCTTTCGCGATAAGTGCTTCGCCATTAACAGTTACTTCAACATCAATATTGCCTCACACAGCATTTGAGTATGGACAAGCTATGATGTGTAGAGCCAATTACCGCTAGAAGAATTGGCTGCACTTAAAGAAACTTGCGATAAGCTATATGTTCAGCTGAGCAAATAATATCTTCTCTGAAATAATAAAAGCCAGAACATTGCTGCTCTGACTTCATCACATACTGAGAATGTCCTTTAAAAGCGATGCTTTACATTTTTTCGGGCAAAACCAAAGCCAGCAAGCGTAAGTAATATCATCGAAATAGAAGCGGGCTCAGGAACACTCGTCAATGTCGCAGAGCCAGGATAACCAATAGCAATGGAACCAAGGCCACTACCAACCTCATTTGTTACCTCCATTCGAATATCATATGTTCCTACGCCAATAATAGGGGCAAAACTGTATAGCTCATTGACTGAGCCAACGCCATCGGTATCTAACCATGACCATCCCCCCACCAACACATTATTTACAAACACATCCCAAAGTGTTGAAGCACCACTATTCAAGACATTTTGGGTTACCTCAAAATCTAGTGCTAATTGATCGATAGCATGAAACCCTGTCCCCGAAAAAGTTTCGCTAATACTGTCACCACGAGACATTGACCAAAAGTAACCAAACTCACCAGGAGTGATGGTACCAACACTACCAACAACCGTTGCATCCTCAGAAGGAAAATCAACAGTCAGTGTTGTTGCATTCACAAATGACACATTAAGAAAGGACACAAAGAACAAAGACATTGATAATGCTTTGAATATTTTAGAGACAATTGAAGTGTTTTTCGTATTCGGTAATTTCATTAGATACCTCCTTGGCAGATACCTAACAAAAGCAAAATCCGTTCCAAAAAAAATAAGCCTATCAAACAATAAGTTATATCGTTAAATTCACAATCATCAAATGTTTTGTAAAAAATACTGACACTTTCTCATATAAAAGAATCTATTGTCATTGTACAAAAAAGCACGCCACCAAAAATGGGGCGTGCTTTATTTTATATCAGTAAAAACTAGTGGCTTTTCATGACAACCACGGGTCGCTGATCAACCGTGATGATGTGGGAATCAACATCAAAAAGATCCCAAATCAATTGCGAGGTAATGGCGTTACTTGGGTTATCAAACGCGAACAACTCGCCCCGATGCAAGGCCGCAATTTTATCGGCATATTGAATTGCGAGGTTCAAATCGTGGATCACCATTAATACGCAGGCATTACAGGTTTTAGCATAGTGCTGAACATAGTTAAGCAAACGTAACTGGTTTTGCATATCCAGTGCCGATGTAGGTTCATCTAACAACAAAACTCTAGGACGATTGATAATCGCTTGTGCTAACCCAACCATTTGGCTTTCACCACCCGATAAATCAACACAGTTTTTATTCGCTAAATGCAGGATCCCCATCTCTTCTAAAAGAATTAATCCCTTTCGTGCACTGTCTTTTTTCGCCATTAACGACGTCGAGTCAAGATTGAGCGTGGTGATCAATAACTCAATCACAGTAATACTGGCACTGATACGATGATCCTGCGGTAAGTAACCAATATCATCCAAGGTTAAAGGCCGATCACAATACTGAATTTGCTGAGACTGATGCGGTAACTGCTGACGTAGCAAGGTGGTCATTTGGCGCAATAACGTCGATTTTCCTGCCCCATTCTTACCAATGAGAGCCACCATTTCTCCATCCATGATGGTGGGAATAGTGAGGTTATTTAAGACTGTTTGCTTACCAAAGGATACCGATACTTGGCTAATCGTTAGACTCATCCGAAACGCCCTCCTTTCTTGATAATCAAAAAGATAAAGAACGGGATCCCCACAATCGACATCACGACGGTCAGTGGCAAAATAATCCCCGGCATAATGGCTTTACTTGCAATGGACGCTAATTCCAACAAAACCGCACCGACCAGAAAAGATGCCGGTAAGAAGAAGCGCTGATCTTCGCCCAATACCATCCGTGCAATATGCGGTGCCACTAAACCAACAAAACCAACCGCACCGACGAAAGACACAGAGAGCGACGTGATCACAGACACTAAGAATAAGGTTTTCATCCGTAGCGCCTTAACATTAATTCCCATGGCTTCTGCACGTTCAGTACCTATTTTTAGGCTCGATAAGCGCCATGCATCTTTCATCATGATGACCAAGACAATCGGTAGCACAATTGCCAATATGCCTATTTTCTCCCAACTACCACGGTCTAACGAGCCCATTTGCCAAAAGACTAAGGTTTGCAACTGTGTCTCACTGGCGATGTACTGCATCATGGTCAACAGGCTATCGTAAGCAAACATGACGGCGACACCAAATAGCATCACGCCTTCAATCGAGACTCTTTTCGCTGAGGATATGCCAGCAATAAGCAAGGTTGTCAGAAGGCACATCACAAATGCCATGACAGCGATTTGGTATTGCTCGGGGATAAAAGGGATCGCCACAACATTGGTGATCACTAAAGATGCACCAAACCCAGCAGCTGCAGAGACACCGAAAGTATAGGGGTCAGCTAAAGGGTTATTCAATGTGGTCTGCATTTGGGCACCAGCCAAGGCGAGCGCACCACCGACAAACGGTGCCATCAGCGACATTGGCATTCGAATGTCCCAAACAATGATTTTGCTGGCTATCGCGCTATGACTTGGATCGAAAATAGCTTGAATGACTTCGGTGAAGGCCAGTCCCTGTGAGCCAATGAATACATCAGCAATCACGCACACTATGCTCAGAATAAAAAAGGCTGCTAACGCAACCTTCTTTTTATTATTGCGAGCAAGATGAGCGTTTAACTCAAGTTGCAAGGCATTCACTTCGTCATTGCCTCTGCGTTGTTTTGACCAAACAGACCGCTAACGTGGCGATCACCAAATTTTAGGTTCATTTCTTCAAATGTCTTTTCTGGATCTAAGGCAGTGAAGACTTCAGGATGCAGCCACTTAGCGAAGTATTCCATTGCGACCAAGTTGTATGGCGAGTTATAGAACGGCATGTAAATAGAATACACATCGTTATTTTGATAAGCCGTTAACGCTTTCAACCAACTACGGTCCATTAAACCTTGTGTCGCTTTCTGAATCGCTTCTTCATTTGGCTGATAACCCAGTGGAATCCCATGTGTAGGTTGACCATCTTTATTGATCCAGCCCGTTGTCTGCATGATATAAACATCAGGCTGTGCCGTAATCACGGTTTCTGGTGACATTTGTCCAGTATTCGCCCCTTTCAACGGCTTGATTGCAATGTTGGTAGCCTTTAAGAAAGGAATGTATGCGCCCATATTGCCCGTGGCAAATGTACGGCAACACGATGCTTCATAACCCGCTGCACGTTCGATGAAAACACGCTTGGTTGTTGCTTCAGGGTGTTGATCTAATGTGTGCTTTATTGCGGCAACATGCTGGTTGTAATAATTGGCAAAATCGTGACCTTTTTCTGCACGATTAACCGCATTCGCAACTACTTCAACCGATTTAACCGTATTTTCTAGTGGGTTTTCACGAAAATCAATCGCGAGGGTTTTGATACCAGCGTGCTCAAGTTTTTCTAGTAAGCCTTTCTCTTGTGCCAGCTTGATATTAGAAACATCAACGATAAAAAGGTCCGGTTTGGGTTTCAGATTAATGAAGCGCTCGGTATCAAACTCCCCTGATTTAATTTTGCCAATAACAGGCACAGTATCCAGTGATGGATACTGCTCAAGATAGTTTGCATACATGCTCGGGGCAGACATGCGCATGTCATCACGTGCTGCGACAAGATGCTTCGCTGCATCTTGCTGGTAAATAATTTCTAATAACGGGAAGACACGAGCAGAGGATAACGCGATATGTTCAGGTTGATGCTCAAAAGTGACGGTCCTTCCTGCGACATCGGTAACGGTTATAGGGTAATCAGCAGCGAAAGTTGAAGTAGAAAACAGCGAGCCAACCGCGATAGTAAGTATTGTTTTAGTTATGTTGAGCAAAGTGAATATCCTTCGAGGGAATTTTATTCACGAATAATAATGAGAACGGTTATTGTTATAAATGCCATTTATTGCAATATTAGTCTTCGCAAAAGATCCCCTTTCACTCCTTTATGACACAGCCCGTCAACATGGTCCCAACATAATGACTACCACCACCGCTGTAAAACAATTGCATATAGGCATGTCTCAATTCGTATCTATGCTTGCTCACACTTTTATTCTGTCGAGCAGCAATTAGCAAGTTAACGGCAGGTTTCGGCTAGTTATCCCCCCTCCTATCAATCAGTATTAAATGCAATCACAACACGTAAACCCGTATACAGGTGGGTGTTGCTATAAGACCTTGAAATAGGGAACGAAAATGCTAACAGGATATTGGTCAGTCGATGCGTTTATAGTGGCAAATCTTGTACTATGTGTGGTTGTAGCTGGTATTTATGGCTATTACCAGATCACCGGTGGTGGAATGCTTTGCGACCAGCCTAATGATATTAATCAAAGGAGCAAGTCATGAACACCAAAACATTGGGCTACACAACCATGATCGTCTCAGCGGCACTCATGGGCTGTGTGGGACTTTTTGCAAGGAATATCAACACCAGCGGCGATGTTATCGCTTTTACGCGAATGACAGTTGGAGCAATCTGTATTTTTGCCCTCATGTACCATCAAGGCAAAATACACCTGATTAAAGCCACCAAACTTTCACCCACTGTTGTTCTAAGCGGCGCATGCTTGGGGCTATGTTTAGCGGCGTATGTATCATCAACCCAATACACTACACTCGCTAACGCAGTTTTCCTCATCTACACAGGTCCAGTCTTTTCCACCATCCTAGCGGCTGTGTTCCTCAAAGAAAAAATATCGGCGCTCACTGGCGGCTTACTGACCGCCGTCTTCATTGGGTGTTTATTTATCATAGGGATCATCAGTTACGATGCAACCAGCGGTTTAACCATGTCTTTGTCTTTCTCTAAAGAGACCTTCATTGGCGATATGCTCGGGTTAGCGTCTGGTTTTGGTTACGGTTTATACCTATTCTTTAGCCGCTACCGCACCGATGTAAGTTCTGATTCTCGCTCTTTCTTCAACTTTACCTCTGGCGCACTTGCTATCGCAATTTGCTTCATGGTTAATCCGCCATCACTGGCAGAAATGGATGCCTCTTCTTGGGTATGGCTACTCGCAATGGGCTTCTTCATTGGCTTTGGTGCCCTTACGCTACTCACCATTGCAGCCAAGCACTTGAAAGCCGCTGAACTAGCCTGTGTCTCTTACCTTGAAACCGTCGTGGGCGCAGGTATTGGTATCGCCATGTTTGGTGAGTCACTCACCATGTTGCAAACAGTCGGTGGCATCTTAGTCATCGGTGGTGGTATGGGCGAAATCGTCATAAGCATGGCAAAAAAACGTGCTTCTATGAAAAACGCATCAGTTAACGGTTAAGGATAACGACTATGATCACCTCATTGAATTGGGTACTGCTCTTGGTGACGGTGATCATCATGGTTGGACTCGCACTGTTTAGTAACCGCATCATGAAAACGCGTAAAGGTGAGGGCGGCTTTTTACTAGCCGCCAACTGCCTAGGTCCTTTCATTGGTGCGGCCACCATTGTCGCAACAGGATTTTCTGGGTGGGGCTTTATGGGCTCGCCCGGTGTTGCCTACAAATATGGTGCAATCGAATTACTCGGTAACTTTTTTTTCGCGCCAGCCATGGTGTTTGCTGTACTGTTCTGCGCACGCTTTCTTCACCAGAAAGCACAATCTGTGGGCAGCCTAACCATTCCAGAATATATTGCACGTAGTCATCAAGGACCTGAATCTGCAAAACGCTTCACACAGGCTTTTGCGGCTGTTATTACAATTTTACTCTTAATGGTATTTTTAGTTGGTCAGATAAAAGCGCTTGGTTTATTGGCTGGCCAATGGTTAGGGATTGATGATCAGAGTGCTTCACTGCTTATGGTCGGTATCATCATTCTTTATACCTCAATTGGTGGATTAGCGGCCGTTGCATTTACCGATGCCTTTATGGTGATAGGGATGTGTGTATCGGCTTTAATTATTGTGGTGACTATTTTCGCGGACTTATCACCCAGTGAATTGATCACAGGGTTAAATGCCATAGACCCGCACCTGTTAGCGCCCGACAACTCAGGGCCTTACGGCTCAACCCCTTGGCACGTATTTATGGTTTTACCTTACGCCTTTATCTACAGCGCCACTCTACCTTATATGTCAGTTCGTTTTATGGCACTCGCCAAGACCACTAAGCTACACCATGTCGCCGCTTACATGACACCGATTGCGTGTTTACTCAGCCTTGTACCACTCGCAGGTTTATACACTCGCTTAAAAGTGCCTGGTCTTGAAAACCCTGATCAAGCAATGCCTGTTTTTCTTGCTCAATTCCTTTCACCATCAGTTTCAGCCGTTGTCACACTCTTTATTTTGTTTGCTATGAAATCTACAGCAAACTCTGTCCTGCATGCCATCGCAGGTTCGGTTTCACATGATTTACGCCAAGCCATTTGGCCTAATTGCCGCTTATCAGATAAAGCCTTACTCATACTCAACCGTTCCTCTGTGTGGTTACTCGGTGCTACAGGCTTTTTCGCCATGATTTATGCACCACCTTTTATGCTATCTATGCTGGCTATTTTAGGATCAGGTACCCTAATGGCCGCCCTTGTTGCCCCAACTCTATTAGCGCATTTCATTCCGGCGAATATCTACGCAGCACTGTCATCAATAGTTGTAGGTTTTCTTACAGGGCTCATATTCTTCTTGTATTTTGATTTTGGCTGGGTTGAAGCTCCTCTTTATTCATCGGTATTAGCATGCTCAACTTACTGGATTACGGCTAAAGCTTTTAGTCATCAAGAAGATATTGTTTCAATATCATCAAGTCATTCATAATGTTCAGCTTTACTATTAACTGTAAAAATAAAACGCTATCAGTAATGATAGCGTTTTCTTATTTTATAAATAAATATCTCTTATTTATATTTTCGACTTCAACCAATAGTCACATCTGCTAATTGTTTTTGTAACTGCCCTTCAATAGCTTTGCTACTTTCTATATTTTCCCGCATATCTACATGGTTAGAACGATACTCTCTTGGCGTCACACGCAGTAAACATTTAAATTTAGCATTGAAATTAGAAAGTGATGAAAAACCAACTTCAGATCCAATACGTGCAATTGTCCAATCCGTCGAGACTAAATAACGAGCAGCTTGGCGTACACGTTGTTCTATTAAATATTGTCGAAATGTAATCCCTAAATTTGCATGGAAAAATCGAGAAAATGTACTATCTGCCATATGGAGCTTATCTGCTAACATAGTAACAGAAAGTGTTTCTGCCAAATTTTTAGCAATGTAATCTTGGACCATTTGAACGCGGGTTTCTGTTCGCTTTATATTGCTAACTTCAAATGAGTTATCAATAAGATAGCGTTGCGGTGAAAGTTGCGATAGTTTTTCTAATAGTCCGAGTAGATTCAATACCTGAGAGAAATCAAAGGTATTTTCCATATGGTTGAGCAAGGCATGAATCGTATTATTATGAATCCCTTCAAACAACAACCCTCGCCGTGACTCTTCTAGCATGGTCTTAATCGTTTTAAACTGTACGCTATCAACAAACGTCTGTCCCAGTGCATTTAAACGAAAATGCAATACATCACAATCTGTTATGCCCGCTTGATGGTTTGATTCCAAGGTTAGCCTAAATGGGTTAAATGGTGCTAAAAGCACTAGTTGGCAGGCCCTTAACCGATAGTGAGTATTCGCTAAATGGAGCGTACACCCTGAGGTTCTTGGGCGGATCAGTATATAGTCCGCACCAAAGATCATATGTTCGGTTTCTTCTACTTTTTGTAAATCAAACATAAGGAACTTTGGTGTATTTGCGATAACACGTTGACACATGTTCGTACCTCCTCGTTGTACCCCTCATATTTACTCAATAGATAAATAAACACCAAGGCATCGCAATTAGAAATGTGATATTCAACCAGATTATCTACATAATGTGATATCCACGATAATTATTGACGACAATTATTGAAGTAATATTTCGCTCAACAAGGATTTCCCAGTGTTTTCGCAAAGCAATAACTTTAACAAAAAATGCATATCGTCAACATGTGATTTTTTGTAGTTAGAAGCATCAATACGAATAGCATATTTATAGTCAAATTTAAAATTATCGGCACGTCGGCAGAAAAACGTCATTCATCAGCATCAATTCACTATTATCAGCCTGCGATTAGAGAGATATTAATGTCATTGAAGAGCAACATTAAATAGCTCATCAAACTAAACGTTACACCTAATTGAATACCTTAAGGCTTATTTGTTTATTATTTTCGCTCTGCCTAAAGGATTATTTATCAGCAATTAAAATATAATTTCATTATTATGTTATTGGAGATTTTGCAATGAGTGTTTCTAACGACCTATATCCAAATGCCTCTCACCCTCTAGAAAGAAAAGATTCTGGTGTCCCTTATGTTCGCCAAGGCCTTCATGTTGAATCTTATAATGATTTCGATCCACTACGCCATGTTATTGTAGGTATTGCAGATAACCAACATATTCCAGAAGCTTGCCCTGCAAGTAATGAAAAAATCCCAGCTGACTCACCAATGCGTGGCAGTAAAGCAGGTCGTCGTACTCAAGAGTCTATCGACCGTGCAAATGAATGCCTAAATGGTTTTGCAAAAATATTAGAAACACGCGGAATAACAGTTGACCGCCCAGGAGCGGTAGATTGGAACGAACGTATTACCACGCCTGATTTCTCAATCAGCTCTGGTTTCGGTGTTATGCCACCTCGTGACTGCTTACTTACCATGGGTAAAAGCATTCTAATGGCACCAATGAGCTTCCGTAGCCGTTACTTTGAGTACCTAGCATACGTTGATCTTCTACGTGAATACTTCGAATCAGACAACCAATGTATGATTGAGCAAGCACCACGCCCACGTCTATCTGATGATAGCTTCCGTATGGACTATGTTGCAGCATACGAATACCTTTCTGACGAAGAAACCATGGAGCGCTCACTTCGTAAAGAGTACAGCACCAAAGAAACAGACATTCTATTTGATGCTGCTGACGTAATGCGCTTGGGTAAAGACATCTTCGTTCAACACGGCTTAACCACTAACCTTGCTGGTATTCGCTGGATTAAACGTAAATATGAAGCTCAAGGCTACCGTGTACATACTCTAAGCTTTGAAGATAACCACCCTATCCATATTGATGCAACCTTCTGTCCGCTACGTCCAGGACTGATGCTGCTTAACCCTAACCGTCCACTGTTCAAAGGCCAACGTGAAATCTTTGAGAAGAATGATTGGGAAATCGTTGAAGCAGTTAGCCCTGCATGGGATAACCCACCACCACTATGTTACTCAAGCACATGGCTATCAATGAATACCTTGATTCTTGACCATAAAACCGTGTGTGTGGAAGCGTCTGAAAAAGGACAAATGGAACAATTTGATAAGCTTGGCTTTGATGTTATTCCTGTCGACCTACGCGATGCTTACGCATTTGGTGGCGGCCTACACTGTGCAACAGCCGATGTATGGCGTGAAGGTACTTGTGAAGATTACTTTGCAAACCAATTCACTGGCGCTCACAGTATTGAGCACTGGGAATACTAGTCGTCATTTACTAGTTAAAACGTGGTGATAATGGCTTCTTCGGAAGCCATTTTTTATCGTCTGGAGATAACGCTAACAAAGGTGTACAGCTAAACTTAGAATAACCAAGTAAGCTCAGTTTGCGACGAGCATGGCAGCCCCAAACACCCCTGCACTATCTCCTAAGGCTGGCTTTACAATCCGTGTTGCTAACTTTGGGTTAAATAAGTGTGGCAAGATCGCTTGCTCTGCATGCTGGTAAAGATACTCAATATTACCTACACCGCCACCAACCACAATCACATCCGGATCTAGCACATTAATGATAGCCGCGACGGCTAACCCAAATTGGGAGACGAGCCTATCTAAAGTTTGTTGTGCCGCTTGCTCTTGTTGCTCTGCTCGATAAACAATATCGGGTAAACCACACTCAATGCCAGATAGTTGATGATAATACGCTTCCAATCCTGGCCCTGATAAGACCGTTTCAACACATCCCTGTTTACCGCAATAACACTGTTTGCCGGTTGGATCCAAAACGTTATGTCCCCATTCACCCGCAATACCATGACACCCTTGCAGCACTTTGCCATTGACAACAATCCCTGCACCGACACCTGTCCCCATGATAATACCAAACACGACTTCGGCATGTGGGTTCACCACAGGTACAATACCTAGCCGAGACTCAGCCAATGCAAAACAGTTTGCGTCATTGGCCAGTACGACTTTCACACCCAGTAATTGCTGTAAATCGGTATCTAACGGCTGTCCATTTAACACGGTAGAATTACAGTTTTTCATCAAATGAGTGCTAGGGTCTAACGTACCTGGCGTACCAAAACCAATGCGTTCAGGGTATGTACCAACCTCCTCTGAACAACGATGAACAAGCCGCTGGATCTGCGTAAGAATATGGTTATAACCTTGCTCTCGCTCTGTTGCTATTCGCTGTCTTAACACACACTGACCAGTGTTTTTTGCTAGCACCGCACACTCTATTTTCGTGCCACCAAGATCAATACCCCAATCAAAGCTCTGCATCTTGTCACCGCCATAGTTCACTGATTTATTCAGCATAAACAATCACAAACAATAATCTGAAAATAGTAATGAAAACCGTGACCTTAGCCTCTTTGTTGATATATAGGCTTATTGAGGTAAGACCCTCAGAAAATGAAAGAAAGTAAGAAGTCGCGGTTAGACAGAAATCAACCATAATTAGGGGTACAACGAGATGCGATTACCAAGATGTCCATAATCTGGTTATTAGCATTCTGTTTGCAACAATGAAAGATAGGGGCAATGTTATGTTTCTGAAAGAAATGCGTACTGGGGATTTAGTCGATGTCGTTGATATGTCGTCTTTAATAAACCCATTTACCCAACACGTTACCGTGCAATATCAATCAGGAGAAGATCTTGCAGACCCTGTTGCGATTGATAAACAGCAACTGGCGTTTCCTTCTGGAGAAGAATTACCAGAGTGCTGGATAAATGGGTATTACCGTATGAAACCTTAACCCATACTACTGCGCTTGAACGCGGGTCATTCGGGCTGCTTCAAATCATAAACACGCAATAATCATTGTATGTTTACTTTGTTATTAACCGTTGAGCAATCTGTGTTGTCAGCTGATCAACACCTTGTGATAGCGCATTTACTTGTGCATCGTAGCCAGATTGCGCCAACGGCACTTGCAGTTTAAAAGGGTAAACGCCTTGCAGTTTACCGTCTTTATCTATCACCAAATACTCCCCCATTAACTCAGCATTCCCTGTATATCGACCATTAAACTGAGTGAATTTAACTTGCAGCTTTGCTTGCCCCGCTGATGACATCGCAGGCGTTAACTCACTTGGCCAATACCGTTTTTGCTTAGCACGTAGATCCGCTGTGATACGCCGCGTTAATTGCTGTGTAATGCTGTCGGCCCAGGTATTTTGCTGCGCTTGGACGATTTCAGTATCACTTACTTGATACACCAATCCCATGCCTGCTAAGTGAGCCGCCATTTCAACAGGGCGCACCACCAGCAATGCTTGTGATTGCCCTTGCGGTATTGGACTAGCTGCTATCAAAGAATTTGATATTGGTGGCAGTAAATAGGTCGAGCGTGTCACCTCTGACTGACTACTGCACCCAGAGAGTAATGCGACCGCTGCTATTCCACCGACGAACCATGTTTTCATTATTCTTGTCCTTTTGCTGCTGGAACAGGATCTTTTGCTTGTTCACTACTGAAAATTAACGAATTTGGCTTTTCGTTCAATTGTCGCAATACTGGTTCTAGTTCTGCTAATACATTTTCAAATCGTGCAATAGCTTGCTCTAAATTCTGATACGGCGCAGCATCTGGACCAAAACCATTCAATGTAGTTTGAATATCTTGCAAGCTCTTACGCACATCAGCCGGAATTGCTTTCGTGTCTTTTTGTTCAAGAATGCTATTCAACGAATCCGCTACACTTTGCGCTGAACGCAGTGTTTTCTGGGAAGCCATTAGGCTGTTATTAAGCGAACCTAATGTTTCCTCTAACGGCAAATCATTGAATTTGTCCAATAAGGTTGTCACTTGCTTTTGGATCTCAGCAAAACCACCAGCTTGGGTTGGGAATATGTCGTATTGCTCGTAATGCTTAACTGGGTACTTATCTGCTTTTTCATACACCTCGGTATCAATAAACAGCGCTCCCGTTAAAAAACTTCCCGTTTTCAATGTGGCACGTAAGCCTTGATCAAACTCATTCGTCAGGCTCAGTTTCAGCGCTTGCAAATCAGACGCGCCAATATTTTTATAGACTCTGCCTAACTCTATTCGCACTAATACAGGGATCTGTTTGGTAGAAAAACCCTGCTCTTTTGATGGCAAATTCAGCGGCACTTTCTTCACGGTACCAATGCGGATGCCACGATACTCAACGGGTGCACCTACATTTAACCCACGGACAGATTCATCAAACATCATCACGTATTCTAAATATTGATCAAAAATACGCTCTCTAACTTGCTTGAAGTTGTTATACAGTTTGAAATGCTTTTGCTGTTCTGTGACTTGCTCACCCGGCTCGGCACCTTTAGGAACACGGAAGCTCACCCCGCCAGTGATCAACGACTCTACTGAGCCAATTTTCAAATTAAACCCTTCCGCTGACATTTGTAAATCGACACCAGAGCTTAGCCAAAATTTAGTATGTTTACGGATCAAGCTGTCGTAAGGCTGAAAAATAAATAGTTGGTAGTTTGCTTTTTTAGTTGCAGGATCAAAGCTGACTTTTTCCACTCGCCCAACCGTGAAACCCTCATATAATACAGGATCAGTAATGCTTAGCTTACCCGCTTCTCGGTGCGTTAAGACAATGCGAAGTCCCTTCGTATCAGGCGGAGCAACGGGAGGCGTATCTAACACGGTAAAATCCAATTTCTCTTTGTCTGCGCGGCCAGGTTGAAGTTCCAAATAAGCGCCAGAAAGCAAAGTATCTAAACCAGAGATCCCCTCTTTGCCAATACGCGGCTTCACTACCCAAAACAAAGTATCGTCTTTCAGCATACGGGCTGCATCTTTGTTCATCTGTGCAGTAGCGGTGATGTAGGTATAATCATCACTTAATTTTACGCTAGTGATCACTCCCACTTTTACATTGAGCGATTTAATTTCTGTTTTACCAACTTCAATCCCTTCTGCGGTTTTCAAAGTTAGCGTGACTGTTGGTCCTTTACTGCCAACAAATTGAATCAACATCCAAATACCAATGGCTACAGCCACAAGCGGTACGAGCCAGATGGTTGAAAACTGCTTTGTTTTTTGTACTTCAGCCTGTGTTGGCTTGTTATCACTCATAGTGCTTGTTCTCATTGAAAGGCAATAACACATCATTATTGCCATTGCTTGGAATATCAGAAGTAGAAGATGCCTGTGGCATCTTGGATTTTGAACTTTGTGTCCAAAAAACACGAGGATCAAAGCTCATGGCTGATAGCATGGTAAATACCACTACAGCCGCAAAAGATAATGCCGCAGGCCCAGGGAAAATCGCCATCAAATTATGTAGTTGAACCAGTGCCACTAAGATAGCAACCACAAAAATATCTATCATCGACCAACGGCCAATAAATTCAGTCATCCGGTAAATTTTCAAACTTTGAATCGCTTGTTGAGCGGAACTTTCATTGCCGCGCTGAGCATGAATAAACAACCATATCAAAGCCATCATTTTTGCGAGTGGAATAATCACGCTGGCAAAAAAGATCACAAACGCAATGGGATAAGATCCTAATTTCCACAACAATACGACCCCTCCCATGATTGTTGAGCCTTCGGTTTGCCCTAAGCTCACGGTATACATCATGGGATATAGGTTCGCGGGAATATAAAACACCATAGAGGTCAGCAATAACGCCCACGATCGCTGCAGAGTACGCGTTGGATCGTACGGATGTAATCGGCTACCACAACGATGACATTTAGGCGGTTTGTGTTGATTGGAATCTTGAGGGGGCGCATTGTTAACTGGCGGGTTCAGCTGAGCGCACAAATGGCAGCTTTCATGATTACCCGAGATATGGCTATCGCCTTCGTTCACTCCAGCTAATGGTTGTAAAGGCTCTATTTGATGCCATAACCACGTCCTATCGACCATAGAAACAAACTTAACAACCAAGCCAGTGTAAATACAGAATGCCCAAAAGGACATGCCTAAGCCCACATCGGCTAGCGATGCTATTTTAATTAAGCTCACTAATACGCCAATCAAAAAAACGTCAACCATGAGCCAAGGTTCAATATGAAAAAGTAACCTCGCCACACGCTTTACCGTATTCTTATTTGCGTGATAGAAGGTTCCCTTCTGAATATGGGCAGATTGACGATACAAATACATCACCATCACGATATAGCACCCCGGCAAAATCACGACAGTCAGCAGTAACAATAATGCCAGTAAGCTATTTTCAAAGTGTTGAAGCATGAATGCCGCGTGCAACAAAGTGATGTTTTGATTTAACCCTTGCACACTAAACGACATAAAGGGAAAACTGACACTTAGCGCTAACATCACGAGCGTAGCTATACCAAAAGCCATGGGACGCTGAAACGGCTGGTTAATCTGTTTCACCACGCCATGATGACAACGTGGGCATGTTGCTTTTTCGCCTTCGTCTAGCACGGGAACAGACATGACGAGCCCACATTCTTCGCAAGCGATTTTGGCCTCTGTCGTAAAACGATAAGTCATGACTTACCCTATATGATAAATAAGTGATCTTATTATAGAAAAGATTTGTTCAGTACATTTGTAGCACTTTGCTAAAAGGTTTGCACTGACTCCCATATGATGTGCATTTACCGCACCGATGAAGAAAGTGACCAGCTCATTACAGTGATCAAGCTTGCATATCAGCATGTTTTTGCAGAATGTATCAGTTTATTTTTAAATCACCTATCAAAATTATCCTACCAAAATATACGCCTTTCCTACTGCAATATCATTTACAAAAAACACCTTTCAATTAGGGTGCAAATACTGCAATAATTTGTTAAGTACATGGATAGAAATCTATAAATAACAGGGATGGTATGAAAAATTTAAGTATCGCGATCAGTTTAAGCTTGCTACTCGTCGGTTGTAACACTACAACCAACGACCCAAATACATTTACATCACAATGCAGTTATTCTGAACTTGAAGGAGATAAACCTCTGACCTTTACGGTAACAAGCGTAAACGAAGCAACGCTTGAAGGTGTTATTTGCTCTGGGTCATTAGATGCCTTTGATGATATGCGCACACAATTCCCTTCTGTGGCTACCTTCAACATACTAAGTATTCCAGGCAGCGCAGATGATGAGATCAACCTACTGCTATCAGCAGAAATCCATCAAAATGGCATTGCCACACATCTTGTTAACAGTGCCATGATCGCAAGCGGGGGGACTGATTTATTCCTGGCAGGCACTCAGCGCACCGCCGATGATGCACTGCCTAAAATCGGCGTGCATAGTTGGTCAGATTCAAGTGGGCAGTCTGGCAAAGATCTTCCTCGTAGCCATGAAGAACACCAGCCATATTTAGATTACTATCAGGAAATAAACATTAACCCTGATTTTTACTGGTACACGCTAGATGCTGCGCCAGCTAATGACATACATTGGATGACCAGAGAAGAAATAGAACAATATAATGTTTTAACAACGTCATTGATTCAGTAACGGCTTTCTTTACTAATCCATGAACATAAAAAAACCACTGGCGAATAACCAGTGGTTTCTGTATTAAATCAGCAATGTAAATGCGAGGCTTAGATACCCGCACGCTTTAGCAGGCCAGCCATTAAAGGTGAACTTGCTTTAACCATTTTAGATTTATTCTTGAATTCACGCGCAAGCGATACATCATTCATTTCATTCGCAATATGGATCATTGCTTTGTACATATCACTTGGATTTTTGATGCGATCCGCGTTATTCAGTGGGCTAATGATTTTAACAACATCATTACCGGTTTTGTTGTTCGCGTTCGCGTAGTTAAGTACTGAATCAAGTAGCTTATCTAGATCAATTGAAAATTCAGAACTTTCAACACCTTGTTTTTTCATTTCTTTCAGGTTTCTTTTACGTACCTGACTGATAATGAATGCTGGCTTATTAATTTTTTTATAGCCAAAGAAACCAGCTAGGACAAGTAAGGCAACACCGCCTGCTACATATCCCCAAATTGAACCTGAAGACTCCGCTACGGGTTGGATTACTTCAGCCGCGCTTACAACAGATACTGGTACATCAGACATATTCGTAACCTTATTACTTCAATAAATGCTTTCACTGGCCACAGTATGCACTCAATGCGCCAATAACCATGCGATTAATCAATATTTACGTTAAATTGAGTGACGAGGTTCAAGGTTTGGCTGATACCTCGCGTTTATTGCTGCATAAAACCCCAGAAAAGTAGACCTACTTGCCGACAAAAAAACAAGCCCGTTATCTGCGGGGGTCAATCTGAGTGAAAGTAAGCGTTGATATTCACCATCCAGATCCCCTCCGTTATCTTACCTCTGCTGATTTTTATCCAAGGTATTTGCATTGATAAGCATGCCGATGCCTAAAATTTGAACATTCTTTAATCTTGACTAGTGTTGACTATGATCTCACATACTCATTCAAAGGAGTGAATTATGAAGCACTACGCGATTGCGTTGCTGACAACCGTCATCGCTTTTAATAGCTATGCGGCTGACCCCAAGCCCGCAACACAAGCCACCATAGATGCCAACCAAACAGTTTTAAATACCCTCCCTTTTAAAGATAAAAAAGACTTCGACGATGCACAACGAGGCCTTATTGCCAAGCAAGATACTGTGACAATAAAGAACGAAAATGGGGATGTTGTTTGGGACTTGGAAGCCTATAAAAAATTTATTACCCTTGAAAACCCGGCCCCTGATAGCGTAAACCCAAGCCTGTGGCGTAATGCCCAGCTCAATATGATTAATGGCTTATTTGAAGTGACCGATGGGATCTATCAGGTTCGCGGCTATGATCTAAGTAATATTACCTTCATCAAAGGCAAAACGGGTTGGATTGTTTTTGACCCTCTCATTTCGCAAGAAACCGCCAAGGCCGCATTAGATTTTATTAACAGTGAGCTTGGTGAGCGACCAGTAGTAGCGGTAGTGTACAGCCATAGTCATATTGACCATTTTGGCGGTGTACGCGGTATTGTTAACGAACAAGATGTCATCGATGGCAAAGTCACCATTATTGCTTCCCATGGCTTTACTGAACATGCGGTGTCAGAAAATGTTATTGCCGGTAATGCCATGGGCCGACGTGCTATCTACATGTATGGCGCCTTACTCCCTCGCGATGAGTTCAGTGGTGTCAATGGCGGCTTAGGTCAAACCACCTCTACAGGCCTTGCAACCCTGATTAAGCCAACTGACATTATTGAGAAAACAGGCGATGAACGTACCGTCGACGGCATTAAAATGGTATTCCAATACACGCCAGGTTCTGAGGCACCAACAGAGATCAACACTTGGTTCCCCGACAAAAAAGCATTATGGATGGCAGAAAATAGCACCAATACCATGCATAACATACTTACTCTCCGTGGCGCACAAGTACGTGATGCATTGAAGTGGTCCAGCTATCTCCAAGAAACCATTGAGACATGGGGTGATGAGGTAGAAGTGAAGTTCCAAAGTCACCATTGGCCATTGTGGGGACAAGCCGACATTGTCGATTACTTCAAAAAACAACGTGATATGTACAAATACACCCACGATCAAACCGTACGCTTGATGAATCAAGGCTATATCGGGTCTGAAATTTCAGAGATTATCCATTTCCCTGATTCACTGGATAAAAACTGGAGTACCCGAGGCTATTACGGTACGTTGCGCCATAACAGCCGTGCTGTCTATCAACGCTACATGGGCTGGTATTCAGGTAATCCATCCGACCTTAATGACCTACCACCCGCCGATGCCGCACAAAAATACGTTGAATACATGGGTGGTGAAGACGCTGCGATTAGCAAAGCAAAAGCCGACTTTGATAAAGGTGAATACCGCTGGGTTGCTGAAGTGATGAAGCACGTTGTTTTTGCAAACCCTGACAGTAAAAATGGCAAGATGCTACTTGCAGACACTTATGAACAGTTAGGATACCAAGCCGAATCAGGCCCTTGGCGATCTGTATACCTTCAGGGCGCCTATGAACTACGCAATGGCACACCGAGTGCAGGAGGCACGACAACAGCCTCGCCAGATATCATCAAAAATATGCCACCAGAGATGCTATTCGATTATCTCGCGGTGCGTATACTTCCAGAGAAAGCCGTTGGCAAAAATTTCTCGATTAATATCAATTTCACCGATTTAGATGAAAAATACACGTTATATATTGAAAACTCAGTACTTAACCACACCACGAAATTATCCGACAAACCTGATGTCACATTAACGCTGACCAAAGCCGCTCTCGACGATGTGCAATTAGGTAATATCACATTAGAGAAAGCCATTGCTGATGGTGATATTAAAGTCAAAGGTAACGAGCAAGTCTTTAAGGACTTTGTTGGCATGCTAGATACCTTTAATTTCTGGTTTAATATCGTTACACCATAGTGCTAGTTATCTAAAGCTAGTCATACACATGGAGTGTACATGACAGTATCAAAACTATTATTGGTACTCTCATTATTAGGAGCAAGTTCAGCCTCTTGGGCTTGCTCTTACGATGGGCAATTCAATAATCCCTTTGCTGAAAGCTACCCTGGTTCACTCAGTATTGCATTAGCAACACAACGTGCCATTAGCCAGCAACAGATAACGCAAACAAATAAGCTTGAAGGGCAACCAGGACTTCGACGTGCCAGTTGGTGGTTACAACTTTTTGTTAAAAGAAGTACGCAATTACCAAACGACATCCATATTTATCTTGTCGACAGCCAATTATGGTCCAAATATCATGCTGGTAATCCCCTAAAGATCCACTCAAAACCACCATCAAGTGATGATGCAGTCTTGATGCTAAGTGAATCTGCACTAGACAACCTAGTATCAAAGAAAATCACCTTTACACAAGCAATAAACATGGGGCTAATTAAGCTATAACCAAGAGAGAAGAAAGCACAAAACGAAACTCATAACGGTAATTAATTTCATATCCTCGCAAAACTTTATTTAAGTGCGAATTAAGTCATTTGAAGCCTAAAGCATGATCTCGCTCGATCTTATTTGTATCTAATACCGCAACAAAACATTAACGAGACCAGCGTCACACAACTACGCCCCGCTCTTTAACTAATTCAAAAACCAAGAGTTCTCAGAAGGTGACGTACATCTAAATATTTCATATAAACAGCCCTGAATGTATAATTATTTGTGATTTCAAGCATAAATCTCATTCATCTTAATTTTTAAAGTTAAAAAACTTTCGTATTCTAATTCCAGATTTGAAATTTAATTACTTTATTTTCAGGAATGGATTCATGTTGAAAAGAACGCTTCTTTCTACTGTTATTATGGCAAGTTTAGCTGCTTGTTCTTCTATTTCATCTGAGCAATCAACGGTTAATCAACTGGCAGAAAACCTAGATATTAACTACACAGTAATTACTAACCAAGGCGCCGATGACGGCCTTGCATGTAAAGAACTTCAAGCGGAATGGGCGTCATGTAACAAAGTAAACATGACAATCACGAACACCGGCGAAGCAGTTGATTCCAGCGATTGGACAATTTACTTCCACAGCATTCGCTTAATTCTAGATGTTGAAAATGATCAGTTTAAAATTACTCGTGTAACGGGCGACTTACATAAACTAGAACCAACCAATAAGTTTGATGGCTTTGCGGCTGGTGAAGAAGTTGTTCTTCCATTAGTTGCTGAATACTGGCAGTTATTTGAGACCGACTTCATGCCGGGCGCATTCGTAACGGCACCTGGCGTTGAAGCACGTAATATCATCTCTTTAGATACTGAAGATACAGGAGAATACGTAGATGAAATTATTGGAAACCAGCTAAAACGTACGCTTGCTGATAATAACGTTGTCGCAACAGCTAAGACGCGTTTCGAAAAAAATGCAGACGTTACAGAAATCGATGCATCTACCCATATTATTCCAACACCGTTAAAAACAACGCTAACTTATAAGAAAGTTGATTTAGAAAACGGCATTGCTATCACAGCTAACGGTATTAATACCGACCAACTTGCGGCGTTAAATCAGCGTGCTGAACTTCTCGGTCTAGAAACAGCGGGTGAATATCCAGTTTCTGTTTCTGTAAATAAGAGCCAATTTAAAGATGGCGTTTCAGGTGCATACAAACTAGATGTGTCAGAAGATAAAACAACGGTTATTGCATTCGATGAAGCGGGAGCATTCTATGGCGTCCAGTCTTTACTGGCGTTAGTCAGCTTAGATAGCTCTGAGATTCCAACGTTAAGCGTAGAAGATGCACCTCGTTTCGAATACCGTGGTGTCATGGTTGATGTTGCTCGTAACTTCCACTCAAAAGGAGCGATTCTTGCAACTATTGACCAAATGGCTGCATACAAGTTAAACAAACTGCACCTTCACCTTACCGATGATGAAGGTTGGCGTTTAGCCATTCCTGGCCTTCCAGAACTAACAGACATTGGTAGTCAGCGTTGTTTCGATGAATCAGAAACTTCATGTCTATTGCCTCAACTAGGGTCTGGTGCAAACGCAGATAACTTTGGCTCTGGTTACTTTACAACAGATGACTATGTTGAAATCCTAACATACGCGAAAAACCGCAACATTGAAGTGATCCCTGAAATCGATATGCCAGCTCACTCACGAGCAGCAGTGATGTCAATGGAAGCGCGTTACACACGTCTTGCTGCTGAAGGCAAAATGGAAGAAGCGAACCAATACCGTCTGATGGATCCAAAAGACGAATCAAACGTAACAACGGTTCAGTTCTACAATAAACAAAGTTTCATCAACCCGTGTCTAGATTCATCTGCAACCTTTGTCGATAAAGTCATCACAGAAGTAGCAGCAATGCACAAAGCCGCGGGGGTTCCTCTATCAACTTGGCACTTCGGTGGTGATGAAGCGAAAAACATCAAACTTCACGCGGGTTTCCAAGATATTAACGATAAAGAAAAAATTGCATGGAAGGGCGATTTAGATTTATCTAAGCAAGATTTCCCATTTGCTAAGTCACCGCAATGCCAGTCACTGATTGCCAGCGGTGAAGTTGCAGATTTCGAACACCTTCCAAGCCATTTCGCAGAGCAAGTATCTAAGATTGTTGCAGATAAAGGCATTCCGCATTTCCAAGCGTGGCAAGATGGTCTGAAACACTCAGAAGATGCAGATGCATTCGCAACTGAATCTGTACGTGCAAACTTCTGGGACACTCTGTACTGGGGCGGTGGTGCTTCTGCATACGAGTGGGCAGAAAAAGGCTATGACGTAGTTATCTCTAACCCAGATTACGTGTACATGGACTTCCCATACGAAGTAGATGCCAAAGAACGTGGCTACTACTGGGCAACGCGTGCAACCGATACCCGTAAGATGTTCGGTTTTGCACCTGAAAATCTACCTCAAAATGCAGAAACGTCAGTAGATCGTGACGGTAACGGCTTTGAAAGTGCAGGTACAGTAACGCCGAAGAAACCTTTCTACGGCCTGTCTGCACAACTTTGGTCTGAAACAGTCCGTACCGATGAACAGTATGAGTACATGGTATTTCCACGTGTTATCGCAGCAGCAGAGCGTGCATGGCATGAAGCGTCTTGGGAAAATGAATACAAAGCGGGTGTTAAATATTCTCTAGAAACAAATTTAGTGAATAAGAAAGCACAGCTTACTGATTGGACGAACTTTGCAAACACTATGGGTCAACGTGAATTAGCGAAGCTTGAAAGAGCGGGCATTGATTACCGTTTACCAATCCCAGGTGCAGAAATTGCTAACGGCGAACTAAGCATGAACATTTCATTCCCAGGTGTAACGCTACAATACTCTGTAGATGGTGGTAAAACATGGTTTGCATACGACAATGCAAACAAACCAAACGTAACGGGTGACGTTCAAATTCGCTCAGCATCATTTACTGGCGAACGTGTTAGCCGAGTAACAAACGTTAAATAATTAACGTATAAACAAGCATTCAATAAGCAAACGGCACTTCTTCAGAGGTGCCGTCTTTTTCTAATCCACTGATTCATTTAAGAACCCTCTCAAGATCCTCAATAAATGTGATACTGCGCCCTTGCTATCATTTTTGTGAATATATTAACATTAAGTGTTAACCGTGATCTCAGTTTGACTTTCCTGCAATTGCTTGCTCATTTCAACTTCTATATAGTGCCCTCGCCCCATATTTCCGCGGATACACCTTCAAGCAGTGGCAGTTAACGCTTCTTGGCTATCCATTTTGCAGATAATTATAAAAAGGTATCAACATGACGTTCTCCAAGCCTCTTATCGCGATGTCTATCACATTGGCACTTACAGGCTGCTCGCTTAGCTCTGCACCATCAGACGATGCTTTCACTCTAACCGTTGCTCATATCAACGACACGCATTCAAACTTCGACCCTGTAAAATCAAGTTTTAAAGCAAACGATACCTTGGTTTACAATGAGTTTGGTGGCTACCCTCGCCTTCAAACTATGGCTGAAGAGTACAAACAAGCAGCCGCTGAAAACAACGACAGTTTCTTGTTCTTACACGGTGGTGACGCATGGCAAGGCAGCGCATACTTCAAATTAAATGAAGGCGCGATGAACGCAGAGCTACTAAGCCGTATGGGCTTGGATGCTATGGCGCTAGGTAACCACGAATTTGACCTTAATAACGCGAAACTGAATACATTCATTAGCGATATTAATTTCCCGGTTCTAGCTGCAAACGTAGATATCAGTAAAGACCCAGATCTTAAAGGTCAAACGAACCTAAAACCTTTTGTGGTATTCGCATTTGATGGTAACGACAAGGTTGAAGTAAAAGATCTAACTAACCTACCAACAGACAAAGATTTAGTCGCTGTATTTGGTATTGCGCTTGATGACATGCCAAACCTGTCACCAAACACAGGCAAAGTTGAATTCCATAATATGGTGGAATCATCACAAGCAACTGTTGATATGCTAAAAGCGAAAGGCATTAACAACATCGTTGCTGTTACGCACATTGGTAACGCAGTTGATCTTGATGTTGCATCAAAAGTAAATGGCATCGATCTGATTGTTGGTGGTCACTCACATACCCTACTGGGCGATTTTACCAACATTGGTCACGACCACACTGGCACTTACGCACAAATGGTGACAAACCCGAACGGTAATAGCCAAACATGTGTTGTACAAGCAGGTCAATACGCGCAAGCAATCGGTCAACTTGAAGTAAGCTTTGACAAGCAAGGCGATGTAACCTCTTGTGCTGGTTTGAATACATTGCTAAGTAATGACGAGTACTACCACTCGCCAATGCGTGAAGCAGACAGTAAATTCAGCGCGGCTGATAGTGAAAAAGTAGTCGATTTCATCGAAGGTGAAGACAACATCACCATCACCGATGAAGAGGCCTCAATGCGCTCACTGATCGACTCCAAATACAAACCAGCAGTTGATAAAGCTTACGGTAAAGTGATTGCACAGGTACCTGAAGAAATTAATCACGAGCGCCGCCCAGGTGACAAAGGCACTGATGAGCATGGTTCAGATGTTGCGGTATTAATTGCAGCTGGCCAATACTACTGGGCTAACACGCCAGAAGTGAAAGCCGTGACGGGTATGGACGTTGATTTCGCGCTAATTGGTGCTGGCGGTATCCGTACGAACATTGAAGCCGGTGAATATCGTGAAGGTAACGTTGCCCTTGAGATGCTACCATTCTCTAACTTCATGTCTGTTGTACCCGTTCAAGGTAAAGACATTAAAGCGTTAATTGAAAGCACAATTACCGCAACGCTACCAGCAGGTGCACACGCGGGTAAATTCCCATACGGTGGCCACATTCGTTACCAATTCACTGAAACAAAAGCGAATCAAAGCGGTAAGCTAGATTTTGTTGAAGTTATGACGGGTACGGCAAGCAACCCAACATGGACTCCACTACAAGACAACAAAACCTACAACATTGCAGTGAACAACTACAATGCAACAGGTAACGATGGCTGGACTCCACTATTTAAAGCACAACAGAAAAACTCTGACCGTGTCGACCTTGCTTATGTCGATGGCAAACTAACGGGCTTTAAAGTGAAAAATATTGACGAAGTGAACGGTAAATACAAAGTTCGCTACGAAGATAAAGCGCCGAACTGTAAAGCAGCCAATACCCGCTGTAATACTGATGCACAAGCAATGATCGACTACATCGCCAATGAGATGCCAGTGATCACGCCACAAAGCTACGAAGTTGTTACATTCAAACGTGCAATGTAATTTCTAAGTAAGCCAATATATTAAGGGTCTAGTGATAGGCCCTTTCTTACATTAAATACATATCCGAGTGGTTATTATATTTGAACCTTTATAAATCAATCACTTTGTCAACACATCGAAAGCGAGATAATTAAGTATTAATTTTCTCTCCCTTCCTCTGCCCATTTAACCCTAACTTCCTTGGGAGAAAGAGGCGGAAAGATCACACCGCGATCAATTAACTGTTGCTTGACTTTCACAGCCCATTTATAGGCATCCGTATCTGTATCCAATAAAATATTGCTTAGGCTATCATGTATTTGCCAAGCCATATCAGAACCACCAGGAGTTCTACCCGCATGATCAGCACCTAACTCCATTAAGTAGTGGGCTACTTCAAAGTTATTTATGTATAAAGCATAATGTGCGCTATTTACATTTCTTTTATCAGTTAAAATACGGGTTAAATCAGCAACTTCTTCTACCATCCACTCAACAGGTAATAATGTAACTGGCTTGATACTTTGATCACCCCACTGCGCCCGACATTTTGCCATGCTACCGCCACCTAACCATTCAAAATAATGGCTAAAACCAGATGCTCGCTGGCAACAGGTAAGCAAGTTATCGTCGCAATATTGATAGTGTTCGGTCTGTTTATTTCGGTTTGTTGCCGCAACAAGCTGCCCGTCGGCATTATAGCTATAAGAAGCGATGACGTTGACTATACTGTCGAGCTAGCGATTCAGGATGTCCCAACAAAGTGGTCGAAGCCCATTCATAATTGGAAAGCGGTGATGAACCGTTTTATTATTGAATTTGAAGACCACTTAAAAGATCACATTTAAAGAGGTAATTACACAGAATTATTTACAGGATCTAATTTACAGTCTCCTTTTTCATAAAATAACCACTATTACTCAAAATAAAATTTGGGGCTATTCAGTAACTTTAGAGCAAGTGCTCCCACATCCTCTGCGAGAGCAACAGAGCCACCATCATCACGATAAACTCTGTCTGGAAATTGCGAATTAGGGCGAACAACTAAAAATTTATCACCTCCACAATCTAAAATAGGTAAGTCTCCATCTAAAAATACATCTAATGGGGAAAATTCTGACTCACATTTATATAAGTCAACAATATCTAACGGATGAATAATTAAATTTCTCACATCAGCACAAGTATCATCACCTAACCAACCATACCCAATCGATGAATAGAATCTCTTTAAGCTTAATGGTAATGAGAAACCTAGTTCTACTTCAGCCTCATTAACGTCTTCAACTTCAACAGGCAGAAAGCGAATAGAACCTGTATCTAAGTTGACATAACTCTTTAATACATCAATTTTACTCATTTTTAATTACCTCAAAATCTATCCACAATTTTACTATAACCACTACCTGCTCCGTGGATACCTCCTTGATGAGCATTCGGCCTCTCAGCTGGAACTATATTCCACCAAGAGTGGGGAGCATTATATTGATTTGGTATTATCTCATGCGCATCAAAATATTCACCCTTTCTTATGTAAACTCTTCCCCTTTTTGATAGTTTATCCTCCTCATATCTTGGCCACTTTTGCCCTGTATTCATTTCCCACTCTTTTATCAACTGATCTTTTGTTGAGTTAGTCCACCGATGAGCTTTCGCATCTTGAGTAGAAAGTTTTTTAATACCATTATCTTTATTTCTAAGAAACTCTTTAATCAAGGCCTTCTGGTCTCGGCCGAGTTTAACTTTTGAAAACTTTTCTACCTCTCTAATATATTGTTTAAATATTGGAAGGTTGCTAATACCAACAACTTTAGTCACGCTCCCTTTAACTAACGATCTCGGATTAACCACCATCCCAATCGCCGCTAGGTTACTACCAAGTCCTTCCCAGTTACGACACTCCCAATTAGCGACTGTGTTTACCTTCAGCTCTTGCGCTGCACCCAATGCGTCGTTGATTCTTGCATTGGTTCTATCAACTGCATGGGTGGTAAAACCAAGTGGGCGAGTCACAATATCAATAGGATAGTATACCGCATCAACTACCGTATAGAGTGTATCCCATGCAACGCCAGTAGGATCCGCATATATTGCTTCAATAGTCCCTGTAACTGCGTTTCCAGAATATTTAGTTATACCACCAAGAAAGTACGCTGAATTTAAGAGTGCATTTCCTCCCCCCTCTTTACAACTCAACCCCAATGGATCGACCCATTGCACGGGATTGGGCGCATAACGATAGTGATTTATTCCCCCCAATAAGCCAATCGGATCTTGGTGGATAAAGCGACCCGTGATCGGATCGTAGTAACGGAAGCGGTTATAGTGCAGGCCTGACTCGTCATCAAAATACTGCCCTTGGTAGCGCAGGGGGTTTTTGACTTTTTCTATGGTGATATCAGCAAAGCCAAAGGTACGATAATTGGCTTGCCATACCGTTTCTCCGCAACTATCGGTAATCGCCAGGGGTGTGCCTTGGTGATCGGTGTGGAAATAGTAGACTTCACCGTTATCAATCAAAGCCAGTGGGGTGAAATCATTCGGTGCATAGATATACCAGCGGTACTGGCCTTGCTGATATTCGCCAATGAGTTGATCACCATCCCACAGAAAATCAACCATTTCTTGCTCGGTCACTTTACGGCTACGGCGCCCTTGCGCATCGTATTCATAAAAACTTGTTCGGCCTTGATGATTAACTTGAACAAGTTGATTAAGCCCATTGAATTGGCGATGCTGGGTCGCACTCTGGGAGCGTGAGAGGATCTGGTTACCGTACAGATCATAATTAAACGCAATATCCTTGTGCGCTAATAGTTGATCTTGCTCGACCACACTTGATTCAGATACCGGATTACCAAAGCTATCAAACTTATAACGATGAATATCTAAGCCAATACGGTGTGATTGAAGTTGGTTTAGCGCATCAAAGCTATAGGCTTGTTCACCTAGGTGGCGATCATGAATACGGGTGAGTTGACTGGCTTGGTCGTAAAAATAATGGCGGTCGTGGCTACTTTTTTTATCACTTAATGGCGTATTCCACTGCTGATGAGACAAGCGGCCTTGTTCGTCATAGTGTGTATTCAGATTAAACCCATTACCTTGTTGGCGTTGACACTCCCTTCCTTGATTATCATGTGATATATCGAGGATCATCTCACCATTAAGCAAGATCTGGCTCAATTGCTGATTAGCGTCATACTGGTAGGTGATATTTTGGCTATCAGCCAGTACTAACTGCTGACGTAACCCTTGGCGGTTAAAACCATATTGAAACTGATGATGATCTTGCCAAGTGGCAACAGGATGCGAATGCAACAGCCACTCTTGGCGTAATTTTCTTGTCGCTGTATTGGCATTAATGAGGCGATTAGCATCATCATAGTGGAACTGAATGCTGTCTCGTGTGCCGCTTGCAGACACGGCAAACATAGTCGTCACACGCCCTGCAATATCTCGCTGTATACGAACATTTCTGTCGGCTTCTTGGAGTGCGATTAACTCTCCGTTCTCATCGTAACGGTAGTGCTGTTCGCGTCCATCAAAGCCGACAGTGCGACTCAAGCGCTCTTCTTCATCCCATTCCAGTTGATAACAACAACCATCACTTCGGCTAATACCTACGAGGTTTCTCTCTTCATCATACTGGTAAGCAATATGACTGCCATCAGCTTGAATAAGCGCTTCAGGCTGAGATAATCCCCCCCAAATCACCCGTAATTTACGGCCAATAGGATCGGTATGGCTAACAATACGCCCGGCCTGATCATACTCGAACGAATGGGTTATTACGGGTTCATCTGATCCTGGATGATATTGGCTACTTTTAGTGATATTACCACTGCTATCACGTTGAAAAGCGGCAACCTTCCCATCAGGATAAGCGACACCATTTATTTCACTAGTACTATCATAGCTATAACGTGTAAGTGCATTATTCACTTTTACAGCATCAAGCAAGCCACGTTCATTCCACCAATATTGTAGCTGATCACCATTAGCCGCTAGCTGCTTAGTCAATCGACCTTGATGATCATAAAGGTATTCATCATTACGCCCATCTGGATGTGTCGTTGAAAGTAATAATCCAAGGCTATTAAAGCGATGGGAAGTCACTAAGCCCTGTGTGTTTACTTGCTCAATACATTGGCCAAAACGGTTATAACGAAAAGCCGTTAATTCACCACTCGGCATTTCTAGTTCAGCTAATAATCCTTGATTATTGTAGCGATAATGCGTCACCCCGTTATTAGGCGCTATCTCGGTGACTTTTAAACCCAGTTGATTATAGTAATACTGCCAACGCGCCCCTTTCGGGCTCACTTTCTCAAGCAGTAATCCTTGTTCGTTATGTCGATAGTGCCATTGATGACCGCGACTATCAGTACTGATACTGACCTTAGCTTGATCGTCATAATCAAATTGGTAATGATAATTGCCTTTATCGCCATACTGGCTACAGCATTTAGCGCTTTTACCGTCACCTAGCCATTCAAAATAATGACGAAACCCGGATGCACGAGTACGACAAGTTATCAAATGATCATCACGGTATTGATAGTGCTCAGTCTGCTGATTACGATTAGTTGCAGAGATCTGATGACCATTCTCATCATATTGATAAGAGGCAAGCACAATGATCGGATCATTTTTAGAAACTTGAGGGACTTCAACTGAAATAAGATGACCGCTGCGGTCGTACCTTAGTGCTAATACAAGGTAACCATTAATATCAATACCTGTCATTCTTCCAGCAACTGAATACTGAAAACCATATTGGACAGTTTGATTGATACGGAGTTTGTCCATTCGCCAGGCACCATGAAGCCAGTTAAAGCGAATTTGACGGCCATCTTTTAGGCGTAACAAATGATATTTTTCTGGATGATGGTACAGACTAGCACCAGCACGAATTTGATAGCTAACAGCGCCAATATCGACATCATCGAAAAACAATGTGCTACCTTCGTTATCGGTAAAACACCATTGCTTCGGAAGCTCTTTTTTTTCCGATGTATCAACCAAGCTTAACTCGTATTGGAATTTACTTCGCCAGCCAAATCCCATGCCAATGTCAATATTACATTGACCAGAACGATATATACGCCCCCACTCAAGCGAATGCCCTCCAGCTAATGTTACATCGGTAAGTGAGAGTACTTCCTCACCCGTTACCATCGAAACGGGGTCACCACAAAATTCAGTTTCACTTAAAGATACAGCTGGCGTATCCATCCGTATTGCATCATCACCAACAGTCTCCTTTTGCTGTGTAGAACCGCCAGCTTTGGGTAACGATGCCTGGCTTTGAACAGGTGGGATACTGGGTTGTTCTTCATGTGCAATTACGGGCTTTGTCTCTGGCATCCTTAAACAGGACAAACGCTGCTTCATGAGTGCTTGGTTTAAGACTTGCAATATTTCAGTCTTATACGCAGATGGCTCTAATCGCGCTCGTCTTGCCAAGGTTGGTTCAACCAATTCAGCAACAGACAATAAATCACGACCATGAACACCTTCGTAAAGATGCTCAAACATTTTTATTAATATATGGGCAGCAGAAGGATGGTTAAAAGTAACAGCATCAAGATTACCAGCCTGCTGAGGAGTAGTCACAAAGTGATATACCATGCCATCGCTGGCCTTGAGTTTAATGCCAATAACCAAACTCATTATGCAGCATCACTTTTTTCACTTTCCCAGCCAAATAGGGCTGCACTCTGGTATAAACCATCAGAGATATCTAATTGTAAGATAGATTGTCCAGATTCTAATTCGCCTTTTTGATACAAACTTTGAGTGTGCAGTAAATTAAACAGCCCGACAGTTGTACCTAAGTCTCCGACTCGAACACCATTAAAGAAGCACTTCAGATCACTACTTAATGAGGAAGCTATTTCAGAGAGTTGCCCAAGCCATTCATTAGCCATTCTTGATGTATTATTCAAAGGAAGGTGGATCGCATCAATAGAAGATTGGTACTGTTTGTTAAATAAATAAAATAGATTAGCCACACCTTGCCCCGGTTCATTTACTCGCGTTAGTGCAACCTTTCCATACCAATTAATAACTAAACCCACCTTAGAATATTCAACGTTAACTAACGCCGCACTATCACAAGCTGTTATATGTGGTTCTTCATAACATTGAATATCGCTATATGATTTTGACGATGTTGGACATAATCGCTGATGAGTATCTATAGAAATAATCAATAATTTAGAAGCATATTCTTGTTTAAAAAGATTTTCTATTTGCTTAAGAGCAAGCAGGCATGCCGAACGACCATAAGGGTAGAAGTAAATTTCCCTATGTTCAGCTAAAGAGGGTAAGACTTTACAATACGAATTAAATAGCGAAGCAGTACTATCTTTTGAACCTAACGCAGGTGTCAGAAATAAGATAGGATGAGACTGCCAATCGTCAGGAAGACTATCGACACACTGATGAAATAATTGAGTCAAGCGAGCAATATAATCTAATGATAGATCATATATAGTTAAATGTGCTCGCCCTTGATTGGATTCAGAACCAATCCATTCAGCTGCTATATTCTCTTGACCAAACAGCTTTTCTTGATCTGACTCAACACCAACTTTTAGCACTAATGGCGAAAATAATAAGGGCATAACTACCTAACCAACACTTAAATCAAAATAAAACTAAGCCTTAGCACTCATTAACTTTAATTTTTACTTTTGTTTGCTAAAGCTCTCCTACCGTCGATTGCTACTCAAACAGCTAGTTAAGTGCAATTTGCCCTGCTTTTAGGGTAATGGCTTGACCATTAATACTAATATTTGAACCTTGAATACTAATATCCCCTCCGCTAGACATAGTAATAGAGGCTGACCCTGCTTTTAGGGTGATCTCACTGCCAGCGTCAATCACTATTTGTTTCCCAGCTTTATTGGATTGATTATTTTTCACATCGACAATATGGTCATTATTTACTGTCAGCTGTTGGTTGTTTTCAACAATAACCATCTGATCATTTTTCACGGATAGTTGGTGATTATTATCAACCTGCTCAATATGGTCATTTTCTACAGTCACATAATGATTTTTCTCAGCATGGATCGCTAAGTGTTCATTATCCTTGGTATCATCAAAACGAATCTCGTTAAAATTGCTACCTCTACCTTCAAGTGACCGAGTTCTAATACCATTAACTGCACCGCTAGTATAAGGTGGCACTTGACTTGCGTTATAGAGTGAGCCACAAATCACAGGTTGCTCTGGGTCTCCATTAACAAAATCAACAAGTACTTCTTGCCCAACGCGCGGAGTAAAGAAACTTCCCCAGCCAGCGCCAGCCCAACCTTGAGCAACTCGGATCCAACACGAACTATTTTCGTGATATTCACCTTCACGATCCCAATGGAACTTCACTTTCACCCGGCCAAGTGGGTCTAAGTAAACTTCTTCACCTTCTTTACCTGAAACAATGGCAGTCTGTACGCCGTGAATTCTTGGCTTGGTAATAATATTATGCGGACGGTATGCGACAGTTTCGGGAACACAACTAAATTGGTTATGAATAACTTGTTGAGCTTCTTTCTGCGATCCCATCTGAGAATGAATAGCCACATGAAGATGCAGCTGGCTGATAACATATGTTTTTCCCACTTGGGCGGGGTCTTCATGATCAGAAAAAGTAAAGGTTTTACCGACCGTGAATGAGCGACAATTACTGGATCCGTTACATGACATCGTGTCACGTTGTAATGCATCTAGAATATTACTGCTACAAAAATCAACTCTAGGATTAAAACCAGATTCAGCCTGATATTGATATAACTCACTTTCAGGAGGGGTTATCCCTTGAGTACACTGGCTATGAACCCCTGAAGGGGGATTACTTGGGCTTTCCAAATTAAAGCCTGAAACGGCACTCGCTCCAATAGCTAACTGTAAACCTGTCGTCCAATGGTGAACATGAGGTTCGTTGTATGAACCTGTCATGTGATTCACTGCACCTTCTTCACATTGCGTATAGCTTTCAATCGAATCAGCTAACACTAACTGGTGCGTATCTGGGCTATGCTCAAAAAAGAAAAATATGCCTTCTTCTTGTAGCAAGCGCAGAATAAAATCTAAATCCGTTTCATGGTATTGCACTTTATAGCCATAGATAGGATACGATTTTACTCTGTCATCTCTAAAAGCAATGCTATGCCGGCCAAACACCTCACCGACAATCTCTTCAAGCATTTTATCTTGATAAATTTTATAGTGATTCTTAAAACTCGCTAAATAAAAATCAGGACGAACCGTTAAAATATAATCTTGATATAGCTTACCGTCAGCACTATCAGGAACACGACTACCTACGCATTCCAATTGCGAAACAACACCACTGAAGTAACGTGTAATAGGTTGCTTATCAACATTATATTCAAACTCAATGGTTACTTTAGATCCTATAAGTGCATTTCTATCAATGATTACGCCATTAGCAAATGCATTTACTTTTAGTGAAAACAATTCAGAGAAAGCTTCATTATAATCAAAGCTTGTTAATATAAGAGCATCCAGACCCAGCAGCGTCGATATTTTAATGCTGTTTTTTTCTTGTGATGTTTTCTGCATTTTACCTATTAACCATATTAACTATGGGGTGGTAAACCACCCCACAGAAATTACATTGATTGACCTTTCGTGCCACTATATGCGTAACGTAATGTATCGCCTTTCTTATTCGTATCATCTGATGGCATTACATTCATTTCCATTTGTGTGTAGGAAATAGTAATAGTTTCAATTGGACGGTCATCTTGTACTGATACAGCATAAGATGAAATCATTGCATCAGTAAGCGTGATATTCATGATGTCTTCCACACCATCTTTACCTTGCTTAGTCATGTGGAAAACCGCTTGAACACCCATTCCGATAGTCGCTTCTTTAAATAAAGCAGTAGAGGCTGAGTCTTGCAGTTTAGTGATAGTCATATCATATAAACGAGCAGCACTGGCTTCACGGTCTTGAGCTGTACCTGTAAATGATGTGATTTCACGACCCACACTCCAGTCTACAGAAAGAAGTGTAATCATCTCTTTATAAGCTTCGGCTGTAGCTTCACCCTTGATATCACCATATTTCAGGTAAGTATTCGCTTGCATGCAAATCTCCTATTAGCATTCATTTTTTGCATTTAAATTAATCATTTGCGCATTAAACTTAATGCCACCAGCATTCCTGATAGCATTAACCATAAAGATAGAATTAAATTTCTAGATAATAAAAATCACGAGTTATAATTACACACACAGCGAGTAGCGCAATTTTCATTTTTATTTTCTTGAAAATGGCTCACAAAACCATATGAGAATAAATGTTGTTTATTTTATATCTACGGTGAAATTATCATCTTTAACACTAAGTATGATTTTATCAATAGGACTATTGACTGAAATCCTATTTAATATATTAGTTGATAATATTGGCAATAGTGTTTTTTGTATATTTTGCTGAATAATACGAGCGCCAGCACTTGGCTCATGTGATAAGTCAATTAAACAGTTGATAATATCATCGCTATATTCAAAGTGCGCACCGTAATTTTTTTTAAAACGTGTCACTAATCGGTTTAGCTGTAATTGAGCGATGTCTTTTAATACAGTCTGTGTTAATGGGAAAAAGGGGATAATATTCATCCGTCCTAAAAATGCAGGCTTAAATGCTTTTAACAATTCATCTTGCAACGCATCCGTTAACCCTTTTGGACTTGGCATCATGTCAGGATCTTCGCAAAGCTGCATGATCAAGTCAGTACCTATATTCGAGGTAAGAATAATAATCGTATTTTTGAAGTCGATATCTCGCCCTTCACCATCCTTTATCGTCCCTTTGTCAAAAACTTGATAGAAAATATCTTGAACGCCTGGATGAGCCTTTTCTATCTCATCCAATAAGACCACGCTATAGGGTTTTCTCCGGACAGCCTCAGTGAGCACTCCCCCTTCACCAAACCCAACATAGCCAGGAGGCGAACCAAGTAACAATGAAACCTTATGCTCCTCTTTATACTCTGACATGTTAATTGTCGTAATGTGTGCTTCACTACCGTAAATTTGCTCAGCTAAAGCTAATGCCGATTCAGTTTTCCCTACACCACTTGGACCTGACAACAAAAAGACACCGTTGGGTTTATTTTCATCATTTAGGTTGGCACGTGAAATCTTAACGACTTCAGCTAAATGATCTAGTGCATGATCTTGCCCTATAACACGTTGCTTTAAATGTTTTTCAAGTGACAATATTTGTTCAATTTCATCCGACTGCATGCGTCCTACAGGAATTCCCGTCCAGTCTGCAACCACTTCTGCAATTAAGTGTTCATCAACCTCAAAGAACACCATAGGTTCATTATTGATTGCAAAAGATTGTTTGATCGCCACTAATTCTTCATGAGCTTGTGGCTGTTCATTGCCTTCAAGCAGTTCAGCTACTAATAAATGCGCTTGCTCTACCTGCGTTTTTTCAAGTTGCCAGTTGTTGTTGTAGATATGAAGTTCTGTTTCTTTTTCGTCATGCTGTCGTTTCAGTTCAGCGATTTGCTCTTGGTGAGGTGAACCCGTTATTTGCTCCTTTTCCAACTGATTAATTTCAACAAGCTTTTGTTCAAGTGCTTTTGTTAATCGCTCAACCTTTGCAGGAGTTGTTGCTTGGCTCATTGCTACGCGAGCACACGCAGTATCAAGTAACCCCACAGCTTTATCCGGTAGCTGTCGCCCACTAATGTAACGATTCGATAATTTAACGGCGGCTTGTAACGCCTGATCGGTAATACTCACTCCATGGTGTTTTTCCATCACGGGAAGTAAACCGCGCAACATAGCAACTGCAAGGTCTTCACTCGGTTCTTCAACCTTTACCACTTGGAATCGGCGAGCTAACGCCGCATCTTTTTCAAAGTACTTTTTATATTCAGCCCAAGTCGTTGCCGCAATCGTTCTAAGTTCACCACGAGCGAGTGCAGGCTTTAAGATATTAGCCGCATCACTTTGACCAGCTTGCCCCCCACTCCCTACCATGGCATGTGCTTCATCGATAAATATTATGATAGGGACTGGCGAAGATTTAACTTCTTGAATAACTGATTTCAGTCTATTTTCAAATTCCCCTTTCATCCCCGCCCCCGCCTGAAGCAACGCAAGATCAAGAGAACGAATAGCGATCCCTTTTAAGCTATCAGGGACATCGCCAGCTACAACTCGTAAAGCTAGACCTTCGACAACGGCCGTTTTTCCGACCCCAGCTTCACCCGTTAATATCGGATTATTTTGACGGCGACGAGACAAAATATCGATCATCTGACGAATTTCATCATCTCGTCCAACAATAGGATCAATCTCGCCACTTCTAGCTTGCTCTGTGAGATCCATCGTAAATTGCTCTAACGCAGGTAAAGCACTGGATGAGGTTGCTGATGATGCTTCACTCGCTACGCTGTTATTCAATTCAGGCCAAATATGTAATAGCTTTGCGGGTTCTATTTTTGTAATTTCTTGACTATATAAGCTAACAAAAGAAGACAAGCTTTCATCAGCTGACAGTGCATAAAATAAATGGACAATACCAAGACTGTTATCACCAAATTCAATCGTCGCGGCGAGCCATGCCTGTCGAAGTAAAGTAACCGTATGAATCGCTAAACCAGGAGCATCCTCACAGCCTGTTTGTAGGCGTTCAAGCCTAACCAATAAATCATTCTTGAGCTTTGCATCATCGATTGCAAAGAATTGACTTACTGCTTTATATTCAGTGGTTTGTGCGTCCAAAATACAACACAGCCAGTGCAACACTTCTACGCTTGAGTGGCTACGAGAATTTGCTAATGCGGCACTAGATTCCAGTGTCCTTTTTGCGTCAGGTGTGAGTTTTTCCACCAACGACTTCAACGTCATTGTCGACATAGATTACCTTTAGCTAATACTAATTAATTGAAATTTTCACTGGCTTAGTCGCAAGTAAAGACGACATGCCTAGCATCGCGCTCAGACCTAATTGGGTTTCACTTCCCAGAGCGGCCAATGGAAGATCGGCATAATACGTTTGTACCTCCCAATCCACCTGCGTGGACTGCGGGACAAAATGCCGGGCAAGATTATTTAGGCGGGTCATTAAAACGCTTTTTTGGATAAGTCGTCGTGTTAGCTGTGCATCTTGTACGTAAAGCACAATCCTAATTGCGGCATTAACATTCCAAACTTGCTTACCCAATACCGTTGTTCGGCCTAATTGAGCGTGAAGTCCGTCAGGTTCAGCTCGTGAGCATAATGCTGTTTGTTCATTACCTTGAAGTGGGATCCACCGTCCAACAAATTCATCAACATCAACATCACATTTAAGCGTGTGAGAAATAATGGCTTTCATAGATGCGACATTTCGCACCGTTTTAGCCAGCAACCCTCCCCAATAAATATCACTATCATCGATAGAACCTGTTAACGATTGGAGTGCTTGATGTATATCTGTTGGTTGCCCCCATAGGTGACGTTGATGATGAACTGAATACTGATATTTCTCCCAAGATCGATAATAGAGGGAAATAAGTCGGTGATTAAACAAATCAAGAAAATCTCTTAACGCGTAATCCTTACGTTTCATACGCTGCAAAATCAATTCGGTATAATGCTGAGGTAATACCCCTGCAACCCCCGTTAATCCAAAAGAGCTGACCTCTAATGTTAAACCCTCGCCACTTTTTTCAGGTCGAACAGTCACTTCATTGGCTGCAAAGCCAAGATGCTGCGATGCAACAAACCGTATTGTTTCATCATCAATAAATGCATCAGAACCTAATTCGAAATGGCCATCAGTACTAATATAGTGTCGATGTAGGGCATATATTACTTCGTAAAGTTCTCGTCCTTGAAAGTCTGTTAAATCAATCGCTTTACTCACAGCAGTACCTTCCCACCAGCCGTCGCTGGCCACTCATGAAAAGCTTGCTCTTGTCCATACAGCCACACCCGAAGGCGAGTGAAACTGTTCACAGCCGCGTATTGCGCAAAAAAATGGGCTAATACATTGCTGAACAAAAATATCATGGGTTCTTGTACGTCATTAATTGAAAAAGTGAGGTCGATATCAGACCCATGACAGAATCCTACACGCCCTTCTTGATTCACTCGTGCCGTTGCAGGTGTAACCTTCAACCCAACAATGGCATCAATCAGCACTTTTGTTTGGGGGGAGGCTTTAAAATCATATAGCCTTAATGTTTCTTTCAGCGTTGCCAGACTATTTCCATCAGTAAAGCTATTGAGTGTTAATAACTTCGCTAGCTGCCAGCGGGTGCTATCATGTAACCGAGGGCGAATAGGTTCTGTTGGCGGAAATAAACAACGTACCTTTTCAAATACGTCACCTTGCTGCGTTAAAAAAACTTTAGGCTGCCCGCCACCAAATGGAAGTCGAGAAGCTAAATTTCGATTACTGCACAGGGTCTCTATTTTTAAGCTCCACCGATCTTTTTCAGCAGGATCAAAATGTTTGGAATAGCGATCGACTATTGATATGAATGTTTCACGGCCGGGTTCGTCAAACCCACCCGCCCAATTCACATCTTCTCGACGAATATTCCAGTACAACTCACTGTCAGATAAATAATTGGGATGTTCCCCACCATAAAACGGCATCACTTCAACTTCCGTGTTATGCCAGTTGTAAGCAGTGACACGCTCAACGCTGATCACTTCATTTGCTTCAGATTGATTATATGACGGTACAATCGGGTATTCATGACTCACGTGATCAAGCGCGATCGGCTCAACCTGTTTTTCAAATAAATTAATAACGGGCACACACCCCAGCAAGACATTTTCTTTTGCTAGCTGCTTCACCATAAGATCTGATGGCTCATCGAAGTAAATGAATAATTCAGCCTCATCACTATCCCCAAACCAACGAGGTTCGAGATCAACTAAGTCAATGAATAGAAACTTCTCTGGCAATAAGAAATACTCGACTAACAGCCTATAACCAGAAAAACTTTGCTGACGATATGGAATAACAGATTGCTGCGCCTCAAACCCAGTCGCTTTAATGTGCTTTGAACTGATGTACTTAACATTCTGAGGGTGATTTTTAGGAACAATTGCAATCCCGACGGCATAACGTAACAAATAGAGATAGAGTTGATAGCTAATATGAGAAAGCCCGCCTAAATGGAACCTCAATGAAGAAAAAGCATGATGGCTTAATCGATGATCACCATCTGTTCCTGTTAATTTCAGCTTAAGTACCGAGCGGGCTGCCCGATTAAAATGCGGTTCAGGGGCGTGAAATGGGGAGTTCTCGAAGCTCACTTGGCTCAAGTCAAACGGCCATAGCTCAGCCGAGTAGCTAGTTTGAAAATGGCAACGCTTGAAATGATCTGCAACCAGTTCAACTGATTCACCTTTATCAATAGAGAAACCGACACCGATGTTATCTTTTGCTGCCATTTTAATCACACTCATAGAGGGGATCGTGGCATGATAGTCAGGATAAAGTTGACCAATCAAGGCTTCCGTCAATTGCGGATAGCTGTCATCTAAATTACGTCTAATTTGCGCCGTTAATAAAGCAAAGCCTTCCATCATTCGTGATGCGTGCGGGTCTTCAATTTGACTATCACTCAATCGTAAACGACCTGCTATTTTTGGATGCTTCTCCGCATACTCAGCCCCCATTTTTCGCATGTAGGCCAGTTCACGATTGTAATATTTTAATAAATCATCGCTCATTTTAAGACTCCTCTACCTTGATCCCTAAACTCACTGGCTCAACTTCAGAATCGAAAATAAGCTCTTCTTGTTCAGTTCCAACACGAAATATGGCTTGAATACGAAGTCGTAACACACGATCTTCCGGCGCGCCGTCTTCTAATACAGTGACAAAAACAGCATCAAATCTAGGTTCAAATCGAGTTATCGTTTCTTCTACAATTCGGCACAAGTAGCTACGCCCGTCACTGCTACTAAATGGCATCGAAGAAAAGTCAGGTAAACCGTAATTCATCACTGAAATATCTAATTCTTCCAGATGTTTCGACCACGTAAGCCAAGAACGGCGAGAATTGAGCAACCACTCGATATCTCTACGCACACTATCTTTTAGCGCCTGTAAGCTATAGGTAATAGGTTGTTCCGTTGTAATTTCCGGTGTGTCATCAATGAGATTATCCAATAGCGATGGTTTTAACGGCACATACATGATTTAGTATCTCGTCAACGTTAAGCCATTTTTTCCATTAACTCACACTGAGCAAGAAGAAACGCTTCATCGCCAACTAGCCACATCTTTTGACCTTGGCCAATAACAACGGGTGTATTGGGTAATTCCACCCAGTCCGTTTCACGCGCCAATTTTTGAGCATCGGTTTTACTGTCAATATAGGTTATAGGAAGAAAAGCATCACCACTTGGCCCATCAATAACTTCGATGCTTACCTTGCGCCAAATATATTCAACTAAGGACGTTATTGGCATAAACTGCAGATGAGATACTTCAGAAAATGGAACAAGATAATATTGCCCATCGGTCCCGAACAACTCGATATAACCAGCCAAACTATCATCAAGATCTCGACAGTCAGGCACGCTAATATTGTTAACGGTAAAAGCAGACTTGCAACGCTCTAACTCTAATTTTTCCGCGTGCTCTTTTACCCCAGAATCATCTTTTCGGCATCGAGCCACATTTAAAGCGACCAAATTTTCAAAGCTTTTAGTCTCACCTTTCAACAATTGAACAGTGGCATTTCCTGAAAAGAAATCAGCTCTTGCTTGTGCCGCATGAATAAGTTGACGTAGGTTATTTCCACCGACTAGATACTCAGGATATTGTTTTATCAACAACGAGAGTTGCTGATCAGCTCGCTCAAGCTGTCCATCAATACAAAGAAGCTCAATGAAATTGCTGCGTAAATCACTATCTGTCGGTTGCGATTTTAGAACATCCATATAATCACAGAGAATATCTTTAATACTTTCCTGCTGTAAGCGAATATTTAAGCTTTCCATAACTTTATCCATTTTTAATTTGATATTGGTGATAGTTCTGTAATTAATCGAATATTAGAAACCATTTGATCTAATTGAAAGTGAGGGCGTAAGTGAATGACAGAATAAAAGCACCCTCTTTTCCCCACTTTTTCTTTAACACTTATTCTTGCCTCATGGAGTGGATATTTAGAACGCATTTCATCTGATAATGAATCAGACGATGTAGTGTACTGCATTAGCCACTTTTGAAAATAACGCTCTATCTGATCTGCGGTTTCAAATGATCCTATTTTGTCTCGGCCAATTACTTTGATGTAATGAGCAAACCTTGATACACATAAAATATATTGCAGCATTGATGCTAAGCGTGCATTTATCACATCAGATTCTGATGAATACTTTTTTGATTCATTGACTGACGAGTTACTATAAAAGGACAAAAACTCTGTCTCATAGACAGAAGATATAGGTATAAAGCCGCTATCAGATAATTGTTTTTCAAGTCTATCACCGACCTGTAAGTTAACTGACATCTTATTCTTTTTTAATCGACGCGTTACACAAAAATGACTTTGCGGTACTTTTACCACTAAGCCTTGTCGAGACTTACCGGCTTGCACACCACGTATATGTGAAAACCACCCTGATTCACAAAAAGCACGCACTGCTACGGCAGCAAAAGCATAAGCCGCATTTCCCCATAAATAACCATCTTCTGAGTGATATATCGACTCTCGATAAGAAAACTTTTCTCTTCTTGAACCATCGGGAAGATAAGGTGATCGAAGAAGTATATCGGGTAGAGTGATACCTAAAAATTTAGCATCTTCCATTGCTCTTACACTTTGCCATTCAATATACTCAGGCTGTGAAAACTGCGTTTCTATATGTGTAACAGAAGCTAATTCCGAAAAATTATCAACACCAAAAAAACTAGGATCAGCCGATGTAATAAAGGGAGAAAAAGATGCAGCTGCGGTTTGGGCGATTTTCCGTAAGGTGTCAATATCATTAGCATGCTGATAACCATGTAAGTGATGCGTTATTTTATAATCGCCAATTAACAAGCCAAAAGGCTCTCCACCAGGCATGTTAAACTCATTATTATAAATTACTCTGAAAAAATCACTTTGGTCAAAATCAATCGCCTTTGAACAATCTCGAGTCAATTCACTCCATGTCAAATGCAGTAGCTTAACTTTACATTTTTTCTCAGTATCATATTCATTCTCTTGATCAATTAAATATTCAGCCCCTCGCCAACTTGATTCAAGTTTCTTGAATTCCTTGGCATGCAGTATTTGATCCAACTGTTTGGATATTTTTTTATCAATAGCGACAATGGCAGACAATAATAACGCCGTTAATGATTGCTTATTACATTCACCATCATTAAAGCAGGTATCGATATCAAGCCACATTCTTAACGATAGAGCATCATCCTTAGTCTCTAAGAAAGCATCAACAAGCTGGCTTTTAGCGTATAAGTCATGCGCTTTTTCATTCTGACACTTATTAAGAGGTAATAATTCTTCAGAGATAAATGAAAGCTTTGGATTAACCAACGATGATCACCATTTAAAGTATTAGAGCTGGCTACTTGACCAGCTCTAAATATATCAACCGTTATCGGATCTTATTTATTTAAATATAAAAGCATTCACCAATTCAAGTTGATTTGAATAATATCAACCAACTTCAGGGATCTTTGCGACTAACCGCAAAGATGTTGTCAGCTCTTCCATTTGCAACCAAGGTCGAAGCCATGCCACCGCATTATACGCACCAGGTTGACCTGGGATTTCCTGTACTTTGACTTTCGCACTTGCTAAGGGGTATTTAGCTCGACTTTCTTGGCCTGCACCTTCTGATGCATTGACATAAGAGGAGATCCAACGGTTCAACCAACGCTCGACATCATCAGCTTCCATGAAACTACCAATCTTATCGCGCGCCATCACCTTCAAATAATGCGCAAAGCGAGAAGTGGCCATGATATACGGTAAACGAGCCGATATTTCAGCATTAGCTGATGCATCTGGTGTATCGTACTTAGTCGGTTTTTGACAAGTTTGACCACCAAAAAATGCAGCATAATTTGTGTTTTTATAGTGACATATAGGTAAAAAGCCCAACTTACCCAATTCAGCTTCACGGCGATCTGTGATACCGACTTCGGTCGGACACTTCAATGTTGGATCTCCCTCATGACTCAAATAGCTATGAGCCGGAAGAAAATCAACCTTACCGCCACCTTCAGCACCTCGGATTGCCGTACAAAAGCCTGATTCAGAAAAAGCATGCGTCATTTTAGTCGCAAGGGAATAAGCAGCATTCATCCAACAATATTCTTCATGCTTGACGTCGACAGCTAAACCACTGGCCTCATCAACCGAAAACTCCTCGTAACCAAACTCTTCTGTCGGTAAGGTTGCTTTACCATAAGGTAAACGCGAAAGCACACGCGGCATGGTTAAGGTAACAAAGCGAGAATCAGGGCTCTCACGGAACGAACGCCACTGTGCATACTCCATTGACTCAAACACTTTCTCTAAATCACGTGGTTTATTTAACTCTTCCCACTCAGAAAAACCAAATAGTCCAGGCGATGCCGCCGATAGGAATGGGGAGAAACCTGCAGCGGCAACATTTGACATTAGACCAAGAATTTCAATATCTTCAGGGTGGTTGGTAAATTCATAATCACCGACCAATGCACCATAAGGCTCACCGCCTGCAATTCCAAATTCAGCCTCATAGACTTTCTTAAATATTTGGCTTTGATCGAACTCCACCGCCTTACTAAGATCTTTATGCAGTTCTTTCTTACTCATATTAAACATACGAATTTTCAACGTCTGTCCAGTATCTGAGCTCATTGTAAGGTGGTGTAAACCACGCCAACTCCCTTCCAACTTCTGAAATTCAGCACGGTGCATTATTTCAGCCAACTGTGTTGAGATAATGCTATCTATTGACTTAATGGCTTCATTGAACGTAACCGTTAAGTTTTTATTCCACGTCAATGTTCCCTTCAATGCTTCTTCTGTCAGCGTGCGCAATAACTCTTCGGCACGTGAAGCTTCTGTTTGTTTAGTCGCAACGAGAGCCTGCTCTAAAAACGATTGACTAGTTTCTTCTACTGTAGGATCAAGTAGCTCCTGAGTTTGCATGTTCATTACACCCCTTCTCCTTCTGGTTGTTTCGGCGATGTCTCCGTATCATCATTAAGGTTCAGTTCACCCGCTAATTTATTGAGATTCTCAGTGTTGTTTAATACCGCTTCCAACACATTTTCTAAATCTTCAGAGCGGTCAATTTTGGTCATTAAGTCACGTAATTTATTGCGTGTTTCAAGCAGCTTTTTCAACGGCTCAACCTGATTAACAACGGCGGCTGGCTCAAAATCTTTCATTGAAGAAAATGCCAGGTTGACGGCCAACTCTGTGCCATCATTTGCCAACGTATTATCCACTTTAAAGTTCAAGGCGGGGCTCATACGTTTCATGACATCATCAAAATTATCACGATCAATTTGTATGAATCGACGGTCTTTTAGCGGTTTCACGTCATCGGTGTTATGACCGGCAAAATCCCCCATAACACCAACAACAAACGCCAATTCTTTTTTGACGGTTAATCCTTCTGTTTCAACATCATAAGTAATGTGAACACGTGGTTTTCGTACCCGAGACAGCTTCCCGTGGATACTTTCCATATTTATCTCCCTTCTCTCTAGCTGGTGTCATAATGTTAAGATGAGGTGTCATTGTCAGAAGAAATGCCAACTAACCTGAAATAACCTTGTCGTGCAGAGCCATCATCGATCAACTCAGCAAGCAAATCGGGTAAAGCGAGATCACTCCACCTCACAACCTGATCGATGGCATACGACATCGGTGAATGTGGTTCTGTTTTCCTAAAAAAGTCTGAAATGGTTTTCAGTTGTAAGATGGCATCTTGTCGAGTACGTAATTGTTGCTCAGCGAGGTTTTCATGCTTTTCCGCTTGCTCATCGATCTCGGATATAGGTTCTTCCTCTGATTTTTTTGATGGCATAGCTTCATTCATTTGTCGCAGCTTATCTGCGGCAATATGGTTAACAGCATCTAAAGCTGCTTGTAGTCGCTTTGAAATATGTGACGTTGGTAATGAGAGACCTGATGCTTGATCCATCACAGTCACAAGTTGCTGATAAGATGAAATACAATTTTCAATATCACGCACTAAATCGACATAAAAGCTTCCACTAGACTGGTTCACCGCTGATTCAAAGCGACTCAGTTCAATCGCCCCCTGATCGATACGATGACGCTTTTTCTCCGTCTCCAGACGATCAACTTCACATGCTTGTTCATACTCCCAAAGCACATAAGCTTGATCACCGTCGTACTCGGTAATTGGAATGCAAGAAATAGGCATAATTAAGGTGCCTTCTCCTTCTACCCCGTTTAATCCAATCAAAGGTGCAACCCGTGTTTCTAAACCATCTTCATCAGGCCATGGATACAAACCATCCCAAAACTGTTCAATAAGCTGAGTGGCAACAATAAATCCGTGGTTTAACCCTGCATAACCGTAGGTACGGATCAGCGCTTCGATGTACCATGCTGTAAATTCTAGATCTTTGGTTTCATTCAATAAAAGATCTGGGACTTGATCAATCAGCGGCTGCCATTGGTTTGCAAAACTCAGTAACGGATCCCCATCAATCAGTGCATTACGCTCCAATGTACGAGCATTATTTCGAACATTTTTTAGCTGGTAATAGACCGATAATGGTGAAGTGTCATGTCTTGGATCTTCACCGCAAGGCTGCTCTGGTGTGATGGCCGTTATTAGCGCTGCTATATCTATTTGTGCAGATTCTTCAAAAGGAAATATCGACATCATTCACCTTGTAAAGTCATGCGTTGATGATTAAAAAGAGGCACGGTGACATCACTATAATTTGAGTCAGTAGTAGGTTCCGCCATCGCATGTTCGGCCGCTTTCACTACCGCGCAAGTGACGTTATCTGAAGCCCCTCGTACTAACGCAGAATGAATCAAAGCCAAACCAACTTCGTTTACACTGGTAGCTTTAAAACATATCGCCATTTCAGAATCAGCAAGTTCTTTAGTTAACCCATCGGAACACAGCAGAAACTGATCGCCATTTCGTAGCGAGCCAGATAAATGATCGATACTGATATTTTCGTCAACACCAACTGCTCGAGTGATCACATTCGCCATTGGATGTTGTTCCGCCTCGCGTTCATTCAATAGACCTTTATCTACCATTTCCATCACTTGGCTATGATCCCGAGATTGTTGCCGCAATTGTCCTTCTCGATACAAATACAGCCGACTATCACCAACCCACAAACAGTGAAATTGCTGTTCTTTAATAAACAATACAACAGCCGTTGTACCCATAATGGATTTTGCTAGATCGTGATAACCAAATTGATAAATACGTGTATTGGCATCGCTTAATGCTTCATGTAAATGCTCTACGGTTAAAAATGGCAGCCCAATGCTTGATACTTTTTGCTCGATAATATCCACCAACATACGGCTCGCAATATCACCAGCTGAGTGCCCTCCCATGCCATCCGCAACCACCCACACACCTTCATTCTGCATGGCTAAGCAAGCATCTTCGTTATAGGCACGTACTTTCCCTGGATGCGATTGTGTGAATGAAAAGTAATTCCATTTTGCTTCCTGCATTACCATCCCCACTCTTCCCAACGCCCATCTAATAAAGCTGAAAATTGACTAACTAAAGGCAACCCATTTGAAATAACACTGCATTCAGGAACATATTCAGAACCATTCGTCCACCATACGCAATAACGGCCAAATCGCTGTTGATAGCTATGATGGAGTAACTGGCTTGCACTCATGGGCTCTGCCGCAATGGTATGGCGATTACTCTCAACTAGAATGCGTAATGGCTCTGCAGATGGAGTTACATCGTGATGCCAGCACGCTTGTTGAGTCGCTTCCACCCATGCGGCCAAATCCACTTCATCGTTAAGGACTTGTAGGATGTGTTCTTCGGCCTTGATGCTCCATTTTCGATTTAGCATAAAATCGATTGGCGCTTGCTCTATGGGTGCCGCTAATGAGAAATAAAATTGTCGGCCAACGTTATCAACACTTGGCATCAGGCTCCCTATCATGGCTTGTTCGCCGCAGACATTGGCAGAAAAAGCAAAGTGCCAAATCGGCCCAGTCATATAATAATCAAGCCATGATTCTTCTAATTGCTCTCGGCTAACCGCCATTGCAGCTTGTAACCATTCACTCCAACTATTAGAGAAACCCGTTGAGAGCTGAGATTGAATAAAATCACCACGCTGAGGCACTTTCCCAAAATACCCAAAACCTGGTTTTAAAGTGTGGCTGGACATGCAAAACGCTCCATATCACGAGACCAGAATGGGTTAATCGCACTATTTGGAATGAGCTCTAGCTGTGCTTTATTCCCTTTTAGATCCACCATCAAAATATTGTCTTTACGGGACTTTGGTCGCGCTTTTAGTGATTTATCCAATAAACGGAATAAACCCCAACTTCCGCCATAAGACTCAGTGACAACATGCCCCGTTTGTGGCGGTGTAAAGACAACACGAGTCTGACCAGCACCCGGCCAGTACAAGGTTTTAGCGCGAGTAGGTCCATGTTGATACGTTACTGCTTGCTTACCCACTTCAAGTTTAAAGTGACTGATATGCTGATCTAAATAGATAGGCTTGATACCAAAACTTACTTTGGCTTTTTGGCTACCTACATCAAAAAAAGCTTTACGAATTATCTCTGCTTGCGCGAAAACCTGTAGGCTTTCTTCATTTAATCCAATCGATTTATCAAACCGCCATTGATGCTTAGATTTATCAACAAATGGCGCTAAATACTGATTAAAAAAGCTATCTAATGTGCCGTTGTAGCCAAAGAAACGCTCAAAATCTTTAAGAGGTAAATCTTGTGATGACTTAGGATTAAACGGATACTTCCCTTCTATCAGAGTTTGATATTCTTTTAATACCGTTGACTGCCAAATATCGTTCACGTGCAGTTGAGAGCCCTTTTTCGCAAGCTTGGACGTTTGCGAAGAAATGTTGCCTAACCAACTAGAAAAAGGATAAGGCAGGTTTGCTTTAACGGTTTTCATCGCAGCGCCAACCGTTTTGTTATTACTCTCACCTAATAGGCTCTTATAGGCGATGCGCTCGTTATTGCCAGAGCTGGTTAGCTCGGCAAGGTAGTTATTTAAGTGCACAAAAGACTCATGAACCGCCTCTAGCTGCGTTTCTGATACACTGAGTAGCTCCCCAAACGCATCTTCCACTTCTTTACCAGGCAACGAAATTTCAGTCTTTCCAAGATCTGAGGGTAAATAACGTTTAAGCCGTTGCTTCTGATTATGTAACGCGGCATTAGCAACACTGGAGGCTATTTTCCCTGCGGCCTCAGCTTCTTCACTTACCTGAATTTTAGTAAGGCGTAACTGTTTTTGCGCTGCAAGGATCAAGGCCTCAACGGGCCTTTCAGGACCAGCTAGAATTTTAGCTTGGGACAAACCGCGTTCTGCGGATTGATATGATTTCAACTGGAGATCATTCAGCAATTGTGTCCATTCATAAATGTAATCACGGTAGTACTTAAACCTAACGTCTTTTACAACATGATCTATATTGCCTTCCTGAAGGACTAGTTCATCACCATAAACCCAACTGTCCTCCATTAAACGTTTCACCATTCGGTTACTTTCAAGCTGGAAAACGCCATGGAATCCGTTGTACGTATAAAGCCCAGGAACTCCCATGCTTAACGGCTTTCCACTTTTACGTTCAAAGATGGTGAGGCTTTGGGACCCAAAGACATCCGTTAAACGAAATGAAGGCACATGGCTATCGATGTATTCCAGTTTTAAACGCTGATATGCACGCTCAGACAAGGGCATCGCAGTCAGCACGTTACGTGCACTGCTCACCGCATCATCATTTATAGCAATACTTAATACACCGGCCTGCTGGAGGTTATTACTGTGAACCAATAACGCAGCACGTAACGACTCGTTAATTTCACCGGGATAAGCACGATCAAAGTACGCTTCAAGCCAGCTTGTGACTTGCGTTACATCATAATGCTGAGGTTGAAACAGCATCAGATAAGTCTTCAATGTCTCGTACAAGTATTCGCGATACTGCACGTTGTCACGCATTTCTTTTTCAATCCCTGCAGTCAGGAATTGAGCAAAAACACCTTGTAACGCTTGGTGATACGCAGTAAGGGCAGGCTGACCTAACTTTTCACCTTGATAAAGACCAAAGTGTTTAACGCCTTCGTCATCAAGCATGTACTGCTCGAAACCTGCGGGTAGGTGCTTTAGCTCATTGAGTGCATCAATCAAACTCACCACATCCAAATCAGCGTTTAGTCCATCGCCAACAATAGTCTGATAGCGTTCTACCGCAGTCAGTGAATTATCCACCAGTGATTTATTCCATTGATAACTTTGAGTCCAAATACCGCCCATAACAGCAACGGCGGTACAGCTAACACCAACGACAGCGCGATGTAGCCATCGGTTTCGCTTTTGATGAACACGATTGACTGTACCCAAAAATTGCTCTTTGATGATGACATCTTCAAACAAGCGTTTGATAAAGAAGCCCTTCGCTTCTCCTCCTGCTTGGCGCAGAGGTACTTGGCTCAGGCCGAGTCCACCTGATGTTTCTTTCATTACCCGATCAATCGGTACACCTTCTTGCGTTGCACTTGCGATAAATACACCACGCAGTAAAGGAGGCTCTTCAAAAGCATTAGCTGCAAAAATTTCTTTTAAAAAGTCATCCGCGGCGGCTTGCAGTAGCCGTAGTTGCTTAGGAAATTCATAAATAAGAGTTCGTTTATCTATGTCACGCTCAGCCGCAAGACGTGAGTTCATCTTCTCAAGTAAGTGCGTCAATAAATGGTGAAATTCTTTATTAAACAGCCCCACAACACCTTTTTCAGAATTAGGGGCAGACTCAGGAAAGGTAACGCCCCAAATTTGATCTCTTTCTTCTGCCGTAAGGTCGGCAAAGAACTCATTAAACCCAGCAATCAAGTCAGCCTTGGTTAAAATCACATAGACAGGAAATTGCATTCCTAACTGATTTTTTAGCTCAAGGATGCGTTGCTTGATTGCACGTGCATGCAAATTGCGTTCAGTTCGCGTTTGGGTGAGTAAATTCGCAAGGCTCACAGTGATAATCGCTCCATTAATAGGGCGACGAGTACGGTGCTTTTTCAGTAAGCCTAAAAAACCGAACCAAGCACGAGAATCTTGATCTGTATTGCTATCTTGCGTGGTATATCGACCTGCGGTATCAATCAACACGGCTTTATTAGTAAACCACCAATCACAGTAACGTGTCCCTCCAATGCCAGCTAGCGGATCATTACCAAGGCTTTCTTGAAGCGGAAATTCCAATCCTGAATTTTGTAATGCCGTCGTTTTACCCGTGCCTGGAGGACCAATTAAGATGTACCACGGCAGTTGATAAGCACCACGGCCTCGTTTACCTGAGGTTTTACTCATTACATCGAGTGCCTGAACGATACGTGAGCGCAGCGTTTCTATCTCTTGTTGCGAGGCTTCGTCAGCAGGATTTGTGTCATCGCCATCCAACAGTGTTTTTACTGTCTGCTCATTTTGTTTTTTACTTTTTGCTTGATGAACAATATTGTAAAAACCCCACAACATCGCAAATACAAGCAACACAACTAAACGAGAAACGGGACTTGTTAACGGCTCCGATCCCGCAATGGCAACCAGCGGGCCGCCAAACCAAATAAGCAAAGATAACGCCACTAGCCCGAGTAAAGTAATGACCCACTTTTTACGGAAAATATCAATCAATGCACTAAACATCCGCTTAATAAACATCATTATTTTTCAGCCCTGCGTTGTTGATATAAGAGGTCGATTTCGACTCGGCGGTTACTCGCACGATTTTTATCGCTGGTATTCGGCTGGCGTGGATTTGCATCACCTTGACCTTCAGGCCACAAGCGCCCTCGAAGTTCAGTGCCCATTGCTAGCACATTGGCAACAGACGTTGCACGCGCGAGTGATAAGTGCCAATTAGAGGGGTATTTACTGGTAAAGATCGGGCGATCATCAGTATGCCCAACAATCATCACTCGACCTGTTGTAGATTCGAGTGCATGGGCAATTTTAGATAGCACTGGCATAACAGATGCTTGGATCTCATTACTTCCAGAGGCAAACAGTTCACTGGATTTAATAATAAGGCGAATACGATCAGGGTGTTTTTCAAACTCGAGTAGTGCTCGTTCAACTTCCGATTGCAACAGCTGTTGTAACTTCAGCGCGGCTGGATCTTGATAGTATTGCACCTCAGATTCGTCAATATGCGCGGGAACTAAGCCACTCAATGACTGAAATGCTGGATTAGAATAAGTATTTATATGGTAGTTAAACCCCATATACATAGAGAGCATCAGCAATCCAAAAAAAGACCCGGTTACCCATAATGGGATCCCACTGTGCGTTTCACTTCCCCCAAGAACATTCGCTTGCCATTCTGGTGACAGTAATTGCTGTTGTTTGCCTTTTACTTGGGTCAAAGCTTCAGACACCTGCGAGCGATATGCTTGCAGTTTTTCTTCACCACGTTCTGCAATTCGTAGCTTGCCAGTAAACCCTAATGCTAAACAAAGGTGTTGTAACTCGAGTCGTTGATAAAACTGATGGGGCTGCAATAACGCCTTATCTAGTAAAGAATAAAAGTAATCTCCGCCCCATGTTTCAGCATGAAATACCGATAGTAAACTTTCTGAACGCCATACCGACTGCTCCCCCCAAGGAGTATTCAATACGGTTTCATCTAAAAAAGAGCACAAGCAATAACGGGCTGCTTCAATATCGTCACTCGCGACGGCTAACCCTCGTAATTGATTTTCATATTCACGCACCTTTTCGATACATGTCTGACGCAGAAAAGTCACATCACTGTGATCATGTGTTGATCGAATTTGGCCAATCAATGACAAAATACCGCTCGCTTGATCAACCAAGGGATTTTCACCCAAAGAAGGCAAGCGACGCGTATTCGCGCTTTTATTTGCTTGCATCACAAGTACCGTTTGATTTAAATCGGCCTCGTTAACCACTTCAGGTTTACTCTGCGGCGCATGACTCTTACGCTTGCCAGGCTGAGGTTTCAAAACGGTTTGATCGGACATATTCCATTACCTACTCAATGATTTATTGACTAACTGACCAGCACTGCAAACTTAACGATGGGTAATTACCTGACAAGTGGATTGCGATACCACCACTGGCATCCAAACGCGCCCAGTAGTCATTACTTTTATCTAATTGAAAATAATGGAAACCTGAATGGTATGGAATTTGTCGTGGTGCCACAGGTAGCGCATCAACAGAAATCCCTTGCAGTTGGTTATTAACCAAATCACGGATATGTTCAACAGGGCCAATTTTCACCTGTGCAGGGAAGCGTTTACGCAACTCTTCAGGCTCAATATCCGCTTTAACAGCCAAAACAAATTGGCTTTTCGCCAACAGCGTCTTATCCGCTACGGAAGCGATATGAATGCCAAATTTTGTCGTTTCAATCGGGATCTGAATCGCTGTTTGTTCAAGGACTGTACTTAAGCATTGATTAAGTACACCTGAGAGTTTGCTAAAAACGTCTGTTAACCCGTTATGCGTATACACCGGCAATTCAGAAGGGCGCTTCCGGCTACTGGCATAAGTTGCTAGCTCCCCAGCCATACCATAAAGTAACTGACAGATTGTCTCTGGGTGCGTACCTTCGATTGTTGAATAATGCTTTAATACAGGTTCGTAACGGTTTAGTGTCTGCAACATCAAAAAGTCTGCAATCGAGGTTGCATTACCTTGTGAGTGATTTAAGCGCCCTGCCAACGTATCAGCCCGTAATTTTATTTTGCCAACGAGGCTAGAAAGTAAGCCATGAATATTGGGGTTTAACTGCGCATTTAGCGTTGGTGGAATGAAGTGCTGATCTAAAATGATATTGCCTTCATTCGTCACTTCAACAATACGGGCTATCGGTAATGTGTAATAGCCTGTTAAGCGCTCGCTATCGAGTTTTAATTCGATAGCCAGTGACGCTAATTGAAGGACCTCTTCCCCTAAATTTCCGCTTGTATCAACAATTGTTTGATCTTTAAAATGATAGCGAGTGACTTGGTTATCACCCATACTTGAAATAGTGGTACTGTTTGCTTGCTCCATAGGAACGGCAATAACAACAGTACGATCTTTTGTGTTTTTATCAATGGTGAGCGACTCAGGTAACTGATCGCGCAGAGGTGATAATAAGACGCGACTATCAGGCATAACGACATTCGCTTTTTTTAAAGCGAACGTACTCTGCTTTAATAAAGCGTCATCAAGCAATAGCTCAATAACTCCCCAAGGGTAAGTTGCTAAGTGACTCGAAAATGTTGAACTTTCATTTAATATATAGCGCTCTTGTTGTTGAAAGTGCTGCGGCCTTAAAAACATCCCTTCACACCAAGCAACACGTTCCCAGTTACTCATAAATAACCTTATTCAATAAAAACAATTACGCAAAAGATTAAAACAATCAATACAGTGTAATAATATACAAGTCAGAAAGTTAACGACAAACCCAACATAAATTACCTGGGTTCACTTCTCATAAATTAATTAAGGCTTCTCTACATGTATTGATAACTTATCTATAATAAGCTTGTAGGTATTATAGCCTTTATGATCGATTTCAATTATTTCACGCCATTTGGCATTTTCTAAATCTCGATAAGCAACAACCACACCAACATATTTACTACCTGGTGACATTTTTATATCGAAAGAAAGCTCTTCGCCTGGCGATAAAGACAGTGTATCTTTCGAGACTAAATCAGGGCCAAAAATATTATCCGCCTCATCATAAATCATGAAGAAATCTTGGCTTTCAAATATCGTTTTTGATTGTAATTCATAGATTTTCACAACAACAGGTGATGCTCGCCCATTTAAATCAGGATTAACTTTATTACTAACATCAAACTTTAGGGTTGCATAAGGGTCAACAACAAGGTTTGCTACCGTACATCCATTCAAAAAAATCATCATCAACATAGAAAATAAATATAATTTAATAGTATTAAGCATAGTTACTTTTCTCCCATTCCTTTTAAGCTCGCTTCATAATGCTTCACAAAGTCATCTAAATAAAATGGCTGCTCTTGGCGAAGATCACTTTCTAATTCATAAAATAAAGCTTCATAACGCTGCCAGTTATTTGCTTTTTGCTTAGATCCAAACCAATTTGATAGCAAGCCTTCGGGGGGTTCTATACTCGTAACCCGATTAGGTTCTAAGGCTGACATAACCCCTTTCACAGCGCCTTTCGTGCCATAAACCATGGCTTTTTCATGCTGATCTATATCTGAAAATGCCTCTTGTATCGCTCGCGGTGCTGATAAAAAGCTGGGGGATTTTCGATGATATAGGTTATGAATTGCGTCTTCAAAATTAGCAGAAAACTTAAGTGGGTTATTTTCTTGACGCTTAAATGACGTATGCATTAGACGATTGGTTTGCTTGAAGTCCGAACGCTTTTGCAGTGTTGTCATAAGACCAGTTAGTAGTAAGCACACACTTTCACCCATTTCATACCACCACTGTTCATTCATTTCAGGGTGGATTTGATGCCCATGTACTTTCATACCCTCAATGAAGGCTTGTAAAAGTTTAGACTCATCATTTTCTTCAGCTAAGCTAAGTGTACCTAACGGTGTTTTTTTTGGTTGAACGGGTTGAGGCCGCATAGAGCTGTTGGTATTTTCAGTAACAATCTCGGAACTCTCTTCTTGTCCTTCTGTCGCTTCAACACAATCATGCTGATTACCTACCACTTGCGAAGCCTTATTGTATTGAGGGGCTTGAGAAACGGAGTTTATCGGCGTTGGCTCTTCAAAAAGAACACTCCAGTCTTCAGGTATGCTTTCGTTAAATTGCATTAAGTCTATACTTTCATTACTTGGAGAAGTGAAGCTATCCTGAATATTTCCAATATAAAGTTCGTTATTGACTTCAGAAATACTTTCTTTTTTAGCATCAGATTTAAGCATTAAATCTTTAGCAGGAATACCCAATTCATCACTATTACTTTGTGATGCCTCTGCCCGTTTAGAGCTCGGTTCAACTTTATCAGAAGTAAACACTTGCACTTCTATTTCATAATCACTTAGTGATATCACATCACCAATAGCGAGTTGGTGATGTTTGTTTTTGCCTAACGGCTCAACATTACGATTAATAAACAACCCATTTGTTGACAAGTCCTTAATATATAATCTTCCGTCTTGATTTTCTATCACAGCATGTTTACTTGAAATAACACGTTCTGGATCGGGCAAATTCCAATCACATAATTCAGAACGACCAATAAAAAGCGGTGTGTTTTCTTTGACGCTATTTAAAGGTTTAACGGCGTCTAATTGAGATGTATAGCGATGATAGCTAATAACTGAAAGTTGAAAATCCATAATAAACCTACACCCTTAAGCTTTATTAACTTAAAGATTAATAACAAAACATCAATAATGATTCATTATGTAGATTAGAAAATTCTCATCAACGAAATTTGTCATCTATCACAAGCAATTGAGAGACAACCTTTATTTTGTTTTTATCAATTACATTGGTTTCAGTGTTGAGTCGGGCTCATGACAAATAAAAAGAAATTAATGATTGCACTGCAATTTACCGAATATATCATCAGCTTCAATTAGCATTGGAGACATCTCATGGCAAAGAAAACAGAAAAAGAAAGCACCCCACAAATAGAAAACACGTCCCATGAGATCGAAAAAAAAGAAGATATAAATAATAAAACAATCGTTAGAAGTCATCATGACTCACAACCAAATAAACCATCCTCTAGTGAGCCAGTACCAACCAATGAGTCAAATGATCTGATTAATACAGTTATCAAAGGTCGCTATCGCATTGAATCACGTATTGGTAATGGCGGTATGTGCAATGTATATCGAGCAACAGATCTATTGTTAGAAGCAGCAGGGGTTGCCAATCCTTTTGTGGCCATCAAAGCCCTTCAGAATGAATTTATTAATCAACCTGATGCGGCAAAAGTGCTGATCCATGAAGCGCAAACAACGCAAAAATTAAGCCACCCGAATATTATTCGTGTCTACGATTTTGGGATTGATAAAAAAGTTTATTATATCGTCATGGAATACCTTGATGGTGAAACGCTTGATGTTGTTATTCAACGTTCTCGACCTCATGGCTTACCTTACAAACGAGCAATACCATTGCTTGATCAAATGATGTCGGCGCTCACTTATGCGCATAAAAATGGCGTAGTTCATGCCGATCTTAAACCCAGTAATATCATGCTTACGCGAGACGGTGATATTAAGGTCTTCGACTTTGGAATAGCCAAGAAAACCTCATTGAACTATGACCAATACGCCGCAGTTCAAGAAGAAGCTGATGATGTTGAATTTGGAGGTTACACGCCAAACTATGCTTCTATTGAATTACTAAATGGTAATCCACCAAGTATTAAAGATGACATTTTTGCACTCAGCTGTATCAGCTATGAACTATGTTCAAGCAAGCACCCTTATCATCGTAAACCGGCTGATATTGCACTAAAAGAACATATACAGCCTTCACGTCCGAAACACCTTAGTACATCCAAGTGGCGTACTATCCAGCAAGGTTTAGCACTGGATGCAAATAAGCGTTCTGACAATATTGGAACGATCCAAACTCAGCTTCATAAACAGCATAAACCCATGATAATGATGACGGCTGCAATTCTCGGTTTAAGCTCAGTTTTAGGCTATGTGTTCTTCCAACAAAAAGAGACAATATCAGATTTAAGCCGAACAATTAGCCAATTGCAAAGCAGCATCCAAGCCCAGTCTCAACTTGAATATTTACGACCGCAGGAAATTGTCGAACAACTACCAGAATTAAGAAAAGAGCATCCAGTACTCGCTCAGGGCTTACTCCGCGACAAACAAAAAGCGATTCTAGCCATCTATGAACATAAGATCGATCAGATCTTCAATACACGTACTAACCATTATCCTAATTACTACGCAATTGAAGCTGAGCTTGCACAAGCGCATAAGCTCTACCCTGACTCCCATGCCTTAAATGTTCTTAGTACTGATATTTCAACCAGTTGGCAATCAACACTCGATGTCATTACTAATCGTATTAATACAGCGCTAGAAAAAGGAGCGTATACAGCGTCAGATGAAACTAACATCTACCAGCTACTTACTCAGCTGCAAACATTACGTCATGACGCAAAATTCAAGCCTACATCGTTAGCAGAAGAAACGTTTACTATACAGTTCGATGAAGCAATGAAAAATCATGACGTAGAAAGTTTGGAAAACTTAATTAAAGCAGGGAAAACCTTCTTTGCAGACAAGGTACAGACACTAGATAAGATTCAGCTCGCAACACAACTCAAGCAAGCAATTACACATGTAGAGATGTACCGAACAGCTAAAGCTCAAGGCGTACCCGCTCCTTTTCCGTATGAGTCAGCGGAACTGTTGTATGCACCCAAATTTACTAAATTTAATCAACAGCTCAGTAAAATAAGATCAGAGTCAAAGCTGGATGCCTTATTAAAGCAAGTTGATAGCGTTGCAAAAGAATTACCGGCTGATTTCTCATCACTGATTACATTAAGGTTAGCAAGTGCAAACCAATACCTTGATTTCTCAGAGCAGTGGCAGAAAAAACGAAAACAACGCGCTGCGCGTGATGCGATGAAAAAAGCGACACATCAGTTTAATTTGGTTGAAAAAGCACGCTCAAACTCTTAATGAGAAACCAGCTACTCTGAAGTGACCCATAAAGTTGGACACCAACTATTGGGGGCTTCGGAGTAGCCATTAACACAGAACTTACAGGTTTGTTGTCTCAACACATTGGTCCGTTTTAGCCGCACAAATGAAATCATTGCGATGCAGACCTTTGATCGAATGGCTCCACCAGCAAACGGTCACCTTTCCCCACTCTAGCGTTATTGTGGGATGATGAAACTCGGCCTCTGCAATTTCAGCAACTTGATTACTGAACGCCCAAGCTAATTTGAAATTTTTAAATTTATACTCACGCTCTAACTGCAAAATACCGTCACGGTCCATCACCTTCCAATCAGGAATGTTTACTCTCAGTTTTGCTATTTCAGCATCATCGACAGGCAGTGCATCCACCTGACACGCTTCGCATTTCAATTGGTGTAATTTAGACGTCATTAAAAACATTCCTTGTGTAAATACATGCCGAGTTCTACCTAATTTCATAAGTATAGAAACGCATTGCGCATTAGGCAGATTTCAAATGAGGGTCTGGTTTCTCTGAGGGTAATTTAGGTGGGTAAAGTGGTGGATGTAGCCCAAGCTGTTTAGCTTCATGAGCCATTGCCATAATGTCTTGCTGGGCCAGTTCGTACAGTTGTGAAATAGAAGACAATTTAAAATATATGGGCTGCATAATGTCGATTCGATAAGGTGTGCGCATTACCTCAATAGGATCAAAGGGACTAATCTGCGCTTTTTTACCAGTGGCATCGCTTGCCATTGCGTATTCGGTCTCAGCTGGAGAAGACAAGATCCCCCCGCCGTAGATCCGCAGCCCTTGCGGTGATTGCAACAAACCAAACTCCACCGTAAACCAATATAACCGCGCTAAATAAACCCGATCTTGACCCGATGCCGCCGCACCAAGTTGACCATAGGTATGCGTAAAAGCCGCAAACGCAGGGTTGGTTAACATGGCACAATGCCCAAAGACTTCATGGAAAAAGTCCGGCTCTTGCAAGTAATCAAACTCTTCCCGACAACGGAGGAAAGTCGCAACGGGAAACTGCTTATTCGCAAGCATGGTAAAAAAGCGGTCAAAGTTAATCAGCGCAGGCACTTCAACACATCGCCACCCTGTCGTCGCCAACAACACTTGGTTAATATCGTGCAGTTGAGGCACACGATCTTGTGGAAGTTCAAGTAAAATCAAACCGGCGCTGTACTCATCACAAGCTCGCCCTTGTATGCAGCGAAGTTGACGAGTAAACAAATCATGCCAAATCTGGTCTTCATCATCACTCCAATGAATCACACCCTTGGTATCAGGTTGCTTGGATACATACTGAGTTAGACTTCCCATAAAATACCTTTTTGAACATATTACTGCACATATGCACACTGACTTCACACGACAGACGCGTGTTTATTATTGTTTCTATAATTAAAGGGTAGGAAGTTTCAGCACAGTTAGAAAAGCCAGAATTAAGAAAGCCAACGCACCGCGTGTAACATTTTATTTACAATCTCATTTTTATGAATGAAAATCGATTTGCTCAAACATGATCGCTTGCTAGCTTGGTTGTAGCTTCTTATCAACTAGCGTTCCCAAGAGACAATTCGCCACCTCTGTCAATTTATTCGCACAACAAGCCACTCAATATACCTTTCAACCCTGCTCATAACCTCACGCTGACACGCTCGCTAACCTTGCCTGTTTGCTGACTCTCAACCAAAGTTAAGGTAGGCATTCAAATATTTGTGAGGATCACGGAATGCGCCAATGGTTTCAATTTCCCATCGTTGAAGGCAATGCTTCTCGTCAAGCGCACTGCGATTTACCGCAAAACACTTATGAACGAGAATGTGGTAAAGAGGGCTTTTTTGGCCCAGCCAGTCACATGTATCATAAGCACCCTCCAACGGGCTGGATCGAGTGGGAAGGAGAGCTGCGCCCTCGCGCCATAGACACCAATAAGATCGCCATTACAGGCCAAACACCTTGGGATGCTTCATTGTTGCTCTATAACGAGCAGCTGAAAATGCGCATGTGGCGTACCCATACTCACATGGATCACTTAGTGCGTAACGGTGATGGTGATGAGGTGCTGTTTATCCATCAAGGTAGTGGGCATTTATATTGCGATTATGGCCATTTCACCTTTAGAGATGGTGATTACATCGTACTGCCAAGAGCCACCAGCTGGCGGGTAGAAGTCAATGAACCCGTCGCTATGCTAATGATCGAAGCCACCAACAGTGGCTATCAAATGGCTGAGCGGGGATTAGTGGGGCAGCACGCAATTTACGACCCTGCAATGCTGGAATATGCGCGGATTGATGAACCATTTTTAACACAGCAAAACAGTCACCAGCAATGGCAAGTTAAACTCAAAGCACGCCAACGTTTAAATACTATCACCTACCCGTTTAATCCTTTAGACGCCCAAGGCTGGAAAGGAAACCTAACCGCGTTCAAACTTAATTGGCGCGACATCAGGCCATTAATGAGCCACCGTTATCACTTACCGCCGTCAGCACACACCACCTTTGTCGCCAATGGCTTTGTGATTTGTACCTTTGTCCCTCGCCCCATAGAGAGCGACCCTCAGGCCTTAAAGGTGCCTTTTTTCCATAATAATGATGATTACGACGAAGTGCTTTTCTACCACAAAGGTAACTTTTTCAGCCGAGACAATATTGAGGCAGGGATGATCACGCACCATCCTTGTGGCTTTTCTCATGGTCCTCACCCCAAAGCGTTAAAAACAAGCGTTGAACAATCCAAAACGCAAACCGATGAAGTCGCAGTCATGATTGATGCTCGCTTTCCGCTCGATGTCGCCGAGCTGCCACAAGGTGCTGAAAACAAAGACTACGTCCATTCATGGCAACAACAAAATTAACGGCATCTCGTCTACCACTTTCACTTCCATTTACAATGTAAACCGATACGAGGAACTTACTGTGAAATTAGCCTCTCTCAAGCAAGGTCGTGATGGTCAACTTATCATCGTATCCCGCGATTTAACCCGTGCCGTCCATGCACACCATATTGCACCGACCCTGCAATTTGCACTCGATAATTGGCCCCATGTTGAAGCGGATTTAGCGCATTTATACCGCAACCTGAATAATGACGATGCACCAGACAGCTTTGTGTTCAATCCAGAACGCTGTGCCTCCCCTTTACCACGAGCGTATCAATGGGCCGATGGCAGTGCGTATGTCAATCATGTCGAGTTAGTACGCCAAGCCCGAGGGGCTGCCATGCCTGAGAGCTTTTGGACCGATCCTCTGATGTATCAAGGCATGTCTGACCGATTCTTAGGGCCAAACGATGATATAGAAGCGGCAGACGAAGCGTGGGGGATCGACTTTGAAGGCGAGATAGCCATAGTGACCGACGATGTCCCTATGGGGCTGCGAACTGAAGAAGCCCACGACCATATTCGGTTATTGATGCTCGTGAATGATGTCTCACTGAGAAACTTAATCCCTAACGAACTGGCGAAGAGTTTTGGATTTTTTCAGTCCAAGCCCGCCTCTAGCTTCTCTCCTGTGGCCGTCACCCCTGACGAACTTGGCGAAGCATGGCACGATTATAAGCTTCACTACCGCTTACACGTTCACCTCAATGGCCAATTATTTGGTCGCCCGGATGCAGGCACCGACATGACATTCAACTTTGCTGAACTGCTCCAGCACATAGCGAAAACACGCCATGTGAGCGCAGGTTCTATTATCGGATCTGGGACTGTTTCTAATAAAGACCGTTCGCAAGGCTCATGTTGTATTGCTGAAAAACGCATGTTGGAAATCCTAGAGCAAGGTGCAGCACAAACCGATTTTATGCACTTTGGCGACACAGTGCGTATCGAAATGTTTAACGAGGCAAACGAATCTATTTTTGGCGCCATAGAACAACGTGTTGTGCGTTACCAACATACTTATCTTGATGAAGACTTAAACCATCACGCTGTACATCCCTCAACCAAACGTTAAAACGTATTACTAGATTATCAGAGGGAAGATTGATGAAACTCTATGATTACTACCGATCGTCAGCATCTTATCGAGTACGTATCGCACTTCACCTCAAGGGGCTAAGTTATGACGCTGTGCCGATCTCTTTGATTGATGGCGAGCATCAAAATGATGATTATCGCCACACCAATCCGAATCAACGCGTGCCGAGCCTAGAAAATGAAAATGGGCCATTAGGACAATCCCTGGCGATCATTGAGTACCTTAACGAAATCCACCCAGACCCCAAACTACTCCCAAGTGACCCTTGGAAAAAAGCCCAGTGTCGTTCGCTGGCGATGCTTATTGCTTGCGATATTCACCCGCTGAACAACTTACAAGTGCTCAACTACCTCAATACAGAGTTAGGCGTTAATCAAAACGAAAAAATGGTGTGGTATCACTATTGGCTCAGCCGCGGTTTATCGGCATTTGAACAACTCTTGATGCAACGCCCGACGCCAACAGATTTTTGTTGTGGTGATCAACCGACCCTCGCTGATCTGTGTTTGATCCCGCAAATTTACAATGCTCGACGATTCAATTTTGATTTAGATCCCTTTCCGCTCATTAACGACATAGAGCGTACTTGCCAATTGCTACCCGCTTTTCAACTCGCTCATCCTGATCACTCAATTAAGGAATAGTTATGGCGGCATCAGATGCAAAAAAACCAAAAGACGAGGGCGTAATAAGCTGGCAGCCAAGCAAAGAGCGAATACAAACTAGCTTGCTGTATCAATTCATGGTGGATGTCAGTCGTTGTCAAAACAGGCTTTTTCACGATTATCACCAGCTCCATCATTGGTCAGTAGCTGACAGTGAACAATTTTGGGCCACAGTATGGGATTTTTGCGATGTAAAAGGGACCAATATTGGGACGGGTGAAGCTCCTAATATAGGTATTGGTATAGCCGAACAACATTCTCCCATAAATCAATGTGATCCCTCTTCCGCCATACCAGCGAAAGACACAGTCTGGTTTCCCAATGCACGCCTTAATTTTGCCGAAAATCTATTAAAAAGTTGGCAACAACATCCTAAGGAAGATGCGATTGTATTTTATTGTGAAGATGACGATGCATTAACGCAGCGGATAAATTGGCAACAGTTATACCAACACACCGCCTTATTAGCACAATACCTTACAGAGCAAGGTGTCCAACAAGGCGATGTCGTCGCGGGCTATTTGCCCAATATTCCACAAACCGTGATTGCAATGCTCGCCACGGCCTCAATCGGCGCGATTTGGACCTCAACCTCCCCCGATTTTGGGGTCGAGAGCGTGGTCGAACGATTTGGTCAAACCAAACCGAAAGTCTTATTAGCCGCAGATGGTTATCGTTATAGTGGAAAAACACACAGTTGCATCAATCCTATTCAACAATGCCTTGCGCAGCTACCCAGTGTTGAACTGCTGATTATCATCCCCTACCTTTCCAGTGAGATGCCAGTAGTAACAGCAACCAAGGTCACGCTAATCTCTTGGGCACAGATCATCAAACAAGGCACCAAGGAAGCGTCATTTCATCTTGAGTTTACCCCTATACCCTTCAACCACCCTTTATATATCCTGTACTCCTCTGGCACCACAGGGAAGCCCAAGTGCATCGTCCACAGCTGCGGTGGCACCTTATTGAATCACCTCAAAGAACATCAGCTTCATTGCAATGTAAAACCACGCGATCGCCTCTTTTATTTCACCACTTGTGGGTGGATGATGTGGAATTGGCTCGTTACTGGATTAGCCTCTGACGCCACGATTATTCTGTATGAAGGATCGCCCTTTTATCCTAATGGCGACAGGCTCTGGCAACTGGTCGACAACGAGAGAGTCAGCTTATTCGGTACCTCAGCGAAATATTTGGAAGCCTTAGAGAAGCATGGCTATCAGCCTCGCCACCAGCATAACTTATCCTCGTTAAACACCCTATGCTCAACAGGCTCTGTGCTTGCACCTGAACAATTTGATTTCGTCTATAGCCATATAAAATCAGATCTACAACTAGCGTCAATTTCAGGCGGGACAGACATTTGTGGCTGCTTTGTGATTGGCAATCCTCTCACCCCGGTTTATCGTGGAGAGTGCCAAGGTGCCGCTCTGGGTATGGCTGTCGAAGTCTTTGGCCCCAATGGCGATCCCGTACTCAATCAGCAAGGCGAATTAGTCTGTACCAATAGCTTTCCCAATCAACCAATTGGCTTTTGGGATGACCCAACAGGTGAGCGTTACCACCATGCTTATTGGGATACCTACCCAAATGTATGGCATCACGGAGATTTCGTTTGCCAGCATACTCACTCGCAGGGCGGGTTTACCTTTTTGGGCCGCTCAGATGCCGTACTGAACCCAGGAGGCGTTCGTATTGGCACCGCAGAAATTTACCGCCAAGTGAACCCGCTTGCGGAGGTCGTTGACTCTATTGTAATTGGTCAACAATGGGGAAATGATGTTCGAGTGGTACTCTTTGTTCAGTTACAAGCTGATCAGGTACTGGATGATGCACTCAGGCAGACAATTAACGCGAGGATCCGCCAACATTGTTCACCACGTCATGTCCCCGCCGTCATTCTTGCCGTTACAGATATTCCTCGTACCAAATCAGGCAAGTTAGTCGAACTGGCAGTTAAAGACGTCGTAGAAAACAGAGAGGTAAAAAACCTCGGGGCTTTGGCAAACCCTCTCGCATTGGAAGTATTTAAAAATAGATCTGAATTACGCCAATAATAACAATGTCAATAAAGTGAACGCTTCATCACAGAAGCAGTATCACTTCTTTGAATACGCCTTACTAATCACGCTAAACTTTAGTTAATCATACGTTACAATTCGGTTAAGTCGCCGCTATTATCAGCGTAGTGTGGTTCTGAATATTTTCGGACCACTAAATTTGTTAACCACAGCCACAAGCCTGTATTCCACTATGGCTTTATAAAACATGGAAAATCATTATGTTGTCTATTTTTGATATTTACAAAATTGGGGTCGGGCCATCCAGCTCACACACCAATGGGCCAATGATTGCAGGCTATCAATTTTGTCAAAAAATTCTGCCTATGCTCGATAACGTTCACACTGTGCGGGTGGATCTTTATGGTTCGTTATCATTAACAGGTAAAGGCCACCATACTGATCGCGCAGTATTTCTCGGCTTAATGGGCAATAGACCCGATAACATCGATATTGAGGCCGCAAACAGCGAAATGACGGCAGCAAAAGAAAGCCACACCTTACTGCTGGGCGCAAAAAAACGGGTACCTTTTCAGTTTAACGACGACATTGTCTTTCATACCTGTAATCTGCCGCTACATGAAAATGGCATGACAATCACCGCACTTGATAATCAAGGCAAGTCCGTATGTGAAGAAACCTATTACTCCATTGGTGGCGGCTTCATCGCTACAGCAGATGAAATGACAGGTACTCAATCAATCAGTGAAGATACGGTGACGTACCCATTTAAAAATGCCGATGAAATGCTGGCAATGGCAGAACGTGATGGATTGAGCTTAGGAGCATTAGTTCAGGCTAACGAAATGACATTTAATGACGCCAAAAGCCTTGAACAACGTGCCGCTCAAATTTGGCAAATCATGTCAGATTGTATGCACCGTGGATTCCAGCATGAAGGTATTCTCGAAGGGGGATTACACGTCACCCGCCGCGCCCCTGCGCTATTAAAACAACTCGAATCCAATCAGCACATTGATAATGACCCTATGACCATTCTTGATTGGGTTAATTTATTCGCTTTTGCGGTAAGTGAAGAAAACGCTGCAGGAGGCCAAGTAGTGACCTCTCCTACCAATGGTGCGGCAGGTGTCATTCCTGCAGTACTGATGTATTACAACAAGTTCATCGCGCCATTAGACACCAAACAAGTTAAAGACTTCCTTTCCGTATCTGCAGCTATCGGCATGCTCTACAAAACCAATGCTTCCATTTCTGGTGCTGAAGTGGGGTGTCAGGGCGAAGTGGGCGTATCATCGTCAATGGCAGCAGCTGGGTTAACCGCACTGCGCGGCGGCAGTAATGAACAAATTTGCATGGCCGCTGAAATCGCAATGGAACACTCACTCGGCATGACATGTGATCCTATTGGTGGCTTAGTGCAAATCCCATGCATAGAGCGCAATGCAATGGGTGCGATGAAAGCGATAAATGCTTCTCGGATGGCATTGAAACGTAATAGTAAATCGCTTATTTCACTCGATAAAGTCATAGCGACCATGTACCAAACTGGTAAAGACATGAACAAGAAATACCGAGAGACATCCTTAGGTGGACTCGCTGTGATTCACCTCGCACCACCATGTGAGTAATTCGTATTGCTCACGCACTTTTGTAAAGGAAAGACGATGTCTTTCCTTTTTTTTCCTCTTCTGTCTTCACGTCATCCACACTCTGTTATTTTTGTTATACTATAACGTTTACTTATCTCAAACTCAGTACGGGCCTTATGAAGCGCATTCCTACTAATATCATCACTGGCTTTTTAGGTGCCGGTAAAACAACGTCTATTCTGTCATTACTTGCTCGCAAACCAGAAAATGAAAAATGGGCAATCTTAATCAATGAATTCGGTAACATCGGTGTTGATGGCGCTATCTTGGATCAGCAAGGTGCATTAGTACAAGAAGTACCTGGCGGCTGTATGTGCTGTGTAGCAGGCTTACCGATGTCTGTTGGGATCAATGCCCTTTTAGCAGAAAAACCTGATCGCCTACTGCTTGAACCAACAGGCTTAGGCCACCCTAAAGAAATCATCAACAAACTCACGACTGAGTCATTTGCCAATTACATCGACTTAAAAGCAACCATAACGCTGGTCGATCCTCGCCACTTATCAGATACTTTATATACCGATAATGACAACTTCCAAGATCAAATTGGTCTCGCTGATGTATTAGTCGCTAACAAAGTTGATGAATGTGTGGAATACGACCTTGTCGCTTTTGATACCTTTGCACAAGCGTGCGATCCAACTAAAGCTGCTATTGGTAAAGTCGAACAAGGTAAGCTTGACCTCGAGTGGCTAGAACTTGATCGCATCGAACGCCCTGCGGTACACAGCCACCATCATCATCACAGCGATAATGCAGTCCCACTGCCAGGTTTTGAACTTGCCCCTGGGCAAACCTATGTGCGTAAAGAAAATAGCGGCCAAGGTTACCGAAGCTGTGGGTGGTTCTTTGGTGCCGATCAAATTTTTGATTTTTCGCAAATGTTTAAACTGCTTTCTAACATTAACGCTATGCGTGTGAAAGCGGTTGTGAATACGGAACGAGGCTGCTTTGTGTTTAATGCCGTAAACCAAGTAGTCTCAGTGAGTGAGTTATCTCTAGATGGCTTCGAATCGCGAGTTGAAGTGATTGATAAAGACCTTCTTCCGTGGGATGAGCTTGAAACTATCTTGCTATCGATTGTGCAAAAATCGTAATTTGGTTGTCATATCGCTAAGATACTTAGATATCTTAGATTCATAGTAAAAAGTTAAGTCTATGATTGAAGAAAGAGTTTCGTTTACTCTCTTCCCTATGCCATGAAGCCAACGTAGCTTCGCAAGGGCGTACAATCACAATTATTACAGCAAGGAGCACCTATGCTAAACCCTGCTATCGCCAAAGCGGTGATTGATCACGCGCTGTTTCTTGGCGCAGACTTCGCAGAATTGTTTGTTGAACACCATCAATCCAGCTCTGTTGAACTCATTTCCGGTAACGTAGATAAAATTAACTCAGGTATCGATTTTGGTATCGGTATCCGCCTCTTCTTCGGTTACAAAGTGTTATACGGCTACACTAACAGTACCGAAGAAGACGAATTAAAACGCGTAATAGGCTTATTAGCAGCCAAAGATAAACGCGACCAAATTGCTCAAGCAGGTACACTGAACCTTAATAAGTACAGCAGCAAGCACCATTGCCAACACCCTCTTGCGCAAGATACCAATTTAGAAGGAAAGATCGCCTTTCTACGAAAAGTTGATCATGCAGCTCGTCACGAAGATGACAAGATCTCTCAATTTATTGGTCGTATTTTACAACGCGAGCAACAGATCGAAATCTTCAACTCCAAAGGCCTACACATTGGTGATACCCGCCACTATTCTCGCGTAGCCGCAACAGCGATTGCACAAAATGGCCAAGAACAATCTACTGGCTTTGAAGCCCCTGGCGCCTTAACGGGTTGGGAGTTCTTAGATACCCTGAACGCAGAACAGCTTGGTCAAGATGTCGCAAAACAAGCGATGGTCAAACTGTATGCCGCCCCTTGTCCATCAGGCGAAATGCCTGTGATCATAGGTAATGGCTTTGGTGGTGTTATCTTCCACGAAGCCTGCGGCCACTTACTTGAAACCACCTCTGTTGCCAAAAAAGCCTCTGTCTTCCATGACAAGATGGGCGAAATGATTGCTAACCCTGTGGTTAACGCCGTTGATGATGGCACCATGAGCAACGAATGGGGCTCTATTAACATCGATGATGAAGGCATGGAAACCCAGCGTACTCAACTGATCAAAGACGGTAAGCTCACCAGCTTTATGGTTGACCATATGGGCTCATTAAAAACAGGCTATGCACCAACGGGATCTGGTCGTCGTGAGTCTTACAAATATGCGCCAACTTCCCGTATGCGTAATACCTTCATTGAAGCAGGTAACAGTAGCTTAGATGAGATGGTATCCAGTGTTGAACATGGCATTTACGCACAGAAAATGGGTGGCGGCTCAGTACAACCGGGCACTGGTGAATTTAACTTCGCGGTACAAGAAGCCTACCTGATTGAAAACGGAAAAATCACTAAGCCTCTGAAAACAGCAACCTTGATCAGCACAGGTCCTAAAGTGCTGCAAGAAATTAGCATGATCGGCCAAGACTTTGCCCTAGCCGCAGGTATGTGTGGCTCGGTCAGTGGTTCAGTACCGACCACAGTTGGACAAGCTGCACTAAAAGTGGATAACATTTTGGTTGGAGGGGGTAACTAATGGCGGATTCAAACACACTACAACAGGCTATTGAGCAGGTATTAGAACGAGTTCAAGCTGCGGGTGCCCAAGCCGATATTATTGCTAACCGTAGCAATAACTTCTCACTCAAAGCTAACGCGGGTGAATTAGACGAATACAAAGTCACCTCAGGCCAAGTGATTGGCGTTCGCGTGGTTAAAGATGCCCATGTTGCAACCAGCTATTCAGAGTCACTTGAGCCTGCGAGCTTAGATGCAATGGTTGAGCAAGCACTCGCTAATGCTAAATTTACTCAAGCGGATGAGCACCAAACCATCAGCTGTGTCGGTAGCCAGTTAACCACGAATGTCGCAGAAATTTATCAGCAAGATGACACTACCGCGGATGAGAAAATAGCCTTAGCACTGGCGCTTGAAAGTGGTGTAGTCGCAAAGCCTCACGCTAAAAGTGCGCCATACAATGGCTTTGGCGAATCAGACAGCCAGATCATTTTGGCCAATACCCAAGGTAGCCGGTGTCAGCACCAAGAGCGATCAACCTATTGCTACGCCTATAGCCTGATTGAAAAAGATGGCCTTCAAGCAATGCACGGCGGCATGTCTTCGGGTCGCCGCTTTGATCAACTCAATCCACAATACTGTATTGATCATGGCTACGAGACCGCCTTTGCCTTATTAGAAGGCAAGCCGATTGCCACTAAAAGTTACAGTGTCATGTTTGACCTGAGCTGTTTAAGTAGTTTATTTGGCGCCTTTGGCATGTGCCTGTCGGGTCAAGCAGCAATGAAAGGTATTAACCCTTGGCGAGAAGCACTGAACACTCAGGTTGCTAGTTCCCTTCTAACGGTATCTGATATTGCGCTGGTTGAAGGTGGCTCAGCGATTAAAGCCTTTGATAGTGAAGGCTTCGCGACTAAAGATACGATTCTTATTGGTGAAGGGCAGCTGCAAAGCCTATTACACAATAGCCATACTGCAAGCTACTTCGGTATTGAGAATACAGCCAATGGTTCTCGCTCAGCTAAAGGTGGTCTAGGCGTTTCTAGCCGTCATACGGTTATCGCTGCAGGTACAAGCTCTGATGCTGAAGTCTCGGCAGGTGAATACCTTGAGCTTGTTGAACTGCAAGGCGTGCATTCGGGCGCTGATGCGGTTAGCGGTGATTTCTCATTTGGTGCAAGTGGCTTCTTGTGTCGTGATGGACAGCGCATCCAACCTGTTCGTGGCATTACCGTTGCGGGTAACTTCTACCAAATGATCAAAGAAATAGACGCCATCGGGAATACACTACAAAACGATTACGAACGTGATTTCTTCGCACCTAAAATCCGTTTTTCTCGCTTAAGTATTGCTGGTAATTAAACAGTAGCCCAAGGCTAGCAGATAGAAAAAATAAATCAGCGCCCCGCAATTATTCATACATTGTGGGGCGTTTTTATCTCACTGAAAAGTGAAGCCAATACCCTTCCATCAATATATGATGGCAAGGTTTTCTTATCCAATCGCGATATCAGGATCAACCTCAAAGTAGCTATTCACCGCACAATCCGAAAACTCACTATCGATAAAGTCCAGTACAGCTTCTAACGACTCAACCTGCCATATACATTGGCAGACAGCTTCGTGACGATCGAACATTGCCGTCATCATGTACATCCCCGAAGGTGGGTTACGCAGCTTCTCGCCTGCTTTTTTTTGAAATAATTCAGGATCTATAATCTCATGCTCTACTGCAACAAACATTTAGCACCCCCTATTGTCGTAAGTATAGATGAGCAAAAAAACAGAGGCAGAAAACTAAGTAAGAATATAAAACGAGATAAGGAAGAACTCTACATTGTAACAATGAGGAAATTGTGACTGCTCGGCGTTAATAACTTGAGATTACCCGTTTAAAATAGGCAAGATTACACTTGTAGAGAGAAAGTTGCAGACAACCAAGTAAACCAACGCTCAGGCCTCACAATCATCTAGCCATTCGCACATTATTTGCTAAATAACAGATAAAAAATAACCCCGATAGTTTTCACTATCGGGGTTATAAAGTTAATTAACGAAAGGAGCTAAATTATTTTCTAGCTGCTGCTTCGCGTTCTTTAACTTCAGCAATTACTGCTTCTGCTACGTTAGCAGGACATGGTGCGTAGTGTGCGAACTCCATAGAGAACTGACCACGACCAGATGTCATTGTACGTAGAGTACCAATGTAACCAAACATTTCTGATAGTGGAACGTCCGCTTTGATACGTACGCCAGTAACACCAGCCATTTGGTCTTTGATCATACCACGACGACGGTTAAGGTCACCGATAACATCACCAACGTGATCTTCTGGTGTGAACACGTCTACGTGCATGATTGGTTCAAGAAGTTGTGCACCTGCTTTAGGCATCGTTTGACGGAATGCGCCTTTCGCTGCGATTTCGAAAGCTACTGCAGATGAATCGACTGCGTGGAAACCACCGTCGAATAGTTCAACTTCAACATCTAGCGTTGGGAAACCAGCAAGAACACCGTTATCCATCATGCCAGCAAAACCTTTTTCGATTGCAGGCCAGAATTCTTTAGGTACGTTACCACCAACAACAACAGACTTGAAGCTGAAACCAGAACCAACTTCGCCTGGTTTGATACGGTAATCGATTTTACCGAATTGACCAGAACCACCAGATTGTTTCTTATGCGTGTAGCTATCTTCAACTGCTTTAGTGATAGTTTCACGGTAAGCAACTTGTGGTTGACCAACGATTAGGTCTACGCCGTAAGTACGCTTAAGGATATCTACTTTGATATCTAGGTGAAGCTCACCCATACCTTTAAGGATGGTTTCGCCAGTTTCTTCGTCAGTTTCAACTTGGAAAGATGGATCTTCTGCAACCATTTTACCGATTGCGATACCCATTTTCTCAGAACCGCCTTTGTCTTTCGGCGTAACAGCAATAGAGATTACTGGAATTGGGAAGATCATTGGCTCAAGCGTACACTCGTGCTTAACATCACAAAGAGTGTGACCAGTTTGAACGTTTTTCATACCTACAACAGCGATGATGTCACCAGCTTGTGCAGATGTTAGTTCGTTACGCTCATCAGCTTGCATCTCAACCATACGGCCGATACGCTCTGTTTTACCAGTTGCTGAGTTAAGGATTGTGTCACCTTTATTCATCTTACCTGAGTAGATACGGATGAAAGTAAGTGCACCGAAACGGTCGTCCATAATTTTGAACGCAAGCGCTTTTAGTGGCTCATCAACAGATACTGTTGCAACTTCACCAGTTGGCTCACCAGTTTCTGGATCTGTTAGCGGCTGTGGATCAACTTCTGTTGGAGACGGAAGGTAATCAACAACTGCGTCAAGGATTAGCTGCATACCTTTGTTTTTGAATGCAGAACCACAGAACGTTGGGAAGAATGCGATATCGCGAGTACCTTTACGGATACAACGCTTAATGTCTTCGATAGAAGGCTCTTCACCTTCCATGTAAGCTTCCATTAGATCGTCGTCTTGCTCAACAGCAGTTTCGATCATCTCTTCACGGTAAGCTTCTACGTCATCAACCATATCTTCTGGGATTGCTTGAATTTCGTAGTTTTCAGGAAGACCAGTGTCATCCCAAACGTATGCTTGACGGTTTAGAACGTCTACAACACCAACGAAGTCATCTTCACGACCGATTGGTAGAGTCATAACTAGTGGGTTAGCACCTAGTACTTTTTTAACTTGATCAACAACGCTAAAGAAGTCAGCACCCATGCGGTCTAGTTTGTTTACGAAGATCAGACGAGCAACTTCTGATTCATTCGCGTAACGCCAGTTAGTTTCTGACTGAGGCTCAACACCACCAGAACCACAGAATACACCGATACCGCCATCAAGTACTTTAAGTGAACGGTAAACTTCAACTGTGAAGTCAACGTGTCCAGGAGTATCGATAACGTTTAGGCGGTGATCATTCCAGAAACAGCTTACTGCTGCAGACTGGATGGTTATTCCACGCTCAGCTTCCTGTTCCATGAAGTCAGTTGTTGATTCGCCATCATGAACTTCACCGGTTTTATGGATTTTACCAGTAAGCTTCAGGATACGCTCAGTAGTAGTAGTTTTACCCGCATCAACGTGCGCGAAAATACCAATGTTTCTGTATTTAGATAAATCTGTCATTGTTTTTCTCTATAAACAATTACTGTCACTATTCAAGGTGGGAAGTATAACACTTATTGTGATAAACAAAACATAGCTATAGCGTCAATTACAGGAATCGCTGCATATAGTATTGATTGTTTGGTCACATCGGCATCAATTTACTTGCCCGCCTAAAATAACCTGACAACAGGCTGTAATAAAGGGGTGAGTATAGCTTGCTAAAATATAGCACTGTCTGAGTAATACTCACGCTTCCACTCCCCTATATTTATGCATCGATGCTATCAGGACGCCTAGTTAACCGTCTTCATTAGCTGAGAATTCACTCAACCATAAACACGTGCTACATACGAAAAAACCCGCCACTAGGCGGGTTTCTAAAATTTGGCGGAGAGATAGGGATTTGAACCCTAGGACGGGATAAACCGCCGCCGGTTTTCAAGACCGGTGCTTTCGACCACTCAGCCATCTCTCCGTAATTGCGGCGTATGTTAACGATGCTTCGGTAAACTGTAAACCCCTAGAAACACTAAACGGGCATAAAACCAGCAAAAAAATCAAAAAAAGGAGTGTTCCCCTCTTTTTATACTGATATTACATCCTTTTCAGCTTGAATCTCAGTGATCCGGGAGCGTATTTCATCGGAAATATGGGCTTTTTTATTGGTTTTAAAGTTAAACATCACCACTTCCGCACTACCAACTGTGGTTATTTTCCCTAACTTTTGGCTATAAACACTGTATTCCATCGTAAAACGATCATCACCCATATCGCAGATTTTAGATCCGACATGCAAAGTGTCGGGAAAAGTCACTGGAATTTTATAGCTACATTGCGTTTCTTTCAGCACAGGTCCAATCCCCGTCTTTTGCAAATCATCCATTAATGAAAGCTGCAAAAAGTAATCAATGCGCGCCGTTTCAAAATAGCGGAAGTAAACCACGTTATTGACATGATTGAGGGCATCCATTTCTCCCCATGCTACTGGTATTTCAGTAATGACAGGGTAACCCTTTAGCATTGCTTCCATGTTTTGTTCCTCAATAAAAGTAATAGATCTAAACAACCGTTTGAATAGAGTCTTAACCCTAGAAGGGGGTTAACATTTTTACAACATAAGTAAGTGGCAAAATTCGGATTATTGACAACCGTCACACGCTTGCTCAATACAGGTTCTCGTGCAACAAACAGACACAAAAAAGCGGCAGGGAAACTGCCGCTGACTAACATAGGAAAACTAACTAAATTCGGTTAGTGTGGTGTGTTGTGGTAAATACGACCATAAACAGGTTTTGGTGTTTCACTTTTATAGCCCAGCACCACTAAGTCCTCATCACCATCTTTATCTAAGTCGATGGTGTGCAAGTCATCCGTAGTTCCGAAATCAGAAGCGCCAACCACTGTATGCGACAAAGTATAAGTACCATTGCCATTGTTTGAATACGCTGTGACTAAGCTATTAGCATCTAGAATTAGGATGTCTGGTTTACCATTACTGTTGATATCTGAAAAAACTGCGCGTTGACCTTGAGTACCGAAGTTCGAACTAGACAAGCTAAACGTAACATCGCCTTCATTAAGGTATAAACGGTTTCTGCCATCTTCATCTGTTACAAAAACATCCAGCTTACCGTTATCGTTCACATCTGCTAGCACGACAGAAGTTGAAGACTCATGATTATCGTCCCAAATGACCTTCGAACTTTCAAAGATACTTTTGCCATTGTTCAGATAAATTAACCCTTTACTTCCAGTACCAGATTCTCCGACAACAATGTCTAGGTGACCATCATTATTCATATCGCCAATCGCCAATACTGACATCTTATTTCGATTAACCTTAGACATGAGCTGTTGCTGTGAATCAATAAACTTACCGTTACCTTGATTAAGATAAATCAGAGTACGGCCACTCGCGGAACTCGCACCAGCTCTAAGTGCAACAACGTCCAAATCACCGTCGTTATCAAGATCAGCAACTTTTACGCTATAAATACCGGTATCCTCAGTCTGAGGCAGTAAATCAGTATCTTTCGCAAAGTTACCTTTTCCGTCATTCAAATAGACTGATAAAACATCCCCCTCTTCTGCACTCAATACAAAATCCAGATCACCATCACCATCCAAATCACCCAGCGCAACCTGACGATAAGCCGCTGGTAATATTTCTTGATACGTGGACTTATAGCTGCCATCAGGTTGAGCGATTTCAACCTGATAGCCTCGGTATCCACCAAAAACTAAATCAACTAAACCATCACCATTAATATCACCAGTGGCAATTGAATATGGATCTACATAACTTGATGCATAAAACTGGCTCTGCTCAACAAAATTCCCCGTACCCAAGTCAGGGTTACGCCCTAAGTACAAAGCCTTATTCAATACATCGAGAGGTTTGACTTCGATACTATCTTTCGCAATAGCATTACCTTGAGAGGCTTTCACCATATACTCGCCAGCGACCAAGTTCAGCTTTAATGAACCAGGGCTCAGTTCTTTACCTGTGATACCGACTAATTCATTATTAAGGTAAACCTTGGCACCACTCGCAGCCTGAGACTGTTGATCGATAATATTAAAGTGCACTGTCCCTTTAATATGACCTGTAATAATACCTTCGCGTTTAAGGCTTAACTTACAACCCGCCCCTTGATTCAGCGCTACATTAATATCACTTAGGCATTGCGCATACGGTGCTTTCAGGTAGCCCTCTGCCGCTTCATCTATATGATGAAAAGACAAACTTGCAGTTACTGCACTTTCACCTTGGGTTTCAAAAATATCACTCGCGACAAAGCCACCTTTATTATCGCTAACAACCGTGAGCACTTTTTCATGAATTAAGGCATCCGTGCTGTTAGATGAAAGACGAACAATTAACGAGACCTTGCTTTCATCGCCAACTTCTTCAACGATCTCAGACGGAATATTAAAGGTAAACTCGCCCAGATCTTTTAGCTCATCCAGCTTCACCGTGACATCCGCTTGTAACGGGATCACGTCTATCTTGGCATCAGAGCCTTCAACGATATCTAGCTTAGTTTCATTTTCATTTTTGCCGACCATCAGATCGCCATCGTACAATTTCAGCGCCATGGTGTACTCACCTGGCTGAACATTTAGCACGATTTCGGATAAGCCAGTCTCTTTATTAATGCTGAAAACGCGTTCTTTCTCATCATTAATTTTCAAGCCAAACTGGGGCTCAATCAACTCAGATAACTCTTCAGCAGTAAATGAGAATTTTAAGTTAGTCACATAAGCGACAACATCAAGATCGGTAATGGTTTCGCCAAGGTTTGGCTTTAATACAAACTCGAGCTCTGGTTGCTCATTATCAACAATCTGCTGACCCAGTGACTCTGCTAAATATTGATGACCTTTACTGTCTGCAACAATTAAAAAGAAATCATAAACACCTGGTTTTAATGATAATGCACGGTGAGACTCCACACTACCATCGGCACGTTGCGTTACTGGCCACTCATAATCGGTGTGTTCAGAAGGGGTGGCACGATTGGTAATACGTAATGTGCCTTGATAAGACACATCTTGCGCTGCCTTAGAGACTGTCATCACCTTAGCGGTCGACGCTGACGCATCATATTGGACTGAATAACCACTGAGTGCTGGCGGCTGGATAGTTTGGAGGTAAGTTGCAGCAAATTGTGCATTAACAGTCGCTTGAGGTTCTTTCTTCGGCGTACTTTCATTGCTATCGCTGTTACACCCAGCAACAGATAAGCTAATCAAGGCGCTCGCTAGCCATGACCCTACTTTTTTATTGTTCATTATTATATGTGCACTCTGTGTGTGAATGGTTGAGCATATACTCATAATCGCTGCGAATATTACATCCCAAAAGGATTAATAACAAAAATGCACACGTCAACAGAGCAAGAATTAGTCAATTTAAATCAATAAGTTAACAACATTCCTTACGGGTATTTATACGACACACAATAAGAGGCGTTTATTGGTTACTTGTTTATTACTATGGCGGCATTGCGCTGAACCTAACATCAACTGTTATGGTCTGTTTTGCCGCTTTCTGTACTACTACCTATCTATTAATCAATGTTTTACTAGTAACTCACATTGGGTAACCAGAGAGAGGTACACAAAATGGAAAAACGCGCATTGAACAGCGAAGTTAAACTTATTGTTGTTGCGGTTATTTGTGCTTTTTTGCTCATTGCTGGGCACGTTATTTTAGCAAAGAGTTTTGCTTATATGATGTGGAGTGAATACATTGCTGCGGCCATTCCGTTCATTCTCTTTTTTATCGCGGTTGCTGCGGTTAAGTACACGATAAGGCTTGAGTCTAATAGCGATTCAACGTCCTCACATTAAATATACCTATCTTTATACTGAAGAGTTTCCAACTAAGTGTTGTGATAACAAGACAGTTTAGTGTGATTATTTGGTTAATGACTATTGTCTTTAATCACTTGCGCTATCGTTCTAATGGCTTGCTGAGTAATAGAATTCCACTCATAGGCGCAGTTAAGCCGAATACAATGCTTAAAACGATCATCACTCGCAAACAATGTACCAGGAGCAATACTGATATTATGTTGCTCTAATAATATAGGTAGTAAGTGTGCACTGTTGATCACAGCGGGTAACTCAACCCATAAAAAATAACCGCCGGATGGCTTAGAAACAATCGAAGCTTCAGGGAAATATTGCTTAATAGCCACTAATGTTTGTGTCATTCGCAGCTCTAATTCAGCGCGTAACCGTCGTAAATGAGTATCATAGTTTCCGTGCTGCAAATAATTGGCGATGGCCAACTGATTAGGAATAGCCGCAGACAAGGTCGACATTAGCTGTAAGCGCTCAACCTGTTGAGCATATTGCCCTGCAACAACCCATCCTACGCGAAATCCCATCGCTAAACTTTTAGAAAATGAGCAACAGTGTAATACCCGATCTTGCTGATCAAATGCTTTAATCGGTTTGGGCTTTTCGTCTGAAAAATACAACTCACCATAAACATCGTCTTCTATCAACGGGATGTCATGAGAGTTCAATAAAGTGATTAGGCGCTGTTTGTTTTCATCTGGCATGCTGGCGCCTAACGGATTTTGAAACGAACTCATCACCCAACAAGCTTTAACCTCATGAGTTTCAATCGCTCGTTGTAACTGCGCAACGTCAATTCCGTCATGGGGGTGGGTTGGAATTTCAATCGCCTTTAATTTCAACCGTTCGATAGTTTGCAGTACACCATAAAAAGCTGGAGACTCAATTGCGACACTATCTCCTGGTTGTGTCACCGCCATCAGGCTCAATCCCAGAGATTCCATTGCGCCAGACGTAATAACAATATCATCGACCGAAACGTCAATGCCGTCGCGTAAATAACGTTTAGCAATGGCACGGCGTAATGCCATGTTGCCCGGTGGCAATTCTGTTAACATCATTTGCGGTGACATGGTTTTCATCACCTGCCCCATCGCACGGCCCAATGCATTTAATGGCAAGAGTTCTGGATCAGGAAATGCCGACCCGAATGGAATTACATTCGGTTTTTTACATGCACTCAACACATCAAAAACATGTGCATTAATAGCAATAGACCGATTTTCAGTTTGCAATTTATCAGGCTGACTCACGCTTATTTGATTTAAGTGCGCAGAAACAAAATACCCCGATTTAGGCTTAGCATGAATAAGTCCATCCGCTTCTAATTGTTCATAAGCACGGATCACCGTCATGGGGCTTATGCCATGCTGCTTGCTCATCGCTCGTATGGAAGGGATACGTTCACCTGGTAACCAAATACGTTGTGTTATCTGGTTTTCAATTTCGGTAATGACTCGTTGATAGCGTTTTAGGGGATTTGTCACACCACTCAGATCCATAAATATTTTGTCTGATTGCAGTGTATCTTTGCCCTCCACCAAATACACATTAAATGCAAAAAAGTGTGCACTCACCTCGGGTGAAATCCATATTTTCACTCAAAATACCATGCCGATACACCAAGCCCACTAGCACAAGATAACTTTGCTACAGCATAGTATCGTTCAAGCTTTAAACAGTTATGAAAGCCGAGTGTGAATTTACGGCTGAAAAAGGCTCTAAGGGCTTATTTATAAGGGATAGCACCGCTTTTTAAGGTATCCTTTCGCACCTTCAAATTTGAGTGCGATGGGCTCTCCGTCCGTCGTGCAGGGTTTAACGACCTACGCAATAGATACGATAACTATGATTTACAATGACACACTACCTGTAAGGTACCCTAAAGGCTCGTTCGCAATGTGGACGGTTTACAGTTTTACAAGCGCTTCCATTCTAGCGTCGATTGTTTTCTCATTATTACTCTTCTTGTCAATCGATGAAAACCCGCTAATGCAGGTCCTTTTTGGTGGTCTGGCGGTAATTTTTGAATTGGGCAAATTCTTTGCGTGGTATGAATTTGGCGAACGCCGCGCGCGTCGTAATTACACTGGTGCCTTTTCCGCTTTCGCCTTCTACACCGTTCTCGCCGCGATCTCTATAGGAGGCTCGATTGGCGGTATCAACAGCGCAACTAACCAAGCGCAAAGCCATGTCAATGTGCAGCAAAGTAAGATCACCGCTTTCAATATGCAAATTGAAGCTATTGAACAGCAGATCGCCCTTAACAATGTTGCGGCTGAAAAATATATTCAGATGGAACGTATCGCAACAGGGGTTACTCGTATTCAAAAAGCGAATGATAAATTACGCCACCAACAGCAAGAACTGGCGATGCAGCGTGATAGTTTACCCGTGGTGAGTCAAGGTTCTGTCCTTGGATTAATCGATAGCCTAGCGAAATCGTTAAACGTTCAGACCCAAACAGCACAACTTGGTTTAGTGGTTTTCCTTTCTGTGTTACTTGATTTCTTCGCAGCTTTCTTTGTCGGCTTAATCGGTGAAGAGCAACGTTTTCGTCATCAATTCCGCCGTATGAACCCGATTACCATCGATGCTTTTGATAACGCGCCGCATAAACAGCCGGAACTACTAACGGATATGCGCAGTGAAGAAGACATCAAGGCGTCTGCTGAGTCATCGCAAGACAACGAGTCGGATATACCCGCAGAGCCACAGACGCCCTACGAACAGGTATTCTCGGCACTCAACACCAACAAAGTCAACTGTACCAAACGGGCGGTGACTCGCTTCTTAAAGATGAGCAGTGAAGAAGTAGATGAAATTTTCAAACAGTTCATGGAAGAAGGTATTGTAAGCAAAAAACCAAACAACCATTACCAATGGCATGGTTTACAAGAAAGCTAACCACATTCGATCCTGATTTTCTAAGCCTGCTATTGCAGGCTTTTTTCTATCTCTAATACCCATTTTATTACATCACAAACTTCGGTTCTAAATACACGAATTCATGTTTATATTATCAATTCTTTAAGTGCTACACTTTGCTATACCGCTCCCTAATTAGCACAATTAATGCACGCTTCATTACCCCGATATTTTCTGATTAAGTTCCTATTACTTTGTTATGTGGCCCTTCTTTCAGGGTGCGCACAAACGACACTCTCCGATCCTAAAGCCATTAGCTACGCCATTGCGGCACACCCGAGCTCTAAACTTGCACGATACATCGCCCCTGAACTACAAGAACACCCGAATCAAACGGGGTTTTACCCTCTTGCCAATGGAAAAGATGCCTTTATTGCTCGCTTAGCGATAATTCAAAGTGCCGAGCATTCTATCGATGCCCAGTACTATATTTTTCGAGACGACTTAACCAGTACGGTTATCTCTATGTACCTCTACCAAGCTGCTGAACGTGGTGTTCGTGTTCGGTTACTCTTAGATGATATGCAAAGCAGAAATGACGAAGACATGGCAAACATTGCGGCTCACCCCAATATAGAAGTCAGGTTATTTAACCCTTTCAAGCAGCGTAATGTTCGATCTATCGGCCTAGTAAGTGACTTTGACCGACTCAACCGCCGCATGCACAATAAATCACTCACCGTTGATGGTATTTTTTCGATTGCTGGTGGGCGCAATATTGGCGACGAATACTTCTCGGCTGATAGTTCTGTAGAATTTGGTGATTTCGATTTGCTGATGGTCGGCGATATTGTCTCTCCCATTGCAACGCAGTTTGACGTGTATTGGAACAATGACGCCGCGATCCCGATTGAGCACCTGCAAGGTCAAGGCAACAAAATCCCTCATGATGAATTAGCGCAATGGTATAGCGAGCAACACCAAAACATTGCCACATCAGAGTATTTCTATACCCTTGCTAGCTTGCCTATTATTGAGAAATTAAAAACTCAAAAAATCCCTTTCTACTGGGGCGATGCTGAACTGTATTACGATTTACCATCCAAGCTATCAGCGCCGAGTCAAGAAAACCCATTGCTCCACCAAATTTCTGAACTGCTCGATCATACCAAACAAGAACTACTGCTGATTTCGCCTTACTTTGTACCAACCAAAGCAGGCGCAGAAGCACTGGCAAAAGCCTCTCGTGATGGTATGGAAATCACCATCATCACCAATTCATTGGCCTCTAATGATGTGTTCGCGGTTCATGGTTGGTATGCCAAACGCCGCCAATTGCTATTAGAAAGCGGTGTTCATATTTACGAAACCCAAGTTAATCCATACATCAGCCAAAAGCATTCTTGGATTGGCAGTTCACGTACGAGCTTACATGCTAAAACCTATATTCTTGATCGTGAGCAACTGTTCGTCGGCTCTTTCAACTTCGACCCACGTTCAGCGCAATACAATACTGAAATGGGCGTTGTTGTTCATTCGCCCCTCTTTATAAAAAAGATTTATCAGAAGCTAGATGGCTCATTAAATAAAAATACTTACAGACTGATTCTTGACGAAAATAACAACATCGTTTGGGTCGATGAACGTACTCAGAAGCGCTATACCAGCGAGCCTGATGCAAGCTTAATGTTACGTATGGGCGCTTGGTTTTCGGGCATGCTCCCGATTGAAAACCTACTTTAATAATAGTCAGCGATATAAACCAAACTATCACAATCACTAACGGCGGTTACATCATGATATAACAGCCGTTATCGGGATCTATTTCGCTAGAAACTAGCGAAGCTAAGGCTTATCCAATACCCCTCGTCGAATTTGGTCTAGTTCTATCGATTCAAATAAAGCTTGAAAATTCCCTTCACCAAAGCCCTCGTTACCCTTGCGTTGGATAATTTCAAAGAACACAGGCCCAATAACGGTATCGGTGAAAATTTGCAATAAAATGCCGCTTTCGTCACCGTCAATCAAGATATTCAGCGATTGCAGCTTAGCGACATCTTCTTCATGACCAACAACACGCGTATTAATGCCTTCAAAGTAAGTCGCTGGTGTGTTCATAAAAGCTAACCCACCAGCCTTTAGCTGCGTTACCGTCGCATAAATATCTGGCGTGCTAAGGGCTATGTGCTGAATTCCCTCGCCGTTGTATTGCTCTAAGTATTCTGCAATTTGCGATTTATCATCACTTGATTCATTAATTGGAATACGAATTTTCCCACACGGCGCTGTCATGGCGCGTGACACTAGCCCTGTCAATTTCCCTTTAATATCGAAGTGGCGAATTTCACGAAAGTTAGCAATTTTCTCGTAAAAACTCGCCCACAAATTCATATTCCCTTGTTTCACATTGTGGGTAAGGTGATCAATCACCTGGAGACCGGCATCTGCATCAGCTAAACGCATAAGGTAGTCAGGGTAGAAATCGAAATCAATGCCATAAATGTCTTGATCACCATAGCGATCTACCAAATAAATCAGCGACTCGCCAATACCGTAAATAGCGGGAATATTCAGTTCCATCGGTCCCGCTTGAGCCGCGCAGGGGGTTGCACCTTTTTCAACGGCGTACGCTAACGCTTGAGCCGAATCATTAACCCGAAAGGCCATCGCATTAACACTCGCACCATGCACACCAGCAAAACCTGCGGCCTGTGATTGCTGTTCACCATTGATAATAAAATTGATATCACCCTGACGAAACAACCACACCATTTTGTGTTTATGTTTCGCAATTTCCGCAAAGCCCATCAAGCTAAAAAGGTGTTTAAGCTCTATTATCCCCTCTGAGGTTGGCGCAGTATATTCCACAAACTCAAATCCATCGGTACCAAGCGGATTCACATATTCCCTTTCCATTACTCACCCTATTTGTCACAGAAAACCTTATTAATAGGATTAGCAGTAGTCAGTCTATGATGAGAAGTTCAAGGACAAAACAGCGTTACACAGTTGTAAATAAAACCTGTAAACACAGCTTGCCAATATAACAAATGAATAAGTTCACCACACAGCAGGCAAAGACACGCTAGATTTATATAACGCAGGAGGAAAGGTATGACTGTAACAACCCGAGACACACTAAAGTTACCAGTAAGAAAAGCACGCAAAGCTGCCCTCATCGCCGATGCGCCGATACCTCCTTTGTTTCAACAATTTATTTTGAAAGAGTTTCAACACGCACGACTGCACGAAAAAGGGATCATTCGAGATGATAATTTAGAATTCCTACACCAATACCGCGTGTCGTTACGCCGTACTCGCAGTTTAATGAAGCAACTAAAATACCTCTGCCCTAAAAAGCATTACCCTACACTGAACATACACTTCAAAACGCTGATGGCTCACACTAATCAATTGAGAGATTTAGATGTTTATCTGCAGAAAATGGACGATTATTTTGATTGCCTAGATCATATTCATCACCAAGGGCTAGCCCGTTTTTTTGATGATCTTCAAGATGCACGAAAAGGCAGTTATAAAACCCTCAAACGCTGGCTAAAAAGCGACGAATACCAACAGCAGAATCAACGAATTGAAAAACAATTAACAAGCAAGTGGTATTCAGGTTTTCAAGCAGATAATGCCTCACCTTCCCTTAAACAGATCAGTTGCAAAGAAGCCGCCAAGCAAGCGATAACCGCCAGCTACCAAGAAATTAGACAATACTGCGACGCAATCAATAACGACAGTGACGATAGCCAAATACACCAACTACGCATTGCCTGTAAGCAACTACGCTACTGCCTAGAGTATTTTTCTCCGCTCTTAAAACGAAATGCACTTACCGTAGAGTTAACCTTACTAAAAACACTGCAAGATAATTTAGGCGACTTTAATGATGCTTCTGTTCAACTCCAATTTTTACTGAGTTATCGGGCAAATAAAAAGCCCAGCAGCCATCGCTACCGAGCTATTTCAGAACTCATTAACATCACAGAGCACCAACATGACAAAAGCCGTAAACGTATTATTAAACAACTTTCAGCATTTAATCTGGCATTAGAACAAAAAACGCCGTTATTTCGCTAATGCACGGACAATATCCGCTTCCATCGAGGCTGGTTTTTTGGTCGGCGCGTAACGCTTCATTGGTTTCCCATTACGACCGATCAGGAATTTTGTGAAGTTCCATTTAACCTTACTCCCAAATGTTCCCGGTAGTGCTTTTGCTAAATACTGGAATACAGGGTGGCTATTTGCGCCATTAACATCAACCTTAGCGAACATAGGGAATTCAACGCCATAATTGATTTGGCATGCCTGTTCAATCGTGTCATTTTCACCAGGTTCTTGCCCGCCAAATTGATTACACGGAAAACCAAGAATCACCAATCCTTTATCCTGAAACTTGGCATACAAATCCTGTAAGCCTTGATATTGCGGCGTAAAGCCACATTCACTTGCAGTATTCACTACCAGTACAACCTTACCGGTGAAATCGGCCATCGCAATATCTTCACCGCGAATGTTCTGGGCTGATAAATCATAAAACGTTGTCATTCATATTTCCTTTCGAACAAGGGTTTATAGCTAACAGGGAATAATAGAGATGCTATAACGCGCATACTACCTACAATGTAGCAGCTTATTGATTAAGATTTGAGTTATTGCTCAAAAGTGAGGGCCGTACGCTAACGCATTGTGATAACAAACGAATATTAGTAGGTCTGTCGAAAAGATATTACGACCACGTAACGTGAGGCAGTTAAGGGAGATAGGGCGTATAATAGTCGGATAATCGATAACACTGAGTAAACTATGACGGTCTCCGCATTACATCAAACTTTCACCTCAATCGGCCTAAATCAACTTTCGTTGAGTCAGGCGGAACAAAAAGAGCTGACCGCATTCATCAACCAGCATCATCAGTTCTTCGACAATGTTTGCCAGCAAAAAGCGGATAAAAAACCCACGGATTTACTATTGGGTTTAATGACGAAAACCCAACAAGAAACAGTCCAGCACTTCGTACATAACCAACAAGCTATCGAGAGTATGCAGCAAGTGTTGATCGATACCCTTGGAGATCAACAAAAAAAGTTTGTTGCAACAGACAGTCATAGGCTCGCCATTGAAACAAGGTTATGGTTATTGATCCAAGGCTACTGCGGAATTGATTTTAGCTATGCCAATGAACAAGCCGAACAGAGTGCTGCTTTACTCACTACCAGCTTAGCACTGCCAGAGCACGCAATACGGAGTGATTTATTAGTTGCCTATTACGCAGGTAAAAACCAAAAAGAAACAAAATCAGCATCCCAAGCTAAAAGCTCAATCATTCAACGAATAAAGTCATTTATTAGCACAAATAAACCGTATTAAAACTAATAATAATTATCATATACAAACACTAGAGGTAGGTGTAACAAGGCATCTTTGCCTACTTTATATTTTCAGCCGTGTTCGTTTAGTAATTTATTTTAAAGCTAAGTTTTTAACACTAAAGTCTTTTAACATTCGCGCATACAAGTTTTACAAAATTGATCGTTGTGTGTTTTTTGCACACCTATATACTTCTGGTCAAGCTTTAACCAAGTATGTTGTTCCTTAAGTATTTACTTACTTTATTTCCCAGCCTGTCATTTCTTTTGACAGGCTTTTTTTTACCTGTAATTCTCTAGCGGTACACCGCGATACCAAGCTCAAAGACACTGACGTTAGATGATTGGATCAACGGTTTTAATCCGATTTGTCTCTGCTAATAGCACAAATAGACCTTGTGTGAAGTGCGCCAAATCTCATGCGCTATGTTCAAAACCCATTAAAGGAGAGGTCAGCCAGATGCGGAAACTACCTCACACTTTTAGCAAATGATGGCCAAGAAGGATTGTCGCCAGCATGGACAAGCGGCATGGTAATGGAGGACTTCATCATCTTCCAAGGCTCTTCATGACCGTAAATACTCTCTTGCATTTTTACGTCGGCACCTACACTGACGCACCAAGCACAAGCTCTGGCATCGCTCACATCAGCCTAGATCCTCATTCCGGCGAGCTAAGACGATTAGGCGATATTGTATCTATACGTAATCCATCCTATCTCGTGTCGACAGAAAAGGGGCTATATACCTTTAGTGAAACATCGAGAGATGAAGGTGCCAAGCTGCAATTTATCTCATCTTGTAGCAGCAGTAACTTACCCATTGCAGGAGATTACCCTGCCACCTAGATATCAAAACGCCTTACCTTGCCATTGCTAACTACGGTTCGGGGAATACCTGTGTTTTCCAATTGGATGAAACTGGAAAACCGCAAAAACTGTTATCTGAGCTGTATATAGACGGAGAAGGGCCCAACGCTGATCGCCAACAATCACCGCATGCACACCAAGTCACCTTCTTGGCACATTCAAATCAACTGGCAATCGTCGATCTTGGCACTGACCACATCCATTTATATGACTACGGCCCTAGTGCCATATCTGATGAATTCTCACTAACACAAAGCATCGCCATGCCTTCGGGTTCTGGTCCTCGCCACCTTGTCTTCAATAAGAATGAAACACAGGCCTATGTGGTATGCGAGCTTTCTGAAACACTCGTGATTCTTTCTAAAAATAAGGGGAAATGGGTCACCTCTCACCAGTGCGATTTACTAACGGATACCGAGAACGGAGAAGCTGCTTCAGCCATTCGCCTCAGCGCTGATGAGAGATTCTTGTATGTATCTTGCCGAGCTCAGAACAAGATATGCCTGCTAGATGTCTCAGCGATGACGCCAATTAAGCTTGCTGAATACGATTGCGGAGGTCGTTCCCCTAGAGACTTCATTTTATCTACCGACGGGCAGTGGCTGCTGGTTGCAAATCAACATTCTGGCAATATCGTCTGCTTTCACAGAAATAAGGAGACTGGCGAGTTAGTACCAACGGGATACCAATGCGCTATCGATGCACCTGTATGTCTCGTTGAGTTTATCGAGTAAGGGTTCTTTTAACCACAAAACTCAGATGTAAAAAAGCCAGCAATTAAGCTGGCTTCTTTGAATATGACGGAGCGCTTTGGGTATGGCGGATTTGGTACAAACCCTGCGCACGTTAGTTCAAACGTAAAAAAGGCGCTAATAAATTAGCGCCTTTCTTGTATATGGCGGAGAGATAGGGATTTACTACTCGCAAGCTCGCGCCCTTTGGGCTATTGCCTTTTCGCGCCTTCGGCACTGGCAATGTGCTTTCGCTTCGCTCAGGTGAACCCTAACCTAGGGTTCGGCACCCTATCTTTTCATTACCAAGTAACAGATGTAAAAAAGCCAGCAATTAAGCTGGCTTTTTTGAATATGGCGGAGAGATAGGGATTTGAACCCTAGGACGGGATAAACCGCCGCCGGTTTTCAAGACCGGTGCTTTCGACCACTCAGCCATCTCTCCATGGCGCGAATAATAGCGATCTACGCTAACCGTGTAAACCCCCCAAACAACCAACCGAAGATAAAACAACCAAGAGGCAGCAATAACAACTGAAATACCACCAAGTTATAAAGAATAATTACAACATCGACGCGTAGCTGTGCTAATCCTTCACCAATATGGTAAACAGCTCTGGCCCGATAGACCCTTCGGATAAAGCTGCGTTGTATAAAGAATTCATGAGCCAAAAAACAACAGCTGAACTAGAACAACAAGTAAAAACGTTAGCCAATGACGAAACAACAAACAATGACCTAGCACCCGCGAAGGCATAACATTTCCGTTGTTCCTTTCCCCCTTAAATAGGAAAAGCCGCTTAGTCAGCTTTTTCTATTTATTACCGCAATTTGCCTCTCAATCCTATCGTTATTTATCTTCTATATCTTTTGGTCAATCTGTACGAAGATCTTGTTACAGCACTCTCGATATGCACTTGATATAACATCAAAAAAATATAACTAACCACTTGTTATATAAAGATTAAAAAAGTAGCAAGAATGATGAAAAAGTATCGGGAATTCACACAATAATGACTGGATAAAAAGAACGCAATTTCCGAGCGAAATTACGCAGAGAGGAACGATCGAGACTACCTGTATTTATTCATAGGAGCTATCATTTTCGATGATAATTATTACATTTTTGCAGCGAGTCACAGACCTGATCATCTTGTCTTATAACTGCCATATTCCTCTGATAAACATATTACCGATGGCGACGCATTCAGTCTTTAGGAGGTCATTGTGTCTATCAATTCATTGAACCATGCAGAAATGTCTGATGTCTCTTCCAAGTGGGACTTCAAAGATGAAACAGCTTCAAATTTAACAGATAACAAAAAGCAACAAGCTGAAGCACGCAGAAAGATCGAGATGATGCGAGAAATCCGCGAGAGTGGTTTAACCCTAGAAGAAGCAAGAGATCTCGGCTTACTCCACTGAAAGTACAGTAAATCAAATCAGCAATAAGGGGCGCTCAGTCTTGCGCCCCTATCAGGCATGATGAAAGGCATACACTAACGCTGTTCATTCCACCCAAGATAGCGTTCATATAAAGCCGTAATGTCGCGACTACACATAAGGTCCATATTCTCTTGTAGCCGTTCTAGTGGCCAATCCCACCAGCACATATCAAGTAACATCGTTATTTCATTGTCGCTAAAGCGTTTTTTAACCGCTTGGCCAGGATTGCCAACCACGACTGAGTAAGGTTCTACATCTTTTGTCACCACTGCGCGTGCACCAATAACCGCACCATTGCCGATGTTCACTCCCGGCATAATCACACATTCTGTGCCTAGCCAGACATCGTTGCCGATTAGCGTATCACCTGCTCGCTCAAAGCCAGATTTCACTTTATCGCCAAACACTTTGTAATCAAAAGGAAAAGCCGATACCCAGTCATGACGATGCCCTTGATTACCCGCCAGCATCAAGGTTACTCCCGACGCGATAGAGCAAAACTTTCCGATAATGAGTTTATCAAGATCAGGGAACATACCCGATTCCCACGCCTCTCTGCTGGGCTTATCACCCATAAGATAACGAACACATTGATCTTCAAAGTGCTTTTCATGGTAATAACCGGAGTAATAACTGTATTCACCCACCTGAATATTAGGGTTCGTCAAATGGTGGTGGATCTCATGCCCACTTAACCACGTTGGGAAGATGGTAGATGCCATAAAAAAGTCCTTATAATTGTTATTTATTTACCACTGTTTCACCACATTTTCACACATACGCTTTCGCTTTTCGCGCTTTGAGTGCGTTATGCTACCAATAAGTATAGGTAGTCTCTGTACAAGCATTCACACACCCACTTACAACTCTTAAAAATGCGATTATCTCTGCGCTTTTAATCTTGCGCTGTATCCCATTTATCGCACCAATAGCCTATCCATATATGATTCAGATAACAAAAGTATCCAAATGCGATTGTAGTCATTTGTAGCTCGTATTATCCCTATCTATACAAAAAATAATGACGCTCTATGCGCACACAGGATCAAGAATGGAAAAATCAAAAGACATTCAGTGCATCATTTTTGACTGTGATGGCACTTTGGTCGATAGCGAAAAACTCAGTCAACAAGCGATTACTGAAACCTTTGCTCAGTTTGGGGTCACTCTAGATGCCACGAGTTATTGGCAGCATTTCAAAGGTGGGAAAATGTCCGACATCCTCGCTGAGACGTGCTCTCGTGTGGGGCTACAAGCGCGTGTAGACGATCTCGAACCGGTATACCGTAAAGCGTGCGAGCGCGTATTCCTACAAGGAATAGAACCAATAGCAGGCGTACCTGAGCTGCTTGATACGTTAGAAGCCCAAGGGTATGAAATGTGTATTGCATCAAATGCGCCTATTGAGAAGGTCAAACACACACTAAAACTAACAGGGTTAGATCACTACTTTACAGGCAAGATCTTTAGTGGGTTTGATGCCAATAGTTGGAAACCTGAACCTGATGTTATCCATTACGCAGCGATGTTGATGGGAGTACCGTTAGACAAATGCATCTTCATTGATGATACCGTTCGTGGGGTTGAAGCTGGCATCAATGCACATGTCCAAACATTCCATCTTTTGTCTACGCCAGATGGGCAAAGAATCGATCATCCAAACGTCATTCCACTTACTAACATGACGGAATTGCTCAACTATATTTCCCAATCTAAACAAGAAAAAAAACAAGAAACATGCCCAGTATAGAGGCTGCGCTGATTCATAAACGGCTATGGCGCTAAAGCGATTCATCAAGTATCGCTTTAGCATTTCCGAAAATTTGGTTACTGGGATAGGTGTTAAATAAGCAGGTAAGAACCAAGTAGGTCTAACGATAAATATCGCTAAGAAGGCGTATGGGTAACAGCTACTGAGGTGCTTTTCTCAATGTCGTTATTAAGTGAGTCCCACGATGAAGACCAATTCATTGCTTGATATTGCTGTGATCCAGCAGCATGAGGAGATTCATTTCCAGCCTCCACACTATCACCAGAGGCAGCTAATGCAACGTCTGGTAAAAATGAACTTTGCTCAGTTTCACCTCGCTGGCCATCATAATACGGCTGAGGTGTATATTCCGCTGGTACTGAGTGATTTTCTGAATTACGGCTCGATGCTGAACCTTCCGCAAAAAAGAACTCTTCACTATCAATCAGCATATCATCCGACGCCAAATGTGCTAATTGTTCGGCATTTGGACGATACCCTTCACGAGAATAGACTTTATCGATCAAGTGAATAACGGCGTGTTCTGGTACCATTAATTCAGATATACGTCGATAAATTGTCTTCGTTAGACGTTGTACTTCAAGAATCGAGGTGATCCCGACAACCTGAACCACTTCATCACGTGCTTTCTTTGCTTCTTTAATGCCACCAGCATAGGCAAGAGATAACCAAATATAAGCAATCGCAGCATCATTAGCCGTCGATCCAAGGTGCATTTTGGCGGCAAGATATTGCGCTTCCGTATTCCCTTGTTCAGCCGCTCGCTCAAGCCAATAAACCGCACACCCTTTATCTTTCGCGATCCCAAGGCCACTCTGATAGCAATAAGCTAATTTAACAAACGCTTTAACATCATGGTTAATTGCGGCACGCAAACGCCAACGAAAGGCTTCACGAGGGATGTTATTAGGGTTCATCTCAGACACAAACCAGTCCCCCAAAAACAGCTGTGCAGGGACATAATTCATCGTTGCGGCAATTTGGATGTTATCTACTCCGGCTTCGATATTTATATCTGTGCCGTAGCCTCGAATTTGGTAACGCCCTAGCTCAAATAGTGCTTCTTGATTACGGCGCTTAGCTTTGATGAAAGATTCCCAATACAGGGAGCGAGCCTCGCCATTTGGGTCTTCTTCATCTAACTTACATAATCGAGCCAATGAGTGCTGAGCAATCTCATTACCTAAATCAGCGGCTTTTTGGTACCAACGAACAGCCACAGGAATGTTATTCATTTCTGTTTCTTTCGCTAATGAGAGCAAACTGGGAATATGACCTGTTTGTGCTTTAAATATTTTTTCTTCATGTTCAGCCGCTTTGGCTTTTTCTAGCACCAATTGGTACTTTTCAGCTTTCAGCACTTGATCACGACTTTCCTGCTCTTTTCGTCCCGCCGCTTTAAAATAGCGGTGTACAAACCAAGCAAGCGGTACTGTTAAGCCACCAATACCAATGGAAATAGTGGAAAGTTGATCCCATGAAAACAAAGCTATTTACCTTTTTACACATACAGAATCAGCATGATACAGTGATTTTTGCTATTTATTGCAAAAACATCAGTAAAAGCACACTTGCATAAGTAAATTACGCCAGATAAATCACACCTTGGTGATTTCTAAACCAATTAGCGCTTTGTTGGCAGCATCAAAATAGATTTGATCTGATGTAGCTTATTAGCTGCATGATCTTCCAGAAGGATATTCCTGCTATCTTAAATACGACTATATTTGGACATAAAAAGACCCCCAATAATTGAAGTCCAACTATTGGAGGTCAGTTCAAATTATAGATAGGCTTTGTATTGTAACTAAGAATTAGATCTTCGTTAATTACGTACTAGTCGAATTCAACCAAGTTTTTCTCGTATTGCTCAAACTGCGTTTCAACATTCGCAGGGGCATTACCCGTCATTGAACTCACAGCAATGATCGAGATCGTTGCCAGAATAAACCCAGGGACAATTTCGTACAAATCGAAGATGCCACCATTGAGCTGCTTCCAAATCACAACAGTCATTGCGCCAATAACAATCCCCGCCAACGCACCGTTGCGGTTCATCCCTTTCCAGTAAAGACTTAGCAGAAGAGCAGGTCCGAATGCGGCACCAAAACCAGCCCATGCATACGATACTAAGCCAAGTACCGAGCTTTCAGGGTTCATTGCTAATACCAATGCCACAATCGACAGGATAATAACAGCAGCACGCCCTACAGTTACAATTTCATCTTGAGAAGCTTCTGGACGGAATACTTGCTTATAGAAATCTTCCGCCAGCGCAGAAGAAGACACCAGTAGTTGTGAATCTGCCGTACTCATGATCGCCGCCAGAATTGCAGCGAGTAAAATACCGGCAACAACAGGGTGGAACATAGAGTTAACCAATAGCATAAATATTTTCTCGCCATCAGCTAATTCACCCGCCAATTGGTTATCGACGTACAAGATACCTACCAAGCCAACCAAAACAGCCCCAACCATTGAAAGCGCTGTCCAAATCACCGCGATACGACGCGCCGTTGTAATATCTGCATTTGAGCGTGTCGCTTTAAAGCGCGCCAGGATATGCGGTTGACCAAAGTAACCCAAGCCCCACGCAGCCAATGAAATGATTGCAATGGCAGATAACGGCTCACCTTTAACATCGTTAAACAGTGTCATTAGTTCTGGGTTTTTCAGCTCTAGCGCTGCAGTTAAATCACCCACACCACCGCTCATCGCTGCAATAGGGACGATTAACAGTGCCGCTGACATTAATAAGCCTTGGACTAAATCAGTCCACGATACCGCAAGGAAACCACCAAATAAGGTGTAAGAGACCACGCAAACAGTACCGACAATGACAGCAATGGTGTAATCAAGACCAAATACCGTTTCAAAAAGTTTGCCGCCAGCAACCAAACCTGAACTTGTGTAGAAAAGGAAGAATAGCAAAATGAAAAATGCTGATATGGTTTGGATTAACTTAGATTTATCATCAAAACGGCGAGCTAAAAACTCAGGTAACGTCAATGCATTATCAGTAGTAATACTGTACGTACGTAAGCGCTTTGCACAAATTAGCCAATTCAGCCACGTACCCAGTAATAAGCCGCCAGCAAGCCACAATGACTCGATACCTGCAGCATAGGCGTAACCAGGCAAGCCTAATAACAACCAGCCACTCATATCTGATGCGCCTGCAGATAAAGCCGCAGGCCAAGGCCCAAGTGTACGCCCCCCCAAGAAGTAATCGGCTGAATTTGATGTTCGCTTATAGGCAATATAGCCAATGGCCATCATAGCGATCAGGTAAATAATAAACGTACCTGTTATCGCAAAGCTGTTTTCTATCATTCTAGAGTTCCCTCACTCATAGTCCCAGTCATAGCTGGGACTTTGGTTATAACCTTTGATGCGTGTCATCAATAGGCGTATTGCAACCCACGTAGTACTGCAATTCATTAATGTCATAACAAATAGCAGAACACGTGAAAGCGGTTGTTAATGTTCTTCCCCACTGCCGAGTTCAAGCAAGGTTGCGTTCCCGCCGACAGCAGTGATGTTGATGGTACGAGTACGCTCAGTAATAAAGCGCATCGAATACGTTGGGCTGCCAATTACAGGTAGCTTGATACAATCGGTTTCAGCTATAAGCTGAGCCAGTAAACCATCACGTTCTGCCAGTTGACGTGCTAGTCGCTGAGCGATAGCCGCCTGGCCCGCAAACGCCACACCAAAAATCGAGGCATTTGTAATTAGTGCTGTTAGCTGTTCATGCTCCACCGTCTGTACAACATGCAATGGACATCCGGCAAGCGTCAGTTGATTAATAATATTGCCCGCTTGTATCGTTGAATTAGCCGACAAACATAAAATCACACAGTTGCCATTCACTAGCGCTGCTGTTAGTTGCCCTACAATGGCAACAGCAGAGGTGTCGTCGTCAGCGGTAACCGCAATAGTGCCTCGACCTGCGCTATATAATTCATTGGTTTCGCCCGTAGGGCCCGGCATGAGCAAGGTTTCACCAAGGTGTTCTTGGGCATTGAAACACTGAAAAGTCACCATTTTTTTGCAATCTTCATCAAGGCTATTCGCCCAAACAGTCAAAATACGAGTGCGTTGTTCATAGCCAAGTGCATTCCAATTTTCCCATGCGACTAAGCCATTGCTTACCAGCGTTTTAATTTGTGTATTCATTTTCTATGTCCTTGATCTTGTTAACAGCTTAGTCCAAATTACACCGCGTAAACGTCTTGCGTGAAACGGTATAAATAGTGTGGGCCACCCGCTTTCGGTCCAGTGCCAGATAACCCCTGACCACCAAACGGTTGTACCCCAACGACTGCGCCAACCTGATCACGGTTGATATAGCAGTTCCCCACACGCATACGTTGCTCTATATAGCTGTATGTGCGTTCATTACGGCTGTGAACGCCAAGTGTTAAGCCAAATCCCGTATGGTTAATTTGATCAATGACTTGATCGAGTTTGCCTGCATCAAATCGGACGACATGCAAAATCGGTCCAAAGTTTTCGTTTTCTAATACATCAATATTGCTAATTTCGAAGGCGGTGGGCGCTACGAAGTCACCGTATTGGCAGACCTCTGGTAATTCTGCTTGTGCGATTAACGTCGCTCTGTTTTTCAGTGCTTGAATATGGGTAACTAACTTGTCACGCGCGGTTTTATCAATCACAGGACCCACATCGGTACTGTGCAGTTCAGGGCGTCCAACCGAGAGCTCTGCCATCGCGCCTTTAATCAAGCCCACAATCCGATCTGCAATATCTTTTTGGACAAACAACACTCGTAATGCAGAACAACGTTGACCTGCAGATGCAAACGCGGAACGCACAACATCACGAACAACTTGCTCTGGCAGTGCTGTGCTATCGACAATCATGGCATTTTGTCCACCGGTCTCAGCAACAAATGGAACAGGAGCACAATCACGAGCCACAAGCGTACGGTTAATACGTTGCGCTGTTTCTGTTGACCCCGTAAACGCAACACCCGCGACACGAATGTCAGACGTTAATGCCGCCCCCACTTCTGCGCCAGTGCCAGGTAGTAATTGAATGGCCCCATTCGGCACACCCGCTTCCAACATCATCTCGATTGCTCTAAACGCAATAATCGATGTTTGCTCGGCAGGCTTAGCGACAACGGTATTACCCGCGACTAATGCCGCTGATACTTGGCCTAAGAAAATAGCCAGAGGGAAGTTCCATGGGCTGATACAAGCAAAAACACCACGCCCTTGGTAGGTTAGCTGTTTTGTTGCACCATCATAGGTTTCTATAATATGTGGCTGAGCAAATTCCGTGGCCGCTTGATGGGCATAAAAACGGCAAAAATCCACCGCTTCACGAATTTCATCAATACCATCTTGAATGGTTTTACCCGCTTCACGATGACATAAGGCGACCAACTCACCCGTGTTCGCTTCCAACAAATCAGCGAGTCGCACTAAGCAAGCAGCGCGCTCAGCAACGGGAGTTTGTGACCATTCAGGGTAAGCATTCGACGCAACATCAATCGCTTCAATAACAAGATCACGCGTAGCGAAACTGACTTCACCAACGGACTCTCGACGATCGTACGGTGCAGTGATTGCCAAAACCTCACAAGCTGGCGCTTCACCACTAAGTGTTTTTCCGACTAAACGCTCACCATTTACAATCGGGCCAGCTTGCCATTGGGTCTCGTTAAATACATCAATCGACGTTTTAAAGGGGGTCCACTCGGATTCAATCTCGATATTGATACCCTCGGAGTTTTGACGTGATTCGCCAAAAATAGCAGGGGGCAGTGCTATCAAGCCATTGTGTAAACTCGGACGTGATTTCAAAATATCGACAGGGTGTTCCGTCAAGGTATCAATCGGACAATCAGCATCTACCAAACGGTGCACAAAAGAGCTATTCGCACCATTTTCTAACAAGCGACGTACTAAATACGGCAGTAAATCTTTATGACTACCAACTGGCGCGTAAATACGTACATTGGTCTGATACATGTCCATCGCATGGTTATAAAGCGCATCGCCCATGCCATGTAGGCGTTGGAATTCAAAATCTTTATGCTCCGCCATTGCGACAATCGCTGAAACGGTATGTGCATTATGACTAGCAAATTGCGGGTAAATCAGACCACGAAAATGAGTCGCTAATAGCAGGCGAGCACATGCTAAGTAAGACGTATCTGTCCCTTCTTTTCGAGTAAAAACAGGGTAAGCGGCATAACCACTTTGCTGCGACATTTTAAGCTCGCTATCCCAGTACGCTCCTTTGACTAAGCGTAATGGGATCACATCGCCTTGCTGTTTACTTAACGCCGCAAGCCAAGTCAGCACGGGTAGCGCTCGTTTAGAATAAGCTTGTACCACTAAACCAAAACGTCCCCACCCTTTTACTTCGTCAGAGCGGTACAGTTTTTCAAAAAGTTTTAACGATAACTCTAGGCGATCAGCTTCTTCTGCATCAATCGTGATCCCAACATTGAGTTCACGCGCTCGCGCTAATAGTGATAATACCGACAGATACATTTCATCTAATACGCGGGCTTCGTTGGCTACATCATAACGCGGGTGCAAAGCAGACAGCTTGATAGACACAGTGGGATCTGGTGACTTGGGGTTATGGTAACCGTTACGCCCTACGGCTTCGATCGCCATAATATAGTCTTTGAAATACTTTTGAGCATCTTGCTGCGTCAGTGCCGCCTCACCCAACATATCAAATGAATAGGTAAACCCTTGATCACGTTTATCTTTGCCATTTTTCATTGCTTCTGCAATGGTTCTGCCTAAAACAAACTGATGCCCCATGATCTTCATCGCTTGGTTCATGGCTTGGCGGATCACAGGTTCAGACATTTTGTTCACAAGACGGTTGATCACATGACTTGGCTGACCATCGGACTTAGCGTCCATAGTGACCACTTTCCCTGTTAGCATGAGCCCCCATGTGGACGCATTCACAAACAAGGATTCTGAATTCTTAAGGTGAGACTTCCAATCCGCTACGCTGAGTTTGTCACGAATAAGTGCATCTGCTGTGGCTGCATCAGGAATGCGCATTAGGGCTTCCGCCAAGCACATAAGTAAAATGCCTTCTTTAGTATCTAGGCTGTATTCAAGCAATAAAGCATCAATCATTTGTACGGCTGTCTTATCAGCACGTACACGCGCGATCAGCTCAGCGGCACTATCAGTCGTCTGTTTACGTTCTTGCTCAGATGGCTCAGCCATCGGAAGTAGTTGCGCTAACCACAGCGATTCGTCCACTGAGTACAGTGGAGAGATTAACTGCCACAATGACGATAATGGCCTGTCGATAAAAGATGGCTGAAGTGCATCTACCGCATTAAACATAATCATTTCCTCAATAATGGTTCTTGATGCAATCACAATAAATGTTACACCGATGTTGCTATTGAGGGGATCATATTTTCAGCCGCTCACTTAGTCTTGCTATATTCTCCGATATTTTTTAGAAAAAGTCCGTTTTTTAACAAAATCAGACACAGAACGGCAGCGTTTAAGGCTAAAAATCACTAACAGGCCTTATAAGAACAGATTTGGACGGCGTACAAAATGAAATTATCGATAAGTCAAAGCCAATCCGTGGCATATGAGATGAAGCGAGGAAAGTAATCAGGCAGTCGAGATAAGATTTATTCGCCAAGGGAATATAAAGATAAGCTCTGGGAATAAATGAAAGCTAAAACTATGTTACGAAAATGCCTTACGGTATTTTGCTGGTGGCATACCGTAACAACGGGAAAAAGCTTGAGTAAAACTACTCTGGCTACTAAAACCACAAGATTGGGCCACCTGAGCCAAACTCAAGCCAGATTCATCGAGTAACTGCTTGGCAAGATCGAGTCTTTTCTGTAGCACATAATGATGAGGCGTCATGCCTGTCTGTGTTTTAAATAAAAGGTGAAACTGACTTTCGCCAAGATAAACTAAACCCGCAAGCTGCAATACCGAAATTTTCCGCGTTATGTGCTGCAAAATATATTGATCGACAATATCCATATTTAAACGCGGTAAATATCTATCTGAAGCGACAGGCTTAAAGTGACGCTGTAACACGCACATTAATGTGTCGGTACAGGCTCTACTCAATAATAAATCATCAGGACTTGCCATCATTTCAGCCGTCAGTGCTTTGATTAGGGTTTGCACTTGGGTATCAAGATGAAAATAACTCGATTGAGTAAATAAGCGTTCTACTCTTTCTGTGGCATAGTCATGTTGCGCCAGCACTTCGGGCACATTCAACACTAAGATCTCATTTTTACCTAAACCTGAAAATGCATGCTCAGAATCCGAACTTACAAGGCAACCTTGACCAGGACCGACCAAGTTTCCATAACCTTCAATATCAAATTCCGTTTGACCAGATAACCCGATCACAACTTGGTTATAACCATGGTTATGGTGTGCCATCTGTTCGGGCAACATAACAATTTCAGAGGGTTTATATTTTTCAGCCATAATATTTAGGCCATTCATCTAATTAGCTTCATTGAAGGAGGAAAGACTACTACATAATACAGTAAAAACGAAAATGCAGATGCCCACTCAGCAGCAATATCATAGGCGATCAGTGGTATTCTCGATTATGTAAACATAACAATGCACCGCTCAAAATTTACGTAGACATCTTCTCTACTAATAATGGAAGAATGATCAAGAGAAGCCAATGTTACGGTAAGTGTAATTTCAATTTTATGAATTAGCTCTTCAGGCTAGACATAGTAAAGGATTCGACTGTATTTCTCAGAAAGTTCTTTTTATCGTTCCACAACGTAAAAAAGATTAAAATATAATTTATTAATTTAAAATCAACAATATAACAAGAAATCTATCTTGATCATCGTTCCATGTTTTTAAAGGCCGATTAACAGCCTAAATAGCGGAGCAATGCAATGGTTTGATACTACCTTGATCATCGTTCCATTGCTGTATTAGATCAACATCATGATCACACTTGATCATTGTTCCAGTTGAACATACACCCTCAGTTAATTGGTCGCTCTTGATCATCGTTCTGTTGATTTTAAAGGGCTGTGAGGCCTCGGTAACTCAGAAAAAACATCTTCGTTTCGACATTACTCCTAGCATCAGCCAAAAATTGAAGCCGGTGATCTTAATAAGATCGGCTTCGTGCTCGATTTTCATCAACGTTTTTGTCAATAAGTCATACATTTCATTTCTTATTCTGTGGTACAACAACAAAGGATCCTAAAGGAGTGACCATGAACGCATTTATCGAGCAGCTATTTTTTTCCATTTCAGTCACCGGCCCAATTTTTATCATGCTGGCACTGGGTGTGGTTTTAAAGTCTAACGGCTTGATTGATGAAAAGTTTACTGAAGGTGGCTCACGTCTTGTATTCAATGTGACGTTACCAGCTTTGCTCTTTTTAAGCGTAGTAAAAGCAGATTTACAACAAGCTGGGCATTTTCAACTTATCGCTTTTGCGCTGATTGGTAACATGGCCCTTTTCGGCCTTTTTGAATTGTTGTGCGGAACGATGATCAAGAAACGATCGGATCTTGGCGTGGTGGTGCAAGGGGCCTTTCGTGCTAATACCGGCATCATTGGTTTAGCTTATGCCGCCAATGCTTACGGTGAAGAAGGATTAGTTATTGGCTCGTTATATGTTGCCGCTATTACCGTGCTCTACAATATTTTGGCCGTCATAACACTTACTCGCCATTCAGAGACCAATACTCAATTAAATATTCGTCATTTACTGCATTCAATCATACGAAACCCACTGATCATCAGTATTCTGATTGCTATTCCAATTTCTTATTTACATATTGAATTGCCTAATATTTTACTGCAATCAGGCCGCTACTTTGCAGATATGACACTACCACTTGCGTTGCTATGTACAGGGGCGAGTTTGGATTTCAGGCAACTAAAACAAGAATCAACCAGCGCCAATGTCGCTGGTTTTAGCCGTTTAGTTATAGCCCCAACGCTACTCACAATCACAGGTTACCTACTTGGCTTTCGCAGTGTAGAGCTTGGCATTATCTTTTTGATGTCTGCAGCACCAACCGCTGCAGCCAGTTATGTAATGGCGCATTCGATGGGAGCCAATGCAAAATTAGCCGCCAACATTATTGCCTTAACAACAATCGCCTCGACGTTCACCTGTAGTCTAGGGATCACACTACTTAATATGTGGACAAAATAACAACAAAAACCAATTGATAATAATTCTCAGTTACAGTCTAATAGGCTAAATGGAATTCAAGCCGAAATTAGCACTGCGGAGTCTTATCAATGGCATCTTTACAAAAAGCGCAATACAACCAGCTTCAAAATCACTATTGGCGTATTGCAAACAAGCGCCTAATCCTTCCTGTGATCTTATTTGCACTATTAGCAGCACCATCAACACGCGAGATCACCGTTGCTGTTTTATCTGATGCTTTTTGGCAAGTTGCCGCTTATGTCGCTGCAACACTGACGATTTACCATATCATCGCGAATAAGATGAGCCAGAAAAGCAGACTTAAAACCCTGTTAAACAGCAACGCACGCTACCAAGTCATCTTTGCAGCACTAATGGGTGCCCTACCTGGTTGTGGTGGTGCGATAGTCGTGATCACCCAATATGTGCGAGGCCAGCTTAGTTTTGGAGCCGTCGTAGCTGTTTTAACTGCAACTATGGGGGACGCAGCTTTTTTATTGTTAGCAACTGAACCAAGTACAGGGCTATTGATGATGGCCATTGGGTGCTGTGTTGGCCTCATCTCAGGTTGGATTGTCGATGCCACTCATGGCTGCGACTTTATGCGGCCTGAACTCAAACCCAAGCAAGACACAACAGCAACTCAACACGAAAAAAGAACGTCACCAACAGTGTTAAAACTGCAAGGTCAATTTTGGAAATGGGTACTGGCCCCAGCCATAGTGATCGCAATTATGGGTTCGCTGCAAATCGATATCGATCAAACGTTCAAACTCAGCGCAGGCACGATTGATATTATTGGTACAATTGCTGTCATTATGGCTTTACTGCTATGGGCAACATCGCGTGATATCACTGATTATGAATCCGCTGTTTCAGAAGATCCTAAATTAGCCTCAAGTCACATGTATCAACGTATCGCTCAAGACACCAACTTTGTCACTAGCTGGGTGATCGGTGCATTTTTGATTTTTGAATTAACCATTTTTTGGACAGGCGTCGATCTACAAGGCCTCTTCTCTAACTGGGCGTTATTAATTCCATTAATGGGTGTAATGATCGGTCTTTTGCCGGGTTGTGGCCCCCAGATTATTGTCACTAGCCTTTATTTATCTGGGGCTATTCCGATGTCGGCACAAATAGGCAATGCAATCAGCAACGATGGCGATGCGCTTTTTCCTGCCATAGCACTTGCCCCAAAGGCCGCTTTCATCGCCACACTCTATTCAACGTTCCCAGCCATCATTGCGGCATACGGTTACTTTGTCTTCTTTGAATGAGTCAATTTATAGCCAATATAATATTTCCTAATAAAAGAGCGCCTTTATATTAAAAAAAGGCGTTTTTTTATTTCGACGTAATATTTCAAATTGGTGAAAATAACCGCAACTTAGCATCCCTTTCTAGACCACGATCACAAAAACAATCCAGCTCACAAGGCATAAACAATGTCAATAGGTGAATTCCCCCCTATCTGTACTGCGTACGGTTCGTTATATTTCACTCATAGGAAGCAACGTGGATATACGTTATTTCTTATTGCATCCTTTTAGGATGCTCTCCAATAAAGCGCATAGTCAGTATAAACCCTCATACTGAACCATTATGAACTTCATTGGATACCTCTTCTACACGTCGTACAGGATTGTGCTCTTCGGAGTCAAACTCTTGTCTTTGCCGGCCTTCTAGGCCGGCTTTTTTTTATTTATTTACAATTTTGTCTAAAATTCCGTCATGGTAGTCTTGTATCATTTACGAAAGTGATTAGAATCACAGTTGATCTATGACTATTAGCCCGATCTAGGCATGCCGCGTGACAGATAAATTAAATCCATCCTTACTTAATATGTTCAGTCAGCTTCCCGGATGTTGGGGCTGTAAAGATAATGACTCTGTATTTGTATTTGCGAATAAAGAATATGGAAATATCATTGGAGTAGACCATCATTTAGATTGTATTGGCCGAACAGATTTTGATATGCCAAGCCCAACAGCTGAGTGCGCTGAATCTTTTATTATTCAAGATCAACAAGTAATAGATTCAGGACAAAGGATGAAAATACTTGATATTCACCCTTATTCAGATGGTAACTGGCGAGCTCACTTATTTACCAAAACTCCTTGGAAAGATGATGACCAAAATATTATCGGTACTATTTTTTCAGGAATAGAATTAAAAGATACTGCCATTTTAGAAGTGGGACACTGGATTTGCAGAGCGGCGGGTTTAAGCAAGGAAAGTCAGGCGTCATTTAGCCTCGATTTAAGCCATCACCATATAGTGCTCAACACTCGCGAGTCTGAAGTGTTATTTTTGCTACTTTACGGTAAGAAACCACAATATATATCTCGTGTGCTCAATGTTTCAGTGAAAACAGTTGAAAATTATGTATTAAAGCTACGAGAAAAATTTAATGCCAATTCTAAAAATGAACTGATTGATTTGGCACTCGATAATGGCTTTGGATCGCATATTCCAGAAAGTATGCTAAATAGACAACTCTCTGTTATTCTAAAAGAATAATATCCATAATTTTTATAATCTTATTCATTTTTAGAAAAGTATTATAATCGTTTCAATATTTTATCTATTCCAGATTAAACACCATGCTTACAATATAGTTTCATAGTAACAGCGTGTATATAAAATTATGGAATAAAAAACGCGCTGATTTAGCGCGTTTTTTATTTAAGGTGCTAGGCGCTCTATATCCCACGAAGCATTATCATCACTATTGAGTGAAAATAAAAAACGATCATGTAGACGATGCTCACCCCCCTGCCAAAATTCAACAGAAGATAATTTGACTCGGTACCCCCCCCAAAATGTAGGAACTGGCACTTCACCTTGAGAGAACTTCTGTTTAAGTTCCATGTACTTGCCTTCTAACGCTTGCCTTGCTGTTAAGCGACTGCTTTGTTTACTCGCCCACGCGGCAATTTGGCTTTCCTTCGGTCGGGATGAAAAGTACTTCATGACTTCAAATACGGATAATTTCTCAGCGACGCCCGTTACATGCACTTGACGCTCAATCCCATGCCAAGGAAAATGTAAGCTAATTTTTGCGTTATCAGATAAATGTAAAGCTTTACGGCTACCAAGGTTGGTATAGAACACAAAGCCATCTTCATCAAAATGCTTCAGCAAAACGATACGCTGGAACGGTTGCCCATCTTGATCGACTGTCGCAACCGTCATTGCCGTCGGGTCCGTCAACTTCGCTTCAACCGCCTGATCAAGCCACTTCCTAAAGAGGGGAACAGGTGATGTAGGCAAATCGTTACGGCGTAACCCACCTCGGGTATATTCTCGACGAATATCAGACAAATCCATTGTTATCTCCACTGATTAACTGGATACCGAGTGATCACTTCAATCACACTAATTGGCGATTATAATACGATAATTCCCCTGAGAATGATCAACTAATCCCCACCAGACAACAATTTACTTTCTTTCACGCTATCGCCGCTAGGAAACTTTGCAAGAGCAGTCACACCTTATACACAGCTCCCGTAGCATTCACAGTTTGATTGGTATCATTTCCCTATACGATCTTGCAGGAATGTTCAGTGTGAACAGAAAGAATACCCTTGTCCTTTTAAGCCTGGTTGGAGCCTTACTGTGTGGCCTCGTCAGTGCTATTACTTATCAACAAGTCAAACAGCACCTCTCTGATAAAATCATCAGCGATGTCAATCAGCTTGGTGAAAAAATTGACGCACAATTATCACGTTACAGCCAACTACCCAAGGTGCTCGCGAGCGATCCCCGCTTACTCGATGCTCTGGTAACCGATGAACAAAGTGCACGTGCAATCAACCATCAGTACAAGCAAACAAGTTTATTGCTAGAGTCTTGGGCTTCAACCCTTCGTGCAGACACCCTTTACCTTATCAATCGTCAAGGCGATACGCTCGCCGCGAGTAACTGGCAATCAGAAACCAGTTTTGTCGGTCAAAACTATGGCTATCGTCCTTATTTCACCCAAGCACTTGCAGGTAATGTCGGGCAATATTTTGCACTAGGTGCACGCTCTGATAAACGCGGTTACTACTTCTCTGCACCTGTGTACAAAAAAAACGAAATCATAGGGGTATTAGCACTCAAAGTTGACCTCTCGATTATCGAAGATATTTGGAACTACGATCAAGTAGATTACGCCATTGTTGATCAGCACGGTATCGTCTTTTACAGTTCGGAAGATGCTTGGTTGTATCATTCACTCGTCGCTTTACCAAATACGTTGCGTAAAAGCGTCATCGCATCGCGTCAATATGGCAATGCTAAACTGCAAGCAATAAGTAAGCACTCACTTCTAAGTGATTTTCAGCAACAAGACATCACTGAAATACTCATCCCAACCAAAAAAACAACAATAGAAATGCTGACAACCTACCGTGAGATGAACAAGGTAGGCTGGTCAATATATGGCTTTTCGCCTATTAACGCCGCTTATCAGTATGTATTTCAAGCGCTATTTATTTTTATCGTTTTCTATTTAATGCTATGCCTTGCCATTGTGTCTTGGTTACAAACCAGCTTTGCTCAAACACAGTTAGCCCTACTTAACGACAAGCTTGAACAGTTAGTCATAGAACGTACCCGCAATTTAATGGAAACCAACCAAGAATTACGCGACACAATTAATCAATATGAACTATCACAAGCTGAGCTTAAACAAGCACACAGTGAGCTAGTGCAAGCCGCTAAGCTTGCAATGCTTGGTGAACTATCAGCCAGTATTAACCATGAGATAAACCAACCATTAGCCGCCATGCGTACCTATGCAGAAAACTCTCGCAAGTTATTGGTCAAAGAGCGTTACGACGCAGTCGCCGGTAATATTGAAGAAATCATTAGTCTTAATAAAATGATCGCTGACATTATTGCGCGCTTCAAAGTTTTTGCCCGTAAAACCACCGAGAATAATACCCGCACAGCCGTCGCTGACTCCATTCGCTCGGCAACCAGCTTGTTACGCAATAAACTGATAAAACACGGTGTCATTTTACGCGTTGAAGAATTACCACCACATCTTGTGGTAAACATAGATGCCGTACAGTTTGAGCAAGTACTCATTAATTTGCTCCATAATGCGATACAAGCGCTAGAGAATGCGCATCCACCACAAATTGGTGTTCACTTCACGCCACAAGAAGATACCGTTGCCATTCACATTTGGGATAATGGTCCAGGCTTAGATGACGAGCAAAAACATAAAATTTTCAATCCTTTCTATACATCTAAACCAGACGGTTTAGGGCTTGGATTGACCATATCACGACGAATTATCGATGCTTTTTCTGGCACATTAACCGTCAAAGATCACAGTGGCGGAGGGTGTGAGTTTATTATCACACTGCCACGTAGTACCGAGGATGGACAATGAGTAAGAAAGTCATTTTTATTGATGACGAAAAATCAATACGTGATGCTTTAGGTCAAACTCTAGAAATTGAAGACTATGACGTGAGCTTATTTTCCAGTGCTAAGCCAGTCCTAGCGGAATTAGATAACCATTTTGAAGGAGTGATTATCTCTGACATTAATATGCCAGAGATTGATGGCATCACCTTCTTAAAGCGCGCCTTGGCGATAGATCCAGAACTGTCTATTATTTTACTGACAGGACACGGTGATATTTCTATGGCCGTTGAAGCGATGCGTCTTGGAGCATATGATTTTCTTGAAAAACCGTTCTCTACCGATAATTTACTCGACGTAGTTAAACGCGCGGGTGATAAACGAGAACTGATTCTAGAAAACCGCGAATTACGCCGTGAACTAGAAGCACAAAGCGGCCCAGGCCCACGTATTTTGGGTAACAACCCGAAAATAAAGCAGCTACGGCGTATATTAACTCACATAAAAGATGCTCCTGCCGATGTGATGATCCATGGTGAAACAGGGACAGGTAAAGAGCTGGTAGCACGCTTTCTTCATGATCATAGCATCCGTCATGATAAACCTTTTGTCGCAATCAACTGTGGGGCAATTCCTGAGACCATGATTGAAAGTGAGCTGTTTGGTTTTGAATCAGGGGCTTTCACTGGCGCACAAAAAAAACGCGTGGGTAAAATTGCCCATGCCAATGGCGGTACATTATTTCTTGATGAAATTGAATCGATGCCAATGGCGCTACAAATAAAGATGCTGCGTGTATTAGAAGAGCGCAAAGTTGAACCGCTTGGTACCAACAAATGTGTTGATCTTGATGTTCGCATCATTGCTGCAACCAAAGAAGACTTACGAATCAAGAGTGATAAAGGCGAGTTTAGAGACGACCTTTATTATCGGCTTAACGTCGTCTCAGTGGAAATTCCGCCTTTGCGTGAACGTAAAGATGATATTCCGATGTTATTTCAAAACTTCGTTCGTTCAGCCTCTACTCGCTACAGCATTGAACCAACAGCAATTACATTAGAGCAACAACAGAAACTCCTTGAACATGACTGGCCTGGCAATGTCCGCGAACTTCGTAACTTAGCGGAAAGATTAGTACTCATGGGCGATGCATCTGGTTTCAACGATGGTGAGAATTTGCATGCAGACCAGACTTTATTAAGCTTAAGTGAACGTGTAAATCAGTTTGAATTCACCTTGGTATGCGACGCACTCAAACGCCATAACGGCCGTTTAAAAGAAGCACAAGAAGAGCTAGGACTCGCGCGAAAAACACTCTATGACAAGATGAAATACACAATATCGACAAAGATGATTTTAAAGCATCCCATTAAGGACGAATTTCAGGCCTAACTCACTGTATCCGCATTACTTAACCACCGTGACTACCCCCTGTTAAATGGTGTAAACACGGTGGTGTTTTCAGAATCCAACCCTACCTACCTCGCAAAAAAAAGCTCTTAAGCCAAGCCCCTATCTGTTAAACGCCAAGGCTCTGATAGATTTTTGTTTACGTCTATCTTTTCCTTTAACTTATCAGGTCAAGCACGTGCTATGACACTATTTAAGAATTTATTTCGCATCTCTCTACTTGCCGGTTTGTCTCTAATTATGGTGATGTCCGTAACGCGTTTTATCGCCTTACAGTCAGGAACAATACTCGCTCAACAGCAACATATCCAACATGCACTCTCTCAGGATTTTTCGTTGCTTCCTCGCCAGCATTACGATACGAGCCTTGTCGCGCTTTCCGCTTTTTTGACAATGCAATTGCACCCTGATGATTACCAGTCCATAGCCATCGCGCCAACACAGGCACAGCAACAATCATTGACGATCACCAGTCCTCAAACCAAATCGGCAGCCCCAGCGTGGTTTATAGCCATCTTTGGTGACAACAGCTATTCGCAAACACAGACGATTAACTTGGTTAATGACACCGTAATCGTGACAATTTCAAACAATGAAAAATGGCTTGCAGATAATTTATGGCACCACACCCAACAACTTTTAATTGAAGCGGGCATTATTTCATTTAGCTTTACCTTGGTTATTTTTTTCTTATTACGCTTATCATTTACACCATTCCAACGTCTAATTACTTACTCCAAGCAACTAGAACAAACGCATCAAGCCAACCCTCCACCTCACACCCGCTATCAAGACTTAAATCTACTCAATAAGAGCTACAGCTCACTCGCACATAAATTAGAGAGCCACTTTCGCGTTCAAGCAAAGGAAGCGGCTCACTTACGTGAAAAGGCATATCGAGATCCAATTTCACAGCTAGGTAATCGCGAGTATTTTTTAAATCAGTTAGATGCATGGCTCACGAAGTCTGAGCAAGGCGGTTTAATTTTGATTCAAGCAAAAGTGATTAACCAAAGTTATCGCCACAAAAACTACCAACGTGGTGATCATCTTATTCGTGAAATTGCCCAGACATTGAACCAAACAATCACACACAGCAACAGTACCCTTGGTCGAATATCTAAAACGGAATTTGCCGTATTATTGCCACAAATTCAGCAAGAAAAATTACACTCGTTAGCCGAATTAATACTTGGAACTCTGCTTCCCTTGACGAAAGAATTTGATACCCCGCTTGGGATCACGATTGGGTTAGTCATTACAGAGCACGGGACGTCTGCGAGCCAATTACTGGCGCAACTGGATAATGCTGTCATCGCCGCAGCACAGTCGCCCTCAAGCCCGATAGCGCTGTCTGAAGGGGAGAGCAATACCAATAACAAAGGAAAGCAATACTGGAAAGAACTCGTACTGTCAGCCATACGTAACCAGCAAATACATTTTCACTATCAACCGGTATTGATGCAAAACAACACCGTCTATCATCAGGAAGTATTTAGTACTATTAAACGTAATGATGAAGTTATCTCTGCTAATCAATTTGTCGGAGCTTTAGATGAACTAAGCCAAGGCACTATATTTGATAAACATGTCATTGTATCTTGTGTGAAGCAGCTACAAACAGATCGTCAATTACCAGCACTTGCTATCAACTTAACCCGTAGTAGCGTTCAAGACCCAGCTTTTCATCGTTGGTTGCATGAGCTGCTCCCATATCATCCGCTTATCTGTAAACGTTTATTTTTTGAGATCCAAGAAGGGTGTTTCATTGAAGGCACCGATATGACGCAATTGCTCTGTCAGTTACTCAATCGTTTTGATGTTCGCTTCGGTATTGATAATTTTGGTCGTCACTTTAAATCGCTTGAGTACCTTAATGATTTCAAACCAGCATACGTGAAAATTGATTTTGCCTTTACCATGCAATTAAACAATCCAACACAATCGGCTGTACTCACATCCATATCTCGTACCGCGCATAGCCTTGGTATAGAAACCATAGCGACTCGTGTTGAAACTGAAACCCAACTAGAGCGATTATCTGAATTGTTCATCAGCGGTTTTCAAGGCTATATCATTGAACGGCAAGTCACACGCACTAACAATGTGGCTTAGCGATATGATTAAGCGGTGAATTTACACTGTAAAACGGAGGAGGGAATGTTGTGACTTAGAATAATTACCGTCTATTTACAGTGTAAATAGATCAACGGTTTCCAGCTAGGCGCCATAGAAAAGTACCATTTACACTATAAACTTATAGCGGCTTAAGTTCGATACCTTGCTCTTTAACGCGGATAATACTCGGGCCATGTTCCTGAGAAACGGGTAAGGCGTACTTCTCAAGCTGACAGTTCACACCAGCATTGATCCGTTTTGCCGCAGTAATGCTAACCTGTGACAGCACATCAATATACTCTTCTTTTAGTTTGTCGTAGCTCTCCTTGCACCTTCTCAAATTCGCGGTATGAAGACGGTGGCTTTCAACTACTTTATTAACGAGGTCTTTAGGACGTTTATTGGTAGGGATTTTTAGTAACTTAATCTGAGCTTCACGCATCTGCGCTAAGTATTCTTTTTCTTCATCCCATAAACGGCAGGTGTCACTGATTTGTTTTCTTAAATGTTCGTAGTTAGTAAATGCTGATATTGATGTGACGGTACCCGCCAACGCCCCAATATTGAGTGCATGGACACTATAGCCCACAGAAACATACCCCCCACTCAATGTGCCATATCGCTTAGTATCATCAATAACAGACAGCTTGCCTCGTGTCGTTATGTGGCAATGCAAAGCATGGTGGCTTAGGCAAATATCGTCTTTCGCATCAAGCAAAGTGTATTGAGCAAATTTACTGGTAATCTTTCCACCTGATTTTATCGTGCAAGCGTATTCAGAATCACCCACAGATTGTTTGCCAAGGATCCCTTTAGCAACAGTAATATCGGCACCAGCTTCTAGTTCGGCTAACTCAACGAAACCCAGTACAGTTAGTGACCCCGAAGCCGTTACCTTCATTCCAGGCTTAACATCGCCTTGTATCACAACACTACCATCAAAGTTCACGTGCCCTGTTGTCGCACTCACATTTTTAACCACCAGTGCATCATCAACTTGGACGCCATTTTTTTTAAAAATAGGAACACCTGGTTGCGTCGCAATAACGAGATCTTCATCGTAATCACTAATCTCAGCGCCATCGTAAAACGAGAACGGCTTATCTTCACCAGGCTTAGCTGGCAGCGTCTCCCCTAACACCGTATAACCATCAATGCCTGCTGTTGCGCGGATACGCTTCATTAATGATTGACCCTGAGCAACACTACATAGCTCGCCTAAATCTCGCATATCGACTTTGTCATGCTCTAACTCACGAGGTTTTAATACTCGCCGACTAATATCATCAACAAGCAGCTCAAAAACACTGTCTTTACCATTCTCAGGTAATCGACCTAGCGCTACTTGCATTGTGATTTTCTCACCAGAAGAGAGTTGATGCGACTTACTCAACAATGTTTGAAGTAAGTTCTTACGTACGCCTTGAACAATATTGTTCTGTTTAAGGGCTGCGATCAGCAAGCTCCCATCTATCGCTCGGCCACCATAGGCACCAATAACAGTAATAGAGGCCGACATATTATTTTTTGCAGTTTTTACGATGAGGCTAGCATCACGTTGTTCTGCAATAACAATAGCTTGCGGGGAAAGGTGCTTGTCAGCATTGAGAATAGCAATAGCGGAATCTATCGCACTTTCAAACAAGAAAAGTCCCTTGCCATGAAGTGCTGAAAGTTCGAGGTATATATCCCCTCGCTCAACAAGTTTGCTCGGTTCAAGCAAAGGTTGGGCATGAATAGAAATGGTATTATTTTCTTTGCTCAGCTTCAGGAGCGATTGGGACATAGAGAACTCCTTTGCTCAGCCCGTAAAAACAATCACTAATCGCAGATTATCTTTCATTCTTTATTTTACTTATTTGGGGTTAGGTTAATAGGGCTATCCTTGAAGAACGTCGGTTAGGTCTCATCAATTAAGTGTTATTGTTTATGTTATCAACAACATTGACCCACACTGTTCTTCGGCATGTTTTTGGGTATATATCCCAACACCAAAAACACCCAATGGGTACAACTCCACCCATTAAGTAATATCAACAATGACTAAGAAATGAAACAGAGAAAGACAAAACCATTAAAATCAACAACTTAAAATTAATCCTTTATGGTGTATAAAAGTGGCATGCTATTCGCAGTATATAAAGTAACTAATCTAGGGCTACTTCTGAGTAAAGTGATGGCATTCCCCCGATTACGGCCGTCACTTTGTCCTATTTATTGCCTCTCATATTTTGAGAGGCTTTTTTTTATCCAAAACAAATTACGACAGAGTCATCACATGGATCATTATCTTTAAATCAATAGAAATGGCTCAGCTGGCCTTCGTTAAACATCTTATTGGTCTTAAACAAATAGTGGTATAAACCGGATTGTTTCGTCAGAAGCTCTGTAACCATGCCGTCAAGTTGCCCTAATCGAAACAATGAAAGTTGATATTCAACGCTCAAGTCGACAGGAACCACAGATTCAATCGCAAGGCATGCCTTCCCTACCTGAATAACACGTACTCGAAGACCTAATTTACCAAGTTCATCGGCTGACGCAGTTTCTTTAATTAACCTTGCAACAAATCCTGTTGGCTCTAGAGTCAACATTTCGTCTTTAAAAGGCAGATAAGGTGGCGTTGATAGTAACTCAACAGCTCTGCTCGGTATCCGTATCAAGCTCATGACTTCTCACCTTATCATCAATATAAATAAACATTGCGCCTGACTGAACAACGCAGGCGTCTTCAGTTCAGGGCTGATAACTTTATTCGGGTATTGTTAACTTTAGACCAAACAAGAAGAAGAGCATTATTTGAATGATAAGTCGGAGTGAAAAATTTTTAGAAGGGAACATTTACAGTGTAAATTCGATTTAAGATTTACACTGTAAATTGACATATATTATTAAAGCGCAGAAAATGCATCTATTGGCAGTCGTCCACGCTCTTGTAAAAAACGTAAGAATGTTGCGGGTGTATGAGTCACAACTTGCTCGACTGGAAACGCGACTTGTTGAAGTAAAGCTTGTACATGCTCGAAATTACCCACGTCATGGGCAAAGTGTGCGTCTGAACCTGTGGTAATTCGTCCACCGAACTCTTTAATACATGCGGCAATATCAGCACAACGCATCTCACTACCAGCGCGAGAACCGCAAAGTGATGAATTATTAATTTCCAATACCACATTATTGTTTGCAGCTGCGCGAATCACAGCTTCATAATCGAAATCGAAATTGGGGTTACCAGGATGACCAACCGCATCAATACGTCCTGATTCGATGGCGTTAATTAACGCTAAGGTATGTTGGTGTTTATCAGTCGGGCGAAAAATCGGTTCATGAAAACTGCCGATCACCCAATCCAACATATCCAGAATACGTGCATCCATATCAATCTCACCATCTGTATTTAGGATGTTGGTCTCGACACCACGAATGACACCCACACCATGCAAAAATCTCGGTAGCACGCGTTGATTAGCAAAGTGCCAAAAATGCGGAGCACCTGGCATGGTTGGCGCATGATCTGTAACACACATCAGCGATAAACCACGTTGTGCAGCCGCTTGAGCATTTTCTAAAACGGTGCTGTAAGCATGGCCACTCGAAATAGTGTGAGTGTGTGTATCAACCGATAGTTTCATAAGTTCCTTCTTTACGTTTTATCTGATGAATGTAATGAATCCAATAAAAGTGAAACTTGCTCTCGCATTGCTGCTTCGGCCTGTTTACGCCCAACCAGATTATGTAATTTAATCACAGCTGCCCATGATTTTTTTTGAATAACTTTATTAATAAGTAACGCTTCATTTAAACACGCGAAATCATAAATAACTGAAGTAGGTACAGCAAAAGATAGCCATCGTTTAACTAACCACTCGATACTACCAGCTGCGGTATCATAGCCGAGTCCACCTTGGTAATACGCTGATAGTTGCTTGAAAACGAGGGCTTCAATTCTTGCGGGCTCAGCAGATGGATAACTGGCTAACAACCGGTAAAGCAAGCGAACCGTCGTCGCCTCTAGATCTTTAAATTGCTCGTGGCATTGAGCGCTGAAATTTATAGCAAACAAATCTTGAGCATCTTGCCACCACGTAAATGACCGTGGTGATAATGGCTTAACGGCTAAGGCAGAATAACTGCCGCTGGCAGCATCTTTAGTAACACCGAGCCGAATAAGTGAAAAACCTGCACTCTGCCAAAAGGCGACTAATTCGTCAGCCACACCAAAGCTAGTGCCTAAGTAATCAAACCCTTTATCTTGTGCCCAGCAGGTTATATCGTTTAATAGCTGCTGCCCGATCTGCTGACGCCACAGAGTAGGATGAACAGCAATGCGTTGGATGCGACCACCTTGCTGCATCGCTGCATCCGTTAAGCCAATATGTGCCGCAATAGATTGAGGTAACAAATGCCCCTTAGGGCGACGCTGTCCTAAAGTAACTTGCTCTGCCAGTTCTTCAGAAAAACGCCCTTCTTCAGATAACAAGCAACAGCCAATCACTTGATCATCACTTTGGGTAATCCATACCTGTAAGGCGTCATCGTCTAACATTTGAAAAAAATCAGCTGGCGATGTTTGATAGTGCGCATTAATCAGTAAACCAAAGATTTGGGTTAAGCGTTGCGGATCTGCCAGTAACTCAGCTTTCGTTAACATTTTGTTTGTACTGATATACGCCTGCGGGTTGGCTTTTACTGATTTTTCTGTTCCAGAGAGAGAAGCCATTTCGGCATTTAATAACAGCGCCTCAAACACCCAATGTTCTAGTGGATCATTCTCTGCCCAGCGAATAGGCTGATGAATATGTAGTCCTCGCCATTGCGGCATCAGTTTTTCAAGATAGCCACGAAACTTAATGGCAAACCCGCGCCCAGTTCCTTCGTAACCATGAATGGTACTAGCAAAGGCAATGCGATTAAAACGGCGAAGCAAAGGTATTAATAACGGCGAAGGAATGGCAGCAGCTTCATCAACTAACAAGAGATCACACGCTATCTCTTGTTCAATCAAACGATCTGGCGCAATAAACTCAAGAGAGCTAGTGTGCCAATGGAGCTCAGATTCTGATACAATACGAAAACCATTACTATTGCGATCGAGCTGATGTCGGGCGTGTTTAAACAGCGTTTCAGCCGTGGCATAACTAGGGGCTGTTACTACGATCTTAATGTTACGCTCACGCATTAAACTCGCAGCAGCTAGCCCTAATGCCGATGATTTACCTCGCCCACGATCAGCCGTCAGAACCAAGGGCCGTTTGCGATGCCCTAACGCCACTTTTCGTATCGCTTCAACTGCTCGAGTTTGATCTGCAGTTACACCCCCCCATGCTTCATCGATAACCGAGATACTCGGCGCAGTAGGTTTATCTGTTCTCAGTGGTTGAGGCTGGCAAAGAGGCTGTACGATACAGCGGTCTAGGTCATCACTATGGGCTTCAAAATGGGCCAATTGTCTTTCTAAATGAACCCCCTCATCGGCCAATAACGTCAGATCGCTTTGCTGAAAATAAAAACAATTGTTGCGAGTAAATTGGTTGCGTAGCCATTGCCATGATGGTTTATCACCATCTGCTCCCGTCGGTTTAACCAATAAAATGACCACACCGCCACCAACAACAGTGCCAGCCAGCATGCCAAACGCTTCCGGGGAAAAAGTACAATTGGCATCAACGATTAAGCAATCAACTTCTTGTCCAAGCCAGTTTTTTGCTTTCTTCGCCGTCACCACATCAATATCCAACTGGACCTGTGATCCTAACCATAGCGGTGCTGCATAGTGAGTAATAAAACTCGAGACTTGGCTAAGCTGCCAATCGAGATCACCTTCAAGTACAACTAGCGCACGATGGTGGCGACGATGAAGTGTAGTGATAATACGGGTTGAATAATCTAGCGGCTTAGCCATGGTTACACTCAATAAAAAAGAACTTGCCGATCATAGCATGCTAACTACAAATCAAAAAAAACCACGCTAAAAAGCGTGGTTTTTTAATAACGGATAATAACGTTATTTTAAATAGTCACCGATATAAGCCAAAATGTCATCAACCTGCTTACTCGAGAGTTTTTTCATTTTCAGCTGTAGTTTATCTTCATCACGAAGGAAACTCACTTTTCCCTTGATCAACTCTTGTTGTTTTGGCTTTTCGACCACAACACGGGGCTTGATAGTCTCACCCATATCTTCCAGTACCACGGTTACTTCACGCGTGATACGGGCGATACCTTGAACATTTATGGTTTGCCATAACGGCGCATCATTTGCTGAAAGTTGACTAATAAGTTGCTGTTGATCAGGTTGCGTTAAGCCGTAATATAAACGGTGCAACTTAACAATTGTCGGACGGCCTAACTCACTGACACTTGGGTAAGCCATCAGTAATTCCATTGGTAAACTGGCCGCTTTTAGCGCACCACTAACAAGTGCTTCGCTGCATTGACAGTATTTTGCGAGTTCTTTTTGGTCATCAACTTTGCCTTGCTCAAGCAACAATTGCATTTCTTTACCGCGCTCGTACAAAGATAGCGGCTTATGAGCATTAGCAACGTCAGACAAGAATTTAGCATGCTCGCTATTAATGCCTTTCGCGACATAAATTAGAAAGTCTTTCTCTGCCAAAATACATGACATACGACGGCGGCTACCGTCTAGAACTTCGATACGTCCATCATCTAACCATCGACCAACAGCAGGGTATTGTTGACCACGTTCTTTCAACGTCGTCAAAATATCAGCCAAGGCGTGCTCATTCAAAAATGCCTGTTCACGTGCATTTTCGGCAAACACTTGGGTCTGTTGGCGCACCTTATCGGCATTCACTTTAATCAGTTCAAATGCGACGGTATCTTCACCGGCAACCGCTAATTCGATGACTGCGGCTTTATCTTGCGCGGCTTTTTGCGCTTCAACAACATTTGTTGCACGACGTTTATCAGCTTTACCAAATAAACGGGCATTTAAATCCGTTGTATTAATAGCCATTCGACTATGCCTCCTTATTCAGGTTTGCCCAGTGACTGTGCATAACACGCTCGAGCTCTAAACCAACACGTTGGATTGCATCTTGCGCAGTCGATAGTGTCTTTTTACCGCCTTCAAACTCAGCAGCAGTTAGATCAAAAACCGTGCTGTATGTATCGGCACAGGTTTCGAATGCGCGGCTGCGAGGGACTGTCGCCATCATGACCTGCTCACGTAACAAGTAGTTCATTTCGGTGAGTACAGAAACTTGCTTTTTGTTGTCATCTTCAAACATGGTTGGCATCAAACGAATGAACTCAAGACCATGCCATTCTTCAGGGAACATTTCGTACACTGTGGGCAAGTGCTGGAAAAAGTTAACCGTCGATGCCCAGTCAAGACGCTTGGCCGCACAAGGGATAATAAGCGCATTAGAGGCGTACATTGCGTTCCAAACCAACGGATCGATGTGAGGACCAGTATCGATCATGATCATGTCAAATTCGTCACCGATAGGGTCAATTACACGCTCTTTCAGTAAACGTACAATATCTAAATCTTGATTGACGGCTAAATCTTGCCATGCATCCGCATTAAACATTGCATCTTCAGGGAAGGCAGCAATCGTCTTTAAGTTTGGATATTGCGTTGGCATTACCACATTATCCATCAAGAAATCTTTATCCATTTCTTGACCTTCAGGTACATTGTTTAACATCACATCTACTGCAGAATAGATAGTTTCCTGTTGGCCGACACTGATCTGAGGGTTAAGGAATAAACGTAATGAACCCTGTGGATCTAAGTCAATTAAACAAATGCGGTAACGCTTATCTAAGTCTAACGCCAGACATGCAGCAATGTGCACAGCCGTCATTGACTTACCAGTGCCACCTTTTTGGTTTTGCACATTCACGACCCATGGCTTACGGCCAGCGCCTTCACGCTGATAAAATGCTGGCTTTTTCGCCGCATCCATCAATTTATGTGCTTCTTCCAGTGTAATAGAGTAGTGGTTTGCATTGTTTTTAGTAAATTGATGCCCCGTTGCTTCCATTCTAGAAATCGCATCATCCAATTTACGGCGCGTCAAACCAGAACGCGTTTCCATTAATGCTTTCGACATTGGAGGGAAATGCTCTTCGCGGCGCTCCTCTAAAACAATCTCGATACGGTCAGCTTGAACCTGCTTTGTTTGCTCTGCAATATTGAGCAAGTTTTGAATTGTTTGTTCCCTGTTCATTATCACTTATCACCATCAAATATCATTGGCTCTATTGTACAACAAAAACAAGTATCAACAATAAAAAGCTGAACATTAGCAACGAATACTCAATACCATTCAAAAAGCGGTTCTCATCATAAAAAACAGTTTTTACTGGTGGTCCATATTTTAATAAACATGGCTAATCACCCTAATTAAACAAATCACTTAAAGTGTTACAGCGTCACCTTTTTACAATGTAAATCTATCCTAGCGCCCGAAAAGTACGAAAACTATGCCGGAAGCGTGATAAGTCATAATGAAATTACGGCCGATGTCAGATCAATTCGGTGGATATAAAGATCAAGCTGAAATCGTTGCTCAAGCTCGATCATCACGACTCGATTTTACTCATTTCAGGCTGATCATGCCCCACTCATCACTAATTAAGCGACAAATAACAGCTTTAGCCCTTTTTCACACTCTCTAGCTTGATCATTGTTCCAATAATAAATAATAAAACTCGCAACGATGATCAAGGCTGTAAATCTAACTGTAGGATCGAACGAATCAGCAATAATGGACAAAATGATTCGGATCGATGATCAAGCTAAGCCCTATGGTGTATAATTTCTTTCGGAAGCATGATAAAACCTCACCAAACTACGGGCAATGCAGTTTCTATAAGGCTTTGCGCGTCATAGCGAGAACGCTGTAAACACGGAAAAAGTACAAAATACCTCATATCACAGAGATTGAAATGCAATATTTCAGACTTGATCATGTCTCCGCTTGCGGACACATGTAATAACAGGGGAAAATTACGGTTGATGTCAGTTCAATTTTTGTATTTCAACTTTCACATCGTGTATTTATAGGTAAGCTTTGATAGAAAAGCCCCAAAACAGAGTCAAAATGCATTACGTTGATCATCGTTCCAGCGATAAACTAAGTAAAAAAAACGATGAATATGCTTAGTTGGATGATTTTTCACCCACACAACAATAACAAGCTGTGGATAAACTGTTATTTATGCATGATCATCGTTTCTATGCTTTGTTGATCATGTTTTCCAATGATTGATGATCATCGCTCCATTACATTAATGATCATCGTTCTAGCTTATGTTTGATCATACTTCCAACAAAAACTTGATCATCGTTCCATAAGGGCTGCTTTTTTTATATCTATCTTTCAATATGTTAGCGTTAAATGATTGCCCTGATCATATAATCACTTAATCATAAAGATCAGTTTTAATCATAAAGATCATATTTTAAGAGCTTCAATAAAAAGAACTTTCTTTCTTAATCTTTTTCTATTAATCTTTCGGAAAAATGATGAATGTACGGCTAGTGATAAATGAAAATTGGAACAGGTAACAATAACGATCCCGTTGAGAAAATATTGATCTCTTTGCCACGATCGCACAAAGATGGACATCTTTTCGCGATCCCAGCTGGCTTAGTTGATTGGTTACCGCAATATCAACATTTTAAAGGGGTCACAAAAAGTATTGTTGAACTACTCAATCTCATTTCACTACGAGGCCTATCTTGCCAAGATGGCATGGTATCAACGACTGAGTTAGTTGAAGCGACAGAAGGGCAATTAACTCGAGCGGCAATTCAGCAACGTTTACGAGCGGCAGTTGGTATTGGTCTTTTTAAACAACAACCTGTGCGCTTTGAAGAAGGGCTTGCAGGAAAAACCATGCTTCATCATTTTGTAAACCCAGCTTTGTTAATTTCGCAACTGGGCACAGGTAGCCTGCATTCTTTACAAAGCAAAGAGCAAGAAAAGCAAAAACGCTCGAAGGCGTTAGCGCAAAATCATGTTAACCGTCGTTTGCTAACTGAACATGGTTTAGGTACACCACCAAGTATGCCAGATGAAGCGGATCAGATTGTGGTTTCTCCCACCAGCTGGGCTGGGATCATTGATCAGGCATTAGCGCCACCACGCACAAAGAAAAGTTACCAGAAAGCCATGGTTGCGATCAGTGGCACTAAAGCGATCATAGAAACACGCTCGTCAAAGTCGATCATGACTGTTGATGATCTTATGACCTTGTTTGCGTTGTTTACATTAACCGTGCAGTACCATGATCATCATATCGATGATTATGAGATCCAATCACGTACGCTTGGTAACAAGACCCCAGTTTACATCACTGATATTTTGGCGTTACGGGGTAAGAAAGACAGCGGCCCTGCACGTGACTCTATTCGTGAAAGTATTGATCGTATTGAATTTACCGATTTTCAATTGCATGAACTCACAGGCCGTTGGCTTAGTGAAAATATGCCAGAAGGCTTCAAAAGTGATCGCTTTCGCTTTATTGCGCGGACGATCACCGCTTCTGAAGAAGCGCCTCAAGAAGGTGAAAACGGTGAGATCAAGATCAAACCCAATCTTTATATTTTAGTTTGGGAGCCGTCTTTTTTTGATGAGCTTCTAACCCGTGACTACTTCTTTTTGTTCCCGCCAGAGATCTTGCGTCAGCATACCTTGGTATTCCAGTTGTACACTTTTTTCCGGAGTCGAATGTCGCGTCGAGTCAATGACTCGATGCTGCTGAGTGAGTTAAATCAGAAATTGGCGCGTAATATTGAGTGGCGCCGTTTTTCTTCTGATTTGATCCGTGAGTTGCGTAAATTGGCCGACGATAAAGTCACGGATGATGTGTTTGCGGTCAATTTGTGGGGCTATCATTTAACCATCATCCCTGAAGATGCCAACCAACGTTATGCCGATTACCAAATTGATATTCGTTGTGATGCCGCCGAAGTGATCCGTTATTCACGCGCCAAAACGACCAACGAAGGCAAGCGCAATATGGCGCCGACTATGCCTAACCCGCTGCGTAATGAAATTTTGCCGAAGCGTGAACTTGATCAGTTATCTCAGATCATTGATGGTGAATTTGAACCGATCCAACGCAAAGAGGGGCGGACAAAAGGGCGTTTAGGCCGTCGCGTGAAGCTGCGTAAGCACTTGGTAGAGATCAATGCCGACGAATTAACGATCATCTTATCCAAATATACCTCACCAGAAGCCCTTCAGCGCAGTATAACGGCGTTATCGGCAATGACTGGACACTCATCTTCTAGTGTTTCTGATGAGTGCCATGAGCTACTAGAGAAGCTTGATTGGCTGCGTGTCTCTGATCAAGTGGTGAGCTACGAAACATTAAGTAAGACGGTTGAGCTTTACAACAGCCAACAAGAAGATCGTCACTTATCGATAGAACGTTTAATTTCTGGGCTGGCTGTACGCCGAAAAGTCTGTAAATTAGTCCATGAAGGGCACATTAACGAACAAGTACTTACTGCCCTCGACGATGTTGCTCGAGGCGTGTAGCCGCATTTAAAGGGATACCGTGAAGGAAATATTATTACGCCGAAGGATTCGCGTTGCGACGTGTGCTGTCTTACTCACTCTGAGTAGTCAATCTGGTTGGGCTGCTGAGCGTGAGAAAATCGGTGTCGTGCTCAGTGGGGGCGGTGCTAAAGGTGCCGCTCACATTGGGGTACTTGAGGTATTAGAAGAGAACCGTATTCCTGTTGATCTCGTAACGGGAACGAGCATCGGTGCCTACGTCGCGGGCATGTATGCGATGGGGCTGACAGCGCAAGAACTAAAGCAAAAAACCATGTCAGCGAACTGGCAAAGCGGTTACCTCGATCGCGTCAGCCGTAATGATATGGTGCTGCGTCGTAAACAGCAAAATGATAACTTTCAATTACACACCGATTTAGGTGTCACGCCGCAAGGTGAATTTAGGGCTAAGCCTGGCGCCTTTCAAGGGCAGGGGATGGCGATCCTTTTACGCGATCTTACCGATAACCTCCCCGTTTTAAACTCGTTTGATGATTTGGTGATCCCTTATCGTAGCATTGCTACTGATATTGCCAAGGTTCAGCCCGTAGTGATTGATTCGGGTCATCTTGCGACTGCGATGCAGGCATCAATGGCAGTACCGGGTGCGTTAACCCCAATTGAGTGGCAAGGTCATCGTTTAGTGGATGGCGGCGTGGTCAATAATATGCCAGTTGATGTGGCGCAACAGATGGGGGCTGATGTCATTATCGCTGTCGATTTACGTGACCCATTGCTGGAAGATGAAGAACTGAGCAGTGCGTTGACGATTATTTCGCAGTTAACGACTTTCATGACCAACAGTAGTGCAGATCGACAAAAAGCACTCATGACCGAACAGGATATCTACCTCAAACCTAAACTGGCCTTCATGACAGCCCCCGATTTTGATCAAATGGAACGGGCCTATCAAGCTGGACGTAATGCTGCGACTCAAGCACTACCTCAACTATTGGCGCATCAGCTATCTGAAGCAGATTACCGTCAATATGTGCGTTATAAGCAAGATCGCCGTAGTCAATTGATAGCAAACTCAGCATATTATATTGATCGTATCGTCATTAATAACCAGACCATGCGCAGTGATGAAGCCTTATTAGCGTTACTTGATCTTCAAACGGGTCGAGTTCTCACCAATAATGCGCTTGAAGATGCGGTTACACGGCTCAATTCAGAAGATCTTTTTTCGCGGATTACCTATCAGATCGAGCAACAAGATCAAGAAACTGTCTTGCTCTTAGATGTGATTGAAAAAACGTGGGGGCCTGGTTACCTTAATTTCAAATTTGCCTTTGAAGACGACTTTTCACAGCGTTCTGATTTTACTTTTGGTGCTCAGTATCTCTATACCAACCTCACCGATAAAGGTGGTGAATGGTTGTTTGAAGCTGAACTTGGTAGTTGGAAGGCCTTCAAAACAGAGCTTTACTTGCCGCTTGATTACTCACAGCGCTTCTTTTCATCCTTTTCAGTTGAGTACAATAGTCAGCTACGTGGCTTCAAGAGTGCCCAATTAGACCCTGAGTTTGGTCAAGCTACAGGGCTCAGTACCATAGATGGCCTATACGAACGAACCACTTACACCGCTGATCTTGGCGTGAATTTAGCTCGCTGGAGTGCATTTAGAGCGGGTTTTATTGGGCTTGATGGGAGTGTTTCGTTATCGTCGGTCGATTTAACTGAAAGCTTTAAAGCCTTTGGTGGGTATACTCGTTTTGAATACGATAATTTAGATAATCAGTTCTTTCCTAAAACAGGCTGGCAAGGCTCGATCGATTTGGGGTTATTGCACACCCAAAGTGAGATTGATCAGCGTCGCACCGACGATGACGCATTGGTATATCGGGTGCACTTTCTTAAGCCATTTGATTACAACCGTCACAATGTGGTGGCATTGCTTGACTTTGCGGGCTCTGATTCTAATGAGCTACTGCCTATCTTTGCGCAAGATTTAGGGGGCTTGTTTAATCTTTCTGGTTATCATAAATATGAGCTAAATGGACGCTACAGCGGCTTAGGTGCGCTGATCTATCGCTATCAATTAGCCGATAACGACTTTGGTGCCTTCTCCACCCCTGTTTTTGTTGGAGGCTCATTTGAGCAAGGTGGAGTGTGGAATGCATACAGCCAGATCGATGCGAACAGTTTGATCACCGCTGGTAGTGTTTTTGTCGGCGTTGACTCGGTATTAGGGCCGATCTACTTTGCTTATGGTATGGCGGAAGGGGGCGAGCGCTCTTTCTACCTGACGCTTGGGAATACCATCAAGAATTAAGTGTTAATACTTGATGACTCCCGAGTCTTTCCATCTGTTTTTATTAAGGCAATATTGAGGTATTGCCTTTTTATTTGCTAATTTTAAGGCTAAAACCTAGCCAGTGGTGGAGTAAAGTGTTGCTCATGGTATGGATAGTTTGCTTACCGAATGTGATTTTTACGCGCTTTTTTTATTTTGCCATCAAGCCTTGCTACCGTTTTGCTTGTGATTATTGATAATAGCAGTGGACTATCGCCTCAGGGCTTTAAGGGTGATGAGTAAGAAAAGGTTTACAAGCAAATGACAGAAAAAGAGAAGATGCTGACTGGCGAAATTTATCAAGCATTTGATAAGCAGCTGGTGGCGGAGCGTGATCGTGCTAAAGCGATATGTTTTCAATTAAATCAAACGTGCCCGACTCAGCGTGAGAATCGACAGTTGCTGATTAATACCTTACTTGATCAGGAAAGTGATGCATGGATTGAATCACCGTTTAATTGTGATTACGGCTATAACATCACAGTGGGGAAAGGTTTTTACGCCAATCATGGTTGTACTATTTTAGACGGAGCGCCAGTGACGTTTGGTGATAATTGTTTGTTAGCGCCTAGCGTGGTGATTGCGACGGCTGGGCATCCATTGGATTCGGTTGAGCGTGCGAAAGGTGACGAGTATGCCAAAGCAATTACAGTGGGTAACGATGTGTGGCTCGGAGCGAATGTGACAGTGTGCCCTGGTGTCACTATTGGAGATAATGTCGTGGTTGGAGCGGGAAGTGTGGTTACCAAAGATTTACCAGCCAATACTGTGTGTGTCGGCGCGCCAGCCAAGCCTGTACGTGTTATTGATTGATGAAGTCACGTGTTGCAACACTAAAGCTTTGTGGTCTTTTGATACGGTTAGGCGACCCGGTAGCTATTGGGCATACCGAGGTGAGTGAAGCGATTTAAAATAGAACAATCGAGTAACATTTCCTTTGACTGATTTTCAAACTCTCTGCTGTGTAATGTATTGCCGCACGCTCTGCCAACCGATAATGCCAAGGGCGAAGCAACCTATCAGGCGCTCATCCTCTTTGGAAGGTGAACTTCATCAGCAAACGTATTGTCTTTCGGCGGAATAACAATCTCAGCCTCCGGGAAATGCTCCTCTAATGTCTGGTACACCGCATTGGTATCATACATTTTATCGGCACTGATGTGCTCGACATCCGTAGTGATGGACTGACATAACGTCCCGACAACCTGATCATCCATGGTGTTTTTATCGGTGAGGACTGCACTTTGAATGAAGTGAGCCTCATCAACAGCGAAATGCGCCTTTCGCCAGCTGCATTTTGCATTAACCTTATGTTTTTCTTGATGCCATTCATCCTTCCCAAACCGTTTGAGCCCCGTTGAATCAATGGCTATTGCTGCAATTTTGTCATCTGGTCTTTCATGCTTTCTAAATCGTGGCACCGTAAGATTAAGTTGCTTTAGCCGCTTTGACAGCAGCGTATTATCAGGGCATTGAAGGTTGGTCATGCCAAACTTCATCAGTAAACTATCAATCAACCCTTGAGCTTGATGTAGAGGAAGTTTATACCCCAGTCGGGGCTTTGTTGCCTAAATCAGCTTGAACTATTTCCGTATTCACGGTTCAGATCTTACTCATAACCAGAATGAGTAAGTTTAATGGCCAAAGTGAAGTACAAAACCTCTAATTGGAAGCAGTACAATCAAGCTCTTGTTAACCGTGGTTCAATTACTTTCTGGATTGATGAAGAGGCAATAGCTTCTTGGCTTTGTACTCAACATAGCGAGCGGCGTGGACGAAGATTTCAGTACTCAGATACTGCGATTACTGCTGCACTGATGCTCAAAAGTATCTTTAAGCTGACACTACGGTCATCTGAAGGCTTCCTTAACTCTATATTTTCACGGATGAAATTACCCCTTCGCTCTCCTGGCTATACATGTATTAGCAAACGAGCGAAGACAGTTAACATTAGTATCAAAATGCCTGTTCGTGGTGAAATTCGTCACCTTGCCGTTGATTCCACTGGCTTGAAAGTCTTTGGTGACGGTGAGTGGAAAATGAAAAAGCATGGAAAGGAAAAACGCCGAGTTTGGCGTAAGCTGCACCTTGCCGTTGATGCTGACTCACAGCAGATTGTTGCTGCTGAAATGTCCCTGTCAAATGTCACGGATGGAGAAGTACTTCCTCAACTACTACAACAGACCCAACGAAAAATCAGAGCAATATCAGGGGATGGTGCTTACGATACTCGTCGGTGTTATGAGGCGATAGCAAAGAAAAAAGCATAACCTTTAATTTCCCCTCGTACTGGGGCTGCTTACTGGGAGCATGGACATGCTCGTAATCGAGGTGTCGCCAATCAGCGTATTCACGGTAGTAACGAGCATTGGAAAAAGTGATTGGATATCATAAACGGTCATTGTCAGAAACAGCAATGTTCCGCTACAAAACGTTGATTAACCCATCACTGACATTAAGAGATTACAATGCACAAGTAGGCAAAGTATATGCCTCAATCCGAACTATGAATAAGTTAACAAGACTGGGAATGCCGGTTACACAAGCTGTCCGCTAGCATTTAAATTAAAGGGTAGTTCTATCAGATGTTCGATTTAGGCAACAAAGCCACCAGTCGGATGTAATGGCAGGCTTCAATGGTGCTGCCAGGATACTTTACAGAAGAACCAGTACCATCATAAATACGAATGTCATGCTGCCAATGTTTGATGATATCGTCAGATATCCAAATATCGAACCGCCCACGTTGCCTGAGAGCCTGGTTATACTCCCGATAGTTATTTAAGGCGTAGGTATGCTTCTTAAAATGATGGCGTTTTTTTTCATTGTGTTTGTAGGGCATGTGTTAAATAGCTAACCGGAATGAAGGGCTGGCTATGATAACTGAACTCAGTGCTAATGGAATGATTGAGCGTTATATGAGCAATTCAACAAAGCCTTTATTCAATATTAATGCTATATTGTTTTATTTTAAAAGAATTAAAAGAATTAAAAGAATTAAAAGAATTAAAAGAATTAAAAGAATTAAAAGAATTAAAAGAATTAAGGGTCAATCTGCCTTGGTGTATATTAAAGTTAAGGGTGAGTCTTTGATTGGTTTTTAATTGATGGTACAATTTAATTTCCTAATTATATATCTCAAAGTTACACCGTGCAATCTTGAAAATATACTTTAAATGTAAGTTTTGTTTGAAAGGGATGTTTTAGATATGGATTTATCTAGTGATTCATCAATAGACAGAAAACAAGCTGCTCGTTTTCTATATGCCTCAACATTTGGACCCAAAAAAGGTGATATCGATAATCTAGTTAATAAAGGTTATGACGATTGGTTTGATGAGCAATTTAATACACCACCGAATTATCACCTTCCACTGACTCGCCAATATAAGCGATCTAACAAAAGTATTGGAGAGGAAGAAAGATTGGGCGTTTGGTGGAAACATACCATTCATGGAAAAGATCAATTACGCCAACGAATGGTCTTTGCTCTCAGCCAAGTTTTTGTTGTTGGGGTCTCACCACAAATCTCATCTGAGAAGCAAGCTTATTACTATGACATGCTTACAGAACATGCGTTTGGTAATTTTCGAGACCTTCTTACAGCTGTAACCTTGAGTCCTGAAATGGGGTGGTTTTTAACCTATGGAAGCCTGTCTATCCCTCGTCGTTATGATGAAAATTATGCTCGCGAGCTCATGCAGCTTTTTACCATCGGTCTTTGGAAAATAGCATCTAACGGCTTACCAGCAGTAGACAAGGATGGACTCCCTATTCCAACTTATAGTCAAAATGATGTTGAAGAGCTCGCGCGAGTATTTACAGGTTGGCGTATTGAATCTTGGTTCGAACCCATGTCTGAATATAGTCGTTCGCACGATCATGATTCAAAGATTGTTTTAGGTGAGTATTTTCCTGAAAAACAAACAGCAGAGCAAGATATGGAACAGGCTCTTGATTTACTGTTTAATCACGCTAATACGCCATTTTATATATCAATGTTACTTATAAAACGTTTTACAATTAGTAACCCTCGGCGACAATATATTGATCGAGTTGCGAAAGCATTTAGAGACAATGGATACGGAGAGAGGGGAGATCTTAAAGCCGTTCTCATCGCAATTTTGACCGACCCTGATGTTATCAAAAGCTATGCGATAAGTGATCATCTTGATACAGGTAGGTCTGAGAGTAACTATGGACGAGTTAAAGAACCATTGATTACTATGGCAAACCTTGCAAGAGCTTTAGATATGAATTCCAACGATCCTGAACGTTGGTGGGACTCTATTAGAACAGAAGCTAATTTAGGAATGTCTCCACTAAGAGCTGACTCGGTATTTGGTTTCTATGCTCCTGATTATGCTCCAAGCGGAGAAATAGAAGACATTGAGCTGACCGCGCCAGAATTCTTTATTCATAACCAGGACTGTGTCATGGGGATCAATAATACATTTTGGGATGCTATCTTGGCATATAATTCTACTCATAATAATAAACATTGGAGTTGGGATAGGGGGGATTTTGAAAAAGTACATGAGGATCCGAAGGCACTTGTTGAACTCATTAATGAACGCTTGTTTGGCGGAAATATGTCTAGAGAACTGATTTCTTTTCTTAAAGAAAATATTAATGAATTAGATATTTATGATATTGACCGCCGTATTTGTAATGCACTCTATATCGCTGTTAGTTCCCCTCAATTCCGCTGCCAGGAGTAAAAGAATGAAGCTTAACCGACGTAATTTTCTTAAAAGCAGTTTAGCCGTAGGTGCATCTTCACTTGTTACGTCAACTGCAGTTAAAGCTGCAACGGCGGGATCAACGGACTATAAAGCACTCGTGTGTATTTTTTTGAAAGGTGGTAATGATGCTTATAATATGGTGGTCCCTAGAAGCCCATCAGCCTATCATCAATATGAATCTTTTCGCCACAATATAGCTATAAATAAAGATTCGCTAATAGATATAGATATAACCACATCCAATGGTATAAAACTAGGTTTACATCCTTCTATGAGTGCGATGAAGCCTATTTTTGAAAAGAATAATGCAACCATCATTGTTAATTCCGGTACACTTGTTGAATCATTAATTGATAGGGAAAATGGATGGGAAGACGCGATATTCCCAGAATTCTTGAGAGCGCACAATAAGCAGCAGTCAATGTGGCAAATAGGGACCCTAAATCAAGGTACTTCTTTGGGTTGGGCTGGTCGAATGATGGACTATATGTCTCTTAGAGGTAAAGTGTCCCCGGCAATATCAATATCTGGTAATTGCAATTTTTTGCGAAGTAAAAGTCTGCAACCACTTGCGCTTAGCACTTCTGAACCTGGTAATTATAAGGGAATTGATGAACTGCAGCGATACAATGGACTAATTTGGAATTGGGAGCGAGAATATAGTAACTTATATGAAAGAAATTATGCACTCATGATGAAGCAACGCTTCGTACAGAGTGAACTGCTCAAGGAAGAATTAAACAATTTCCCATCAGGGGAAGGATATTCTGGAAGCCTTGGCAGTCAGCTTTCTATGGTTGGTCGAATGATTCGGGCTAAATCTGCATTTAGTCATAGTCGGCAAGTGTTTTTTGTTAGCCTAGGTGGTTTTGACACACATCAAAAACAGTTAAAGCAACACTCAAAACTTCTTGAGCAAGTTGCAAAAGCAATGGCTGCTTTCCAAAAGGAGATGGAGCTGACAAATAACAGTGATAACGTTACTGTTTTTACTATGTCTGACTTTGGACGTCGACTACAATCAAACGGTGATGGTACTGACCATGGTTGGGCAGGTCACCAAATAGTTATGGGTGGTGCCGTTAATGGTGGCAAGGCTTATGGGAAATGGCCTGATTTCAGTTCAGATCGTGAATATCATAATGGAGATATTATTCCAGGGATTGCGGCTGATCAGGTTCATGCTACGCTCGCTAGTTGGTTTGGCTACCCCAGTGATGATGATTACCTAGTGAAGCTTTTTCCTAGCCTTGACAATTTTGAAGACAAAGTAATATCAGGACTACTAAGCTGAATTTGACGGCAAGGAATATTTAACGTTTCTTACTATTAAACAAGTAGTGTACTATTATTTAAATAAACATGAAAAATGACTATTTATTTTAATCTCTTTGAGGTTTGAATGTGTTTTTTAACGTTATTATAAACATCTGCGCAACCTTTACAGTGCAATAAAGAATTATGAGGCTTAATAATAAACCCTTATAAAAAGGTTATATATTTAAGTGCACTTCATTAATTATGTTACTAATTTAATGAAGTGTACACTTCATTCTATTTAAAATTACAAGTTAAGTGATATGTATGAAATCGTATTATGATATAATAACACGAATAATCCACTGGGTTATGGCTGTTGTAATAATTTATGCTTCAATTGCTGGGTATACCATGCATTTAGTTGTTAATTCACATCCGATAATTTTTAAATTTTTGTCAACTTTGAATATGTCTCTTGCAACGATAGGTGCAGCTTTATTTATTATACGATGGGTATGGAAATTTTTCAGACCCAATATTTCATATGCAAATACAAGAACGAACAAGATTGAGATTAACGTTGCACGTATGATTCACAGCTTTATATACTTCCTTATGTTCTGTGTGTTTGTTAGTGGTTTCATGATGCTTAAAGAAGGGTATACATTTTTTTGGTTTGCTGAAATACCTGCACCGTTAAGTAATCCACCCGTTAACGATTTTTTTCTTTTGGTGCATAGATTTGGATGCGCTTTGCTATCGATAATTGTTATTCTACATGTCTCCGCAGTTATTTTTCATCATGTTATTAGAAATAATGATGTATTACATCGTATGACTGGCCTAACGACATACTCCAAGCAGTAACTATTTGGGGTCTGTCGCTTTTGGTGGGCATTGTTGCAACACTAAAACTTTGGGTTGTGTCGCAAACTGGAGTGCTGAGTTATGATTTCCACCAGCACTCGTTACTTTTATCATTATGACTATCAATTTTTCAGGCCGCCACTTTCCGTCAGACATCATCCTTCAATTGGTTCGGTACTATCTCTCTTATAATAAATGGCATTGTTGCAACACTAAAGCTTTGTGGTCTTTTGATACGGTTAGGCGACCCGGTAGCTATTAGGTATACCGAGGTGAGTGAAGCGATTTAAAATAGAACAATCGAGTAACATTTCCTTTGACTGATTTTCAAACTCTCTGCTGTGTAATGTATTGCCGCACGCTCTGCCGACCGATAATGCCAAGGGCGAAGCAACCTATCAGGCGCTCATTCTCTTTGGAAGGTGAGCTTTATCTGCAAACGTATTTTCTTTCGGCGGAATAACAACCTCAGCCTCCGGGAAATGCTCCTCTAATGTCTGGTACACCGCATTGGTATCATACATTTTATCGGTGAGGACTGCACTTTGAATGAAGTGAGCCTCATCAACAGCGAAATGCGCCTTTCGCCAGCAGCATTTTGCATTAACCTTATGTTTTTCTTGATGCCATTCATCCTTCCCTAACCGCTTGAACCCGTTGAATCAATGGCTATTGCTGCAATTTTGTCATCTGGTCTTTCATGCTTTCTAAATCGAGGCACCGTAAGATTAAGTTGCTTTAGCCGCTTTGACAGCAGCGTATAATTAGGGCATTGAAGGTTGGTCATGCCAAACTTCATCAGTAAACTATCAATCAACCCTTGAGCTTGACGTAGAGGAAGTTTGTACCCCAGTCGGATCTAATGGCAGGCTTCAATGGTGCTGTCAGGATACTTTACAGAAGAACCAGTACCATCATAAATACGAATGTCATGCTGCCAATGTTTGATGATATCGTCAGATATCCAAATATCGAACCGCCCACGTTGCCTGAGAGCCTGGTTATACTCCCGATAGTTATTTAAGGCGTAGGTATGCTTCTTAAAATGATGGCGTTTTTTTTCATTGTGTTTGTAGGGCATGTGTTAAACAGCTAACCGGAATGAAGGGCTGGCTATGATAACTGAACTCAGTGCTAATGGAATTATTGAGTGTTATATGAGCAATTCAACAAAGCCCTTTCGAAATGATATAGGTACTGGGCGGTTCTGAGGCTCGTGTATTTTCTTAATTTCATTAACCCTTTTTAATAAAATTAAAGGGAGAGAACATTTACCCTTTTGGCTAATAACAATAGAGTCTAATGAAAGATAACCCTTCTTTTCAATTGTACGCTGAAAGGTTAGGTAGACTCTCTTATCAAAAAAAGCCCATCGACTAGCCATTACTTTCTCCTTCATTTGAAATAAATCAAGCTTGATTGTCATAAGTGAAATCTTATTTACCTCACTAAATAGGCTTTGTTGAATCGCTCATATAACACTCAATCATTCCATTGGCACTGAGTGCAGTTACTGAGGGGAAGATCACCACCTTGATCATCTTTCCGTTTCTGGTGGCCCTTGCTTCTCCTTTGCCTGCTAGATCCAGAAGCCACTTCTACATCCATTTACAGAAACGATAACGTGTTAATCTGTAAACGCTAAGTAGGCATTGTACCTCAATGCGCTGACATTCCTTGCCGATGCTTTAGCATGACAAGGAAGAGGAAGTTATTGATTAGAATAATAACTCAACAGCATAAATAACTTCATCGGGTTGGCAATTCATATATAAAGGCTTGAATGTATCGGACCTTTTATATAGTCGTTCAATATCATTATACTCAATGCTTCCACTATTTTTTAATGAATAGAATTTTAATATTTCACTTGCTCTTTTAACATCTAATGGGAAAACGCTCATAATATCATAAGTGCTAATTTTTCCTGATTTGTTTATTACTGCTTCTATAAATTTATCATGATAAATAGCCATACAACCGCCTTGTATTAAACGATAATTTAGTACTTTTGATTAATAAATGTTATCAATTGAATATGTATATTGTCATTTTTATTAAAATAACAATAAATTTAATCATTTTAAATTATGCCCCTTGTCGTGGTTAAGAAGATAGACACATTGTATCTTGCTCTATTTTTTATTCAATACACAAATTTCACGGAAATCAGGTGTTATTTTAAATTAACAGTTGAATTATGTTGATGTAAAAAGGATTATAGATTTAGCCAGTTAAGTTTATTTAATATAACAATATATTTAAAAGGTTTAAAAATATGGAATTTACACATATATCTGACTTGAAAGAATTATCAGGTGAGGCCAAGGCATTCATCGCTTACTTCATCGAGCAAGACTTGCCCGAGATTTATGAAAATTTAGGCTTTGTTGAATGTAATATGCCGCTTGGAAGTAAAACTATTAAGTATAAGACTGCATTCAATAACGATCTTGATGGGCGACTTGAGTATTGGGTTGTCTTTAACACCTATGGTGCAGTAGGTTTAGCTAAGAGGCTGACTTACGATGATAAGTTCGAAACAACTTTTGTTCACTTCAATCTAAAGCATGATAGAGATAGTTTTATCAAGGATACGATTGCAAAAATTCCAATGATAATCATTCACTAAGATATCATGGGTATAGGGTGATCATTATATAGTTAGAATCACTTTCCAGTAATAAGGCATAGACAGCTGTATTATAAATTACCTTTATTCAGAAGTGACGAATTATCTTAATTTCATAGTAGTGATTACAGTATGTTTTAAACAAGTTGAATTAATGGGTTAAAATAAGAAGAAAGGACTATATATTGAAGTCAATATACCTTTTTATGTTTGTGATAACTGTTTTATGTTCATTTTCTATATTGGCTAACGATGGGAGTATCAAGTTTGCAATAGGATAGATGAATTCAATGTGAATGGTATTGGCATCGTAATCGCTGCGAAATTGTGTAATTAACTACAAGGTAAGTGAAAGTTCAGATAAGAAAATAGATATAAGTTAACACTAACTTATTTGAATAATAGGCATAGAGAAACTGTAATTTTACTACCGGAATTTAATTAATATTGAGGTGACAATGAGAAGTAATATATCAGCATTTAAACTTATTGAATCAATGATTAAAAAGTACGGAAAAGTAAAACGTAGCAATATATTAGATACTTTTTCTATATCAATATCAGAATGTCAAAAGCTCATTAGGTGCTATGAAGATTTAACTGATTATAATCTTGTATATGATGATTCACGCTGTGAATACTCACTGATTATTGATGGCTACTTCCACACAATGTTCCTAAATGATGATCCAAGTCTGTTCATAAGATCGATTGAGCTTGTTTCTGGAAAAACGATGATAGTCGATGATGATGAATATGATACGTATAGGTTCCAAATCATCGCGGCTAATTGTAATGAGAATACAGATCAGGAGTTGATAAGAATTTCTGAAGCCTTAATTGAATATGGTTGTGATGACGTAACGATAGGCGTGATATGTGGGGAGCTGTACATAGAGTTTGAAAGAAAAGACGCATGTTATGACATGGCGGTCGCGAGGGCATCAAGCCAGATCAACGCTGTCTATGGGTTACATTGTATTAAAGATGAAAGATTATAATCACCATGTCCTGAGGCTCTCTCTCACAGACATGATTCGCATCGATAGGCTGATGTTAAATCCAGAAAATGGTATCCTAGGCGGCTGTTAGGTGCTCCATGCTGGAAAGATAATGAATTATACCCGAATCGTCTGTTTTGACCTCGAAATGTGTTGCTGGGATGATGAGCGCAAAGCTCGGACAGGTGAAATCATTGAGATCGGTGTCGCTGAATTAGATCTCCAGAGTGGTGAGATTGTTCGCCGAGCTCAACATTATGTATTGCCAGAGCAAGATGAAGTGTCTTATTTTTGTACAGAGCTGACGGGCATTAAGCCTGAAGTTATTGCAAAAAATGGTAAGCCGTTAGGCTCTATTTTGAAATCGATAGAACAAAAATTTGGCGGGCGTCATAAAATTTATGCTGCTTGGGGCCATGACGATCGTATTTTACGTGCTGAGTGTGAAGCGAAAGGGCTTAAAGTTCCATTCGAAGAATTCTTAAATATTGCAACCTTGTTTCGCATGCAGAGACACGTAAAGAAAAAACGTTGTGGTCAGCGTGCAGCAATGGAAATGGCGGGCGTTGAATGGGAAGGGCGCCAACATTCTGGTTATGTTGATGCTTACAACCTTGCTAGGTTAACTAAGACCTTATTTTTGCCAGAACAACAGGTAGAGTAACTCTCATTTGCTAAATTGTATTCAGTACTAAAAATGCCGCTGATTTATCAGCGGCATTTTTGTAGGAAGCTATCAAGGAGGTGTTGTGACAAAAAGCCACGAATGTCTCTTCGGTAACTATAAATTGCTTATTGCGTGTCTTTTAGCGCCGCAGTAACAATTAATTCAACTTTTAGCTCAGGACGAGCTAATTTAGCTTCACCACAAGCGCGCGCTGGTGCATCGCCTTCTGGCATCCAGTTGTCCCATACTTCATTCATTTCTTGGAAATCAGCCATATCCGCAAGCCAAACTAAAACTTGCAGCATGTGGTGTTTATCACTGCCAGCTTCATTTAATAATGCTTCCACACGACGAAGAGCTTCTTTTGTTTGGTCTGCAACGCTTTCACCCGCAATACCGACTTGACCACATAAATAAACAGTATCGCCATGTTTAACAATTTTGCTCATGCGTTGGTTAGTTTGTTCACGTTGAATCGTTGTCATCATTTAGCCTTTATTGTTTTCGTATGTTGTCGTAATAACGATATAAGTTCATATCGCCATCATTAAAATTTGTTTGATGTTATACCAGTAAAGTGGCTACTTGCAATGCAAATGTGATCCCTGTCGAGATTGTCGCTAGGGCTAATCATGTGCTGCAATGGCAATGAACATAGGGAATATAAGCTTAATAGGAATATTGCCTGCATAAGTATCTATGCATGTAGTTTAACCAAAACAAAAAAGTTCAAAAACTTTGTTAATTATTTAGAACAAAAAAGCATAAGTGGTGAGAGTTATTTTATAAAAAGTAATCGGAGTTAAGTGCATCAATATACATGTTTTGCTGGTTGTTTATTCTTGTTGTTGGTTTTTTATGTGCTTGGTTGAAGTCTTGTGTTGTGGGGGTTCGTGCTATAAATATTGTTTATGGTGGTCGTTTATTACTCTGCTTTGTTGAATAAAACATGAAGGTTAAGTTTCAATGTACGTGGTGGTTTCATTCAGTTTATATCTTGTTTTGTTAAAGTTTTGTAATTTTGTTGTGCGATTGGCTGTTGTCTCAGTATTTTTTTCCTGTTAGTTTTTTGTCAGCAGATTCAGGAAAGAATGTGCAATTAAGGAAAATAATAATACAGGATCGTATGATGAAAAAAACACTATTAGCAGTAGCAATCCCTTCTCTTCTTGTGGCTAACATGGCGTCAGCGGCAGAAATTTATAAGTCAGACGAAGGATCCGTCGACTTTTACGGTCAATTACGTACCGAACTGAAAAAAAATGAAGATAAAGACGTAACACTTAACGCGGGTTCTTCTCGTGCAGGTGTTGCTGCACAATACACAATTGCTGAAGGCGTTGATGTGTTTGGTAAGGTTGAGTTTGGCCTACAAGGCAAAGGCGACTACGTAATGAAAAACCGTCTACACATTGCTGGTGTAGCAACAGATTTTGGTAAATTCTCTTTTGGTCGCCAATGGGTTGTATCAGATGATGTATGGGGTGCTGATTACTCTTACTTCTTTGGAGGCACTGGTCTTCGTCACGCAACGTTATCTGGCGCTCGTCACGACTCGCTAATTAAATATAACTACGAAGGCGAAAGTTTTTGGGTTGCTGCCAACTACGGTCTTGCTCAAGATGATTCGAATCAAGAGCTAGCTGAACTATACGCAGGTACCAGTGTTGCAGGCTTTAACTTACACGTCGGTGGTGGTCAAAACCGCGATAAAACGTTTGAAGTGACACTTGCAGATAAATCAAAAACTAAACATGACCTACAGAACACGTATTTTGAAGGTACAGTTGAATACACATTTGGTGCTGCGCTGATTGGCTTTACTTACTACAACGCGACACTTGATGAAAAAGACACGTCAGACAAAATCAAAGAAAATGCATATAGCTTAGGTGCAACTTACGGTTGGGCTGATAATGCAACGGCATACACTGGTTTTGAATATGTGACTCAAGAAGCAGAAGACAGTACGGTAGCTGACGGTAAAGGTAAAAACTTCTACCTTGGTTCTGATTACCACTTTAATAGCTGGGCACGCGTATATGCAGAATACAGCTATGCAGACGGTGATACTTTAGGTTTCACTAACAAAGCATCTGATTCTTTCGTTGGCATCGCATCAACAGATGGTGAGAGTCGCTACGCAATCGGTGCACGTGTTTACTGGTAATACGTAGCAACCACTGAGTCTTTTCTTTTTGCCCAGCCTGTTTATTTAGGCTGGGTTTTTTCATTTATAGGATAGGGGGGTGGCGAAAATTCACACTGTAAATCGCTTGGGTTACTGATTTATTATTTATCCTGAACCTAGTTGAGCGCGTGATTAATCGTTATTTTTGATTGCCACTAGTGCCATGAAAAGTAGCTGTTTGTCGCGGTCTGTCACATGTTTTGTGGTGATCGTTTGATTAAAAGCATCAAAATCGCTCGATGTCAGAGCCCTATTCTCTCTTATATAGTCAGCAATATGCTCTGTTATTGATGAACCTAAAGTAATGAGTGTTGGGTGAATATCGTTCTGAAGATCTCGTGGTAAACTGCTGGAAGGCAGTGATAACCAATCGGCTCGGTGTCGGTATTGAATTGCCTTTGCAACCGCAATTTGTGCTTTAAAGAAAGATTCCAATTGCTCAGGGTTTAATCCTTTCTCTATTGCTTCTGCTTTGGCTTTATTTAATACGATTTCTTCTCGTAAAGGATCTTCAATTGGTTGATGATGCGTCGCCTTATATAAGGCCACCGCTTTCATGAAGCTTAAGCGTAGATTTATCGCTGTAAAGAGGTCTTGGCTAGCAGGTGAGGTATAAGTTGTCATGGATAAAAAATATAAAGGTATAAAGTGATTAATTTACACACGGTAGCGCCAATTTAAGTTGGATCCTGTGTACTATGCGCGGTGTTACATTGGTAGTGTTATTTACAGCATGTTGATTTATTGCCAGATTTTGCACAGTGAATAACGGCATAACCGATAGCCATTAAAATATGATCTTCAGGGTTTTCGTCATCCCCACCAATAAGCTCAATCAGTCCCGCAACGCCTTCTTGTTCATTACACAGTGCATTCGCATGTGCGATAACATTACGAAAATAGCTGTCGTTATCGATGGCATCCTTCCAGCTTTCAAAGAATTTTTTCCCACTCGTGAAATCAAGCTTGTCGGTGATCACTTTTTTTAGCATGGGCTTGAGGGCATCTAACAGTTCAGACTTCTTTTTAAAGTGCGCATTGATACCAGAACGACTGACTTTTGCCGCTTGGGCTATTTTCGTAAAAGTTAATGCATCGTTACCGTACTCAACTAATAACGAAAAAGAAGCATCAATGATTTTTTGGCGGGTCTGCGCCGCAACTTCCTGACTAACTCGTGGCATTTTTATCGTTCTCTTTAGCGTTAAGCGTGCAATTCTACACGAAAGCATAGAGTAGATGCTAAATGAAGATAGGGCTATATGTGGTTATCTTTATGACTGTGTATCGAGTACGTTGAGTTTAGAGTGACAAACTGAAACAAGAAGATGCCCAACGAAGACTCATTAGGCACGTAGTTTACGTGTTGATTAGAACTTGTAATTGACGATTAACGAGAAAGTATCCAGATCCAGGTCGTTATATTCAGGTACGTCGACCGACGAGAATTTGTACTCAGCTGCAAGTACGAAATGTTTGTTGAATGTCGCTCTTACACCTGTACCAATTGCAAAGGCATATTCGCTGTCATCAAAACGCTCATTGCCTAAATCGGTAGAAACGCCGATACGTTCAACACCCAGTAGGCCGTACGGTTTTATTGTAAAGTTATTCCGCCCAATAAGGGTATAGCCAATATCGGTGTAGAGTCCAAATGTTGAAATTTCAACATCACCCGGAAGTTTTGATGGATTCTGGGTATTATCATTATCGAAGGTAGCATTTGAATAACGACCTGATACACCAAAAATTTTGTTAATGTCGTAACCCGCCTCAATGACATAGCCTGTCGCGTCATCGAGCAGATCATCTGAATCGTGGTTTAGTACGCCCGCACCTACTCGAAAACCTGAAACATCAGTGTTAGCCAATGCTGAATGTAGACTCTCATTGTTTGCAGCATCGCTGTCGATTGCCGTGTTTTCTGCTGCTGCGGAGAAGGATACTAAGAACGGTAAAATTGCTGCCAGAAATTGCTTTTTCATGAATGAACCTTATTCCTTAAAAACACAGTGAGCTAGCGATGCACACTTCCATTTTCGGATAATTATTATTTTTCAATATGTAAGTTGTAGCACTAATATGAACTAATTAAAAAACACTCGTTTTTAAATTAGTGAATACTGTCACATTGATGAGTACTTTTTATGGTGCATTGTTTAAACCATGCTGAGAGTGATCCTATCCATATGATTTTATTATGTTTGGTTTTTAGAGTTGAGGTCTGTATTGCATATCCAAAATGAATGTTATATCTGCATTAATGTTATGTTGCTGACCAATTTTTATCATTACCTGCAGCGTCATACGGAGATTACCTTATCTAATCTGATGCTATTTTCTTTTGGTGAGCATTGTTAGAGTCGATATGATATTTGGATGATGAATGGATTTTATCAACCCAACACCGAAAATAAAAGATACTATCTCTTATTTTCGGTGGTTTCAGAAAAATAAAAAATTGGTGAGCGATTTTAGCGGTATGAATACCTAGGATGGCACTGATATTGGCGATAATAAAAGCTATGATACTCAGCATATTGAGTGTAATAAGTATTGAAATAAACGATGATAAATGTGAACAAAGGTGAAGGTATGAGCCTGGATCTAGATGGTTTTTTTTCTAAGGAACAAGGAGATGAATTACCATTGATACTGGCAGGGCCTATTTTACGTAAGGTAACCGCCTCACATATTTCAATTTGGCTTGTGTGTTCAGAACGACTTCAAGCAACATTTTCATTGTATAACAGTGAAGTAGCGGCCCCTTTTTTCCAAGCAGAGGTACAAGCAGAGCATCAAATCCAAGTTGGGGTTAATGCGTGGGTGGTGCATGCTCAGTTTACGGGGTGTTTCCCAACCGATACGGCACTTCAATATTGTCTCGATACTCAGCAAGGCAAAATCACTACGCTATTACCTCATTTACTGTACCGTGATGAAACAGCGCTGACATTTAGTATTAAACCGCGGGCCGATTATGTCTTGCACGGTTCTTGTCGTAATCCCCATCACCCAAGCCAAGACAGTTTAGTGGCCGCTGATGATAAAGTGTCGACACAAGCGATTAATGAACGTCCTGCATTACTGATGATGAGTGGTGATCAGATTTATGCTGATCATGTGGCAGGGCCTACGCTTGATGCGATAGAGCAAGTGATTAAGTTATTGGGGTTATCGAATGAAGGTTTTCCCGATGGCTGCGAAAGCGAATTAGTGTCGGCTGAAGATATTTTCAATAGTCCTCATCATTTTTATGGACGTGATGAATTACTGCCTCATTATGTTCATGATCATTTGGATTCGCGTTTTTCACGGCTGAAAGACTATCTACCTAAACGAAAGTTGCCCGTATTTAGCTCTCGTGAAAGTGAAAATCATTTGATCACCTTTGCTGAGTATTTCGCGATGTACTTATTGGTATGGTCGCCACAGCTTTGGAGTTTGGTGAAGACTAACCGCTTAGCTGAACTCGGTTTTAAGGTTAATGGACAAACGCTTAATGCTAAATGGCAGCAAGTCTGGCATGAAGAAAAACAGCATATTGATGTGTTTGTAGCAGGTTTACCGCAAGTACAGCGCTTAATGGCCCATATTCCTACTTATATGATTTTTGATGATCATGATGTTACCGATGATTGGAACCTAACTGTCGGCTGGGAAAAAGCCGCTTTTGATAGCTTATTGGCACGTCGAGTGATCGGTAATGGGTTAATGAGTTATTGGTTATGTCAGGGGTGGGGTAATGCACCTGAGCATTTTGATGAAAATTTCATGTCTTTAGCACGACGTTATTTTGCTCAACCAACCGTTGCGCATCACGATGAATTTATCGCTCATCTATACCGTTTTGAACAATGGCATTATGCCATAGAAACACAGCCGAAAATGTTGGTGTTAGATACGCGCACTCGACGTTGGCGTTCTGAATCTCGGATGAATAAGCCTTCGGGCTTGATGGATTGGGAAGCCTTGGTTGAAATGCAACAAGCTATGCTGAATGAGCCTGCGGTGATCATTGTTTCTGCAGCCCCTATGTTTGGGGTGAAGTTTATTGAGACGCTGCAGCGTGGTATGACGTGGCTTGGTCAACCTTTGCTTATTGATGCTGAAAACTGGATGGCGCACCCCGGTGCGGCGAATACCTTACTGAGTATTTTTACCCATACCAAAACCCCAACTAATTTTGTGATCTTATCAGGTGATGTGCATTACTCATTTGCTTATGACATCAAACTCCGTTTTCGTCGTTCGAGCCCGAATATTTTTCAGATCACTTCTAGCGGGATCAAAAATGAGTTTCCTAATCGGTTATTGCGGGTCTGCGATACCATGGATCGCATGCTCTATAGCCCGAGATCACCACTGAACTGGTTAACAAAGCGAAAGCGACTAAAAGTGTATAAGCGAGACCCTAGTATTCAAGGTCACCATAGGTTGATTAATCGAAGTGCGATAGGTGAACTACGACTAGATCAACAAGGGCGTCCGAGCCAAATATCTATATTAACAGCTGGTGGTGATGCTATTATTTTTCCGCCAATTAAAGATCAAAATATAACAGTGTTACTCGATTAACAATAAACAGTCGAAAAGGATGCGTAAATTAATAGCCGATATATCTCGGCTATTAATTATGATTTTTATCAAGCATTACCTGCGGTAGCTATATAGACAATTCTTTTCTAAGTTGGAATGTTATAAGTTTGCATGAATGATTTTTCTAAAATTGCATATTAAATTAGGATGTTAGTAAAAAATAAAATCGTTAAACTTTAGAAATTAGAGCAAGGTTTTCATTAATTGTAAGTTCAGCATCTTCTAACCATTGGTAACGTTTGGTGTAAAGGCGTCTTTTAGTTTTTTTAAGGGTTGATGGGTCTTTACGTTCTGGTTTTATTGGAATATCGAACAGATACTTATTTATTGCAGTTCCACCATATTCTTTCCAGAAGTCATCATAATCAAAGGTGACTGATTTTCGTTTTGACCCCATATAGCGTAGTGCTTGATAAATATGTCCTTTATTTGATACACCCTTTACTTGTGTGATGTTCCAGTGCTTAGCCAGAATTAATGCAACTTCGATCATTAGTGCTTTGGTTCTAAGTCCATGTAAAGAGCGGGTCAGCGTTCGAATTAAACATGGACGGTCTTCGATTTGCGGTGTAGGCCCTTGAACCATACCTATGTACATACAGTGTTGCGCTGTGCCTGAAATATTAAGCGCTAACGAATAGACTTCGAGTCCTTTAGCATTAATTAGCTTCAGTCCCAGTCCACCTTCACGGCTTGCTCCACAGTATAAATTTACGCGGTAGTGCTCTTCATTGTTGTCTTGAAAGGTCAGTATTGTGACACCTTGATACGAAGTGACATCACTGGCATTCTCACCAAAGGTTTGCCCCAGAAAACGGTAGTGGTCACTGAGGTGCTGAGCGCGCTCTTTCGGGGACCAACTTACACATAGGTAAGGTTTAAGTGGTTTTTCGATAATGCCGGGGTCATTATCAAAAATAGGTTTAATATCATCATCACTAAAGGCATTAAGGATGTTGGTTAAGGTGCTTTTATACATAACACCCCAAAGACAAAATCGAGCATTTTTTCTTATTTTATGTATCCCTTTAGTATTTGGATGCACTTTATTTGCAAGTTCAGGCAAGCTTGAAATGTAATGGATAAAACTCAAATTTAATTCTCTTCTATTATTTTTGATTAATAGTGTGTTTCCTTCTTGTTGGTCAGAGAGAATACATTAAAAATTGGTTTTTTCTTAGTTATTTTGAATGGTATTTTATTGCTGGTGGGTTAGGTACATCCTTATGGGATGTCTTATTGCGTCATTTATTAATGAACGTTCAAAGAATAAAAAGGTTAACGTTCATTATGGTATTGATATTTAAAATATTAACCGTGGTTGTATTAGCTGTGGTTATTTATTGCAAACCAATAACATTCTAATTGCATAGGCGGTTATGTCAAAATGTGACAACCCTGGCCTGTAATAAGGGTTCTATTCGCGTGAGAGGCCGAAGAGCTCCATGCGGTACTCTGTAATAGTTCGAAATTAACTTTATTGGGAAAAAACGTTGTTTAACATTGAGGATGCACAGTAATATTCACGCAAGGATTGTAGTTCTTTGATGCTTGGTAAGCGCCGTATTGACCTCCATAAGCTGGTTATTGCGGCTCTGTGACACCATGGATCGCTTGCTCTATAGCCCGAGATCACCACTAAACTGGTTAACAAAGCGAAAGCGGCTTAAGATCTTTAAGCGTGATCCAGATACTCATGGACACGATCGCTTAGTCAATCGCAGTGCTATTGGTGAGTTGCGGTTAGCGGAAGACGGTAGTCCGAGCAATATTTCGATTCTTACCGCCAAAGGTGAGGTGATTTCTTTTCCACCCATCAAAAAATTAGAGCCATCAAGTCTATCGAGTCATCAGCAATATGATTAATTGGAAATACCCCCCCAAAAGTTCACTGGTCGCGCAGCATGTTGAATGCTATTGGTGCATTGAAAAAAAACCGCATGATGATGGTCATCCTTTTCCAAAATTGACGCCTGATCCGACGGCGCATTTGATCATCGCGCCTGCTGAGCAGGGGTATCTGTACCAGAGCGACTCTGCTTCTTTCGAGGGGCAGGGGAGCCACTGGTTATTTCCTCATTGTCAGACGTTTGAAATTGATCATACGGATGCATTTATCATTTTAGGGGTTAAGTTTCACACTGGGGCTTTGTATTCGTTGGATATGACGCCACATCAGGCGGTACTTGAGCAGGTCGTTAAGCTTGATGTCACTGCATTCTTTGACTCGGCTCATCAGAAGCACGGTGATAATTGTAATCAAGTACCTGATCTGGAGCGGCAGGATATATCGCGAGCGCTATTACAGCTTGCACAAACCTCGCCTGAAAACTGCTGCGATACGCTAGAAGCCGTGTTACAGCCTTGGTTGCATCAAGCGTCTTCAGACAAGCACAGCCTACTGACGCGGAAAGCGTTACCGTTATTGCCTAATACGCTCATTTCGCAATTAGGGACGTTATTGCATTGTTCTCAACGTACGCTAGAGCGCAGTTTTACCCGAGTAACGGGGCTGACATTAAAACAGTGCCAGTCGATGAATCGCCTTGATTTGCTACTTGAGTCTTTATATCTCCGTGGTGAAACTGATATTGATTGGGCTGAGGTAGCACAAGAATTTGGCTTTAGCGATCAACCACATTTGATCCGTTATCTAAAAAACACGATTGGGAAGACGCCGGGGGAGTATGCGAAGGTGCGTGATTTGACCATAGATATTTACGGAGGGGTTGAATACTCCTAAGGTATTTGGTGTGAGTATTGCCGCTTTTCCTGATGCGACTTTCTTAGCTATTATAGAGTCGGTTCAAATCAATCTGAGGATTCGAACCGACAATAAAACTGAGGTTATAGCGACCCCATTAATTATCTATTTATCGCTCACTAAGATCACGCCAAGCTTATAGTCGGTTGAACCGAAGTTTGAGGTTAGGCCGTCAGCGAGCCCCATAACAAAGACATGCCCCGTTGATGCTCGCGTGGGTGTTGCGCTCCATGCGGTACTTTCGACTGACAAGAAATCAAAATTAAGCGGGAAAAAGCGCTTATTTAGCGCAGGTGAAATACAACTGGATTCACGCAGTGACTGAAGCTCTTTAATATTCGGTAGACGCCACTCTTGACGGCCACCGAACTGGTGCAGTGGATCGGATTTATCATGATTAATAATCTCCGTTCGCTGTAGCGCAGCTTGCCAGTACATCCCTGTGGGCTTGCCATCGCAAATATTATTGGTTTTGTTCCATGTTTGGCCTATGGTACAGCGATTCCATACTAAATCGGTACGTAAATCGGTAACTGTGCCATCTTGGTTGTCTTTAAAGCGAACATCGGGCGCCGATTTAGTTAAGTTGATATCACATTCTTGAGTTGCAGCAATTGCGCTTGATGCCGTTAATGCCAAGAGTGCAGTGATGAGGGCGTGGTTAATTGTTTTTTTGGTTACTGTCTTTTTCATTGTTATTTTCCTTGGCTAACCATACGTACGTTCATTTTTGTTGGGTAATCACACTCTGCATTTGTTTGTTTGCACAGGTTTTGAACGCCTGAGTCGCCTAAGCTATCGCCGACTTGATCCAAATAGTTGTACACATGCATATCTTGAGGTTGATAAGGGGCGTACATGAAGCTAGATGACCAGTACCATCCCCAGCCTTCATAGCCCACTTCAACATTGGGGAAGTAGCGCGTATTGAGTCCGAGAAGCTTGCCATCAGCATCTTTTGCGGTTGAGCCAAAATCGAGTAAATCAAATTGTTCATTGAGTGTCGGCAAACGCCATGTGTTGATGCCACAAAGTTGGTCTTTGTTGACCATATCTTGGTATTGCTCTGTGGTATTAATACCTGACTTGTTGGTTTGCTGGGCGTATTTTATGTCTTCACTGTGAGGTTGAGCGCCGCCTTTAATTTGCAGTGCGAACTCGTTTTTCTTCCAGCGTGGCGACTTAGGATCGTTGGATTTTACTTCCCAAGTTAGCTGGGTTCGCTCATCGCGGACACAGCTCCATTCCGTTGCATCAACCGGTAGCGCTTGGCCTTTTGCATCTAATTTAGTAAAGATAAAACCAGCACCTGAGTGGGTGTTTTTTTCTGTTGCATCAAAGCCTATATTGGCATCTTGCAGTGGGAAGCCTGCAGGTGGTATGTCGGTAAAAGCAGCGCCATCATAAAACTGCGTTACACCTGTGTCATTGCCCACTAAGCGCGGCATACTTTGTTGTTCCAGTTGATTCACTTTGTTTGCAAGTGCTTGCTCGGTTAGGCTCTCGGCCGTAATAAAATCTTTTTGTTGTGGAAGATCTTTCGCCAGCGTCGCGATCACACGGCTACGTTGTTCAGCTTTGGTACTAGCAGACAGTAGCTGGATGTTTTTATCAATCGTTGCTAAACGGGGATCACCTAGGTTTGCTAGTAAATCATTGTTAGTGGTAACGCCGATTTTTTCTAACTTGGCTTTCACATCACGTGCAGCTTCATGAGGGTTGAGTCCATAGCCCATATTTGCGCTGATCAAGGTGCTGATACCGTTAATAATGTGACCACTTTCTTTTTGCAGTGGTGGCGCCGCTAATACCACAGTGTTGTTGGTATAGGCTTTACTTTGGTTATCTGCCGCATTCAGGGTGGAGACAGCAAGAATACGTGAATGCAAAATGTCTTTGTTCATGCTAGAGATGTTAAATAAACCGCTTTTGGCCGTTGTTTTGGGTTCACTTGGATTACAGACCCAGTCTTTAGTTAAATCGACACATACCGTGATATCTTGCGCGAGATAATTGGATTGTACCTCGCCACTCAGGGTGTAATTCAGCTTTGAATCCGGACCCGTCGTATTGCTGATTTTATTATCTGAGCCACCATTACAGCCAGCAAGTAGCGTAGCTATGGTAAGCGTGAGTAAGGTTTTTTTCATGATGATGGTTTCTCTTTAAAAATTGAATTAACGCTTAAATGAACGACGTTTAGCTGATTTTGCTTTGGTGTATCCCAACTGCAGCATTGCAAGTAGGGTTAACCAAAGGGCACTGCCCCCTCCACCACTATTGTTATTCGGTTTAGGCTGTGGCTTTGGATCTGGTTTACTCGGTGAAGCTTTACACTGATAGTTCTGGATATGCGTGACGCCAAAATCGATCAGTTGGCCGCTATTACCGACGGCGATATCACTAATTTCTAGTCGCCATGCACCTGTCATTCGGCCGCCCAGTAGTGGTTTGAGTTGTGGATGATCGGCCAAGCGATACACGGTTTGTTTGTTGTTTTGGTAGTAGGCTTGGTGGTCGTGCAAAATCACTTGTTGGCCATCTGGCGCGATGAGTGTCACTTTCAATTCACGGTGATCAGGGTGAGAAATATGGGTGATGATCGCTAAATCATCGCCAACATGCTCCTGCTCGCCAGTGTTAAAGTAAGTTGCGTAGGTGAGCCCTTTACGCATAGGTTGCAGCGGACTTGTGCCTTTTTTCGCATCAATCACAGCTTGGTTTAGGGTCTTAGGTGCTTCGGCAAAATTTGGCAAACCAAACACAAAACTTTGGTCAAAACTGGCTTGTTGCATCCGTTGTTTATTGTCGAAGCTTAATGCTGCGTCCAGCGTTAAATCGATACGCTGACCACACTGTGGTCGAGCATTAAGGGGGAAGTTAACGGTTTGGCTTTTTCCTGCCTTCAGGCTTGATGGTTTGTCGATTGAAGCCAGATCTTGCGAGCCTGATTGGCCCGATACCGTCAGTTGCCCACTCAGTGCCATATCACGAGTCGTCGGGTTATAGATGACAGCGCTAACTTGCCCATTGCTGGTGGCGATATTTGCTGTTGTTGCCAGCGTCGTATCAATAAATTGCGGTGCTGGGGCAAGGATCAGCTCGGTTGGCAGCAAATTATGATGATTGAAATGACGACGTAAAATTGCACCGTATTCATGATTTGGATAGAGATTTTGCGCCGCATCTAAAATACTTTGCGCCGCATGATGCATTTTAGTGCCACGACCTAACCCGTAGAGGCCTTCGATAATAATGCGGTTCATTGCATTGAACGCATCAACGTCATATATCGCGACGGCTTCTTTTAATGATTGGAAGATCGGTGTTGACCACAGTTGATCAGACAGAGTGCCATTAACGGAAATATGTGCTTGGTATTCAGCCGATGGGTAGTAACGCGCTGCTTCGTCATTGAGCGAACGAGTGCCGCCGCTTTTGCCGCCAAAATGGCCGTCAAAGTTGAATACGGTATCTAACTCAAAGTTTGTACCTTGCTGGTGTTGGGTGCGGTAAGTTGACATCCCTGCCCAGTAGTCACCAAAGCCTTCACCAATACCACTGGTATCACCATATGCCCAATCAGGGACGATAAAGTAATTTATGGTATGGCCGAATTCATGCAAGATTACATCAGCATCAAGGGTGTCGGGTGAGCCACCCATGCCAAATGAGAGCAAGTTCATGTCGCTTAAATACTTCGAGTTATTCTCGTTGGAACCTTGTGCGTCAAATTGTACAGGTTGATTGAATAAATCATTGAACCCTAAGGACTCCACATAGTGTAGCGAGTTGTCGAGGTGGTAAAATGCCATCACATCGTAAAAGTAATTATTAACGGCTGATTTGTTGGCCGAAGGTGTTTGTGTGACGTCTATTTTGGCTAAGTCGTTAGGCGAAAAGGTCAGGAGGCCTTGCTGTGGCTGTTGCTCTGCTTTGGCGGTTTCGCCATCGGGTAAGTTAACAATATCAATAGCCATGACTTTGTCATTGGCTAACACGCATTGTGGATTAGCCGAGACGCTACACAGCACTGGCATAGTCACCGTTGTGTAATTTTTTGGCAGGGTGTAGTTGTCAAAATCACCGTCTGTCGGGATCGGTTCTTGGTTCATTGTTCGTGGATCGGGGTTGTAGACTTGGGCTGCTACGTGCACTGTTTTTGTTGGTGTCGGAATAACAGGTTTCGTGATATCAAAATTGGTACGCGGCTTTTCAATCGTGCCATCACACTGGCCTGAGAGAGCTTCAAGCTGTGCGTAAACACGTTGGACTTTTTGTTCTTTATCAACGCTTAGCACTAAGGCTTTGTGGCAATTTTTACCTTGGCTATCGATGACATCAAAATTGTAGTGCGTTGCCGTTAAGCTGGTGCGTTGATAGCGAGCTGATATATCGCTGATCACGGTTTCGGGCTGATCTTGGAAATAATCAAGTAGGAATTGTTTTGCTTGTGCACTGTCGTTCACAATCGCGGCATTCGCTGGGTAGATCAGTTCTGCGGCAACACCCTGCTGGCTAGCTGCCAGCAGGGTAAATAAGCATAAGGTTGTTTTGTTTAATCTAGGCGCTTTCATCAGGCATCCATCCTTAGAATTGATAATTTGCATTGATGTTGAAGTAACGTCCTGGTTCGGTAGAGTAAGATTTTGAACTGTCACCTATGCCAGCAACATCTTGATAGCGAATGAATTCTTTATTGAATGCATTGATCATGGTGGCGTATAGGGTGAAGTTGTCACTGACTTGGTAGCTCGCGCCAAGATCCAGCGTTGCCCAATTACCTGTCGTGGCACAAGGGGTCTCTACTTCTAGGTTGTAGCATTTAGGGGTGCGATCCATCGGCATAGCTGCGGCGAAATTAAGGCGTGAGAAAGCCGTAATTTTTTCAACGGTATAACCCAACTTGATATTGCCTTCTAGCGGCGTCAAAGTACGAATGGGTTCGCCATTTCCATCTTTACCATCAACAAGGCCTAGTTTGCCCGATAGCTTCAATTCTTCTGTTAATTGGTAACCTGATGACAGCTCAAAACCGTAGGTTTTCACTCCTTCAAGGTTTTGGTATTGGAATAACCAGTGCGTTTTATCCGCCGCTTGGCCAATCATTTTTTGTTCGATAAAGTCTTTAAATTTTGAGTAGAAAACAGCGGCATACAACGAGAATTTACCGTCATCGTATTTACTGCCGAGCTCGAAGTTGTCGCTTGTTTCTTGTTTAAGCTCCGAGTTTGGAATGATGATAAAAGGCTTCAACGGATTAAACAGGTGAGGTACATAGCCATATGTTTTGTCGTACGCTGGCGCTCTAAAACCGTGTGAGTAATTTAGGTAGCTGTTTAGCGCAGGCGTAAATTGATAAGCCACTGATAGGCTTGGCGATAACGCGCTACTGTTATTTTCATTGATCTGTATGCCACCGATATTGGCGTCCCCTGTGGGGCTAAGTTGTTGACGGTCATAGCGAACCCCTGGGGTGATCGTCCAATCTTGCCATTTGATTTGATCGCGAATGAATACGGCAGCAGTGAGCATAGTGGCATCGGCAAAGGAGTCTTTGTTTAGTCCTGTAGTGCCACGCCAGTCATAGATATTTTTGCTGATAGGACGCTGGTATTGATTTTGTTCAAACTGCACTCCCCAAACGACTTGGTGCTCGGTATTGTCTGAAAGCTGGAACGCTTTTTTTTGCTCTGCTGACAAGCCTAATAACGTATCTTTGTAGCGACGTTGCTCCACTTGGCGGCGTTTTTCGGTAATGCCTTGATATTCACGTTGCATGAAGACATTTTTATAGGTATCGCTGGTTTTTTCGCGGTAGTAGGCTTTGATGTCTGCGCTATCAAGTAAGAGGTTATCTAGGATCTCGATTTCTGCCCCTACTTGTGCATCAAAGCTGGTACTTTGTGCATCTTCGTAATACTGCTTGGCTTGCCAGATCCCATCTTCTTGAATTGGCGCCATGCCATCGCTACGTTCCATCGTTTCTTTGTAATAAGACACGGTGCCTTTAAACATAACGAGATCATTTAAAAAGTAGTTATGGGTAAACTCGGTGCTGTAACCCTCAAGATCTCTCTCATAAATATCGCGGTTATAGTTATGTGTCTCGCCGCCTCGCCAGCCAGATAGCAGCAGTAAACTTTCATGATCGCCAAAACGCTGTGCCATCGTCGTGCTAAGTTTTTGTTTATCACTGACTCCCGCGTAGGCCACGTTAGCTTCGTAATGGCTGTCTTTTTTTCCTAAATAATCACCCGGTTGTTTCGTTGTCACCACCACGACACCACCGATAGCACCTGAGCCATAGAGTGCAGAACTCGCCCCTTTCATGACTTCAATTTGTTTGACGTTAGAGAGGTCAAAACTATTTCGGCCCGTCACATCATTTAAGTCAGCCGCGCCATAACCATCACCGACTTTCACACCATTTTTGATAATAGCGATGCGGTTACCCGACATACCACGGATAGTGATATTTTGTGGTCGTCCTGCGCCGCCTGTTACGCTAACACCTGGCTCATGATTAAGGGCATCGTAAAGCTCGGTAGCACCTTCTTGTTTAATCTGATCCGAAGTGATAACAGCTACCGAACCGCTGGTTTTCGATAGTGGTTGTTCGATTTTTGTCGCCGTGACTATGACGGTTTCCATTTGGGTGACATCTGTTAAACGGCTATTTTCAGTCGTATTTACAGGCGTATCAGCCACTGAATTTGTGGCTAAATCTGAAGCGTAGGCGTGCGAAGCCAATCCGCTGAGAACAGCGAAGGCGATAGGGTGTAGTTTCATGTTGTTATTCTCTAACTAGGCGTAGATGTTATTAATGTAATGATCGGCTAAGACTGCATGGATAGTCATTGGCGCTATATGGCTATCCATGCGGTATTATTTATTTGTCGTTGTAACCACAGGTGATGATGCTTGCCGCTTGTTAAGGTCAAGCAAGAATGCGTATTCCATCGCTTGGGCAGCTTGTGCCGTGCGGCGATTTTTTTGATGGCCAGCATTAAAATCTGTCGTAAGCAAATAGGGGTTATTTACCGTGCTTTGCTGCTGTAACTTGGCTACAAACTTAGCACCTTCCCAATAAGGTACTTGGCTGTCATGTAAGCCAATTCGCACTAACATTGGTGGGTAGGCTTGCGCACGAATATTGTCGTATGGGCTGTAGGTTTCCATTACTTTACGCTCATCGGCTTTCGCTGGATTCCCCCACTCTTGGTATTCTTGCTGGGTAAGCGGAAGCGATGGATCTGCCATGGTATTGATCACATCGACAAACGGGGCTTGTAACACAGCACCACGGAAAAGTGTGGGCTGAGCATTGATCGCGGCTGCGACCAGCGTGCCACCAGCACTGCCTCCTATCGCTAAAATGTCACGCTTAACTGTTGACTGTGATTTTGTTGGCGAAGCATCGTGAGATGAAGAAGACAAAGAATCACGGCTTGGTACATAGCGCTGCATCACTTCAGCTGTTGCAAGGAAGTCTTTAATACTATTGGGCTTATTTATCCCTTTCCCTGCTTGATACCAAGCATCACCCAAGTACCCACCACCGCGAACGTGTGAAATGGCATAAATAGCCCCTTGATCCAGTAAGCTAATCACCTGCGGCATAAAGTAAGGTTTCATGGGTGTTCCATACGCGCCATAGCCATAAAGAAAGACAGGGCTATCAGGGCTGATTTTATCGTTTCGATATGCCAGTGATACAGGTACATTAACACCATTGGCACTCACCGTAATTTGGGTCGAGGTGTAATCGCTCGGCTCAATCGTCGGGTAGCTATCTTGCGACAGTAGGCGTTCTTTGCCTGTGGCAATATTAAACTCCGACCAGGTTGGCGGGGTTGTCATTGACATTGAACGGATACGAACAAGGTTACTGGCTGCGTCGCCATTATTTGATAGCCAAGCCACTTTGCCTTCTGAAGATAACGGGCGGCGGAATGTTTCGTCGCCATGGTCATTGATTACCAACAAGGTGTCTTTGCCTTGCTGGGTAAGAACAAGTGCAATACCTGCCTCAAAGACGTACCAATTTTTTATTTCTGTCTGTGGATCAGGAATGAACAAAGGTTCAAGCGATTGAATGTTGGATCCTATCTTTCCTTGGTATAAGCCAAAGTGTCCTTGATGATTACTCAGGCTGATGATTTGTTGGCCTTGGATATCACTGTAGTACTCGTTACCCGAAGAGCGTACTTGTAAGCTGGCCTGTAACTTACCTGTATGTGTATCTAGTAGCTGTTGTTGGCTAGTATTGTGATTATTACTTTGAACAATGGCATATTTTTCATTGCCTGTTTTGTAGCTTGAGAGTAACCACGCAGGATCTGTTTCTTCGAGTAAAACGTCTGTTTTTTGCGGTGCGGATAATTGTGTTTTAACGAGCTGATAGGGACGGTAGGTGCCTGCTTCATTCGCTATTACATAGAGAGTATCGTTATCATTTCCCCAGATCAGTTCAGTGCTTACATTTTGGATCAGTGAGTAAGTTTTTTGAGTATGGGTATCAATCACAGTGACAGCGTAATTACGATCACCACGGATATCTTCCGTCACAGCAATAAAGCGTTTATTCGGGCTAAGTGACCAGCTGCCTAGAGAGTAGTAATCTGACATTGCCGCGCGTTGAGTGAGGTTGAATACAACTCGCTCTTTAGAATTTTCCGACGCTTGATTGGTTGGCTTTTCAACTAATACGCGCGCGTTATCACGCGTCTCAAATCGATATTTAACATCATCGCGGATAAGCCATGGTTTTTCTGCTTTTTGTGGTGCGTTGTCTTGCCATTCTTTCAATAATTGTTGCTGAAGTGCCGTTTGTTGTTCTAAAAAAAGTTCGGCTTGTTGGTTGTGTTCATTTAAGTACTGTCGCACTTTTTTAGATTGACGGGAATCGTCTCTCAACCATGAAAAAGTGTCAGCAGAGTGAGGTAACGAAGCGGAGTTTGGCTGTGTCGACATTGCTTCATTCGAGTTGGATTCAGAATGATGTGCTGTTTCTGGTGTTGGAAATGCGCACACAGAAAAACTCGAAAAAAGGAAAAATAGGGCACTACGCTTCATTGTTAGTCTTCTTGCTTTTTGGATGTAGCAGAAAGTCGCTACGAAAGAAGTGAGGAATAATGCACCCTAATGGTAATGATATCAATTATCATTTCTATTAATTTATGTGTTTTTATGACTTATGTAGGGTTTTCAACCGATTTAATCCTTTGTTGCTGGAATATAGCGCTGAACCTCAGCTGTTGAAGCACATTAATGTGTGTATTCAATTGATTTTAATGCGCTTAATTTGATAATGCTCAATAACCACTTAGATTGTATGGTTGAATAATTATTTGTGTGATGAATGCAGAGTTGTTTCTTTGATGAAATCAGTATGATGCCCGCAGAATTTTGTACTGGTTTAAATTTTATCATCAGGGAGATTGATGTGTTTTTAGTTGAATTTTTAATTGTACTTGGCTGTATTTTGATCGGTGCTCGCATCGGGGGGATCGGTCTTGGTGTCATGGGTGGTGTCGGTCTGGCAATACTGAGCTTTGTGTTTGGTATGCAGCCAACAAGTCCACCGATTGACGTGATGTTAATGATCATGGCGGTAGTGGCAGCGGCGGCATCTATGCAAGCAGCAGGCGGTTTAGATTACTTAATCAAAATCGCTTCAAACATTTTACGTAAAAACCCTCGCCAAATTACTTTCATTGCACCATTAGTGACTTATGTTTTCACCATGATGGCAGGTACAGGTCATGTGGCTTACTCGGTATTACCGGTAATTGCTGAAGTAAGCCGTCGTAGTGGTATTCGCCCAGAGCGTCCACTTGGCATGGCGGTTATCGCATCACAATTTGCGATTGTAGCTAGCCCAATTGCGGCAGCAGTTGTTGCTTTGGTGGCTTTCCTTGAACCACAAGGTATTACACTTGCTAATGTATTGATGGTAACTATCCCTGCGACTTTCCTTGGGTTAGCAGCAGCGTGTGTGATTGTTAATAAGCTAGGTAAAGAGCTTAAAGACGATCCTGAATATCAACGTCGTCTTCAAGATCCTGCATTCCGTGCTGAAATGGAACAGGAAGTAAAAGTTGAAGAGCTTGAAATCAAACCAGAAGCAACGCGCGCGGTATCACTGTTCTTATTTGGTTCTTTGGCTGTGGTCATCATGGGTGCCTTTCCTTCATTACGCCCAAGCTTTGATGGTCATGTCATGGGTATGGCGCATACGATTGAAATCGTGATGCTATCAATTGCTGCGCTGATTATTTTAATCTGTAAGCCTGATGGCTACGCAATTACCCAAGGATCTGTGTTCCATGCGGGTATGCGTGCGATCGTTGCTATTTTTGGTATCGCATGGTTAGGTGACACCTTAATTGGTGGTCACGGCGACATGGTAAAAGAAGCCGTATCAGGCTTGGTAGAAGTAGCACCATGGACATTTGCGTTTGCGTTGTTTGGCTTATCTGTGATGGTAAACAGCCAAGGCGCAACCACGGCGGTATTGGTACCTGTTGCGATTGCATTAGGCCTACCACCAGCAGTAATTATCGCGACGTTTGTTGCGGTTAACGGTTACTTCTTTATTCCAAACTATGGTCCAATTATCGCATCAATCGACTTTGACCGTACAGGTACTACTAAGATTGGTAAGTATATTTTCAACCACAGCTTTATGCTGCCAGGTTTGCTGAGTATGGTATTCAGTATTATCTTTGGTTTCATTTTCGCTGGTATCGTGTTGTAAGCCCTTCACCAATACACTGGCAATATATACAAATCAGCCCCGCCTTTGCGGGGCTTTTTGTTATATCTAAAAATTCAAAATTTTGCTAGTGAGATGATTTATAAATGGTAAGGTTGATGTGTTTATTGCTTTGCTTAACTTCTTTTACAGTTAGTTCTAATGTCGTTGTTGTTAATCAAGGATTGCTAAAGAAAACCTTTAATTGTAATGACAAAAATAAGAGTGTTTGTTTTATTGGAGCTGAATTATATTCAGAATATGATATTTACATATTCAATTTTTCAATGAAAGTGAAAGTGAAAGGCTCAGACGTAATAAATATGAATATAGAAGAGCATATTAGGAAAACATTAGAGCCTATGCTTGGTATTTTAAATGTTAATGCTGCAATATTTTATAATATTGAACCAATAATGAAAGATTTAGTTTATGACTCCAACGTTCAAAAGCTTATATTGTGACTATGATGTGAATTTAAAGTAGTTTCACATCCTATACGTATGCACTCTCTTATGGCGGCGGGTAAGATCGCGAACGTTTAATGAATTCAAATCGATTTGACCCGTAGATCTGTTTATGATCTTACACTCCCTTTTGTGGAGTCATACAGTTATCAGCAACGTTTTCACCCTGCGTTTTTCTACCATCGAAGACACCCGTTAATTAGTCAAGATTAGTTATCTATTATTTGATGTGCTGTTCCTCACTATTATGCTATTCGTAGTCATTGGGGGATCGAGAACAAACTATACTGGGTCTTAGTGGGCATATTTTAAGTGATTAGTAATTTTACGTGAGCAATCATGAATTTATTTAGAGATTTTTTATTTTTTATGTACCATGCTTTTTTCATGTCTTTCAGAATTCTCGTTATTCTGATTTTTGCGGTTGTGGTTTTTTTTATGCTGGACTTTTTTACACTAGAGGAAATTAAACCATTTGAATACTATGTTAATTTGTATGTTATTTTATCTGGATTATCAATATTCGGAACTTTTTCATGGGTGTTATATATGTTTTTTAAGCATTTTTTCAGAATGAAAAGATTGAAAAAGTATCATAGAGATGATATGAGTGACTAATTTTTTGCTTGCTAATATAGTTAACCTTTTTATGGTTAACTATATTGTGGTTTTGTTTTTATTTGTTTTTATTTGTTTTTATTTGTTGATTATTTTATGAAAAAACAATTCTATTGTGTGGTTTTCTGGCTTATTTCTCTTTAGACATTGTGATCTTGTAGATTGTGTTAGGGGTAGCTTTACAAGGCATACTTTTTCAATTGAAATCTTCCTGATAGTAGTTTACCAACTTGCGCTCTTTACACTGTAAATAAAAAACGCTCAGTGGCTGCCAGCCTTTCTGAGCGTTTTGGTTTGTTGCGGATGCTTGCTTACGTAGTCAGAGTTAAATTTTAATCTGTTTGGCTAACTGCTGGCGCTTGGCTCACCTTATCCACTAAATACAATATCGAGCGGTATTCAATGCCACTGTGCTCCGATAAGCCTATCTCACAGGTACGGCTGTTTGAATAGCCTTCATTGCAGTTACTTGGCACTTGGGCTTTCAACGGTGCAAGGGCAGAGGCATTGAGTTCTGGCGTGGTAAAGCCTTTATCACCGGCAAAGCCACAACACAGAATATCTTCTGGGATAATTACTTGTTTAGCACAAGCTTCTGTCACCTTTTGCATCACACCGGCTAAGCCACTACGGCGTGAAGTACAGGTGATATGCAGCATGACGGGTTCATCTTGGGGTGTGATGTCGAGCTTCGGCAGCACAAAATCCGCCACAAACTTAAATGGTTCTAGAATGGTAATGCCTTGGCGCATGGTTTCTTTACTCAGGCTGGCGCACGGGCTGGTGTCCATTAACACCGGAAATTTACCTTGTTCAGATATCTGCCATAAACTGTTTTCTAGCTCTTGCGCTTTATTGGCAGCTGTGTCGACAAAGCCTTTGCTCTTATACGGCATACCACAGCACAGGTTATCGAGTTTATTGGGTAATATGACCTCGTAACCTGCTTTTTCTAGCAATGAAATGGTCACTTCTGCTAGTGGGCGTGAATCCGCTGCATTTTTTTCGGTGCCCATGTTACGTGAGGCACAGCTAGGGAAATAGACCACCTTCTCTTTGCCAATCGCAAAGATGGTCGGTGCTTTCATTTTCCCTGCTGAACGTGGCATGTGCTCTGTCCATAATGGCAGCTTTTCCCCACTTAATTTATAGGCAGTTTTGCTAATCGCTTTCATGCCCTTGGTGCCAATCACAGAGTGGACACCATTAACCACACCCAAGCTCACCTTGGTTGTTTTGGTAATGGCAGAGAAATGCTCGGCAGTCCAACGCGCAATGGAATTCGCCATTGGCGAGTGCTGCTGGCGCAGTTTGCGCATCAGGTCACCCGTGTTGATGCCAACAGGACAACGATCGGCACAAAGCCCTGTCGCCGCACACGTATCGACACCTTGGTATTGAAAGGTTTTTTCCATGTCGGCTAATCGAGCGGGGTCTTCTTCGGTGCGTCGTAAACGGCTAATTTCACGGAACACGGTATTACGCTGGCGTGGCGTCAAAGACAGGTTGCGCGACGGACAAACGGGTTCACAAAAACCACATTCAATGCATTTGTCGATCAAGGTATCTGCCGCGGGCATGGCTTTGAGGTCTTTGACGTGGGCTTGGTGATCATCATTAATAATCACCCCTGGGTTTAAAATACCCGTCACATCGAAAATCTGCTTAATACGTTGCATCAGTGCAAAGCCTGCTTGGCCCCACTCTAATTCAACATAGGGTGCCATGTTACGGCCAGTACCGTGCTCGGCTTTTAGTGAACCTTGGTAATCCACGGCAACCAATTGGGCAACGGCATCCATAAAATCGCTATAGCGCTGAATTTCTTCTTGGCTATCGAATGCCTGCGTAAATACAAAGTGTAAGTTACCCGCTAAGGCATGGCCAAAAATGATCGCTTCGTGGTAGTGATAACGGGTGAATAGCTCTTGGAGTTCACGCACCGCGGGTGCAAGTTGTTCAATCGGAAAGGCAACATCTTCGATGATCACCGTGGTGCCTGTTTCACGCACCGCACCGACAGCGGGGAACAAGCCTTTACGAATAGCCCAAAGCTGCGCACATACCGTGGTATCGGTACTGAATGCCACTTGGTGCATTGGAGCAAATTGGTTAATCAGCGCGGTAATTGCAGCATCCTGCTGGGCTAAATCAGCGCTATCTTTGGCGTGGATTTCAACCAAGAGTGCGGCAGCTTCGGTATTGCCTTCTTGCCCGAGCTGGGCGATGAAATCAGGCATCCCCGGTTCATTGGCAACCGATGCTAATGCGCGGCTATCCATCAGTTCAACAGCCGCTGCGGTGGTTTTGCCAAGTTCGCTGACTGCACGACAGGTGGTTTCAATATCCTTGAAAACATACAGGCCAGACGCTTTGTGAGCGTGGTCAATTACAGTGTTGTAGGTGATGTCAGCAATGAAGCCGAGCGTGCCTTCCGAACCGATAAAAAGGTGCTGAAGAATATCAATCGGATCGCTGTAATCGGTTAGCGAGTTAAGGCTATAGCCTGTGGTGTTCTTTAGGCGATATTTATGGCGAATTTTATCGGCCAGTTCTTCATCTTCTTGGCAAACCGTGGCCAGCTCAGCCAAATCGTTGAGTAATTCAGCATGAGAGTGTTGGAATGCATGGCGGCTATTTTCGTTTAGCGTGTCTAGAACCGTACCGTCGGCTAACACTACTGTCATGCCCGCTAAGGTTTTATAACTGTTTTGGGCCGTACCACAACACATACCTGATGCGTTGTTTGCTGCAATACCGCCGATTTTGCAGGTATTGATAGAGGCGGGATCGGGCCCGATTTTTCGGCCATGTGGTGCGAGAAGTTTATTGGCTTCAGCACCAATAATGCCAGGCTGCAAAGTAATTTGGTGCGCATCTTCACTGATTTTATAATTACGCCAGTTATTGGTCAGCGTAATTAAGACTGAATCAGATAATGCTTGGCCAGATAGACTGGTACCCGCTGCGCGAAAGGTGACAGGAATAGTGAGTGCATAGCAGGCTTTGAGCGCTGTAACGACTTCATCGAGTGAGTCTAGCTGCAAAATGATTTTTGGCACTAAGCGATAAAAACTGGCATCGGTACCGTATGCCAAAGTCAGGGTAGGATCAGTAATTATCCGCTGTGCGTCAACGGTATCTTTTAATTGTTCTATGAGTGTTGTGTAGGGATGTTGCATGCTCTATTGCTCCATGGCCTTAACTGCCTCAACGTACTGACAGGAAATGCTGGTGGGATTAAGTATAAATAGCTCTGCTTGGCCTTTTTAGGCTTCTTGTTTAGCAAAAGATCGACTTACTATCATATTTAACATTTTAATAGCATTCCTTTGGTTGATATACTGCCAGCAATACATAAGTTTGTTGCAAAAAGTGTACTAATGATGCGAAGCACAGATGATTTCCTGATTTTTTTCCATTTAATTGAGCAAGGCTCGTTTAGCAAAGCGGCTGATCTTGTTGGACTTACCAAGTCTGTCGTCAGTAAAAGGATCACTCGATTAGAGCAAGACCTTGGTGTGCAACTGATTTATCGAACTACCCGCAAGCTGACATTAACCGAAGCGGGAGAGGTTTTTTTCAGCCATGCGAGAGAGGTGTATCACTCGGTACAGAATGCCGAGCAAGCCATGAGTGGTTTAGGTGAAAGCTTAACTGGGACGATTCGGATTAGCGTGCCGACCATTTCAGGGGAGTTGTTATTGCCAAAGGCCATTGCAGAGTTTAGTGCCAAATATCCAGAGATTCATATCGATATGGATTTGGACAATCGCTTTGTTGATATTGTGGCAGAAGGATTTGATTTAGCGATCCGTACGGGAGCATTGCCTGATTCGAGTTTTATTGCACGGCGGTTAGTGGACGCCCACTGGGTGATTTGTGGCGCACCTGATTATTTTGCTCGCTGCGGTGTACCGAAAATACCGTCTGAGTTAACGCAACATAATTGTCTCGCGTATAGCTACCAAGAAACAGGTGCGCAAGAGTGGTTGTTTAAAGGCGATAACAAGCCTTGTACCGTTAGGGTGAATGGCAACTTTACCACCAATAATGCGTCTGCTTTACGTCGCGCAGCCTTGTTTGGCCAAGGTTTAGTGTATGTCCCTAAAGTGCTGGTGGCGGAAGATTTAAAAGCAGGCACTTTGATCGAAGTACTGCAGGAACAAGTGGCTAAGTGCTTGGGGATTTATGCGGTTTACCCATACACGCGCCACCAGCCTATCAAGGTGAAATTGTTTATTGAGCACTTGTATCAGTGTTATCAAAAGCACGTCGAGAAGTTTTAGTTCGACGAACTCTGGTAAGAAAATAGACAAAAAGCGAAATGGATAATCTGATATTGAATCAGGCCATTTCGCTTTTTATTAGGCTGACTTAATTGTATGGCGCCTTATCGCTAAGGCGCTAACCCTGTCAGTTAAACCACTGTACTCATAATGGCTGCCACAATACCGTAAGCAATCATCGGAATGACGGTACGTTTAATGATGTAGCCTTCTTTGTTAGCGATGCCCAAGATGGTTGAAACGGCAATAATATTGTTGATACACACCATATTACCCATTGCTCCCCCGACAGATTGCAGCGCCAAAATAGTTGTTTGAGGCAGCCCAACATTCATTGCAATTGTCTGCTGAATCGCCCCAAAGGTGAGGTTAGATACAGTCGCAGATCCTGAGAAAAATGCCCCCAAGGCGCCAAGGTATGCTGCAACATATTGCCAGCTTGTTCCCATTAAATCAGAGAAGGCTTGGCCCGTTGTCATGATTGGCGAGTTTTCGCCTCCCGTCATCATCAGTTTCACCATGATAAGCGCACCAACCAAGGCGATAAATGGCATCTTGATACGGCTCGCGGTTTCAGAAAACATCTGCTTAACGATGCTGCCTTGCAGTTTGAATAACGGAATCGAAATGAGTACCACCAGCAAGAAAGGGATCAGCGCAGGGACATAAAGCGTTTTATACGCCCAAGTGACATCCGTACCAAGAATATGGCTGAGCTTAATAATTAATGCCTTGCTGAGGCTGAAATCGCCCAATGGGCCGAATGAAACCGTAAATAACTCTGTGCCATCGGTGAGCAGTGACTTGATGCCAAATTGCTTAATACGTGTCACGATTAAAATCACAATCAATAAAATGGTTGGTGTCATCGCTTTAAATATTTGTACCGATGACACACTTTCTACTGGCTGATCTTTCTTAGACGATCCTGATTTCACCGAGTTTTGCGTAGATGAAGCCATGTTCATCGCTACATTTTCACCCAAGGTTGCAGCTTCACCTGCCATGGCTGTTTTCGTTACCGTTTGTTGCTCGGTAGCTAATCCTAAACCAAAGCGTGCCACAAGAACCGATGCGATAAGACCGATTGCCCCACCCACTAAGGCTGGGAATTCATAGTTCCACTGTGCCAGTAAGAAATAAGGCACGGTACATGACAAGGTACTGATCAGCACGAACAGGTAGTTCTTACGAATTTCACTCCAACTCACAATAAAGCGCAGTGCCATCGGTGGAATGATGAAAGCGGCGACAAAGTGAATGAGGGCGGTAATTTTTCCTGTTTCAAGCAAGGTCGCATCGTCTAACCCAAGGTTAGAGAAGCCAAACCAGGTTGGTGTACCTACGGCACCAAATGAGACGGGTACTGAGTTCATCACTAGCGCGAGCATCGCAACTTTTAATGGATTGAAGCCCAAGCCAACAAGAATGGGGGCGGCAATCGCAGCTGGGGTACCGAAACCCGACGCGCCTTCAATCATAAAAGCGAACGCCCAGCCAATAATCATCAACTGTGCGACTTGGTTTTTACTTATTCCTTCTAACCAGCGACGGATAATGTCTTCAGATCCAGAAAGATAAATCATTCTGTTTAATAAAATTGCGCCAGCAACAATAGAAATAGGGGTGATTGCAGAGAGGATACCAGCAATGATGTTGGCGCTAATTAAGGTGAAATCAGTATTGAAATAAAACAATTGCAGCAAACCGACCATTAAAGCGGTGATCGGCAAGGCGATGTGCGAAGGTAAGCCGTTCTTCTTTGTCATCATCCAAATCAGGATAACAATGGGCATAACGGATAAAAATAGGGACGTCATGTTTTTCCACTCCATGTGTTCGGCCTGCAAACTACCTAGCCGATTAGGTAATAGTCGATGAGGTAAATGCTTTGGTGTTGCGGCCTTATTTATAATTTTGTTGTTTGGGTTACAGGCTGTATGTCGAAAAGTAATTTTCTGTTAGCTGTTTTTTGTGGGGAAGACATTCTACGGCCGAAAAAACATATGGCTATGCCTCTTTTTTTCCGAGCAATAGCCACATTCACGGTAAGGTATAATGTTAATGAATGTTTTAAAATATGATCAGGCTTATGAAGCCATATAAAACAAGGGTGTAACAAGTGATTAATGGATATTACTGTGTCGTGATTATGCGACGGCTGGAAACAGTGATTTTCGATATATCCATTAATAAAGTAAGTGAATTTGACACTGTGGGCGTAGTTAATTGGTCATTGACTGTTAGTACAACGCTAATGGATTGATTTTTTGATGTAATTTAACCACGGTTTCCAAGGGGTAATGATTTTTAGTGGCTTATTTGTAATTTAATTACTCGCCGGATTGAGCTTGTCTAGGCGAGTTGCTGGGATAATAGATAGCGATGATAAATATAAATCAGCGCCCTTTGATCACAAATAATTAACAATCATTAAGGTGCGCGTTGACTTTATATCAGGGACTGACTATCTATTGAACAACAGATTAAACGTAAGTATTAAACGAGCGTTTAACTGCTTAGGATCATAATCAAGGATGAAGGTGTAACGCTATGATGAGTCTTGCTGCTGCCCTACAACGAAATGCGCAATGTAAACCGAATAAAACGGCCATTATCTGTGGTGACACCCAATTAACCTACGCCCAGTTTGATGCGCTAGCGGGCCAGGTGGCCAGTGGTTTAGTGGCGAAGGGATTGCAAGCGGGCGATCGTGTTGCTTTGAGCTGCCCCAACTTACCTTTTTTCCCTATTGTGTATTACGGTATTCAGAAAGCGGGTGGTGTGGTGGTACCGTTCAACGTGTTATTACGCCAGCGTGAAATTAAATACCACCTCGAAGATTCGCAAGCGAAATTTTTCTTTTGCTTCGAAGGCACGCCTGACCTCCCTATGGCGCAAGAAGGCATTGCCGCCTTTAATCAAGTTGCGGAATGTGAAGATATGGTGGTGATGACGGTTGATCAAAGCCAGCTGGTCTATAACGGTATACCGACACTCAGCAGCTTTATTGCCAAGCAAGCGCCGCTTGCTGATTATGTGCCGCGTTTAGAAGGGGATACGTGCGTTATTCTTTATACCTCAGGAACCACAGGGTTACCGAAAGGGGCTGAATTAAGCCAAAGCAACATGGTATGTAATGCCTTGGTGGCGCAAACACTGATGGGGTGCCAAGGTGATGATGTTCAGTTAGTGACCTTGCCTTTGTTCCATACTTTTGGTCAAACAGTACAAATGAATGCCTCGGTATTGATGGGGGCAAGTATGGTGCTTGTGCCTCGTTTTGAACCTAGTCTTGTCTTGTCATTGATTGCCAAACATAAAGTGACTGCATTTGCGGGCGTCCCAACGATGTACATCGGCTTAAACCATTGCCAAAGTGATGATGATACATCTAGCTTGCGCATCGCAATTAGTGGGGGAGCTTCACTGCCAAAAGAAGTGATTCATACTTTTGAAAATCGCTTTAATGTCCCTATTTTAGAAGGGTATGGGCTATCAGAAACCAGTCCTGTTGCTTGTTTTAATCACTTAGATCAACCGCGTATTCCGGGATCTGTTGGCCAACCTATTCAAGGTGTGGAAGTGCGTTTGGTCGATATTAGTGGTCAGTCCGTACCTGTAGGTGAAGACGGGGAAGTTATTATTCGCGGTCACAATGTGATGAAAGGGTATTTGAATCGTCCAGAAGCGACTAAAGAAGCGATGCGTGATGGCTGGTTTTATACCGGGGATATTGGGCGCTTTGATGACAACGGCAATATGTACATTGTTGATCGGGTTAAAGATCTGATTATTCGAGGTGGTTTTAACGTCTACCCACGTGAAATTGAAGAAGTGTTCATGACCCACCCTGCGGTGGCGATGGTCGCAGTGATTGGTATCCCTAATGCCGAATACGGGGAAGAAATTAAAGCTTATGTGGTGCTAAAAGAAGGTGCAGATGCAGAAGAGACAGCATTGTATGAATGGGGTAAAGAGCAGTTTGCAGCGTTTAAATACCCACGTAGCGTTGAAATCCGCCAGCGGTTACCGATGAGCGCAACAGGTAAAATACTGAAGAAAGATCTAAAAGCTGAAGTTGTTGAGCAACAACACAGTCAGGAACAAGCTTCAGCCTGATCATTTTCAATAGAGTCGATAACAAAAAACGCGGTTCATCTTAAGATGAACCGCGTTTTTAATGGTGCGTTAAAGAAGATTAGAATGGTTTGTGTGCGAAACCAGTAACTTCTTTAATTTTCATTTCACGACCAATTGCAGTCATAGGGTGAACGACAATTAAACCTTTAACAGATTTTTTTAGTTTACCCATATCCGCTTGCTCTGCTTTCGTCAGTGCACGGTTAAATGACATTGATTTAATGTCGTTACCTTTGTCATTTGCTTGACGTGATTGCGTGCCCTTGATGCTATCACGTTGTTTCTCAAGCTTAGCAACTTCATTCTTAAATTGATTCACGACTGGCTGATCGTTACGACTTTTTGCTGCCGCTAGCTTGTTGCGGCACTTGTCTAGTCGGTTATTTAAATTTTGAAGTTCTTGCTTTAAATTCATCTTGTTACCTTTAGGTGTACATAGCGATACAGCCCAACAGTTGGTGCGAAGACCATGGCTGTTGTGTGTTATTGCGCAAAGTATAACAGCTAGAACAAACATGCTGCTAAATAAATCACATATTTATAGTCATGCTGGTAGCAATGGGGGCTTATTGTGAAACCAATTGAGGCTCAACGCATGAATTGGTTAGGTGTTTCGCCGATATGTTGGCGGAAAAAGCTAATAAAAGCGCTATCGCTTGAAAAATCTAACAAGAAGGCGGTGGCTGATACCGACTTTCCTTCAGCTAAAAACTCGATCGCGGCGAGTAAACGCCATTGTTGTCGCCATTGCTGATAGGGCATCCCAGTGTCATGGCTAAAAATACGGCTGATGGTTTTCTCACTCGCACCGATGTTTTTTGCCATTATGTTTAATGGTGGCGGCGGTGTATGGCCGACTTCAAGTTGTTGCCACCAAGTGCTTAGGCGTGGATCTTTGGGTAGCGGTAAGGAGAGGTGCTCTGGCTGGGCAAGTTGGAGTTCTTGCCAAAATAGCGCCAGCAAGGTGGATTGCTCCTGGCTTGACATGTCCCATGACCAAAAAGCCATCCGTTCGATCAATGCACTGAGTAAACTATTTACGCTGAGGATCTGAATGCGATCTAATGCAGCGATCTGGTTAAGATCGGCATAAAGGCTGGGAGAAAAATAGATCGAACGATAAGGCACTACATTACGCATGACGGCGCGGTGATTGATCCCTGGCGGGATCCATGCGGCGCGAGTTGGCGGTAATACACTTTGCTGATCTTCTAGCGAAATGGTCATACAGCCTTTTGGTGCAAACAGCAGCTGAGCCATTTGGTGTTGGTGGAGACCTGAATCGTGCTGACCTACATCAGCGGCGATCCCCACGACATTGGCTGGAAGTGTATCTGGATTAAAGGGAACCTCCCCAGTAATAAATGCCATGAACGTGGGTGTCCTTATTTTTATGTTTCTTGTTTTTATGATTGTAACGGGACATCTTGCGGGTTGATACCGTGATGAAGGGCACTGAGTGGTTTTTTATCGAGGATCTTGCCATTTTTTCAGGTGCCGAGAAAGCCGCTACACTCAGGTAGAGAAAAAATAAACTATTGCTAACACTAAGGAGGTTGCTATGGCGGTTGTTCACGGTTTAGCAATGGATATCGAACGAACAGACGATCTGTTTTTTATTGAGCTAAAAGCGACTGGCACATTAACTCACGCTGATTATGAAAAGATAGTCCCTATTTTGGATGAAGCCTTGGCGGAAGTGGAGAAACCGATTGTCGATGCCTATTTTGATGGTACTGAATTTGAAGGCTGGGAATTACAAGCCGCGTGGGATGACTTACGGCTAGGTCTAAAACACGGTAAGAAATTCCATCGTATAGCCATTTACGGTAATCAGCATTGGCAAGAGATCATGGCGAAAGTGGGGGGCTGGTTTGTGGCGGGGGAGGTGAGATATTTCGATGATCCGCTTGATGCTTTGGCATGGTTACGCGGCAGTCATAACTCCTAGCCGCGATTTCAGCCAGTCGTCTTTTGGAACAAGCGAGGGTAACGATGAGCGATTTTCTTTTGTTTAGCGTCGATTTTATATCAAGTTTATTTATTGTCGTGATTGGGGTTGGTGCGCTGGTGGTGATCTATTTTTATATTGCCGATAGACGTCAGCACAAACATGCGATTCGGCATAACTACCCTGTTATTGGACGCTTTCGTTACCTGTTTGAGAAACAAGGTGAGTTTTTCCGCCAGTATTTTTTTGCCATGGATCGTGAAGAAATGCCATTTAATCGGGCAGAACGCAGCTGGGTATATAAGGCGGCCAAAAATGTTGATCGTACCCTCGCGTTTGGTTCAACCCGCAATCTAGAGTCGACGGGCACCATCATGTTCATGAACTGTGCCTTTCCAACGCTTGCAGAGGATGCGGTAGAGCCGAGTCCTATTACCATCGGTGAAGGTTGCCAATATCCGTATACCACGCGCTCGATCTTTAACATTTCGGGTATGAGTTATGGGGCGATTTCCAAACCGGCGGTGCGAGCTTTATCTCACGGTGCAAAAATTGCAGGATGCTGGATGAATACTGGAGAAGGTGGATTGAGCCCGTATCACCTAGAAGGCAAAGCCGACATCGTATTTCAAATCGGCACCGCTAAATATGGTGTCCGTAATCAGCAGGGCCACCTAAGCGAAACCAAGCTGAAAGAAATAGCAGCGCACCCAGAAGTTAAAATGTTTGAGATTAAGATGAGCCAAGGGGCGAAACCGGGCAAAGGCGGTATGCTACCGGGATGTAAAGTCACAGCTGAAATAGCTCGTATTCGTGGAATTAAAGAAGGGGAAGACTCGATTAGCCCTAATGGTCATATCGATGTACGTTCTGTGGGGGATTTACTGGATATGATCGCTTTTGTTCGACAAACAACGGGTAAGCCCGTTGGCTTTAAATCTGTGATTGGCTCGCTTGAGTGGTTTGACGATCTTATCGCTGAAATTAGTGCGCGTGGGGTTGAAAGTGCACCGGATTTTATCACGATCGACAGTGCTGATGGTGGAACAGGCGCGGCACCACAGCCATTAATGGATTATGTCGGTTTACCGTTGAAAGAAAGCTTACCCTTAGTCGTAGGACGTTTACGCCAGCATGGCTTGAAAGAGCGGATAAAAGTGATAGCCTCGGGCAAGTTAATTACCCCATCGAAAGTGGCATGGGCGATTGCATTGGGGGCCGACTTTGTTGTGTCTGCACGAGGACACATGTTTGCTTTGGGTTGCATTCAAGCGCTGCAATGCAATAAAGATACTTGTCCGACAGGGATCACTACTCATAATAAACGTCTCCAAGAAGGGCTTGATGTCGGGGATAAAACCCAACGAGTGGCAAATTACAATAAGTACATCCATTATGGGCTGGGGCTTATTGCACATTCCTGCGGGGCAACGAATGCGAGAGATTTAGACACTCAGCATATTCGTATCGTCACGGAAAATGGTTTATCGGTTGCGTTAGATGAGTTGTATAAGCACCATAAATAGCCGAATTAACCATCATTCAACCCATGATAGTCCTCTCGTTAAGCGAATGACGAACTTCACAATGTTTACAAGGTTTACTCACTGTATTTGGCGCGTATAATGCCTGCTCTTAGCAAAACGACAACCATTATCAATAAGGACTTCAGTTTGAAGCTATTCGTTAAAGATCTTACCGTTATCGATGCCTCGTACCTCTGTGCAACACGCGGTATGGTTGGAGAAAGCTGGATTCTGGATGTGGTGATGTCTGGCGAGCTAAATGAAATGAGCATGGTGTTAGATTTCAGCCGAGTGAAAAAACAAATCAAACACTTAGTGGATGAATATGTTGATCACCGTTTGTTAGTGCCAATGCGCGATCCTGCGGTTCACCTTGCTACAACAAAAGACGGGTACTCAACGCTTGATATTCTACGTGGCGAAAAAGGGATCCACCTGCATTGCCCAGATGAAGCGTATTGTTTAGTCGATACTGATGCTATCACAGTTGAAACCGTGACAGAGCATGTATACCAAGTCTTAAAGGGTGAATTACCAGCCAATGTCCAAGGTCTGGAAATTACCTTACGCCATGAAAATCTTGATGGTGCTTTTTACCACTATACACATGGCTTGAAAAAGCATGATGGCAACTGCCAGCGTATTGCTCATGGCCACCGTTCGCCAATTGAATTATTGGTTAATGGCAAGCGTGATGCTGAACGTGAACAGCAATGGGCGCAACGTTGGCAAGATATTTACCTTGGTTCAGCGGAAGACCAAGCTAACGTGAACGACCTTACATTAAGCCAACATGCTCAATCAGTTTCGGATGAAACGCACTACGGTTTCCGTTACACAGCACCTCAAGGCGAATTTGAACTTGCGATTGCACGCACTGAAACGGAAATATTGGATACGGACACAACCGTAGAATTACTTGCGGGTTATATTGCGCAACAAGTGAAACCTACCTTGAAAGGCGATGACATACTGGATGTTGTGGCTTACGAAGGCGTAGGCAAAGGTGCAATGGCCTCGTTATAACCCCAAAAATGTGTAAAACATAAGTTACTGTTAGAAGAACTTCTTTTTAAAAATGCCCATCACGTTCGTGGTGGGCATTTTTTTATCCGGCGTAGTAGGTCAATTTTATGTGCTGATTAATTTTCTGCGTTTAACTGAGGCAATGTGATGGCTCAGTAATAGTCATGTACGTAAATGAGCATCAAAAAAATCCACAGTTCGTTGCCATGCGCGCTCGGCTTCGGCTTCTGCATAGCGTGCAGTTGAATCATTGTGAAAGCCATGATTAACCTTTTGGTAAAGGTAGGCGTGATATTTCGCCTGCATGTTATCTAAGTCTTTTTCGTAGTCAGGCCATGTGGCATTCACGCGTTTATCTAAGCTGGCAAAGTGGAACTGGAGTGGGGCTTTGATTTGCTGGCGAAGTGCCTTCGCTGGTGGTGTCCCATAAAAAGGCACGCCCGCATTGAGATCTTCAGCCAGTGTTGCTGCAAGCATATTGACCACATAGCCCCCAAAGCAAAAACCAACAGCACCTAATTGCCCGTTGCTGTTAGCATGCTTTTTTAGGTGCTGTGCCGCTGCGATAAAATCTTGTTCTATTTTGGCTTGGTCGAGGCTTTTTTGCATTTCTCTGCCTTTATCATCATTGCCAGGGTAGCCGCCTAGTGGGTATAAGGCATCGGGTGCAAACGTGATAAAGCCTCTTTTTGCTGCGCGTCGAGCAACATCTTTGATATAAGGGTTGAGACCGCGGTTTTCATGGATCACTAGCACCACAGGGGCATTGCTTGGTAAAGGGTTCGGTGTGACAAGATAACCTCGGCCCTCACCGTGCCCGTTAGGTGAGTCAAAGGTTTCATAGCTGGCTAGAATATCTGGGTCATTAAACGAGATTTGCTCGGCTTGTGCATACTCAGGGAGTAATGCATTGGTGAGTAAAGTCAGGTTCATCCCGACGATAGCTAACCCCGATAGCCGTGCAAGAAACTCCCGACGATCGATTAAGCCATGGGTATATTCATCGTACCAATCGAACGCTTCTTGCGGGATAGGCTGAAGCGGTTGCGAGGCGGCATCGTGTTTGATGTGTTTATCTTGTGCGTTCATCTCGAATCCCCAGCTGATTTTAATAAAGCATAGCTACAAATCCTAGGGTTAGTGAGAGCAAGATAAACAGGTATGAATAAATCACCCTTGATAGGGTGATAATCGGTCAAGATTAGAATTTGTATGCCGCCCCAACACTAAATTTCCAGCCAAGGTTGTTCTGTACTAAAGGGCTATCGCTGTCATGATGCTCAAGTTCTAGCTTAGATATCCCTAAGAATTTGTCAGAAAAGTCATATAAACCTATGACCCCCGTTTTGTAGACCCAAGAGGGCTTGGCATCGAATTGTGCCAATCCTGATGCACTCGACTCGTTTGGCGAGATACTGTAGAGGTGCTCTGACAGTTTACGATCTCGATAATCGACTTCAAAATAGGGTGATAATACCAAGTTATTAATGGGTGTATCGAAAGCTCGCCCTAAGTGCAGTTGAAGCTCATAGCCATTATGTTTGTCGGTCACATCATGGAGAAAGGTTAGGCGTGCACCCAAGGTACCAATTGTCACGCCTAGTTCACCACTGCTGTCGCGATCATTGATGCCATCGGGCAGATCTGTAAAGTCATTCGATACTTGAGAAAGGCGGACGCTACCAGAGATACCAAACCAAGGGGTAATAGCAAAGTTCGCGAGGCTACCATCAATGAAGCCATATTGGCTGTGATGAAAAAGGTACAGGGCCGCGCCAGGTTTAGCACCGTCATTAGCAAATACCGACTCTTCAACGGCAGCACCCGCACCAATAAAGGTAAAGTCTTTAAACCTCTCCTGCGCATTGATATCGGCTGAAAACACTAAGATTGTGGAAAGAGTGCAACGCCACAATGAAACCGTTTTATTCATAATACTTCTCCTTATTTACAGGAGTAGAAATGGCTTAGGCTGAGTTTATTGCACTATTTTGCATTTTTTTAGAAAAAACTGTGTTGTGTTGCTTTAGTGATACAAGCTGAAGAGGGAAGAGGAAACAGAGTAGAAATTACTTGAATGACAGGCATAAAAAATGCCGACCGAAGTCAGCATTTTTTTAATAATCTTGGAAGTATTAAACTTCTAAATTATAGAGCTACAACGTTTGCAGCTTGAAGACCTTTTTGGCCTTGCTCAGTTTCGAAAGAAACTTTTTGACCTTCAGCAAGAGTTTTGAAACCCTCTGAAGCGATAGCACGGAAGTGAACGAATACGTCAGCGCCGCCGTTGTCTTGAGTGATGAAACCGAAACCTTTCTCTTCGTTAAACCATTTTACGATGCCAGTAGACATGAGTGTATCCTTTTAATATAAAAAATTCGCAATATGCGATTTGGGTAGCCAGGTAAAAAATTACATATTTATGTAAAATTTATGACAGGGAAGACTTCATGACATTAACTGGTATAGCAGATGCAGCGAAGATTTCTTAAAGCATAATATTTATTACATTGAATAGGTCTGATTACAGGCCGAGGAGAATCATACCAAGATATAGGGGGTTGTCTAGCGTTATTTGACAGGAATTTTCCTTTTTTAATCACATTATGGTTAATTTTTTAGTTCTTCGACTGCACTGAGAGTTCGCCATGGAATTAACCGTATGAAAAGTGGCATAGTTGGCGGAAATTAAGGCATTATTATGCAGCTTATCAATGTGCGTGATGCGTGTTGGGTAATTCAAAACTTTGATTGTAGTGGCTGGAAGATTTTAAGGTCGACAGCTTACTTTGGTGCAAAGCAAGAATGGATTGAATGATTTTAGTGCCGAGCCCAAGATCACCGGATGGGGCATCTGGATCTACATCGTTTTGTACTGAAATACTTACCCCGTGTTTACGGCTATCTGACAGGATGTTGATTCTACTTTTAGCGGGTGCGTGGCGAATAGCATTTTCTAGTAAATTAGCAAAAAGACGCTGGAGTAATTGTTTATCCCCTTGGATCTGCGTTGCTTCTGACATGGTTAGGTTAACCTTAATTTGTTTACGGCTGGCATGGACGGCCAAGCTTTCGATACTTTCCTCAATGACATGCGCCAGCGCTATTAATTCAAATTGTGGTTCGGGTTGTGGTTTTTGGCTACGCGCCAGGGTCAATTGCTGTTCCAGTTGCATGGCCAGCTTTTGGGCGTTTCGATGCGCGGTGGCGATTAAAGGGTTGGATGCTGTTTGCTGGAGTTGCCACGTTTCTAAATAGCCCAATACACTAGAGAGCGGTGTTTTTAGGTCATGACTTAGCTGCATCAGTAATTCACGACGCGTACTTTCTTGTTGCTGCAGTTGTAAAAACTGACGCTGTATCCGCTGTGACATTTGGTAGAAGTGCTGACTAATCGGGCGTAGTTCTGGTACTTGCTTGATAAAATCAGGCTGTAAACAAAAATTATCGCGAGATTGTGCTTGTAGCCCTTGGCTCATAGCGGCGATGGGGATCAGTAAAGTACGGTTTACTAGCCAGTAAATTAGCATACTAAAGCTAAAAATAAGCAACATGGCGAGACTCAGTATGTGCACGATAGGCAGCATACTGAATTCTGCATCTAATAAACTGCGTTGCTCGCTGCCAATGACTACATACAGATAACCAACCACCGAGCCAAATTCAGTGATTGGAGCAACGGAGAAAACTTTTTTTTGTGCAGGGTTTCGAGGGTCGTCACCTAAAATGGGCAATGTTTGTTGAGTGAGAAATTGTTCAATCGGTTTTAGTGACACCTGAGCTTGAATGTCCTTTCCTTCTGGCGCGGCATGGCTACGAACCCTTCCTTGTTGATCAAGAAAGTAAATTTCAAAGTCTGGTCCTAGCAACATCAGCGTATGGAAAATGGATTTAAGCGCTTTCGGGTTGTAATTTGTCCCTTCCATCAAGGGGCTATCGTCACGCATATGGGCGGCAAGATCACGATGAAGCATTTGCTGGGTGCGTTGCTCTGTATGGGTTTGCTGTAGAGTAACGAATGAGCCAATCACTAATGCCGACAAGGCAAACCAAAAACTAGTGAGTAATAACAATCTGAGCTTAAAGTTCATCTCTGGACTCCTTTCTCTCTCTTGCTTGTGACCCTGTCACTGATTGGTATTGCTAATTGGTGCGTAAGCCCTTCAAAGCTAAACACCAAAGCTAAGTACCAATTTGAGTATTTAATGATTTATGCAGCTTCAAATTTATAACCCACGCCCCAGACTGTGTGGATAAAAGGTTGATTTGGGTTCGCATGTTCCAGTTTTGTGCGTAAGCGATTGACTGTGCTACATACCGTGTGTTGATAGCCTGAGAAATCGGTTTGCCATACTTGCTGCAGCAACTCTTCTTTGCTGTAAACTCGACCGGGCTTTTGGGCTAAAAAGTAGAGCAAGGTGAATTCGGTGGCGGTGAGCTGAACTGCATGATGGTTAATTTCTACATGGTGTAATTCAGGGTTAATCACCAAGCCGTTCAATGACAGTGTCGCTGGAATATGCGTGTCGCCTTCTGAGTGGTACGCACAGCTTGAACGATGCGATCTACGGCGCAAAATAGTGCGTACTCTGGCTTGAAATTCAAGCACACTAAAAGGTTTTGTTAAGTAGTCATCAGCGCCTGCTTCTAAGCCTGCCACTTTGTCTATTTCGCTATTTCGTGCGGTGAGCATTAATACGGGTAACCAATTTTGCTTATGACGCAGTGACTGGCACAGCGTAATGCCATCGCCATCCTCTAAACCACGGTCAAGTATGATTAAGTCATACTGGGTTTGGCTAAGGTGCAATTGCGCCACGCCTAATGAGGTGACACGGGTAGTCTCATGGCCTTGTAGCGACAGGTGCATTGCGATTAATTCTGCAAGATCATTATCATCTTCGACTATCAAAATTTGCCCTTGCTCGACGGTGCTAGGGGGAATGCTCATCGACTTTGGCTCGCGAGCTGCTGAGTGCGAAGCGGTACTGAAGGTTGCTGTGTTTGACGTGTGTTTTATCGCTGTCATTATTCACTCCACAACGGTCTGTATATCACAGTTTCTACTGATGCGTTGTACGCCGACGAATAGGGCGCACACGCATCATGTTGGTTATAAGACCGTGTGGAGATGCAAATATTTCATTTGAGTGTTCGTGCTGGCATTACTTACTTTATACGGGTGATGCTCAACCTTGCCCCTGGGTTTAAAAAGCGATGGCTGGCTGTCAGCACTGAGGTTGTTAAGCCATCATCAAGGCTGATGACTCCAGCATGAAAGCTCACCTTATCATCGTCATCTCTGATGGTATTAAAGCCCTCACCGCCAGCAGCTGGCCCAGGAATGGATGCGCTGGTTTCACTATTGGCTTCAGTTCCTGCATCCCAGACTGGCATATTCATGGTATAGCTTTCACCTATAGCGATGGTACTCAGGTCGATCCCCGTTTCTCCGACAAAACCATCGTTGGTATTGACCAGCATGCTTGCTATGGACAGTTGATTTGCGTCATCGCCAACAATATCTAACGTTAGTGAATCTGTACTACCCGGCAAAATGACCCCAGTGCCGGAATAGCTCATAGTGACATTATCGTTACTGTCTTTTTCAGCCAGCAAATCTGTATTATCACCACTCTCTGCGATTTTCTCTAACGCGATAGAGGCGGGTTGTCCGACTTGAAATAACTGGTAGCCACTACTGTGCGTTAAGACAGCCAGTGGCGATAAGGGTTGGCTCACGGTTAAATTGATTACCGTCAATTCATATTGTTTTGCCGCATCAGTTTGAACAGGAGGTGAAGCCGGCGGTGAATCGTTATTTGAGTGTGTGTCATCATCAGGACAACCAGCGAGTAACCCGACACTCGCGGCAAGTAAAAGTATGCGCGTATTCATAGTGCCTCCTTATTTCACGGTTACAGTGACAACAGCAACAGGATTTAACCAACGATGCATACCGCTATTCAAGTCACTCTTTCCACCAGTGGTATCGCCGTCACCAAGGTTACCAGGGTGAATGTGAACTTTGTCATTGCTAATGGTGGCTTCGACCCCTGTGCCGCCAGACCCAAAGGTGATGAAAGGTGGATTTGGCATGCTGGCGGCTAACTCATCATTTGCTTCTGTACCTGCATCGTAGCCATTAAGTCGAATGGTGTAAGTGCCTGGTTGTGACGGGATCTGCCAACTGTCTAAACCGACAAAGCCATCGTTGGTTGGTAACAGCATGGCGGTTAGTGATAACCGATGAAATGAGCCTGTATCTAGGCTTGCTGTGGCAGATACGCCGGGATTAAGAATGCCGCTGGCAGGGTTTTCTGAAACCACTGCACCTGCATTTGCTGCGAGCGATGATAAACCCGAAATGTCCCCGCCTTCTGCCATGACTTTGATTTCAGGGGAAGCGGCGACACCAGCTTGGAAAAGATGAATATCGCTACTGTGAGCAACGACTAGCAAAGGGGTGAAGTAAATACCTTTGGTGGCATTGGTGATAGAGACATCGATGCTGGCAGCGTGCGCTGTTACCGATGCTGTGCTCAGTGCTGCAGTTATTGCGAGAAGTGCCAATCGTATTTTCATGGTGATAATCCGTCATGTGATGAGGTAATAATTCAATCATGGCGGTTAAAGTTGGCAATCTTCTCGCGAAGTTCTCATAAATTTCTCACAGCGTAAAATATCTCACTGAACGTCGTTACGACATCATATGTTCTATGAACCAAGTGCCTGCTGGGCCTATCGCGTTGGTCCACTTCATTTCGATATCCCAAGTCATGTCGGTATCACTAAAGTCCAGAGCGAGTGTTTGCAAAATGTTGTTTTCAAATAAATGCGGATCAAGTTGTTCTGGATAAAGTCCAAACCCAGCTCCAGAGATGAGTAGCTCACGATATTGATAAAAGCGTGAACAATTTATGCTGTTAGAGCTAAACCGCAGTGACTCAATAAGGTCTTCATTCGCAAAGTCAGAAATTGCAGGCAGTATTTGATGGTATTGCAGTAAATCTTGAACTGAAAGCTGGCTACGAACTTGCGCGAGTGGATGAGCGGGCGCAGCAACAAACCGCCACTGGATCCGATCCAGAATAAAGCTCTCAACGCCGCGGCTCTGTCTAAGTTGTACCGGGGCAATAATAATATCTGGGGAGCTGGGCTGTCCCATAAGCGTGGATGCGTGATCTTCGATATCAACTAAATTGATACTTAAATCTGGAAAGGCTTTGAGTAAAGCGGTGATCCCTTCACGTTGCTTGGGATACATAGTAAAGCCATGTACTGCAATTGTAATTTTGTCTTCAATGCCGCTTTGAAATGAAAGTGCCTTTTTCTCAATAGCTTCGAGGCGTGGGATGATCTCTAGCGCTTGTAAGTACATGGACTTGCCGACATCGGTCAATGTTGGGGCTTGGCCTGATACTCGGCGAAAAACTTTAAGATTGAGGTCGACTTCCATATTTTGGATCACTTGGCTAACGGCTGAAGCACTGATCCCCAATTTTCGCCCTGCTGCTGAAAATGATCCTGTTTCAGTGACAAGAACCAAATAGTGTAATCGCTCTGGTGTCATTAACATTTTTCCCCCCTCATTTCTTTTTGTCATCCGTATCCATACCGTAACCTATTCTTTGCAATGAAGGCTATTCAATGTGTGTTCTTGAATTGATTAAAGCGTGTGCTGGCTTGTCGTAGCTTAACTTCTTGTTTGTTTTTAGTTTCAGCGAGGTGTAAGTCTAACTTAAAGAACCTGATTTAACCGTTTTTCTGATTCGACGTAATATGACATCACACCGAACGAGGGTGGTTTAAAAATAATTAATTAGATTTCATGGAATGAAGTCTCTTATCAAAAATATGATTATGTCTAAGAGGTGTTCCATGAAATTTTCAATGGTTAAAACAGCAGGCGCAGTACTTGTTGCGGCAATGGCAATGAACGTGGCAGCGCAAGAACAAGAAGATATTAATTACGGTGACCCAACAGCATCGTTTTCAACTCTAGGGGTGAGTGCATCGAAAGATCATACCCAATTAAACGGCATGTATGGTTCTGGCTCAAATATTTTCCAATTAGACCTTGGAGTTAAAAATAAAACCGATGATAAAGGCAAGGGAGGCGATGTTAATTACCGTGGCCGTTATTTCCATGTTACCGATGGTCTTGGCTATTCAGTCGATGTTTTAGGTGGCCAAACCAATCTTCAGAATGGCGATAAATCGACAACAAACACAGTCCTAGCTGGTTTAATCTATAAATTCCAAGTCACGGATAATATCAGTGTATTCCCGATGGCAAGTGTAGGCTACACCCGTTCAGACAATGAACCAAAGAGCGGAGCTAGCTCAAAGTCTACCGATACCTTATACCAAGGTGGCATCTATGCAATGTATGGCTTTGATGAGGGGCACTGGGTTTATGTGAACCCGAAAGTGACGCATATGCGTAAAGCCAATGCCAATCTGGCTCAGGTTGAAGCCGGTGGTGGTTTTATGGTTGCCGAAAAGGTGAGTGTGGGGGCAAAAGTAGAGTACACAGCGAAGAATACCAAGCTGAACATGGATAAAGATGACACAGTGGCATGGCTACAAGCTAACTATTATTTCTAATTTCGAATAATTACGATAAAGCCGCGAGAGCAATGTATTTGCCTCGTGGTTTTTTGTGTTTTGATTTTTGAGGTAACGAGGAGATAAAAAGAGGCAATGTGAAACTGGATAAATCACTATCAGAGAGGGGGCGTTGGAGTTGTGTTATAGCCACTATTTAAAATGAGGTTTAAAACACTAAGGCGGAGATGCTTTAAAAGAGAATTATAATGGAGAAGGCAGATGAAAATTCTGTTTATACGGTGGAATAAAATAAACTTTACCACTCCACTTTATGGATCACTATAAAGGGAATGATACGTTATTTCAAAATGTATGTTCAATAAAATGATTGTCAGTTTGGCGAATTATAGACAGATCACTATTAATTGAATGTTTCACTGTAGTGCTATTTACAAACTTAAATTTATTAACCCAGGAGCAGAGAGGGATAAATCGTTAAGTGATTTAAAAGTAAGTAGAAAAGTTACCAATTAATTGATTATCTTTATTCAGTATTTTCCCTTTACCTGTATCTTCACAATATGAAAGTTGAAGATCAACGGTATCTACATTGCCGCGCATTAAAATATGACGTAATAAAATGTCACTATTTAATTGGTGGATTAATGCATTCCAAGAAATGTTACCTTTTAAAATATTAAAGTTTACTGTCATTTATTTACCTTTATTGTTGCATTGTTTTGAGTGATATCTTTACGGCTATTTTGAAACCAAAAGCGTTTACGGCCAATTGAACGAGACATAATTATCCTTGATGTATTATTAAAATAGGTTAATAAAACCTACATATAGTGAATTAATCGACAATTTTTAATTGAAGAAATAGATCTAATATAGCGAAGTTGACTACAACGAGGTGCGATATATAAAAGCAGATGATTGAGTGTTTCGACTGTATGGTGTTACGAAGTATGTGTTACTGAGGGTTTAGCTTTTAAAAGACGCAAATAGTAATGATACCATTTACGTCTTTTTGCTAATGGCTATAAAAAGCCATTACGTTATAACACTAAATTATAGTGCAACAACGTTTGCAGCTTGAAGACCTTTTTGGCCTTGCTCTACTTCAAAAGACACTTTTTGGCCTTCAGCAAGAGTTTTGAAACCTTCAGAAGCGATAGCACGGAAGTGAACGAATACGTCAGCGCCGCCGTTGTCTTGAGTAATGAAACCAAAACCTTTCTCTTCGTTAAACCATTTTACTAGACCAGTAGATTTAGCAGACATGTTATGCCCCTTATATTAAATTCATGAGATAATCGCAAAAAATGCGTGCACTGAAAGCTTGAATTATTGAATGTGACGATGAAGCTAAGGGAAACACTGAGGATAACAACAATAACGAAGAAATTCTAAGGTTTTACTTTTACTTGATGTTTCATTAATAACTCTGTGTAACAGAGCGAGATGAATCATACCTCAGTGCTCGATATTGTAAAGGCTTAATTTAATATTTTTTAAATTATTTTTTGGTAGTGGTATTGAGTGCCTTGTTACCCGCTCGCATTTTGGTGACTTCTATTGCGGTTCAGATGAATCGCCGATTCGGTTTCATCTGCTAGTTCTCGCTATATAAGTGGGATGACTCTTGCAGGCACTGTGGTCAACACCGTCCTCTTAATATGTAGGCCGACGTTGAAGGTTGTCTGCCATAATTTACGATATTAGCCATGTTAACAGTAAGGGTTATGGCTGTTTGGTGAGTAAAGTTGATGCTAAAAGCAGCAATTAGATGATTATCAGAAGTGTTAACCCTTTATCCGTAAGCTAAGTCACTAAATTTAAATAATTTTATGACTACACTGAATTTATGGAAGCTAACAGAGGGATATGCTTATGCCAATTCAACCTCTAGGCAGTGAAAAGCTGTATCGTGGTTCGGCACTCAACGGACTGGACGAGGAATGTAAGTCGACGAAAAATCTGACCCCACTAGACGAAATTGTGGGTCAAGAACGCGCGCAAAAAGCGGTCGAGTTCGCGATGTCGATTAAAGAAAAAGGCTATAACATTTATGCGATTGGGCGGAATGGTTTAGGCAAGCGCACCATGGTACTGCGTTATTTAAATCGTCATGAGCCTAATGGAAACGCAGTGCCTTTGTATGACTGGTGTTATGTCGCCAATTTTGATGATACCCGTATTCCTAAAGTGCTTAAATTACCTGCAGGCACGGGCGCTGAATTTAAAAAAGCCATTGAAAAACTGATGACGCGCTTGGTGAAAGCCATGCCGTTGGCTTTTGATAACGAGATGTACTATTCACGTGCTGAAACGCTTAAATCGCAATTAGCTAAAAAGCAAGAAAGTGCCTTGCTGACTTTAACAAACAAAGCTAAAACACAAAGTATTAGTTTAAGTTTAACCCCGCAAGGTGAATACCAACTGGTTGCTTTGAATGGGGAAGAGCCCCATACCGAAGAAAGCTTTGCGACGCTGACGGAAGCTGAACAGCAGCAATTTGAAGAAGCCATTGATAGCTTGGAAATAGAGCTACGTGGCATTGTGCGCAAGTTAACAGAGTGGGAAGAAACCTATTCAGACAAACTGCAAAAGCTTGACGAAGAGATTGCGCTAGAAGTGATTGCGCACGTGATCAAAGCGCTAAAAGATAAGTACAAGCACTTGCCGGAAGTTAAACAGTATTTATCAGCGATGCAGGCTGACATGCTGGATAACCTAGATATCTTCCTTGGTGAAAGCGAAGAGCAAGTTGCACTGGCTTACGCGGCACTAGAAAAGAAAATGCCGCGCCGCTACCAAGTGAATGTGTTGGTGAATCAAGACGATCACAAATTCCCCGTGGTAGTAGAAGAGAGCCCGAGTTATCACAGTATCTTTGGTTATGTTGAAAATGCCACTTATAAAGGCACTGTTTTCACTGACTTCTCGTTGATTCGCCCTGGTAGTCTGCACCGTGCTAACGGTGGTGTATTGATGATGGATGCGGTGAAGGTGCTTGAGCGTCCTTATGTATGGGATGGGTTAAAGCGTGCATTGCGAGCCAAAACCTTAAATTTGAGTTCATTAGAACGTGAAGTCACGTTATCAGGTGCTATCTCACTAGACCCAGAACCGATCCCTCTTGATGTGAAAATCATTTTGTTTGGCGACTACGAAACTTATCGTTTGCTACAACACTACGATCCTGAGTTTAGTGAACTGTTCCGTGTTACCGCTGATTTTGAAGATGAGATGACACGTACCGATGAATCGGAAGAACAGTACGCTCGCTTTATTTCTAGCATCGTCAATGACAACAATATGCTGCACTGCGACCGTAAAGCCATTGCTCGTATCATTGAATACAGCTCTCGTCAGGCAGATGATCAGAATAAGTTGTCGTTACATTCTGCTGATATTGCTAACTTGCTGCGTGAAACTAACTACGTCGCGAAAGCATCAAATGCAACCATGATCCGTGCCAATCACGTAGAGCAAGCACTGCAGAATCAAGAAATGCGGGTCAGCCGCTTGAAAGACCATGTAATGCAAAGCTTTGTGAATGGTACAACCTTGATGACCACCCAAGGTGACAAAGTTGGTCAGATCAATGCCCTGTCAGTGATATCAACCTCTGACTATCAATTTGGTGCTCCCAACCGAATTACTGCCACAACGGCTTACGGTGAAGGGCAAGTTTTTGATATTGAACGCAGTGTGGACTTAAGCGGTAACATCCACTCGAAAGGCGTGATGATTTTATCGGCTTATTTAGCTTCAGTGTTTGGTAAAACGGCCAAAATACCTCTGACGACTCACTTAACGTTCGAGCAATCTTACGGTGGCGTTGATGGTGACAGTGCAACCATGGCTGAACTGTGCGCGATTGTTTCGGCATTCTCGCAGCAACCGTTGCGACAAGATATTGCGATTACAGGGTCGATGAACCAGTTTGGTGAAGCGCAACCAATTGGTGGTGTTAACGAAAAAATCGAAGGCTTTTACGATGTTTGCGTGATTCAAGGGCGTGCTAATGGTCAGGGGGTGATCATTCCTCAATCTAATGCACATAACTTGATGCTAAGAAAAGATATTGTTGAAGCTGTTGAAAAAGGTGACTTCAATATTTGGGCTATCAGCCATGTCACAGAAGCGCTAGAGCTACTCACTGGTAAACCTGCTGATGAACAAGATGGCGACAACGGCTATTCAAGCCACAGCCTGTTTGGTTTGGCACAAGCGAAACTGAATGCGCTGCGACGTTAACAGTCGGCCTTAGTATCGCGTGTCATTGCACGCTTTGTTTGAGGCGAAAAGTGAGACAAAAAGAAGAGGCAGCCGAGTTCATATTGGGCTGCCTCTTTTATATTGTATTGCGGTTATTTCTTCTAATTTTGACTCTTGCTACTAAACTGGCTGACTCTTACTGCTAAACATGAGCACAGCTGCCAATGCGAGAAAGGCCGTCATCATCAAGAATACATCGTTGTAAGCCATGATGGCCGCGTCACGTTGCATGGTGGCCGCTAATGAGGCTTGGGCTTGTAGCATTGCCGTTGCGCTGTCGCTGCCTGCGTGCATAAATGCACTTGCTTGTTGCTGTAATTGATACCATGCATCGGTACTTACCGCGGGTAAGCTGGCTTTGATGTGTGCTAAATGCTCACGCGTTTTATTATCCAGCAAGGTTGCAATAATCGCGATGCTGAACGCCCCACCTAAGTTACGCATCACATTAGTGAGTGTTGACGCATCCGGTGTTTGTTCTTTGCTGATCCCCTGCATGGCAACCAGTGATAGTGGCACCATAATAAATGGGCTACCAATCGCACGTAATAGCATAGAGAAGATAAGCTGTTGACCGCCGTAGTCCACAGTCATGTGGGTATTTACAAAGCAACTGAGGCCAAACATCGCAAAGCCAAATGTCACCAGATACTTTGGCTTAATTATGGAGGTTAGCTTAGGAACTAACGGGAATATCAGTAACTGCGGGAACCCCATCCACATTAGAACACTGCCAATTTCCATCGCGTTGTATTGCTGTATTTGTGTTAAGTACAGCGGCAAGACATAAATTGAGCCGAGTAATGCCATCCCCAGAATCAAATAGGCAATACACGACATCGCAAAGTGCCGATTCGAGAGTAAGCGTAAATTCACCAGCGGCTTTTTGTGTTGGAGTTCGTTTATCACGAAATACACCAAGCTCACCCCTGAGATAATCGCTAAGGTAATAATGAAGGGCGAGCTAAACCATTCTTCCCGATTGCCCTCTTCTAACACAACTTCTAAACAGCCAAGACCCAGTGCCATAGTGATGATGCCAAGCCAGTCTGCTTTCAGTAAACGGCTTAAGTTGAGTGGTTCATCATCAAGGCCATAGCGCACCATGAAGATCATTAACATCGCGGGCGGAATATTGATGTAGAAAATGTAGTGCCATGAAAAGTTTTCGGTTAGCCAGCCACCCAGTGTTGGACCAATCGAAGGGGCAAAGGTAGCGGTGACACCGAACATCGCCATACCTATTGCGCGCTTTTGGATTGGCAGTAGTTGCACCACTAATGAAAAGGCCAGTGGGATTAAGGCCCCGCCACTAAAACCTTGCAGTGCGCGAAAGACAATCATTGAACTCATGTTCCATGAGATCGAGCACAACAGCGACGACAGGGTAAAAATCACTGTGGTCCAGGTTAAGTAACGGCGCTTGCCAAGTGCCATAGAAAGCCACCCACTTAATGGGATTGCAATCATCTCGGCGACTAGGTAAGAGGTCGAAATCCACGAACTTTCGTCCAGTGTTGCAGACAGCGCACCTTGGATGTCTTTGAGTGATGAGTTGGTGATCTGAATATCTAAGATCGCCATAAAAGCCCCCAATAGACCACCAATTAAGGCAATCCAATGGCGACGTGGCACTTCACTACTTGTTGGTGACGGCATAGGTGCAGATACCGCTTCGGTAACCGTACTCATGGCTTAGCCTCGGGTATCAACAGTAGCGACAACAGATAAACCTGGGATTAAAGCGCGCGTTAATTTTTCAGGCTGTGGGATAACGATCTTAACGGGAATACGCTGTACGATTTTAGTGAAATTGCCTGTTGCATTTTCTGGCGGTAACAGCGCAAATTTAGCACCTGTTGCTGGAGAAAAGCTGTCAATTACACCTTCAAAATGCTGATCGGGATACGCATCTAACGCAATATCAACTTTCTGACCTTGGTGCATTTTGCTGAGCTGCGTTTCTTTGAAGTTGGCTTCTATCCAGACTTGCTCTGTAGGTACTAGGCTCAATAGTGGCATCCCCGGCTGTACTAATAAGCCAACACGAACACTACGCTTACCGACAATACCGTCAACAGGAGCAAAAATGTGGGTGTAACTAACATTGAGTTGAGCTTGCTCTAGCTGCGCATCTGCTTCAGATAAGGCTGCAGTTGCTTGAACAATTTGGCTATCAATCACACCACGTTGGTCTTGCGCAGCTTGGTGGTTTGCTTGTGCTTCAGACAATTGGGCGCGAGTGACTTTTAGGTGTGACTGCATATCGTCGAGCTCATCCTGCGATGAGTAATTACGCTTTAGCAGACTACGGGTACGGGTTACTTGTTGCTGAGCTCGTTCGTATTCTGCTTGAGCCGATTCTATTTTACTGCTGGATTGACGGATCAAAGTTTGTTGCAGTTCGCGTTGCGCTTTTAGGTTAGTGATCGCAGCTTGGCTAACAGCAAAGTTTGCTTTGGCTTGATCAGCAGCAACTTGGTAATCGCGATCGTCAATGGTCGCAATTAAATCGCCCGCTTTGACCACTTGGTTGTCGGTCACGAAAGATTGGGTGATATAACCAGATACTTTTGGGCTAATGGTGGTGATTTCGCCTTGTAGGTAGGCGTTATCGGTGGATTCAAAATGGCGGCCGTACCCATACCAATAGCTGCCTCCAGCGATGCCGAGCGTAAGCATAATGACAGTGGCGATAAGTGGCGCTTTATTTTTTTTAGTTAGTGTCATTCGGTGTTTTTCTCACGTTTTGTATGGCTGTTTATTTGTAACCAAGTGTAAATGAGAATGATTGGTTGATTAGATAGGAAAAAAAGGAAACACTGTTGCAGAAATATAACTAATAGGGTGAGTGATGGATCTCAATAGTGCCGCTATGTTTGCTCAAGTGGTTGAATGTGGGAGTTTTACACAGGCAGCTGAAGCGCTTGATATGACTAAGTCGACGGTCAGTCGAAAAGTTGCTGATCTAGAAAAGCATTTAGGTGTGCGATTGATCACGCGTTCAACCCGGCAGCTAACATTAACCCAAGAAGGCGAGCGCTTTTATCAATCATGTATCCAAATGCTGGAGATCATGTCGCAAGCTGAGCTTGAAGTGACGGCAAGCCAAGACTTGATTCGTGGGCGGTTGAACATTGCGATGCCAGTCGAGCTTGGTCAAAAAGTGATGGGGAAATACATCAATGCCTTTTTGAAAGAGTACCCGAATGTCACTATCCACCTTGAATTGACCAATCGGGATGTCGACTTAATTGCCGAAGGGATCGATTTGTACGCGCAAGTCGGAGCGGTGAGTGATTCCAGCATGGTGGCGCGTCCTTTTCATCTCTCCCATCGGATTATTGTCGCCAGCCCTGAATACTTGGCACAGCATGACACCATTGAGCATCCAAGCGATTTGGTATCCCCCCATCATCAAGTGAAAGTCTCTAACGTGGTGAAATTGCCATATTGGGAGTTAACGCAAGATGAACAACAAGAAATCGTTAATCTGCCTTATCGTTTGCGGGTAAATACTATTACGTCGGCGTTATTGGCGGTGGTTGATGGCTTAGGTGTCGCGATGCTGCCTGAGTTTATTTGCCGTCCGCACTTGGAAGAGGGGCGGTTAGTGCAGATTTTACCTGATTGGCAGCTTCCTGCGGTACCTGTTAGTTTTGTTTACCCTCAGCGCCAATTGATCCCGAAGCGTCTTCGCGTGTTTATCGACTTTATGATTGATAATTTTAAGCAGCGATAAAAACGATGGGTGAAGTCTCTCCCTTGATGTCAGTATTCTTTACACTGCACTAATTGCTAATCAACTCTATGCTTATAAGGTGTTGATAGTGATAGAGTTAAATAATTGGCATTTGATTTGCTATTTACTTGAATAGTTTGGAATAACTTTCAAGGAATAACACATGAATAGCATTAAAGGTTTATTAATTGCGTCACTGTCTGCACTGAGTTTGAATGCACATGCAGGTTTGATGGGGGTTTCTGAAATTGTTATCAAAAACTCGATTAATAAGTGGATTCAAATCTCTGAGGTTCAAGCAACGGAAACGGGGACTGGGAACGATTTAGCCTTGTCTTCGGCGGGGGCGACAGCAACCGGTTCGGGTAATTGGTCTGCGACAAGTTCACCGGATAAAGCGATTGATGGTGCAGGTCCGCTGGATTATCCATTTATGTATCACTCTGATGGTAAAGGTCCATCTGAGTTCCTAAAAATTGTCCTTGGTAGCCCGAGTGAGTTGGATTCATTAAGCATTTTTGGTCGAACTGGCTGTTGTTCATCCCGTGATGTTTTTGATGTATATCTATATAACGACAAGCAAGAGTTGTTGTTTAGTGGCACAAAATACAGTGCGTATAACCCACAGCATATGGTGACAATCGATCTACCGGATACTGATATTCCTGAGCCAGCTTCTATTGGTTTAATGGTGCTGGGTCTGGCGGGGTTAGGTCTAGCTCGTCGTAAAAAAGCTTAGTGCTTACCTCTTTGAAATTATTCATGTTGAGAAAGTAATGGCATAAAAAACACACTACCTAGGTAGTGTGTTTTTCTGTTTTCGTATCATGCTTATCGCGGATGCTAAAGGCGGTAGAAACTTAATATTCCCAGCGTTTGAAGATCAGTGATGTATTGATGCCACCAAAAGCAAAGTTATTGCTCATTAGGTATTGGCAATCAATTTCACGGCCTTCACCTGTGATGTAATCAAGTTTGCCACATTGCTCATCAAGGTTATTGAGGTTCAATGTTGGGCTGAACCAGCCGCTGTTCATCATCTCAAGGCTTAACCAAGCTTCAATTGCGCCGCATGCACCTAGGGTATGACCAAAGTAACTTTTCAATGAGCTGATTGGTGCTTTGTCACCAAAGATATTGGCGGTAGCGTTACTTTCTGCAATATCACCTTTCTCGGTCGCTGTGCCGTGAGCAGATACGTAACCGATCACTTCAGGTGATAGGTTGGCATCTTTCAACGCCATTTCCATACAAAGTTGCATGGTTTCTTTTTGCGGTTGGGTTACGTGGGCTGCGTCGCAGTTGCTAGCAAAGCCAACTAGTTCCGCATAGATGGTTGCGCCACGGGCTACGGCATGTTCGTATTCTTCTAATACTAATGTACCGGCACCTTCACCAATGACTAAGCCATCGCGATCTGTGTCGTATGGGCTAGGGGTCTTTTTCGGTGAGTCATTCTTCAGGCTAGTCGCAAATAAGGTATCGAAAACCGCAGATTCAGTTGGACACAGTTCTTCTGCGCCGCCTGCTACCATCACGGTTTGGTAACCGTGCTTGATTGCTTCATAGGCATAACCAATAGCTTGGCTGCCAGACGTACATGCGCTGCTGGTTGGAATAACACGGCCACGTAAACCAAAGAATAAGCCCACGTTTACTGCTGTGGTGTGCGGCATCATTTGAACGTAAGTGGTTGCGGTAATGGCTTTGGTTGATTTCTCATTTAGCATGACACCAAAAGCACCAATGGCAGGTGTACTGCCTGTTGATGAACCGTAAGCAATACCCGTTTCACCGTTAGTTAATACGTCGTTACCGATCAAACCGCTCTGGATGAGGGCATTTTCAGTTGCCACGGTAGACAGCTTAGATACGCGTCCCATGCCACGAACTTGTTTGCGACCGTAGTGTTTAGGTAGCGTGAAATCGTCGATAGGCGCTGCAAGTTTGGTGTTTAGACCATCGTACTGTTCGTAGCTTGGCATGTACTGAGTCGCGTTTTCGCATGCACGTAATTTCGGTTCGATAGCCTGCCAGTCGTTACCAAATGCAGTAACACCAGACATACCTGTAACAACAACACGACGGCTCATATTAGGCCTCCATTCACTGAAATGACTTGGCGAGTTACGTAACCTGCTATGTCTGACATTAGGTAGCTAACTAGGCCCGCTACTTCTTCTGGTTCACCCATACGGCGAAGTGGTACTTGTGGTAAAGCGTGTTCTTTTACGTGTTCATCAACCATGCCAGTATCAATCAGGCCTGGTGCTACACAGTTAACGGTGATTTTACGTTTTGCTAGTTCTAACGCCAGTGACTTAGTCGCCCCGATCACGCCTGCTTTTGCAGCACTATAATTGGTTTGGCCACGGTTACCCATGATGCCTGAAACCGATGCAAGGGTAACAATTCGACCACCTTTACGTTTTTGTACCATAGGCATAACACACGGGTGCAAGACGTTATAAAAGCTGTCTAGGTTAGTGTGAATCACACCATCCCACTCTTCTTCTGTCATCGCTGGGAAAGCGGTATCGCGGGTAATACCTGCGTTGCTAACCACACCGTAATACGCACCATGTTCTGCAATATCGGCTTCAAGCACTTCACGACATTGCTGACGATCGCTGATATCGAATTGAAGAATACGACCCGAACCACCCGCGGTAGTGATATCGGACAGGGTGGCTTCTGCTCCAGCTTTGTCGCTCATGTAGTGCACTACAAGGGTGAAGCCGTCTTTAGCAAGCTGAGTCGCAACAGCGCGGCCAATGCCTTTACTTGCGCCTGTGACTAAAACATGTCGGGTCATTAATGGTTCCTATTTAACATTTGATCTAATTGTTGTTCTGTTGGTACGAAAGCATTGAGCTGGCTTTTTGCAATTACAGTGCCTTGGTGCTCAATACGGCAGGCAAAGGCTGCCATACCATTATTTTCCATTACTTTTTCAGCGAAAATGTCGAACACGTTATGTTCATCGAATTGTGAGTAATCACTGTCATAACGTCGACTGCCAAGTAAAAAACCAATGGGTGCACTTTGATTGTTACACCACGCTTGGTAGCCCGACCACCCCGCGACAGATTGGGCCATAAACTCGATGCCGACATAGCCTGGAATGCTACGTGTTTGCGAGTTGAAAAAAATATTCTCTTCGCGAATGGTGACTTGGCAATGGACATGTTCATCACCAACATCGATCAGTTCATCAACCAGCACCATTGGCGTATCGTGGGGCAATAATTGATGTAAGTGGGGGATTTTAGTCATAAACATATCCAAAAATAAGGCTGATATTGTTACCACCAAAGGCAAATGAATTGCTCAAAATGGCTTTATTGTTGAGTGCGGTATGTTGCCCTGCAAGTAGAATCGGCGCCAAACTATCAGCGCGTTCACCATCGTTAATTTGCTGAGGTATAGCAAGATTATACCGTAAAACGTGCCAGCATATTGCAGCTTCTACTGCACTGGCTGCACCCAGTGTATGGCCAGTAAAGGGTTTAGTTGAGCTTACCGGAACAAGTTCACCGAATACACGATGAATGGCTTTTGCTTCCATTTCATCATTCAGTGGCGTTGCTGTGCCATGGGCATTGATATAACCAATGTCTGATGGTGTTAATTGCGCATTGGTTAATGCTTTTTGCATGGCTTCTTCCGCACCATTACCTTCAGGGTGAGGCGCCGAGATATGATGAGCGTCAGAGCTGTCACCTGCGCCTAATAGCGCAATAGCGGGCATTTTTATATTTGTGTTTTTATCCGAGCTTGTATCCGGATTTGTATCAGAGCCTTCATCGACCATTGATGGTTTATCTTGGCTAAGCAACATAAACGCTGCAGCTTCACCAATATTGATGCCTTTTCGGTTGGCACTGAAGGGGTTACAGAGTTCGCTCGACAAAGCTTCCAAGCCATGGAAACCATTTAGAGTGAGTTTACAGAGCGAATCTGCACCGCCTACAATAACGGCATCAGCAAGGCCAGATTGTAATAATCGCTGGGCCGATAAAAATACACGGCCGCTGGATGAACAAGCTGTCGATACGGTATATGTTGGGCCTTGGATCTGGAAAAAGTCGGCAATGAATTCACTCAAGTTACCCAGCTCTTGCTGGTGGTAGTGAAATTCAGAGGGAAACTCGCCGTCATTCGCTTGGGCTTTTAAAGCGGTTTCACCATCGGCAATACCTGAGGTACTGCTTCCTACCACCACCGCAATACGATCTGAACCGTACTGAGTAATGGCGTGCGCTACACTCGGTGCCATCTGAGCTAATGCAGATTGCGCTAATCGATTATTGTAAGTATCGAACGCTTTTAATGCTGCTGGTAGAGCGGGTAAGTCTGCGGTGACTTTGCCGATCACCGTTGCTGTGCCGTCGTTCAGCATATCATTACAGATCTGCATATCAGGGCTATGCCCTTGAGCAAGTCGAGCATGAATATCGTTATGCTCTAAACCCAGCGCAGAGTGAAAACCACAACTGTGAATATAGAGTGGTGTGGCTGCTGAGGCTGTTTGATTCATCGTGTTACACCGCGTTGTTGTTCGTGATACCTAGCTGTTAGGCTTGTTGTTATACATCGTCATATTAAACGGTTGCTTAAAGTGCTTACTTAAAGCGGCTGCTGAGTATGGTTTAGTGTTTTTATGGTGATGGTGTAACCCAATTGGTGGTTACTAAATGTAATGGTGCCATCTAAATAAGAGCGTGATGGATCCCTTGCTGTTTGAGCTGGCGCAACGGGTGTTTCGTTTGACTGATAGTGAATATCGGCCACTAAGTTACCTTTATTATCGAACAGCTGACGCTGCTGGTTAGACTCGGTGAGCTGCCAACCAATTTGGGCTAAATGCGGTTGCCAGCTCTCGATTGGCCATAAGGTGATCATCAGGTTAAACAATACTTGCTCTGGTTTCGGTAACGTCGTTTCAAGCCCTGTAAGTACACTCGCTTCGATAATTTGATCTTGGTATGACAGCGTTAAGATACGTGCCCCCCATGACGAGAATCCTGCAAGCGCGACTTTATTTTGGTCGACTTCTAACTGCACGGGGAGTTGTTGTTGCTGTTTTTGTTCTGCCGGCTCTCCCCACTGTGCACTGATGAGTTGGCTCGCGGTTAAACGGTAACCCAGATCTTCTGGCGTTGGGATGGTCACCGACACCTTGGGTGCTATTTCGATCAAGTTGGCTTGCTGTTGCATTGGCTGTGAGCTACAACCCGTTAATGCATTTAGGAGCAAACCCGCGCAAAGTGCGGTAGAGAAAGGTTTGATAGCCTTAGATAACATTATGCTTTGTGCTCCTTAGTCGAAGAGGTATGTGATGAGCTTGCCATTGACAAGGGTGCGAGTAACCACGCGACCATGATACCTGTGAGTACTGTGATACCGAAGCTGTGAATCGCTTGGGTTTGGCTTAATGCGAGCAAACCAAACGATAACAGCGTCGTCATGGCAGAAAGGGTAATTGACAATAGAGTGGCATCCGCTTGATGCTGTTCGGCAAAGAACAAAGTGTAATCTATGCCGATCCCTAAAATCAGAATCAATGCCAGTAAGTTAAATAAGTTAAGTGGCACGCCTGTTAAACTTGTTACCCCTATCCCCACTATTCCCGCGATTACCGGTGGTAACATCAGACGCACTGCGCGGGTAAAGCCGTAGCGCCACCAAAGCACGCCCATGATCACCAAACTAGCAGCAATCAAGAGTTCGGTTACCCGTACACGGTACTCGCCAAAGAGAGATGAGACTTCATCGGCTTTATTGAGGTAACTAACGGTATTTGAGTGTTCGGCGAAATCAACAATAGGCCCAATATCGGAAACATCACTCAGCATGATAATAGCGGCTTGTTGCTGATTGGCTAATTTACCTAACCATAAGAAACGGAGCGGCTCAGACACTGGCGAATGGATGAATTGCTCAACTGTTAATGGGCTAAAGTCATGATCAAACGTAGCTTGCCCTGCTGTCGGTAGTGCTTGAGCAAGCGCAGTAGCTTGTTGTTGGTAAAGCTGCTTAATCAAATCATAATTTTGCTGCTGGGTGTTTTCTGACGGCAGGTATTGGCTAATACTCTGAAAGCCCTTTAAGACACCTTGTTGCTTAAATTTGGTGAGCGTGCCAGAAACCGACTCTAGGTTTTGTAACAACTGCTGCTGATCGTTGGCTGTCACAACTAACATTTGCTGGCTACTGCTTAGCCCCGTGATGGCTTTAATGGTGTCTTCTTGTTGTTTTAAATCTTGTGGTAGTGCTTGTAGCTGGCGAATATCATCGTTGTATTCAACATGATAAAGGCCAACGAGAGCAAGGCTGAGCAAAGCAGCGGGCATACACTTTCTAAATAGTGGCTGTTGCCATAGGGCTAACCACGCGTGCATCGTCTGAGTTAATGGCAGTGGTCGGGATTGACTCGGTTTAGCGGCTAAGACGGGATACCAGCACACTACGGTTGCATAGGCTGCAATTAGGCCAATGGCTGAGAAAAGTGATAACTGCTGTAGCCCTGGAAAGGGCGCAATCAACATGCCAAGGTAACCAATTAGGCTGGTAATCAGTCCCAGCGTAATGGCAGTAAAAATCTGTTTTAAGCCTTTATTCGCATTCCAACGTTCACCAGCGGCAAGGCGATCGGTTAAAAAGTGGAACGCGTAGTCGATAGAAACGCCGATTAAGCTAGCGCCAAAGACAAGGCTGAATAGGTGCACCTTACCAAAAATCGCCACGGTGCCGACGAACGCGGCAAGCAAACCACAACCAATCGATAACAGTGCTAATGCCAACGGCAATGGGCTGCGATACACCAGTAATAGCAATAAAATTACGCCGACTAGCGAGCCAACCCCGATGGTACTGATTTCACTTTTGGCACTTTCTGTACCGTGTTCTGCATAGAAAACAACGCCTGTATGCAGTAACTCAATATCAAAAGTATCGCGTATGCCTTGTTCTATATTCAATAGTTCAGGCAATTGTTGTTGTAAGCGATAACTGTAAGGTGAATCGGCTAAATCCGCGCTGATCAACACATACTGCTTGCCTTGATATTTCGTCGTAAGGTAACCGTTGCTTAACGAGAAGTTGCCAGTTTGCTTGGTGAGTTGGCTTAAGTAATCACGAAATAACAAGAAAGGATCGCTGGCTAATTCTTGGCCAGTGACACCTGAAAATGGATTATAGAGCGATTGAATCACGAACTGTGTTTGTTGCTCAGGGTGCTGTGTTAACCGTGTTTTTTGTTCTGTCGTTAACAGTTGAAAGCGGTTCGGGAAATACAACTCACCCCATGCCTGTTGCGTGTCCACGGGCACTTTAGCGGTGATTTTGGCAAATAAAGGCGAGGTTTGTAATTCGCTGTCAAAGGCATCAGCCGCGGCTAACATTTGGTCTGCATCATTACTGCCAATCAAGAAAATGACTTTGTTGCTCATGCTATTGGCAACGTGATCAAAGGCTTGCTGGGCAATAGGATCTTGGCGGTTTTCAGGTAGTAACGCCAGTATGTTGGTCTCGATAGGGTTACTACGCTGGAAAAAAAGCTGTTGCCCTAATGCAACAGCCAATAACAGCATGACACACAGCCAAGCGAGTGCCAGTTTAGAGTTGGAAAGCACGTTGTTCTTCTGCACTTAATGCCGCCGGCGTTGTACGTTGATGAGAAAAATCGATCAGGGTGTTATCACCGCGAACTTCATTAAGGCGAAGCTGATTGATGTGTTGATCGCCATTAATGGTGATATCGCGAAAAACTGCGTTGAGCGGGGCTGATGTTGGCACTAATACCAATTGCCATCCGTTGCCTTGTTCGCTCAATGTGAGGTCAAACTGCTCCATCAATTGGGTGGTATCACCTTTGAACAATGATAAAAAGACATGACTGAAGTAAAACACCATAGGGTTATCACTGGCAGACATAACCTGCGCGGGCTGATCGCCAAACTGTTGGCTGAGTTTGTCCGCGGTGAGCGTGAGCTTCACTGGAAATGGTGCGGTCTGTTGCCACAATAATCCTTGCTGCTGAGTTAGCAAAAACTGCCCTTGAGAGATCAGCGGTTGGCTGAACATTTCCATGGTGCGAGTTTGGGTAAAATCACCGCGCACCAAGCGATGCTCTGCTAACTGTTGTTGCAGTTCCGACAGTGTGATTGTCTGCGCCTTAGCTACTTGACCACTAGCTACTTGAGCATTGTCTACTTGATCATCAGCTGCTTGGACATTGGCTGTAAGGGCGAATAAACCCATACAGCCTAAAAGGTAGATCGGAGCAAGCTTACGCTTACTGATCTGTCCTGTCTTATTACTCAGTTTTACCAGCATGGTAAGCCTCAACTTTGTCGGTAAACACAGTCGGCGAGACATAACACATATCTCCACCGTCGATGTGTACTGCGACTTGCATCGTGTGTGCTTTGGTTAAACGTTGCCCGCTATCAAGGTCGAAAATAACGTAATCGACCCGTAATCGGTTTTCCCACTCAGTCAGCGTCGCGGTGACGCGAATCGCATGGTTGAAGGGTAATGGTTTAACGTACTTAACGCGGGTGTCGATGATCGGCCACACATAGCCAGAAGCCTGCATTTCCCGATAGCTATAGCCAATTTTCGCCATCAGAGCATGGCGTGCCTCTTCAAAATAGCGGAAGTAATTACCGTGGTAGATTACACCCATTGGATCTGCGTCTTGAAAGGAGGTGACAATCGTCACCTCGGCAGTCAAGGGCTGTACAATCTTGGTCATCGACAGCGTCCTTTAAAATTAATATAGCGACCAGTGTTGTTGCTGGATCATCGCAATAAACTTACGTAAGTCACCTTCTAGCGGGCGATCCTCAATCACGGGTTCAAAATCATTCAACACTGCAGCCGCCATCGCTTTTAGTGCTGGGCTGAAGTGATTGTCATCTAACTCGTTATGTTTTTTACGCAGCTCAAGCGCTTGAGTTGCTGCTAATAGCGAGGCCGCTGCAACTTGTTCGGTGAGTTGCAGTACGCGTAGGCAGTCACGTGAAGCAATGGTGCCCATGCTGACTTTATCTTGGTTGTGGCACTCGGTTGAACGAGAGAACACACTCGCAGGCATGGTGTGTTTCAATGCTTCTGCTGTCCATGCTGAAATACCAATCTGTACCGCTTTGAAGCCATGATTAATTGGCTTACGTTCGCCTTCTGCACCCGTTAGGTTAAACGGTAAGCCATTGTTGAACTTGTAATCCATTAACTGTGCCATTTGGCGATCAAGCAGATCGGCAAGGTTCGCGACAGCTGTTTTCAGTGTATCCATTGCCATCGCAATATGGCCACCGTAGAAGTGTCCACCGTGCAGTACGCGCTCGTTGTCACCATCAATGATTGGGTTATCGTTCGCACTATTAAGTTCGTTTTCGATCATCTGGCGTAGCCAAGGTAGGCTGTCTTGCAGCACACCAATAACGTGTGGTGCGCAACGCAGTGAGTAACGATCTTGTAGGCGGTCACTGTTACGAGGTGGGCGCTCTGATTGTAGATCCGAACGTAACCACGATGCGATCTGCTGCTGACCTGGGTGAGGTTTTACGGCGAATAATGCTTCATCAAAGTGGAAGTCATTACCGTGCATGCCTACAGAAACCATTGCAGTAATACGCGTCGACAACTGCGCCAGATATTCTGCACGTTTATAGGCAATACAAGCCAATGCCGTCATTACCGAGGTGCCGTTCATCAATGCTAAACCTTCTTTGGGCTTTAGCTTGATAGGGTTGATACCTAACTCTTTGAAGACTTCGGCGGTTGGGCGAATTTCACCTTTGTATAAGACTTCGCGCTCACCAATGAGTGCAGCAGCAAGGTAAGACAGTGGCGTTAAGTCGCCACTTGCGCCAACAGAACCTTCTTGTGGAATACGCGGCGCGATGTCTTTGTTAACCAAAGTCACGATTTGATTAAGTAGGTCGTGACTAACACCAGAAACACCTTGTGCAAGCGAACACAAGCGAGTGGCTAATACGGCGCGTGCTTGTTGTTTATCTAAGTCTTCGCCTAAACCACAGCCGTGAAAACGAGTTAGATTGAGCGGTAATTCATCGACTAAATCAGTCGGTATCGCAACAGTACATGAATCACCGTAGCCCGTTGTTACACCGTAAATCACCCCTTCTTCTTTGAGCAATCGCTCCAGAAAAGCGACACCGCGGTCAATCTTGTCATTAAAAGCAGCAGAGTTGTTGAGTTCTGCGTTTGCGCCATTAGAGATCGCAACCACGTCTTCAATCGTTAAGCGCTCTGCGCCAAAGGTTATTGTCTTATTCATAAAATTTAGTCTTTTTTATTACTTAACTGCCAAAAGTTGAAAAAGTTGTACCATTGAAGCGGTGCTTTCATTGTGTAGTGCTCAAGTCGCTCGGCATAGCGAGTAACGGCACTTTGTAATGCTTCGGTACGGTTTTTTCGTGGCAGCGTCAGCTGTTTAGAAAATAGTTCAAAATACACGTCGAAATGGGGTGTTGCTTGCTGTTCGTCTCGTAAACCAAACAGGAGGTAAACTGGGGCTTTTAACACGCTTGCAAGCATGAACGGCCCTTGTGGGAAGGGGGCGGGTTTGCCTAAAAAGTCGGCCCAGATTGAGCGTTGTTCTTTGGTGACCGATGTGCGATCGCCCACAATCACGACCCACTCACCTTGTTCGAGTTTTTGTTGTAATAATATGGCAGTATCTGGCCCCAGAGAGCTGACTTGAATTAAGTTCAGTTCTGAATCTGGGTTGACTGCTTTCATTACTGAGTTAAAGCGTTCTGCGTGTTCAGTAAACACTAACGCGTTAATTTTAATGCTTTTATAATCACGGCTCAGTGCGCGACATAATTCTAAGTTGCCCAAATGTGAGCCTAGAATGATAATCCCTTGTTTACTTTCAGTCAGTTCCGCAAGGTGCTCACTACCATGTAAGGTGATGTTTTGGGTACTTAAATCCCCACGCCATCCCGCCAGTTTATCAAGCATGGTATGACCAAACGATAACAGGTGTTGGTAGCTGTTAAAGGGCGTTGGTAATGGCTGATTATTATCGTGAGCATATTGGCTCACTTGTGCCAAAAAGTGTTCAGACTCTTTACGAGCACTTGCACCTATGAGGTAGTAGTAACCAATCACAGCCTTGAGTAAAGCTGCAAATACACGACGACCAAAGATTGAATACACCCACATCAGCAGTTTGATGCCAATCACGGTGCCGCGCTCTTTTTGCTTAGACCAATGGATATTTGTGGTTGTCTCTTGATCCTTGAGTAAGGCTTTTTTCTGTTTATTGCGCTTTAGTAACCGTGGGATGCGTGGCAGCATGCCAAAGAATAAACGCGTGTGCATCGCACTAATTTTTACGTTGTCCCACAGGACGTCGAAATGTGATAAGCCGTCTTCTGGGTAAATTACCTTGGTCTCGACAAAACGAATATCACAGCCATCCCAGTACATACGAACTAAGATTTCAGTGTCGAAATCCATCCGCTGACCGATAGTGTTACGTGACAATACTTTGATGGTTGGCCCGATAGGATAAGCACGAAAGCCACACATGCTGTCTTTAATACTCATCGACAATGTTTCTATCCAGACCCAAACATGGGTGGCGTAACGGCCATATAACCGAGATTTCGGTACCGATTCATCGTATACCGGGCAACCTGAAATAACCGCCGTCGGATGAGAATGTGCTTCATCAATAAGTTTAGGTAAGGCATCCAGATCGTGCTGACCATCAGCATCTATTTGAATCGCATGGCTAAAGCTTTGACGAAACGCTTCTTCAAACCCCGCAATAACAGCCCCGCCTTTGCCTTGGTTGTTCGCTAACGTGATGACAGTGACAAGGGCTCGCTGGGCCTGTTCTGCCAAAATCGTTTGAGTTTCATCATTGCTGCCATCATCAACAATGATCACGGGGTAACCATATTTCGCTAATGCATCGACAACCGCAGGAACGGTTTTGCCATGGTTATAGCAGGGGATCAGAAAGCAAGGGCGGAAAGTCGTCATGCTTTAATACCCTAACTTAATGCGGCCTGATGAGTGTGTACCTGCGTCAGACAGGTAGCTGAAGTACAACTTTTGCTTATCTTCAACCCATTCCAGTTTGAGTGTTATCACCATGTCTGGGGTGATAGGCTCTTGGAACTTAATCACTTCCATCCCTGCAAACTTAGGGGCAGCTTGTAATAGTTGCTGACCGTAGTAGGTTGCCCAATCAATCTGACTTACACCCGGAAGAAGAGGAAACTGCGCAAAGTGGCCGGTAAAGTCGAGAATATCCGCATCGACACGTAGCGTTAACGTCGCATGATGATCGGTGATCGCTTGCTCGATGATGGTTGGCTTTCGTTTTGTCATTGTTATTTATCGCTGCTTTATTACGTGGTTGCTTACTGAGTGTAGCGGGTAGAAACAACCACTTGTTGAAATAAGCACATGGCTAACGGTTAGTCTGAAAATAGCGTGACAAGCGCTTGGAATTGGCGTTTACCTTGACTATTTATCGGTATTTCATCCGTGGCACGAAAGCGACGAGGAATACCCACAGGCTCTAACCATTGTCGTAGTTGCTGACGAATTGCTAGCCATAACTTTCCTTTTCCCATTTCAGCGAGTGCTGTTTGACCCGCAGGCGTTAGGGTTATCACCGCGCCTAACACTAGGCGATGGCCTTCATCGAGAGGCAATACTGCTGCTTCATCAATCCAAGCGAGTTGACTTAAACGTTGTTCAACATCTACTAATGAAATACGTTTCTCTTCGATTTTGACGATACGATCAGCACGACCTTTTAGCTGAAATTGGTTATTCGGCAAGAGTTCACATTGGTCGCTGGTTTGGTACCAAGTGTCGGCATCAATAAACGGCGATTGTAAGCGTAGGCATTGCTCTGCATTCAACATGACCTGGTGGCAGGGAAATAGCTGCCATGGGGTTGTTGTTTCATGCTGTTGGCGGTAGCCAATCCCGCCTGTTTCAGTACTGCCAAATACTTCTACAGGCAAACACGAAAATAGTCGTTCGCTTTGTTGCGCCGCTGAATGGGGCAATGGCCCACCAGAGGAGAATATTTGGCGGTAAGGTGATGTCGCTGTCATATCAGCTAGGCGTTTTAAGAGAGCAGGGCTACTGATCAAGATGGTATCGGCAGATGCCTGTGCCATGACTTGTTCTGGATACGTTAAATCCTGACGAGCAAAAGCACGGCCACTGCATAACGGCCACAGTATGCGAAAGAGCAATCCGTAAATATGCTGGTGGGAAACCGTACTGGTTATTTTTGCCTCGAGTAACTGCTCGCCCCAAAGAGATTCCAGCACATCAATTTCTGTTGCAATGCCTGATAATGATTTTTCGATGGCTTTTGGCGTACCGCTTGAACCAGAGGTAAAAAGGGTGAGCTTCAAAGCATCTAAATCAAGAGCTTGAAATTCTGATGTATTGAACTTTGTATTTGCATCGCCTGTAAAAGGAAGAGCCAATGAGGGGATACCTACAATGGTCGCGACTGCATCATCGTGCAATAGAATTTCAAACTGTTCAGCAAGCTCTGCTAAAGCGGCTGGCTGATGATTACCCGGCAAAATAATATGTTTGCTGCTGTGCGATAAAGCCATAAAGGCAACCGCAAAGTAGTAACTGTCAGCAAAGCACAAGGCCCAACGTAATTGGGGCTGAGTATTGAGGTAAGTGGTTAACTCACTCACATCACGCTGAAATTGCTGCCACTGGGTATCATCTTGAAAAGCGACTAGCGATTCAGGCAGACGCTTGGTAAGCATCACATTCGCTAGCGAGGTATAGGAAATGGTCTGTATCATGGCTGCCTCTTTTACCTGCTTTTCTTTTCGTCTTGCTGCTGGTCATTTTTTTGCGTCACATCTTCTCGCACAAAGAAGCGAACAATGAATTCAGCGATAAATAAAGTGCCAGCGGCTAAGTAGCTAATTAAGCCATTGTAAAGTGTCCATACCGCTAACGGTTGAAAACAGGTGTATAGCGCAATTGAGCCATTAACGACAAAAAACGCACACCACACTTTCGTTACTTTGCGGGTGTACCGTACTCCACTGGCGGGTAAATCTGGTTCTTGAAGGCGAGCTAAACGCTCGACTAGGGTTTCTTTTTGCCACAAGCTCATACCGAACAGGCCTAGCATCAGTGTATTGACAACGACAGGGTAAAAAGTAAACCACCCTTCTTGTTGAAATACAGTGCCGAGTAAGGTGAGTACAATACCTGTCGCGCCGCTTAGCCAAGCAACGTATCTGAGTTCTCGTAACCGAGTTTGGTTTCCAGCGATAATGCGAAGCAAAAATAAAAACGCTAGCAGCCCGGCTACAACCCCAAGCCCCCATCGGCTAAGGCCATAGTAAACTGCTAGCGGATAAGCTAATAAAGCAATCGCTGACAGAGCCGTCAGCGCGCGCATTAGCTTTCCTTCAGTAGTTCAATTACAGCATCAACAACGTCATTCACGCTGCGTACTGATTTGAACTCTTCAGGCTTAATTTTTTTGCCAGTGAGATTTTGTAGGTGCACTACAAGATCGACTGCATCGATGCTGTCTAGGTCTAACTCTTGATAAAGTTGCGCTTCTGGCGTGATGTCAGCAGCATCAATCTCAAACAACTCAACCAGTGCATTGCGCACTTGCTCAAATACTTCGTTACGGTTTACGTCGGTCATAATGAATTACGCTTTGGTTGCTGCAATGTAGTTAGCTAGATTTGCTACTGAAGCAAAGTGTTCACGAGTTTTCGTGTCATCAGCATCGATAACGATGTTGTACTTTTTCTTGATCGCAAGACCAAGTTCCAGTGCATCGATAGAGTCTAAACCAAGGCCGTCACCAAATAGTGGTGCATCGGTTTCAATGTCGTCGACAGCGATATCTTCTAAGTTTAGTGCTTCAATGATTAAAGCTTTTAATTCTGTCTGTAATTGTTCCATTTTGGCCTACTTGTAATAAATGAAATCGATGGTTTCTTATCAAGCCGCAGGCGGAAAAAGCACTTCCGCAAGGTGGCTGTTCAAATGTCGAGCTGCTGTTGTCACAGAGTCTGCATTATCAATAAAACGCGCAGTTTGTATTTTATCTTTTACTTCTACGCGAAAAAAAGGTTTATTTTTTGGTACTTTATACCACTTGCTTCCTTTGGTCAGAAAGGATGGCGAAACTGTGATGTGGATTAATCTTATATCACTTTGAGTGCGTATCGCAATCTGCGCCGCTCCTCGTTGAAGTTTCGATTTTTGCTTGGGTGTCGTACGTGTTCCTTCAGGGAATATGAGTAAAACATTGCCATCATCAAGGCGCTCTGAGCAGTCGCTTATCAGGTTGTCGGGATCACGATTAGGGATATATCCTGCCGCTTTTACAATGCCCTTAATAAAAGGGTTATTCCACAATGCCGCTTTAACTAAACAATCACATTGTGGCATGCGTGATGCGATAAGCACGTAGTCAATCAAACTTGGATGGTTAGCCACCACTAAGCAGTTGCGGTCTTGGCGCAGAATATCTTCGCCAATAAATTCGTAATCAATCGCGCCCGTAAACTTCATGGTGCGACAGAAAAAAGCAAAGGTACGTTGAATAATGGCCTGAACACGCATTTCACGTTGCTGCTGGTTACGCGCCGACAACGTCATGACTGGAAAGGCAATAAACGTTAACGCCAGCGCACCGATGCCAAACAGCGAAAAGCAAAAACCCGTCGCAAATATACGCCAATAACGGTTAAATTCGGCCTTTATGGGTACGGTGTGCGCCATTTACTTCTTTTCTCCGCTTGCTACGCGCCAATTCCATTGGTTGCGTTGCGAGTTAATTGACCATTGTGAGTCATTTAATTGGAGATGAGACACCAAAGTAAGCGCGTGCGGCAAAGGATATTGAACCTGTTCACTGCGGTTAGCTGTCCAACTGAGCTGGAAATCGGCACCTTGAGTTAGCAGCATGGCAACAGCGTAACCATGAAACGTTTCCTGAGTGAAGCTACGGTAAATGTCCGGGACTGGCTGATCAAAATCGACCACTAACACTTGGTGTGATGGATGTTGTGCCAAATAACTATTTGCTTCGATAAGCGCAGAAGGGAAGGTGTTTTCACCTGCACTTAATGACGATACTGGAATCGCCTGTTTGGTTAAAATGGTGTACAAGCCTGCCGCTGTATTATGGACTGATTGTGAGAACGCCGTCGGTGAAGCGTCATGCCCAGCAAGAATGTCTTGTAAAAGTTGAACAGTGCGAGTCAGCTCACCATGGCGACTGGAAAAGATAATATAATCAACTTCTTGTTCTTGGCTGATAGCAATGGCCGATTGCACTGCCATTTTGCTTAGCTGACTCATACGTCGACGTGCCATCGGTGGAATAAGATCGTGTGGCACTGTTGCCGTTGGCATTAGCCATTCATGATCGTTTTCCGCCCAATACAGCCATTCTGCATCGGATGTTAAGCCAGCAGATAAAGGCATCAGCTTATTGATGTTGAAAGATATGTTATTCATTTTCAATCGTTTACTTAATTTTTACGAAACAGAGTGCATTATTAAAGATAATAAAACTACTAGCGATTTTCCGTTCAGGATATATGATTGCTGACTAATAAATCAATGTTCTATTACAACTAAGTCGATTAAGGAACTCTCATGAAACTCATTAAAGGGCTTATTATTGCCGCAGTGCTAACCAGTGTCGTTGGCTGTAGTCGTACACAACCAGTTCTTAATGTTGATAACGCACCTGTATCATATAACGTAAAAGTTGATCAGGTACGAAGCGCAATATTGCAATCAGGTGCTGATCGTGGTTGGATCATGCAAGAAACCAAGCCGGGTACGATTCGTGGTGAAATTATCAAACGTACACACAAAGCAATAATTGACGTTGAGTATAATGCAAAAACATACTCAATTCATTATGTTAGCTCTGAGAATTTACAATACGAAGATGGTGAGATCCACCATAACTATAATCGTTGGATAAATAACTTAGATGTCGATATTAAGAAAAAGCTAGCAGCGCTATAGTTTAATTATACTGGTCGTCATTATTATATAATAGGTCAATACATTGTTAATGTTGGCCTATTTGCTACAAATATAAAGAGTATAGATAACAACCTATACTCTTTATATTCTTAGAACGAATATAGCGGCAAATATAATAACGTTTTCTCATCTATATAAATAATTAGGTTTTTTGTGACTCAATATCAACAAGACCCGTTCACTGCTTTAGAAGCAAAAACGGAAGCTCAGAAATTGGCTTTTGCGCCAATCGTTTTTCATACCGCACGTACTCTACGTGACCTTGGTATTTTAGAAGCGCTAGACTCAGCAGGTAGTGAAGGATTAAACGCGGATCAAATCGCAGCACAAACTGGCGTATCTGAATACGGTGTGAAGGTCTTGCTCGATATGGCGTTGAGTGCGCATATCGTGACATGGCACAAACCAAACTATGTATTAGCGAAACTGGGTTACTTCTTGCTGCACGATGGTATGACACGCGCGAATATGGATTTCACCGCAGACGTTTGTTACGCCGCGATGATGCACCTAACCGAAGCGATCACCGAAGGTACACCAGCTGGCCTTAAAGAGTTGGGCGATTGGCCAACTATTTATGAAGGCTTGTCACAACTGCCTGAAAAAGCAAAAGAGAGCTGGTTTAACTTTGATCACTTCTATTCTGATCGTTCATTCCCGATTTTATTAGAGCGCGTGTTTGCGGCCAAGCCAAAACGTGTGTTTGATATTGGTGGTAACACGGGCAAGTGGGCGCTTCAGTGCTGTAATCACGATGCTGATGTTGAAGTGACCATCATTGATTTGCCACAGCAGATCGAAATGGCAATGAAAAACGCCAAAGAGCAAGGTTTTGCTGATCGCGTTAATGGTTTCCCTGCCAATATGCTAGATAAGAGCCAAGCATTGCCAAGTGGTGCAGATGTGTGGTGGATGAGCCAGTTCCTTGACTGTTTCTCACCAATGGAAATCTTAAGTATTCTTCGTCGCGTACGTGAAGCGATGGATGAAGACGCAACAGTATATATCCTTGAGCTTTTCTGGGATGCACAGCGTTACGATGCTGCTTCATTTAGCCTGAATGCAACGTCGCTTTACTTCACCTGTCTAGCGAACGGTAATAGCCGTTTCTACCGCAGTGAAGATTTCTTAGAACTCGTGGAAGAAGCGGGTTTTGATGTTGCAACACGTACTGATGATATTGGCTTAGGCCATACGCTATTAGAATTGAAAGCGAAATAGCGTCCACTAGATACGTTAGGTAAACAACCGTTAATAAAGTGTCATTGCTATTGCTGGTTCACAGTGATGGCACTGGTTGATTACTTGCTAACACCGTACTTGGCTCTTCACCACTTGGTGATAGATCAGGTGCGGTTTGTTGTAACCAGCTCACCAAGCGCTGCTGATATTCAGGGTGCTGAGTGGTTAATGCACGAGCATGCTTGCATCCCGCTAAGCGCCAAAACTCTTTTTCCCCTTGTAGCTGGTCATAAATTCCCTCGCCAAATTCGATAGGAACGACACTGTCTTGTTCACAGTGCAGTACCAATGATGGTGCCACAGGTAGATTTTCAGCCACTTGATTAGCAGCATAATCATCGCGCATGATCAGGTGCACTACCCATGAAAATAACTCGCCCAATGCACCTTGTTCCACCACATGTTCTGCGGTGTCGATATAGCTCGTAAAGGATGAATCGATGATCACGCCATCAATTGCAATGGGATTATCTGCCCATGCACGAAGGAATATATTTCCCCCTGTAGAGGTTGCTACTGTGTAGACAGGTTGAGAGGTTGAGGCTTTCACTTGCTCAATGTATTTGAGCACAGTAATAGCATCTAAATAAGCGGCTTCGTCGCTAACAACACCTGAAGAATGACCAAAGCCTGAGTAATCAAATACCATCACGTCGTACCCGTGCTGGGTCAACCAATCAACTTTCTCTTGGGTTTCTTCCATGTGGCCGCTGTTACCGTGGAAATGAATGACAGCGCCTTGTGGTTCTGGATGCTCGGTGGGCAACCATAGGTATGCAATGTCGTTACCTGATTGCGATGCTAACCAGCGAACTTCTGGGTTCAACTCGGCGCTTTTTGATGGTGAGAAGAAGGTACTGTTGGCACAGCCTTGTAAATAAAGCACCGTAAGAAAAAGTACAATCGATCTCAACATAGTTACCTCTCAAATTGCCTTTTGCTAGCAGTCATGCTTTTAACTAGCTCGAATAAGTAATACGCACCTTGATGCGTTTTGGATCTGAGAGTTTAGAAATGGTGGCAGAGTAGCTAAGGAAGCGATGGCTAAGGTGTTGACTATAAAAAGAATAATCTTTTTGTTTTTTTGTATCGTAAAGGCTGTGTTTCAAAAAATTAACGGTAAGGATGAGAGGTTGGGGGCGTTTCTTTGCTTGTAAGTCGAGAGGATGAATGATAGTTATGTACATTGTTCATAATAAGTAAAATCATTACCATTCACAAACGGATGAGTCTCAAGGAAAGGTATAATGCCAACCACCTCGCTCAAGTACCTCTGCGCACTCGTCGCAGCATGCTCTGCTTCTTTTTCTTACGCCAATAACGATCCACTTTGGCTGAAAAATACAGCCCTATCACCAGATGGCAGTAAAATAGCTTTTACTTACCAAAGCAAAATCTATATTGCGCCCAGCCAAGGAGGGGATGCTCGTGCCCTGACTGGCGGTGAATTTTATCCTCATGCATTGACTTGGTCAGCGGATAATTCAACCTTAGCCTTTGCGGCTAACCCTTTTGGTAATGATGATGTTTTCACCTTGTCACTAGACAGCTTGGCGATGAAGCGTCTGACTTATAACTCGGGCAGTGACATACCTACAGGCTTCACACCTGATGGGCAGCAGGTGTTATTTTCAACGACACGCTCAACACCGACAGACCAAGATTTTTATAGCCAAGCCAGTCCATGGTCTTTTGGTTCGCCTGGTAATCAGCTCTATACTGTAAATCTCGCCAATAGTGCTATGCAAAGCGTTCTTGCTATTCCTGCTCGTCACGCGACGTGGAATTTAAAGCAAGATAAATTACTGTATAACACGCCTCATAAAGATCAGCGCTACCGTAAGCATCAGTCTTCGTTTGCTGTTCCGACTATTTGGCTATTTGATGCGAAAACAAAACAGCACCGCCAATTAACACCAGATCGTATCGCGGCACAATCGCCAATCTGGGATCACAATCGTGATGGCTTCTACTACCTGAGTGAGCAAAGTGGTGACTTTAATGTTTGGTATTACAATTTAGCGACTAAAGAAACATCGCAGCTTACCCAATTTGCCCAACACCCAGTGCGAGACTTAACTGTTGCCGACAATGGTGATATTGCATTTTCTTACCGTGGTGAGTTATATCGCTTGGGTAAAGGGAGCCATAAGCCTCAGAAAATCGCACTAAATATTGCCCACTTTGCACCGAGTCAGGATCGTTATTTTTCTGCCAGCCATGCCTCGGCATTCATGCCTGCAAACCCAGGTGCTGATACCGACTCTGATGAAATGCTACTGGCGAGTTACGGTGATATTTTTGCTTTAGATACAGAGAAAGACAAAGTGCAGCGTTTGACTAACTCAGCGGCTGCTGAGAAACAAATGGTCTACACCCCCGATGGTTATGGCGTGCTATATGCGGCATTAAGAAACGGTAATTGGGGCTTGTATATAACGCAATCCTTGATGGATGAAGAGCCACTATCAACGGCTCCTGTCGTTGATGAAACCCCCTTTTTACAAGTGGATGGGGTCGACATTACACAGCCTAAATATTCCCCAGATGGGAAAAAGTTGGCTTTTGTTGTGGGTGGACGTTCGCTCCATGTGATTGATCTTGATAACTACGCTCCGAGTAAGACGCTCCCTGAAAAATTAATTAGTACCTTGAAAGGGGCCCAGAAACTGGCATTAGGTAGTGAACTTATCTCGCCTGAAAATGTGAGCGAAAGAGGGAGCCTACAATTTACTTGGTCGCCAGACTCGAGCCAACTTGCGGTACATGTGAACCCATCACCATATAATAACGATATTTTAGTTGTTGATGCTGAGGGTAAAAAGCCTGCGGTGAATGTATCGCAAAATGGCTTTTATAACACTTTGCCGAAGTGGAGTGATGACAGCCGTATTCTCAGTTGGTTATCGACCGAAGGCGGTTTGAAAAGTACCGATGGTGAAGATGCCAACTATGTTATTAAAGGAGTCTTTACAAATGGTCAGGCGAAGGCTGATTACCAAAATGAAGTGGCGTTAGAAGAGGATGAAATACCGTCGTATGCTTTTTCTGCGCGCAACCTTGAATACCGCCAAGCCTTTGAGTTTCCATTCTCGGGCAATATCCTCGATTTTGCCTTATTTGGTGATCAACTGTACGTGGTGGATGCTAAGCAGGCACCGGACGGTGATGAGCTGACACGTAGCTTTGTGTACGATATTCGTAAACAGCAAACCGAGCTATTGTTTAATGATTTACCTCTCGCGATGGCCAGTGTGATACGCCCGCAGCAAGGTGTGATGTATTTACAGCTCGATACCGATGTTGTGAAAGTCGATTTGGAAACGGCAGATAAAACTTATATTCCGATTAATTTGCCGATTGATTATCGTCATGAACCGCGCAAAGTGGCGGCCTATCAGCAAATGCTAAAGCAAACCGAGCAGCTTTATTATCGTCAGGATATGGGGAAGGTAGATTGGCAATATTACAGCCAGTTCTACTTGCAGTTTTTACCGCATATTAATAACGATAGAGACTTAGGTGTGCTGATCAGTGAGCTATATGGCGAACTAAATGCCTCCCATACCGGTGGTTACGGTGATCCCCGTGAAAAAAATACAGAAGATGATACCGCGGCTCTTGGTTTGGTGTTTACAAGCCAGCGGGCAACCAGCTCGGCGAAAGCACCGAGCGAAGGTTTAGTGATTGATAGTATTCTACCGGGCGGTCCTGCGGATCTTAGTGATGTGGTGCTAAATGCGGGTGATAAGCTGGTGGCGGTTAATGGTCTGCCTGTAACGACCTTGCCTGAACTAGCAAAAGCCTTAAACCATAAAGCGGAACAACAAGTTGAATTGACCCTAACTAAAAGCAATAGCCTTATAAACAACAAAGAGCGGCATGTCAGAGTTACACCGACAGATAGTGCTGGTTTATCTGCGTTGGCAGCGAAGCGTTGGGAGATTGAACGTCGTAACTATGTGACCAAGCAAACCAAAGGTAAAGTTGCTTATGTTTACTTGCCAGACATGAGTAATGAATCCTTTCAACATTTACGTTCTGAAGCGTTAGGGCGTTTCCGTTCTGCAGATGCGTTGATACTTGATGTGCGTTTTAATGGTGGTGGTTTCTTAGCAGATACACTGATTGAGTTTCTCACAGCGCGTAAAGTTGCTGATGTCGTGCCGCATGCAGGGCGAGCCGCTTCAGATGCGAGTCGTCGTAATTGGTTGAAGCCTTCATTCGTGATTGCTAACTCTGCCTCATATTCAGAAGCTTCTGCGTTTAGTCAGTATTTTCAAGATCTGAAGGTAGGTCCTATCATAGGTGAACCTGTGCCTGGTACAGGTACTGCTGTGACTGGGTTTGAATCAGAAGTGTACGACGGAATCCGTTATCGCTTCCCGTATTTGCCTCTTAAAAATATGACAGGGCAATATTACGAGAACTTAGAACTTCAACCTGATGTCTTGGTGTTTAATACCCCAGAGCAAGTGTCAAAAGGTCAAGATGCACAGTTAGATGCCGCAATCAGCGAAGCGATGAAACAGCTTACACCTTAGTACGCGACTAGTGCTTTAGTTAAAAGATCACAGCCTCATGATGAATGAGGCTGTTTTTTTATATTCTGCGTTCTAGGGGATATGTTCATGTCATGCTTTTTAGGCGGAAAAGCCGGTTGGCTGACTACCCCATGATCACATGCGGAATATAGCGTGACATATCTTGGGTGACCAGCGAGCTGTCCTCGCGAATGGAGATGCCTGCGGCTTCATCATTCACCAGCCAACTGCCGATTAGCGTGTAGTTATCACCAAATTTTGGTAGTGGATGAAAAGCCTGATAAATCACACCTTCGTCGCCGTACGGACCATCGACGCGTAAGATTTGCTGACCATTTTTCACCACCGTAATATTCGCCCCCTCGCGAGCAAATAGTGGCTTTACAACATAGTCTTTTAGCGTCGATAATTCACGATCGTCGGCGAAAAATGAAGGTAGTAGGTTAGGGTGACCTTTAAATTCTTTCCACAATAAAGGCAGTAAGGCTTTGTTACTTAGCACGGACTTCCACATTGGTTCGAGCCAGTTAACCTTGGATTGATCTAAATATTGCGCATAATCTTCGCGAAACATATCTTCCCAAGGGTAAAGCTTAAACATCCAGCGGATAGGGGTGTCTTTGAGATCGGTAAATTCGTTGTTGCCATTGATGCCAATGTCTTCAACGTGAACAAACGCCGTCGATAGTCCCGCTTCTCTGGCGCAATCCTCGATGTATTGCACTGTACCGCGATCTTCAACTGTATCTTTACAGCACGAAAAGTGAATGGTCTGCCCTGGCTGCATGCTAGACAGCTCTTTGAAGCGTTTGATCAGCAACTCTTGTAGCAAATTGCACTGATCGGCATCGCGACGGAGTTGGCCATTATCGACTAAGTCCTCAAGCCACAACCATTGCCAAAACCCCGTTTCATACAGTGATGTTGGAGTATCGGCATTGTTTTCATACAACTTAGCAAAGCCTTTACCATCGTAGGCAAAATCGAGGCGAGAATAGAGTGACGGTTCTTGACGTTTCCATGAATCCAGCACGTTTTGCCACATATTTTCGGGAATTTGAAAGCGTTGTAACCAGTACTCGTCTTTAACCACTTTATCGACCATGGCTAAACACATTTGGTGGATCTCTTCGGTGGGTGCTTCGAGATCTTGCTCTATTTGCTTCAGAGTAAATTGGTAGTATGCCGTTTCGTCCCAGTAGGGGTCTTCATACATAGAGTGAAAACCGAAGCCATATTCTTTCGCTAATGCACGCCAGTGCGGTCTTTCCTGCGCATTGATCCGAAGCATGGGTCATCCTACCTTAATCTTAAATTATCGTGCTGATATGTAAGCGAATATGCCACTTACCTCGTGATGATAGCAAGCGATCTTCATTCAATTTCAAGTCTATTTCGCAGTTTAGCATTTCCTTCTTCCTAAATGACCTTGGGGTTTACCTTGTTAAGTAATCTGTATATGATTTATATATAAACCATATATGAAAAGTATCAGGATGTTCACGATGGGAATCGTTAAAATTTCAGAAGAACTGCATGAAGAAATTCGTAAAGCCAGTGGTGCAATGTCGCGTTCAATTAATTCTCAAGCTGAGTTTTGGATAAAAATGGGCATGATGGCCGAGCTCAACCCAACGCTCTCTTATAACGAACTAGTCCGTAAATTACTTTTGAGTGAATCACTAACACTACAAGGGCTGATCAATGATTAATGTTGTTGTTAAAACACCAGAGCAAATAGCGCTGATGCGCGAATCAGGCCGCTTGCTAGCCGATGTATTCACCATGCTAGACAGCTTTGTGGTGGCTGGTGTGACTACCATGGAAATCAATGATCGGGTAGATGATTACATTGTGAATACGTTAAGTGCACGCCCTGCCAGTAAAGGACAGTACGATTACCCTTATGTGCTTAACGCGTCGATTAATGATGTGATTTGTCATGGTATGCCACAGGTTCACCGAGCTTTGAAAAACGGCGACATTATTAATCTTGATATTACCTTAGAGAAAAATGGCTATATTGCTGACTCCAGTAAAATGTACATGATTGGTGATGTTTCGCCGCAAGCGCGTAAGTTGGTAAAAGAAACCTATAATGCGCTCTGGAAAGGGATTAAACAGGTAAAACCTGGTGCGCGTTTAGGGGATATTGGTCATGCGGTACAGCAACATGCTGAAAGCCATGGCTATAGCGTAGTTCGTGAATATTGCGGTCATGGTATTGGCCAAGAAATGCATGAGGATCCGCAAGTGCTACATGTTGGTCGCGCAGGTACGGGTATGGTGCTCAAAGAAGGCATGACGTTTACGATAGAGCCAATGATCAATCAAGGAACGCACCGTACCAAAACCAAAAAAGATGGCTGGACTGTGGTGACCCGTGATAAGAAATTATCAGCACAGTGGGAACATACAGTGGCAGTAACAAGAGATGGGGTTGAAATATTAACTCTGCGCCCTGACGAGTATTAGACAAAGGGTCCCCTGCTTTTAGATAAGATTAAAGCAGGAGCTCACATTGTTCTCTGCCACAGTATGGCTAGATACTTACTGATTTTTATAGATCCCCGGTGTAAAAGTCGGTGTTTTACAAAGGTCGCTTGGCAATATGGCTAAGGCGTTATCGGTAATGATGTACTCTTGCTCGCAGTCCTCAGTGCCAGCTTGTGTGGTCAAGTGATTGTTTTGCTCTAGCATGGCAATATTACCTTGCTCATCCATGATTTGATTATCTGTGACTTCGATGACGATACCATCAATGGAAGTGAGGATCATTTGTTGGCCCATGGTTTGCTTTCTATGTGCTTGCTGTTGGTATATTCCACCATTATCTTCACCGCAATTAGTCGCAAATTGTACACTGCCAGATTGCTGACTGAAGCGGTATTCGTGGGGACGTACATAGCCATATGAGCTGTCACCTTTACGACAACTTCGTTGTTCAAAATAGTCTTGATCGATTTTTACACTTGCTCGGACATTGGCGGTCGCTTCTACTTTTCGGTCTCCTTCATAGTAGTCATCCCAAAATAGGACATTGCCTCTGCTATCAATGGTCGCTACATTTTCACTATCTCTGATCATGTTGTAAAAGCCAGCGGTACTGATCTCTCCGTTTGACCCAGGAAATCCAGGGTTAGGCTTCGAGCGATGACCATTGTCGTCATCTGGAACACAAACGCCGCGCTCACGCTCCATTCCTCTAGGGCAACCATCTTCTCCACCGCTACGGTGTCCATTATTGCTACTACCGCCGCCATTACATGCTGTTAGCATCATAGGAATAAGGACTATGCCAAGTAATTTGAGTTTGTTATTCATGAGTACACCATTGCAAATTGATTAATGAGTTGAGCCCTTTTCCTTGGCATCGTCTCCTGATGCGGTGGATTATTAACCAATAATTGCTTTCATAAAATTGAGGTACTCAAGGTTTGACCTATAGGTGAGCTGTGCTTGCAGGGGATAGGTTGGGGGCGATACATACCTTCTACCAAGTACAAGGCATGGTTAGTAAAGGGGTCACCAGGGACGGCTAAATATTAAGCGATGTTATTTTAGAACAGATGCCAGAATGGCGTCTTTCCACCAAGTTAGCGCAGGCCCTTCAGCTCGTGTTTTAGATGTCATGAGTTCAATTTCTAAGTGGATGTCTTGATGGAGAAAGTCCAACTGTAATTTTTTAAATTGACCATTACTCAGTTCATTTTTCACCCAAGATTTGGGAACAAATGCCCAGCCAATCCCTTGATGTAAAACCTCTTTCAGTCTACCTGGGTGTTCAAAAAGCCATAATGGTTTGCCGTGTTTGCTGCCTTCAATACTTTCAACGATAGAGAAGGATAATTGCAGTTGTTGATTGAGTTGCGAATAGCTAATTGTTTTACCTACCAACGCATGCTTTTCGCCGATTACAGCAACAATCGTATCTTTAGCAAAGCTGTGAGAGTGATACTCGCTGGGTTGAATAATGGTGTCGATATAGCCAAGGGCTAAGTCGATCGTACCATCAATTACAAGCGTTCGTAATTGATGGGTGTTCCGCCGTATAAAACTAAGGTTAGTTTGTGGAAAAGCGAGATGAAAGTTACTCAACTGGGGGAGGATATAGTTATCGTACAGTGCTGATTCAAGTCCGAGTTGAAGGCTGTTTTCTACGCCAGCATTAAGGCTTCGTGCTTTTAGGGTAATGTCGCTAACGCTGTCGACGCTGTATTTAGCGTAATCATATAGCTCAATGCCTGCTGAAGTCAGGCTTGGATAGCGACCACTTCGATCAAAAAGTTCAAGATTTAAATCAATCTCTAGATTACCTACGAGTTGACTGATCGTTGGCATGCTCTTACCTAAACGGCGAGCCGCGGCACTGAATGAGCCTGTTTCTGCTGTTGTAACGAAAGCACTCAGTTGCTCTATATTCATACACTGCTACCTTCTTCTACCCATAAATATTGTAGTGTGAACTGGTAGAGTCAGAGTCGCGATAGTGAATTTAATTAAGCGCCCACTTTGGGTGTCTTACCTAGGCATCTAAATAAGGGGCCTTCTTTTTGAGTTTTACTTTGGAATATAAGCCGCTAAAAATTGATCTACTGCGCATGTGATTGCCAGCTGTTGTTGTTGTTCTGACGCGATAGGCTGGTGCATCAAAATTTGAGGCCAAAAAACAACGGCTTTTAAGCTGGCAAAAAATTGCTCTGCGGCAATCTGCGGATGAGGAACGGTGAGTTTATTGGCGACATTGGCATTTTCGATCCACTGCTCAAAGCTGTAGCCCCCCTCGAGGTTCTGTAATCTTTCTAGCATGATATTAGCGATCACATTTGAGCGAATACACTCCGTCATCACCATGCGTGATAGCGTGAGAAATTCCGTTTGGCACAGCAGCGTCACTTCTTTTTGGGCAATCGCAACGAGCTGCGACCTAATCTCTACATCTGCGTCAAAGGTTAAGGTTTTCATTACCTTACAGCCATCAAGTAACCTATCGACAATCACTGAAAATAAGCTGTCTTTGGTCGGGTAATACTTATACAAAGTACGTTTAGATACCTCAGCCTGTTTAGCTATCGCCTCCATACTTGCTTGCTCTAAGCCCTTTTCAGCAAAAATATTTATCGCCGAACGAATAATATTTTCTTGTTTAATTTCAGCCACTTTAGCCATAAATTGCCTTTTTGCCAAAAATAAAAGTAAACGGTTGTGTTTACTTTTCTGTGGAAACCAATAATATTGAAAGTATACACCATCGTTTACTTTTGAGGCTAGCTGCAATTATGAACACAGTAGTGAAGACATCGTTGATTTCTGTTTTAGGCGTACTTGGCCTAGCTGGTGCTGCTGGTGGCAACGTTACGGGCGATTTGGTAAGAAGCGAAGACATTCGCCAAGAACGTATTGCTCAATCGCCTCAATTTAAAGATGGCAACGTTATTTCGAACATGGTCAAGGTGGATACGGATGAAGGCATGGCAAAGCTAATGTGGCGCTTTTTTGCCGAACGTAGCCAAATGAAGCCAGCTCAGGCTTTACCTTATAACGCGGTAGATGTAGCTGCACTGGCGACACCGAGTGGTGCATTGCGTGTCACTTGGTTAGGGCATTCCTCTTTGTTTGTGGAAGTCGACCGTACCCGAATCCTTATCGACCCTGTGTTTGATTATGCAGCGCCTGCGGCATTTTCTGGTTTGTTTAAACGTAATGTTGAAGCGCCTATTAAGCGTGAAGATCTGCCATTGCCTGATGTAATTGTTATTTCGCATGACCACTATGATCACCTTGAAGAATCTACGGCTCGTTACTTTGCCGATAAAGGTGTGCGTTTCTTAGTGCCTTTAGGCGTGGGTCGTCACCTTGAAGGCTGGGGCATCGATCCTAACTTGATTGATGAGCTTGACTGGTGGGAGCATAAAGAGATCAACAGCGTGACCTTAACAGCTGCGCCAGCTAATCATAATTCAGGACGTGGTCTATTCGACAGTAATAAAACCTTGTGGGCATCTTGGGCTATTCAGGCTGATGCGGGCAGCGTTTTTTACAGTGGCGATACCGCATACGGTGAGCATTTTACCGAGATCGGTGAGCGTTTAGGGCCGTTTGATTTATCCTTCATTGAAGTAGCAGCCAACGTGAAAGATGGGAAAGGGTATCCCGTTGAGGGCTGGGGGCATATGCAAGCCTCCCATACCATGCAGGCGCACCTTGATGTGCGAGCGGAGAAACTGTTTCCCGTACACTGGTCTACCTATGAGTTGTTTTTGCACCGTTGGGATGAACCTGTGAATGATTTGGTTGAAGAAGCGCACATGCATGGTGCGACCCTTGTGACACCTATGGTTGGAGACAGTTTGGATTTCTCGCAAGCGGTAACAACAGACTACTGGTGGAAAAGGATCAATCAGCCAGAACAATCATTGATAATGAATGAAGCAAGGTAATTAAGGCTGGGTCACTCGTCTTGTAATCAAAACGAGTCATCAGAAACGAGAGCCGATGTGCTCTCCTTTTGATTCATGTTTGTTTATTCATATTTGCGACAACCGTTGCGAGCTGATCACGCAGTTGGCATTCTATTTCTGACAGTATTTTGTTTTTTGGCCAAATTATATCGTATTGAGCACTATGGTGCGTGGCAGAGAAATCAGGCTTAAAGGAGACGATCCCTTCAGGTAATGGGGCTGATTGATCAACTGCGATAAACGCCCAGCCAATATTCGCTTGTAAGGCCGCCAGTAAGGTCTCATATCCTTCGCAATACCAACGCTGCGATGACATTGCCACCGCTTGAATGAGTTGGCTTTCTAACATAGAGGAGGCAACAACTTGCGTTGATGTGGCTAAATCATCATTGCTAATTTGTCGCTTATGACGAAATGGGTGCTGTCTGCCACAAGCAAAGATGTAGCGAATATGCCCAACTGCAGTGAATTCATAAAAGCTAGAATTACTTTCTAAACTAGGGGTAAGCGCCAAGTCAATTTGGTTATTTTTAACTAACTCAAAAATTTGAGTACTCGGTTTACGCACTAACCTTACTTGCATTATTGGGTACTTTTTATGGATGTGCTGTAGCCATGTCATGAAAGGTGATAGGGGTAAATCTTCATCAAACGCAATCGTCAGCGACACTGGCGAGCCTGCAGAAATTAATGCCGCGCTATTTTCAAACCGCTCAGCGCTATCAAGTGCAAGCTTGGCGCTGTCATACAAAGCTAACCCAGCTTCAGTCACCTGTGGGTATTTCCCCTTTCTATCGAATAACACTACACTTAATTCATCTTCAAGTTTGGCAATGTTACTACTGATTGTGCTCTGTTGGCGGCCAAGTTGGCGTGCTGCGGCACTGAATGAACCCGTATCAGCGGCAGCGATAAAACTTTTGAGTAGATCTGAATTGATCATATTGATAATAAATTCGAGGAGTTAGGCATCAAGTATAGATGGTATCGATGGAAACTAGTTTAATCTATTTGAAATTTGCTGTGATTATGTCGTCAAGCCAAGGCAAACGCCTTAATTAATTTTTGCTTCAACGCCATAAAGAAGAGTATTAATGATGAAATTATCAAAAATTGCAGCAATCGTTGTTTTAGCCAGTGTTTTCTCTGCTGGTACTGCTATGGCTTCCGATACGCCAGAATCTAAGTTTTATGAAGGTTATGCAGTCTCTGAAATACCGATGGATGCATTCCAACAATGGCCTTACTACACTTACGCGAGTATGCACATTAAAGATTTTGTGCGTTACGGTGTGTATGAGTTACCCGCGAGTACAACCCCTGCGCCTATTAAGTACGACATTCAAGACAATATCATTACATCAGCGCTGCGTACTGACCTGATCAGTAATAACGTGAAAGGCTTTATGGTCATGAAAGACAGTGTTGTACTAGCTGAACACTACGATAATGGCTTTAAGCGCGGCATGCTCAATAACCTGCAGTCAGCCTCTAAAACCTATGTCGGTGTATTGCTAGGTAAAGCCGTGGACGCGGGTCTTATCGATCTAAACGCGCAAGCGAAAACCTATTTACCCGAACTTGAAGGTTCTATTATGGGTGATGCTCTGATTGGTAATATTGCACGTATGGATAGTGGTATCGAAGCGCTTGGCAATTACCATACGCCGGGTTCAAATGGCTACGAGTGGGAAAAAGAAATCGGCTTGCAAAATTCAGGTGAACCTATCGGCCACTTGAACGCAATCAAAAATGCAAAGGCGAGTAAATATAAACCTGGTACTCACTGGGAGTACTCAGACCAAAATACAGATGCACTTGCGCTTATCTTAGCGAAAGTAAATGGTAAACCATTCGAGCAGTTACTGAGCGATCTTCACCAAGAGATCGGAGGTCACGACCCTATCGAGATCGCGAAAACTTCTGACGGCACGACATCGCCATCGTATGGTGTTAACACCAGCCTGCTCGACTTTACTTTATTTGGTCAATACATCGCCCAAGGCAAAGTCGGCAAAGCATTTTACGCTGAACTAGAGGATACAAGTGATGACGTACTATTCAAAACCCCAGTTGCTGGTGAGTTTCTTTCAGCAGGGGGAGACGTATCGTATGACATGCAATCGTACTATATCAAAGGTAAGAAGATCATCTATTCTCACGGCTCATTTGGTCAGTCGACATTTAGTGATTTAGAGACCGGTATAACGGTTACATTCTTGCAAGATTGGTCAACAAATACAGACCCAGACAAGCTAGTGGTAATGCTTGAGCGTGCGACCGAAGTAATTGAAAAATTACGTAAATAATTAACTATATAGGAATTTATTCCGCTCGGTTGTGACAGTTAACGCCACTCGTTTAACGATGAGTGGCGCATTTGATCGTGCGAAGCCATGGGCGCCGTGTTTATTTGATCGCATGTTATGACGGTTTAAGTATAAAATAGCCGCATCAGTCAAAAAGGTTATTAAACAATGCAACAAGATCATTTTGTCGAGCTAGTAAAAGAACTAAGCCAAAAAGAAAACTTACCACAAGTATTAGAAGCGCTAAAAGCGGTTGAAGATCAAGAAGTCGCTGACGCAGCTGTTTCTCTTACTGGCCAATTTAGCCTTGCTGAAATTGAAGGCGAGAAGCGTATTTACCACGTATTCACTGAAGCGAATGACGACGGTGAAGAGCAAGAATACGCAGAGTGGGTCATGAACGAAGATGATGACGTTATGGTTTTCGTTGCTTGGTTCTTCTACGCAATGTTTGAAATGAAGCAAAAAGACACTTACCAAGCGGCGGGTCGTACTTACCAGCAGCCAAAGCGTCGTTAATACCGTCACAGTGTGATGGGCATATTTCCTCCTTGTATTGTGCTTTTTCGTTTTTCATTGCGAAGATACAGCCATGATACTCGGAGGTAATTTCCCTTTTCTTGTTATTCCTCGTGTAAACCCTTGTCATATCCCCACTTTTTTTGATCTCCCTGTACTTTCTGAACATTGAATAATGCAGCTTTCATTTTTCCCTATTACTATGATATTTCTCAGCATAGCGTGATGGATTATCAAGTGCTCCTTACCGCGCTGCTTATAAAATACCTCTTGCGCATTAAATAGAGACTGTGACGTATAGGAGAAAGGGATGTCGAGCCATAAACAACGTCAGCTGCTGCAGCTTTTTTATCGTGAATCGGAACGTGTCCGTTTGCTTGATGTTGACCAACTGCCAGCCATGAATAGTAGCGAAATGGCTGACTTTCATCTGTGGTTAGAAAGTAAACGTGATTTTTCTATAGCCGATACCGAGTGTCGTCACTGGATAAAAACATGTTCAGCCGGCCATGTGACAGAACTGCAACTTCACCCCAACGGAACATTAGATGAATTTACCCTATTTCGTCGTGAACAGGCGAAAGGTGTGTGGTGTTTAGATGATGGCGTCATTCATGTAGAACTGCATACTGCTCAACATGTCTATCGATACAGCATATACGCAAATCGTGCCGCTAATATTCACTCCGCAGTTGAATATAGAGATGATTCTTTGCATGCTTACCTGAAATTGGCACAAGTTCGCGGCTAAGCGTTCGATTACATAAATAAATGAGTAGGAGCAGTGAATGTTTACAAAAAAAGTGGATGACGAGTTAGAACTGGTATTGGTTCATCCTGCTCTAGCAATGAAATATGCCACCGTAGTAGAAGCTAACCGAGATTATTTATCGCAATGGATGGCATGGGCACCTCATGTTAAAACTGAAGATGATTTCAAAGCCTTTGTGAAAAACTCCTTGCTGGATTACGCCAATGGTAAAAGCATGGTATGTGCAATTGAATATCAAGGGGTTTTAGTCGGTAATATTGCTTTTAATACTATAAAGCCTGAATTGAAAATGGTCGAAATAGGTTATTGGCTCGATGCGCGTTATCAAGGCCGTGGCATCATGACGCGTTGCTGTCAGGCGATGATCGATATTGCCTTTAATCACTTGAAAGTAGAGAAAGTGCAGATTTCAGCGGCGAAAGATAACTATTCGAGCCGAGGTGTGTGTGAGCGTTTAGGCATGAACCTTGAGGGCGTGATCACCAATAAAGAAGTGGTGAGTGGCCGCATCCTTGATCATGCGGTCTATGGTCTGCATAAACCAAAATAACCCAGACAGTACTATGACGATCTTTGTATAGTACTTCGACATTAATTCTACATACTGCGGCTTACTGTATTGCTATACCTATAAGAGGAATACAGTGATGCCTAAGCAGACTCTCTTCGCGTTGGCGGTTGCCAGCGTGACATTATTGACCACTACACCCAGCCTCGCCCTTGAACTGATCGGACAATTTCAAGCCAAAGAACACGTTAACCTTGTCGCCCAAGTGCCCGGTGTGATTGAAGATTTACGTGCAGAATCGGGCGACCCCGTGACGCGCCAAGCGGTATTAGTACGTATTCACCAGCAAGATTTCCAACTCGATTTAAGTAAGCAGCAAGCCAACTTAGCTTTGGCTCAGGCTGATCTTGAATTGAAAAAAGCCCTCTATCAGCGTTACCAAACACTGATTAAAAAAAACAGCCTCTCTCAGAACGAACTTGATTTGGCCCACGCAGATTTTCAAGCCGCAAAAGCGACCGCCTTGCTGGCAAAAATCAGTGTTGAGCAGGCGCAATTATCGCTAGCGCGTACAGCGATCCAAAGTCCGATTACGGGGTATGTCACCCAGCAGATGGTGGATGTCGGGTCGTGGGTTGATGAAGGCACCGCCTTGTATCGCCTTGCGTCTATTGATCGTCTGATTGTTCGTTTATATGCCAGTGAACATGAATTAAGCGAACTTCAAGTGGGTCAGTCGATGCGAGTGTGGTCTGAGTCGGTACAAGATCGCCAAGTCATCGGCAAGATTGCCCGGATTGGGGTAGAGCTAGACAGTGAAGCCATGGCGTACCCAATTGAAATTGATATCCCTAACCCTCAGTGTTTGTTTAAACCGGGTATGTCGGTGTATGGCAGCACTGAGCTGGCGGTTGTTCCTGTTTCTACTGAAAAATCAGCTAAGTAAGGGATAACGCATGACTAACTTACTGCGTTTTTTTGCCGAGAGGCATTTTTTAGCCCGTATTATCACTTTGATGGTGTTAGCGGTAGGGCTTGGCATTATGAGTCAAATCAGGCTGCAAGAACTGCCTGATGTCGCCTTCCCTGAAGTACAAATTGATACCCAATACCCAGGGGCTTCGGCACAAGATATTGAATTAAATATCACCAATAAACTTGAGAAAGAATTGCGATCTGTACAAGGGATCCGCAAGTTTGAATCGACCTCCAGTAATGGTACCTCGTCTATTCGTTTGGAGTTGGACGAAAGTACCGATCTCAATAAAGCGGTGCGTGAAATTCAACAAGCGGTCGATAGAGTTAGCGACTTGCCCAAAGACATTCCTAACCCACCGATTGTGATGCAAGAAAGCACGGCTTCTTTTGAGGTGTTACGTTTCGGGGTTACAGGGGGAGATAACTACGGTGAACTGCGTGAATATGTGCGCGGTTTAGAAAAGCGTGTCCGTAATATTGCGGGTGTCGGCGCGGTCACCTTGTCGGGTTTTCGTGAACGCGAATTCTGGATTGAAGTCGACCCTAATAAAGTACGTCGTTATCAACTGACGGTAGATGACGTAATGAGTGCGGTAAATAACCGTAACTTGTCGCTATCAGGCGGTATTGTTGAATCATGGACTAACGAACAGCGGTTAGTTGCCTTAACCCAAGTTCACAGTGTGTCAGAGCTTGAACAGCTGGTGGTGAAGGTGCTTTCAGGCGGTGGTATTGTCCGCCTCAGTGATATTGCAACAGTGATAGATACCTTTGAAAAAGGCACTGAGATTGCCACTATTAATAGCCAGTTTGGTATTTTGTTTAATGTGACCAAAGGCGCTTCTGCTGATATTAAAGGCACCGTTGATGCGGTTCGCCAACTATTGGATGCTGAAGCCACGCGATTAAACCACCAATATGATTACCCATTATCGTTGAATGTCGCTGACGACATGAGTGAAAAATTTAGCATTGTGGCAGTCAATGGCGGAGTGGGCTTAATACTGGTTTTACTGGTGCTGAGCTTACTACTTAAACGTCAGGTCGCGTTTTGGGTTGCGGTCTCTATCCCTGTTTGTGTGTTTGGCGTTATTGCTGTGTTGCCTGTGGTCGGTCAAGACCTAGACAGCATCACGCTGGCGGCATTGCTGTTGGTGATAGGTATTATTGTTGATGATTCAGTGATTGTGGCTGAAAGCATTTATCAGGAACGCGAAGCAGGGCACAGTGCAATTGACGCGGCGGTGCAGGGAATGGCAAAAGTGATGAAGCCGATTATGGCCAATTTGCTTACGACCGCTTTGGTATTCATCCCTATGTTCTTTTTGCCGGGTACACTCGGAATGGCGATTGCTGTTATTCCTGCCACCGTGTTGCTAGCTCTATCATTCTCTTTTGCGGAATGTACGGTGACCTTACCTGCGCACTTGGCTTCCTCGTTACAAAAAGAGAACCGACTGGCGTTACAGCAAGACGTTAAAGCGCACTTTTTTGATCAACCTAAAGCGTACTACCAGGCATTATTGCAACAGTGCTTACAGTGGAAGAAAACCGTAGTCATGGCATCACTGTTATTACTGGCATTCTCCATGGTGGCCGTGAGTACAATGCGGATCGATTTCTTCCCCAGCCAATCAGCAAAATATGTTGAAGTGTATACCGAAGTGAAACCGGGTCTGCCAATAGAAGCAGTAAGGGCTGCGCATGCTGAGTTTGAAGCCGCTTTAAAAGCTTTACCTCAAGATGAGCTTGTGAGCTATGAAATGACTTACGCCAGCCCTGTGAGTACTGGTCGTATTAATTTCAGTGCCTTTGAAAATCGTGATCGTTCATTAGATAGCATTGTTGATCAGCTGAATCGCGATCTTAGCGATATTGATTCCTTGTCTTTGGTGAAATTGACCATAGATGCAGGTGGGCCACCACCGGGTGAGCCAGTTGAAATTCGGGTGATTAGTAATGACCACGATGCGCGAGAGCAAGCCGCAGCGCAAGTGATGGCATGGTTAGCTGAGTATCCGAGCAGTGAAGGCCAAGCGGGGTTAATCAACATTGCCACCAATGAAACCCTGAAAGACCCACAACTTCAAATTAAGCCTCAGTACGAATGGTTAGCGCGGTATGGGCTGACTGTGAATGACTTAGCGACCACCTTACGTGTGGCCTTTGATGGAGACCAAGTCTCTAGCACTTGGCTGGGGGATGAAGAAGTGGATTTGCGGGTGATCATGGCAGAGAAATACCGCACTACCGACATGTTAGCGAATACCAAGATTTACACCGCGACAGGCGAGCAAGTACCGCTGAGTCGTTTAGCCAAGGTTGAATCTGTGATGGCGCCGCGTAAGATTTTACACTTTAATGGCGACCGACAATTACTGGTTACCGCGCAGTTGGCTGATGATCATTTATCGCCCGATGATATTGCGGCTGAATTACTTACAGCAGTAGCAGATCAATTACCCGCAGGCGTGAGAATCAATACTGGGGGCGAAGCGGAACAAACCAATGAGACACTCGGTGGCTTAATGGTGGCCTTCCCTGCCGCCATGCTCGGCGTGTATTTTGTGTTAGCTATTTTGTTTAACTCATTAGTGCAACCTTTACTGGTGATGGCAGTGATCCCATTTGCATTCGTCTCTGCTCTGATGGCACTTAAGTTGCATTTTCAGCCGATCTCTTTGTTCGCCATGATAGGTATTTTGGGCATGATAGGCGTGGTAGTGAATAATGCACTGGTCCTGATCAATCGTGCTAACGAATGTGTGTTCCAAGGTATGCGTCCTGATCTTGCGGTTTTGGATGCTGCAGTGAGTCGTTTACGACCTATATTGCTGACCACCCTAACAACGGTTGTGGGTCTATTGCCGTTGGCTTACGGTATTGGCGGAACGGATGTGTACATGGGGCCGATGTCGCTGACACTGGGGTATGGCTTATTGCTTTCCTTGCCTGTTGTGCTGATAGTGATCCCATGCTTGTACTTGGTCTTTCATCGTAAATAACGGCTAGCGAATGCTTTGCGTGATGGTCATTGAATAAAAGCTATTGCATGAAAGCTATTGCGTTAAAGCCAACCAATCAGAGTGATAAATGCAAAACAGCCAGCATTACGCTGGCTGTTTTTAATCACGGTGATACTTAGCTTGAAAACCGAATGGTGGCACAACAACCGTGCTGAGGATCTCCCGTTTGTTGGCGATCTTTCATGGTTAATTGCCAGCCGTATTTACGACAAATATCATTGGCGATGAGTAAGCCCAAACCATACCCTTGCGCAGTATTTGACTGCTCGCCTGTTGCTTGGTTTAGTCCAAGCCCAATACCTGTATCTGTGACGGTGAGGCTTTTTTCGGTGAGTACAACAGTTATGCTGCCAGCTTCGGTATAGGTGAAAGCATTTTTAATAATATTGCCCACCAAAATTTTTACCGCCGCTTCAGGCGCCTTGATGTGAGGTTGTTGCTGCACGGAGAGTTGATACACGACAGGCTTATTCGTGAGCAGCTCTTTGTGGCTTGCGATGACTCGCTCTATCTCTACTTGCAGTAGCGGACGACTGATTGCTTGATCCTGATTTTCATCACGGGTCAGTGTTAATAGCGTCGTCACAAAATCATTCATGTCGTTAGCGGCTGTCAGCATGCGTTGACGCTGCTTTTCAACAAAACTTGGCTCGGTTGATTGGCCTAGCAGGGATAGCCCGCCCTTGATCACCATCAGAGGCGTACGGAGTTCATGGCTGGCAAAGCGGTTAAAGGCGCGCTCTCGCTCCAGTACTGTTCGCACCTGTGCTTGGTGGCTGTTAAAGCTATCAACCAATACTTTGAGCTCTTGGGTCACGCCCGCTTTGGGGAGTGTCAAAGGTGATAAATCATCGGCACTGCGTTGCTCTAACTGACGTGCAAATCCACTAAGCGGTGAGGTTAAACGCTCGGTGATCCGCAATACCACATAGAGACAAGCAAGAATGAGTAGGGTCGAGATCAGAATCGACTGAATATGTGCTTCAAACATCTCAGTTTCGCTGCGTTCATAGACAGGGTCGATATTCACCCCATACACATTTTGTAAGCGGCCTCCTATGTCGAGCTGATATTTCACAATATAGAAATCGGTTGAGACTTCACCTTGTTTATACACTTCCGTTGCTCGCCCCAATTCAAGATTATCGGGAAGCTGAATCGATGAGGGGAGATTATTGTCACCGACATAAAACGTATCGTAGGGTGGAATGGTGATCTCAGTCATATTCCCTAGATGAATCGCAGGCAAAGCTTGTTCAAAGGAAGCCGCGAGACGATTACGCGCGTTAAATTTTTCAAGGTGCGTTACGGTCGACACAAACACAGAAAGGTGAATGGCAATGATGATCACAGCAACGATGCTGAAATAGAAAAAGGTAATTTGTTTGGCGGATTTAATGCTTTTCACTGCAGGCCTCATCACGTAATTGATAACCAAACTTAGGCACAGTGTGGATATAAGAGGAAGCAAAAGGCTTGTCGATTAGGTTGCGCAGTTGATAAATATGGCTACGTAGAATGTCTTTTTCAGGTTCATCATCTTTCCACAGGGCATGACTGATAGCTTGTTTACTGACATGCTGAGGCGCGCGCTGCATGAGTAACTGTAAGATGATGAACTGTGAAGGGTTCAGGGTGATATTTTTACCTTCACGCTGCGCACTGTGAGTTTGTAAGTTAAGTGAGAGACCTGAAAATGTTAGTACGTTGGTGCTCACTTCGCCTTGTCGTCTTCTGGTTAGCGCTATAATTCTAGCTTCTAATATTTCAAGGTCAAAAGGCTTAACCAAGTAATCATCGGCCCCCTTGGCAAAGCCTGTCAGGGTATCTTCGCGGGTATCAAGCGCCGTTAACATCAAAATCGGCGTGTCGTTGCCCTCGGTACGTAGCTGGTGGCAAATATCCATTCCATTCATTTTCGGTAGCATGATATCGAGAATGATTAAATCGTAATAGTTAGCTTGTGCTAAGGCTAAGCCGTGCTCGCCATTACTGGCGTGATCTAAGGTAAAGCCTTTGATTTCAAAATAATCGAAAATGATACCAGCAATATCAAGGTGATCTTCAACCAGGAGTATTTTCATCAGGGTCTCGCAGTAATAGGCCGAAAGTGGGCAGGAAAGCACCGCCTATAATGACATAGCTGGTAGTGAAAAAAATGTCGAGATGAAGCGGTATATTGGAACTGTGACACGAAAAGTGGATGTGAAATAAAGGTGTAGCCGATATTTTAAGTTGCATCTGAAGTCTAACTTATCCGAATCTACCCCTTGAGCTAACGGAGCTATTTATATTAGCATTACAGTAATACAGGTGATGGCGCTAACCGCCAGAGGGATAAAAAATGACAAAAGCAAAAATCGGTATTGTAACGGTAAGTGATCGTGCAAGCGCGGGCGTGTATGAAGACATTTCAGGTCTAGCGATTATCGATACACTTAACGACTACCTCACGTCAGAGTGGGAACCGGTTTATCAAGTGATCCCTGATGAGCAAGATGTGATCGAAGCAACGCTGATCAAAATGGCAGACGAAGACAACTGTAGCCTGATTGTGACAACGGGTGGTACAGGCCCTGCTAAGCGTGACGTAACACCTGAAGCAACAGAAGCTGTGTGCGATCGCATGATGCCTGGTTTTGGTGAGCTAATGCGTGCAGAGTCATTAAAGTTTGTACCAACGGCAATTTTATCGCGCCAAACCGCGGGTCTACGTGGTGATAGCCTTATCGTTAACTTGCCGGGTAAACCTAAATCAATCCGTGAATGTTTGGATGCTGTTTTCCCTGCTATCCCATACTGTATTGATCTGATGGAAGGTCCATTCCTGGAATGTGACGATGCGGTAATTAAGCCATTCCGTCCAAAGCAAAAGTAATAAAAGACTTATCTTGCTACTCATTATCATAAAATGAGCGGCAAACTGAGCACATAAGCGCTTCTTGTTGATCGAGCGGCGCTTTTTTGTTTAATACAGCGTGCAATTTTATCAAGGCAAATCAAAATATGATCTTGCTCTAAACTATTAAAAAACAAAGTTTTTTAAACTTGGCTTTTAAACGGTTTAGTGAACCCGTTCATTGAGATTTTAGTCACTTTTACGTTATAACAATCGAGGACATTATCAATACTACTGAGCGTCATTAACTCGGTACTGCATTCAAGGATTTACCAAATGGACATCAAAAAAAGCTGGGGATTCATTTCATTACTTATCGGTATGGCGTCACTATTGTGGGGCGGTGTTTCACTCGGTGACATGATGGGCCAACATCAAGTTGTGAGTGACATGGGCGGATTTTTTTCAGCTGGTGGCCATGAATTTTTTGATGTAAACAGTGCCGCGCAAATTGCTGCACAAGCGAAACAAAAAAATATGATTATTTTTATCACTGGCGTCGGACTTTCAGTGATTGGCGCAGTCTTGATGCGTGGACAATGGCGTAACTTATAAAAGACTACGCATAATAAATCAGATAGCAAAGCATCGTTCTATTGCTTTCGTTTGTTCAAAGTAATGACGAAATATTTTACTGACACAGTTTATTCGTAACGAATAATTTACCTTGGTTGCCATTAGTACAGGCAGGGTGTTTGTGTGGCGAAACTACCTTGTCATGCTTTACTGTAATTGCTCGATGATGAAGTCAACCAAGGTCCGATTTTTTAAAGACAGCTGCTTAGAGCGATACACAAGGTGAATCGGTTTAGGTTTCGGCGCATAGCCTGACAGTAACTCGGTGAGCAACCCTTGTTTGATTTCGTCTTCAACTTGAATGCTGGGTTGCAGTAAGATCCCCACCTCTTGCATTGCCGCTAATTTAAGGACATCACCGTTATTCGATGTTAAGCGAGTACGTGTTTGTTTAAAGCTACTGACAGGGAAATTAAGCACCTGCTGACTTTCACCTTCATGATAGTGAAACCCTAAACAAGGGTGATCTTTCAACTCATCAATTGATGTTATTTGCCCGTGCTTCTCTAAGTAAGCAGGCGAGGCACAATACACCATGCGATACTCCCCAATAAGCCTCGCCACTAACGATGAATCAATCAGCTCACCAATACGAATAATAACGTCGGCATCGCAGCGGTAAGGATCAACGAGATTATTATCCAGCATAAGCTCAACATTCAGATCGGGGTAAGCGGCAAGAAAATCAGCCACAATAGGAGCGATCACTTTTTTACCGTAAGTGACAGGGCAGTTGATCTTCACTGTGCCTGTTGGTCGGTTATTGAGGGTCTGAATAAGGTTTTCAGCATGCGTAATGTCTTCGATAATCCGGCGACATTCCTGATAATAAAGTTTACCGGCTTCGGTTAAAGACTGCTTGCGCGTCGTTCGGTGAATCAATGATGTACTTAGCGAATCTTCTAGAAAGCTGATGTGCTTTCCCACCATGGTTGGTGAAACATTAAAATGGTGAGCTGCGCTGCGAAAGTTGCCCTGTTCGGCCACATAGCTGAACACTTTCATACTGGTTAACTTATCCATTAAACACTCTAGGTTGATAAACAATAAACTAAACCTGAGTTTATCAATTGATTGAGGTTAATTACATTAAAGGCTCCTACATCGAAGACTAAATGAGAGACTGCAAAGAGTACTGATTTAGTCCGAGCAACAGATTGAGATCAATAATGCGCCAACCTATTTTTGTTACCGCAGAGTTAAAAATGAATGCAGATCTACTACGATCTGACGTGATCAGCGCAATTGAACAATTCTGCTTAGCGATGCAAAGTGAAGATGGTTGCTTACAAGCCATTGCAACTTATGATCAGAATAACCCTCAGCGAATCATTTTATGGGAACAATATGAGGATCGCTCTGCAATTGATGCGCATTTTGCTATGCCCCATACCCAAGCTTTTATCGCAACAGGTGTAGCTGAGTTAGTGCAAGTTTTCGAGACACAAGCTGCCGTATCTAGTCTGAAGGAGCCAGCGCAATGAAATGGGGTATTTTAGGGACCAGTTTTATCTCGGGTGTTATGGCTGATGCTATTAATGCTGATCAAGCTAGTGAACTCTATGCTGTGGCTGGGCGATCTCCAACTAATGTTGCTACGTTTGCTAAGCAATATGGCGTTGCTCAAACCTATATGGATTTCGACGCATTACTTCAAGATGAACAGGTCGACATTGTTTATATTGCTTTGCCTAATCACCTTCATCACGAATTTACTATCAAAGCGGCTGCCCGAGGCAAAGCGATTTTGTGTGAAAAATCGCTGTCTGTTGATATGGAGAAAAGTGCACTTGCGTTAGAAGCGGTTAAGCAACATAACGTTTTCTTTGCTGAAGGCTTGATGTATTTACATCATCCACTGATTGCTTCTTTGCTCGATATATTAAGCAGTGGCGAGATTGGAGAATTACGCTCGGTACAAGCGTCTTATATTGCTGCTATCGCTCAATTCGTAAACCCAGAAAGTAAAGGGGCGTTATATAACCTTGGTTGCTACCCTGTGTCTCTATTACATTTAGTCGCCAAGACAATGCTGGGCGATAATGCGTTTGCTGATCGAACCATGAACGCTGTGGGTCGCAAAGGTGATGATGGTAATGTGTGTGAATCGACACTACTGATGACGTTTGGCGAGCAACAGAGTGCCTGCATACATACCGCAGAAGATCATGGCTTAAAGCATCACTTTACCGTTCTAGGTAGCAAGGGCTGCGTCACTATGGTGTCTAATCCTTGGCTGCCAACCTGTGAGAATAAGCTTAGTGTGGAAGTGTATGAAACATCTGAGCGAGAAGTGAATCTTTCAGCGCAAGGCGATGCTTTTTGTTACCAAGTACGTCAAGTACGTGAAGCGGTTGCTGCTGGTCATAAAGTTTTGGTAAAACCTTGTGCCACACCAGAAGATTCTTACCAAATTATGCAGCTATTAACTGAGTGGGAATCTGCCACGGTGTCATCGAACAACTAACGATTACTTATCTTATTTAAGCTGACAACAAAGCCATGTAATGACTATGGCTTTGTTGTATTAAGCGTACAATCTACCGTCTATATTTTTCTCTAAAAAGTCTTATTTTCCATATTGTATGTGAGTTGCTCAGCCATACTTTTATGGCTAAAAGTAAGTGCAATATTAAAGGCTTATTTTAGAGGGGACTTTTCAAATTCTCACCATTATGAATGCCGTCAATTTCGTGCTACATAGTGATTTTGCCTAAAAATTAGCACATTGAACAAATTAAGTGTTTTGTTCAGACTTTAGCTTGGTTTCATGTGGAGCTAAATATAGATGAACTTAAATATTAAAATTAACAGCCTATGATAAATTAATATATATTTTAAGAGGGTTTGTATTTATAAAATCATATTAAGATGATTTTATTTTAACTGTCAAAATTCCAACGTAAAACGACATTATTTTGTCTTTTAATAAAACGTTTCATGCTTTATTTGGTGTGTCATTATGACGCATCAAATGCTATTTATAACATGGTTGTCTATAATTCACGAATTCCTTATTGATTGACTTAATAATAAGAGTATGGCTATGGCATTGAAAAATAAGTTTTTATTTGGTGAGTATTTATATAATAAAGCGTATTGATAAATTTAGTTGTATTTTTTGTTAAAGTTGTGTTTTTTTGATGACTTATTGAGTACGCCATATTGTTAGTGCGTTGAAGTTATTGTTGGATGAGGCTTTAAAAACACGTTAACACCTATCATTATTTCTATTCTCCTCCATGATAGATATTCATTTCCTTAGTGTGTAATAGTCACTATGTTTGATATCAAGCGTGTGTTTTTTTTAGTGATCAGACCAGTTATTAATTGATATTAATGTCAAATCTGGGATTCTTGTTCCACTTCTTAGTGGCTATTTTGCGATATAAATCATGGTATTTGCTTCGATAAACGTAACACTGTTATGCGGTTTTACTGTGCTTATTGCTTTATGTGCATTGTTGGCCGCTAAGGTGTCTAGAGAGAAAAAAAAACGCTCGTTTGCTCAATTGCGTTTAGAGCGAGAACAAAAAAAACAAATATTAAAAAGTCTCTTTTGTGAAGAAAGCCAGTTGCCTAATATTAACTATATTCAAAAGAAAATATTGAGTAACAATGAAATCAATGACAGTGCTCATCACATCATGCATGTGATTTGTGTTGGACGCTCTGCTGATTATTATCGTTTCTTTGATTCAAAGACCAGTCGCGAAATCAAAACACAGCTCCATAACTGTTTAAATGATGCACTTTTACCAAGTGTTATTGGCTTATTTGAAGATAGATATATTGTCGTTGTTTTTGTGAAAAATTCGCCATGGAAGAAAGAACAAATAATTGAACAACAACAAAGAGTACAGCGCACTCTTCCACATGAACTCGTCGTAGGGGGGAAGCCTCTTCCATTCGATTACTCTGTTGCGAGTATGCCATTTTCTGAAAAAGATATTGCTAAAGGTAAGAGTTATCTTTTCAAAAAAATGGCTTTCTGTGTTAATAAATCCTTGAAGTCACTCGAGGGTTTATATGTTTATAGCCATAGTGACTATAAACGTAGTCTTCGCAAGCGTCAGATTATCCAAGACTTAAGTCAAGATATTCGACAGGGGGGAGCTAAATTTTCACTCTGCTATCAGCCGATATTCCACAGTACAGATACTTCTGAAGTTAATATTTGGGAGATTTTATTAAGATGGAATCGAACTGAGTATGGTGGCCCCGGTGAATTTATGCCTTTGGTCGCAACAAAACCCCATTTACATTATTCATTAACCATGATGATTTTAAAAAAGGTTATTGATTATGCAGTATCCAGTGAAGATACGCTGCCAAATATCAGTATCAATGTCAGTAATTCCGATCTCATGATGGTCGATTTTTTTGATGATGTCATGATTGCAACGGAGGTATATCCAGAATTAAGGTCAAAAATCATTTTTGAAGTCGTTGAATATAGTGAAATGCTGTCAAAAAAGCATGTGAAAGATAATATTCTCAACTTGAAAAAAATCGGATTTCGATTCGCCATTGATGATTTTGGTTGTGGTTACTCAAATCTACAATTGTTAACTGAAAAGCACTTTGATTTTATTAAAATTGATAAAACAATAATTGGAATGTGCGAACAAGATGCCGTCGCTTACGAAACCTTGCAATTTATACTCAAACTTTCAGAGAGCATTAATGCTGGCTTAGTGATTGAAGGTGTTGAAACTACTCAGCAGTTAGCATTAGTGCCTGAAGACCCGAACGTTTTCATACAAGGTTTCTTGCTGTCTAGACCTGTCAGACTAACGTCGACGTTAAGCCCTAGAACCAAAGAAAAATAATAAGATACTAATAATATTCACTTTCAGACAGCGTTAAAACTAACTGCATTACGTTAGTTAATATACTTATAAAATTCACTGTAAAATGTGAATGCTAAAGGAAATACATAGATGTTTTTGAATAACTTAACAATAGGCAAGAAGATTGCCGTTTCATTTTTTATTATTACAATAATCAATGTCATTTTTGCTTTTATCTTTAATTCTGGTTTAACGAACATTAAATCTAATATTGTTAACTATACCGACGACACATTGCCAGCATACGAAAAAGTGAACCGTATTTACGATGATGTTGCAACATTGCGTCGTAATCAGCTAGCGCTGTTAGTGAGCGATAAAACGGTTAGTAATGTTTCAATGTTAATGAATGCAATTGATGATGAACTTGTGTCTTACGGCCAAACTGTGTGGCCTGGAGAAGAGAAAGAGTCGTTTGATCGTCTGAGCAGTGCTTGGGGTGAATACACCAAAAGCATTGGTGTTTTTAACAAACAAATTGCAGCTAAAAATAATGCTGCGGCATCTCAAACGTTACTGACAGATTCATACTCCTCATTCAAGGTAATGGATAGCGAAGTTAAAAACTTAAGTCGGATTTTAAAAGAAGCGATGGATAATAATCGCACTCAAATTCTTGATTCTGTCGGCAGTTTATCGAATTCATCAGTATTGAGTAACATTGCTATCTTAGTGCTAATGGTATCGATGACGTTAATTTTAACCAAACTCATTTGTAATCCGCTGCACCTTATTGTTAAACAAGCGAATGCTATTGCTGAAGGTGATTTATCTACCCACGTAGACCGACAATCCATTGGTAACGATGAATTAGGCACATTAGCTGATGCGTCTGCATTAATGCAAAGTAATCTGCGTCAGTTAATTGAAGAAATCATTTCTGCGGTGACTCAGTTAAGCAGCGCAATTGAAGAAATGAATCAAATTTCTGAGCTGTCCACCAAAGGCATGCATGACCAACAATCCAAGATTGTTCAAATCGCGACAGCCATGACAGAGATGAAATCTTCAGTATCGGATGTTGCACAAAACACGGAAAAATCAGCACTTCAAGCTAACAACGCTAACCTGCAAGCGAAAGAAGGCGCTCAAAACAACCAAGCCATGGTTGATTCTATTAAAGAGATCTCACAAGTCATTGGTGAAGCTGGCAATACCGTATTAGAGCTAGAAGAGCAGTCTCACCAAGTTAACATTATTGTCGATGTTATCAGAAGCATTGCTGATCAAACTAATCTTCTTGCCCTGAATGCAGCGATTGAAGCCGCGCGAGCGGGTGAGTCCGGTCGAGGTTTTGCTGTCGTTGCGGATGAAGTACGAACGCTGGCTGCTCGCACGCAAGATTCAACCGGTGAGATCACCTCTGTGATTGAGAAGCTGCAGGTATTTGCCAAGCAGGCAAAAGATGCGACAGAAAAATCATGTACCTATATTGAAAGTTATTCAGAACAAGGTATTCGATCGCTTAAGTTGATGAGTTCAATAGAAGACACAGTGTCAGATATTTCAGATATGGGTACCGAAATCGCGAGTGCCTGTAGCCAGCAAGATGCAGTCGCAGGTGAACTAAGTTGCCATATCGAGACGATTAATGTGGCGTCACAAGAAGTGGCAGAAGGCGCGCAGCAAACGGCTTTAGCATGTAACGAACTTAGTCAATTGTCTTTGTCATTACACGATGCAATGAACCGCTTCAAGCTTAACTAACAGCCGTCAGTTCTACAGGCAGTAATTTTTACAGTACGGAGACACCATGAAATTTAAAATGACATTACTATCGCTAGCGATGGCGCTACCTTCTTTCTCTACCTTAAGCGCCCCACTTGCTATCGATCAGCATATCCCGAACGAGCAAGAAGTGAACCAATCAAATGCATGGTTGGAAGTCAGTTTGGGTCAATTTAAGTCGAACATTGAGCAGTTTAAATCTCATATTAAATCAGAGACTAAAATCTGTGCGGTAATGAAGGCTGACGCGTACGGCAATGGCATTCATGGATTAATGCCAACTATTATTGAGCAACAAATTCCATGCGTAGCGATTGCAAGTAATGCTGAAGCACGTGCAGTGCGCGATAGTGGCTTTAAAGGTCAGCTCCTTCGTGTTCGTTCTGCAAGTTTGAGCGAAATAAAGCAGAGTGTTGATCTTGATATTGAAGAGCTGATTGGTAGCCATCAGCAAGCAAAGGATATTGCTGATTTTGGCATTAAAAACAATAAAACCATTAAGGTTCATCTGGCGTTAAATAATGGCGGAATGGGGCGTAACGGTATCGATATGTCGACTCGTCGTGGTAAAGACGAAGCGCTAGATATCGCGACGCAGTCACATTTGGATGTGGTCGGCATTATGACCCACTTCCCTAATTACAATGCCGATGACGTGCGCTTGAAACTGAAAGATTTTCAAGCGGATTCATCATGGCTGATCAAAGAAGCTGATTTAACTCGAGAAGACATTACGCTGCATGTGGCTAACTCGTATGTATCGCTGAATGTTCCTGAAGCGCAGCTTGATATGGTGCGACCTGGTGGGGTGCTTTACGGTGATTTACCGACGAACCCTGAGTACCCATCGATTGTTTCTTTTAAAACGCGAGTAGCCTCAATTCATCAGTTACCGGCTAATAAGACGGTAGGATATGACAGTACTTTTACTACAACAAGAGACAGTGTACTTGCGAATATTCCCGTTGGTTATTCAGATGGCTACCCACGAAAAATGGGTAACAAAGCCTACGTTATTATTAACGGGCAACGGGCAAAAGTGGTTGGTATGACATCGATGAATACTGCAATGGTCGACATCACTGGTCTTGAGGACATTCGCCAAGGCCAAGACGTTATTTTATTTGGTCATCAGCAGGGTGAAAGTATTAGCGTCAGTGAAATGGAAGCGAATGCTAGCCTAATTTTCCCTGAACTGTATACGGTCTGGGGACTTGCGAATCCTCGTTATTATTTAAACGATTAGTTAGACAGCTAGCAGTGTGATCGCCTCACACTTCGACATACTACTTTGGTTTTGAGTTATGTCTTACTCGAAGCCAAGGTAGTTTTCTTGATCTTACGTTTCGCCTTTAATCTATGAGTGACCAAGGTATATTCGAATCCAATCAAGCGCTATTTAGTGCTTCTTAATGGGGGTTATATGAATGAATATAAAAAATCAGCCCAACTACAACCACAACCACGGCTTAGTGATGCTGTGCGCCTTCCTTCGCTCCCCTCTCGTTTTTCCAGCCAAATTGCTGATGAGAACATTGAACGAACTCAACACTTAGCTAACTGGAAATATCTCGCGACAACGTTATCGCAAAAACTTGATAAGAATAACCAAGGTGAATCTGCCACTGATCAGCCAGAATCAAATTCAGGCCAAGATCAGCAATCTGACAGTGAAAAATATCAGTTACAAGAAGATGAACGGTTTTTGCAAGAAGTGCTCCGTTCACTGCGTAAACTCAATGGTAGAGTGCAGATCCGCTAGGTGGGGTTTGTTATCTGATTCTGACTTCTGTTCTTAGGTGTTTGTATCGAGATATGCAGAGTATGTTTAATGGATAGTAAAGAGGCTGAGATTATTCATCTCAACCTCGAGTCTTTCTAATTGTTGTTCAAGCTGCTGGTCGTACTATGCCGTTTCAGAGCTCGCGACGTTATTATCGAACCCTGCCACATTACTCTGTGACTTTCTTTTATCGAGTCGGATAATAGAACACGTTAGTACAATTAGCGTGACGGCAATACAGCCGAGAATCATGAAAACGCCATTCCAAGAATATGCTGATTCAATCATCGCAATCGGCGCACCCGCTAATGCAGCACCTATGTATGTTATGCCGCCTTTAAGACCTGTTGCAGCACCAGCACCATCGGCATGTGACGCTTCAATGATACCAAGCGCAAACAGCATTTGAGGAGCATAAATACCTGCACCAATAATAAAGAAGCAAGCAGAAACTAATAAGTAGCTAAGATTAATGGTCAGAACAACACCAACCATACCTGCAATCAAAACGAATGAGTAAATTAGAATAGTTTTCCAGCGGTCCGCACCGAATAGTTTATCGGAGATGATACCCGACGTTAAACCGCCAATAATACCGCCAGCTTCGAACCAAGCGACAAGTGAATTTGATTTAACCAAATCCCACCCTAACTCTTTAACAAAGTATATTGATACCCAGTCGTTAGTCACTGTTCGAATAATGTAAATACAAAGGTCACCACTGATCGCTAACCAAATAATAGGATTGGTTAAGATGTAGCGCTTAAACATCACCCACATGGTTAAGCCAGCTTCAGAGCGCTTATTGATGGCGATTTGTTTCTCATCACCTTTCCATTCACCTACGTTCGGTAATCCATAAGTTTCAGGTTTATTGCGCATTAGCCAAAAACAAACAATCGCTTGGAGTGCAGTAATTGCGGCTGGTACATAAAACGCATAACGCCAGTTACCCGTTGCAGCAATAACAGCTGAAGCGATAAGTGGCGCTAATGCACCGCCAAGGTTGTGCGAAGTGTTCCAAATAGAATACCAGCCACCACGCTCTGATTTTGAATACCATTGGCTAATTGATTTGGCGATAGGAGGAAAACCACACCCTTGTACAACAGCGGTCAAACAGTACAGCGCTAACAACATAGTCACGTTTTCTGTCATGCCGATACCGACATTGATAATCGCAACTAGGATAAGTACAGAACCAAGAAAGGCGCGAGGATTGATGCGGTCAGCAACCAAGCCAGAGCTAAATTTAGATAGCCCGTAAACGATGTAATAAATAGAAGATGCTGCGCCAAATTGTACTACTGTCATACCCAAGTCTTCCATAAGAAGAGGTGCGGCAGCTGCAAATGCCTTGCGGGATATGTACATGACGGTATAGGTCAAAAAGGTGGCTAAGATGATTTGCCACCGAAATCTTTTATACGTCGCATCTAATTTTGATGTGTTCATTTCTTTCTTATCCTATCGAATGTGAAAAATATGGATTATTTGGTCAACAAAAGGGGACCGTAATCAGAAAAATTTTTAGGGAATGTCCCTGCATGGAAATGGATAATAAGATGAAAAAAAGAATCAACAAGTGGGCGGATTTGGGAAAGATTTGTCCCAAACCACTATATTCGTGCGGCAAATAAGAACATTTTTTATCGCTCAATCGAAATGATTGCGAATTTTACCGAACAAGAAATAATTATATGTCCCTTTAAAGGCACATTTAGTGTAAAAGCGATTTTATACTTATTTACTGAACTTTGACCTGACACACAAAATGAAAGAATATAATCATTAACATTGCTGATAATTACTCCCCTTGATATATGAAGCAAAGTTGGTATGAGCAAATTTATTCTTTTCCTTTTTTTAATATCAACATCGACAATGGCCTTTGCGTCAAAAGATAAGCCAATCGTGATACTGACGACATTTTCAGAAAGTTCAATTTCACAGATAATCAACAATTTTCAAAAGATTAACCCAAATATTAATGTGAATATTATATTTCGACGAAACCGATCCGCTCTTCAATTATTAGAGAGAGGAACGCCTAGTAAAGTTGATATTATAATATCGTCGTCATCTGTTCTATTTCATGAACTGGAAGAAAAAGATAAGTTACAACTCATCGATAACGAAAATAAAACACCTGATTGGCTAAAGCCTCATATTTTGGAAATGTCAGGCAAAGTCACTGCATTTGCCTACTCTGGATTTGGGATCATGTATAACCAAGAGTATTTGAAAAGTTACAGTTTACCTATTCCCAAAACATGGCATGACCTGTCTGATGCTAAATATTTCAGTCATATAACCATGAGTACACCAACACGATCAGGTACAACAAGCCTAATGGTGGAAAATATATTACAAAATTATGGTTGGGATAAAGGTTGGCAGATTTTAATGAAGATTGGGGGCAATATTGCGTTTATATCATCTCGAAGCTTTGGCGTCAGTGAGGCCATTTCTCAAGGGCTTATTGGCGTTGGTCCTGTGATTGATAACTATGCAATAAATAGCAAGAGAAGCTTTAATTATGTTGATTTTAACTACATGCCTAACTCGATATTAATGCCAACTTATATTGCCATTACAAAAGACAGCGATACGAAACAAGAAAGTCAGAAAATTATCGATTTTTTATTATCAGAACAAGGGCAGAAATCACTTGAAACAACATCGATAACCAAGTTTTCACTAGCGCAACCCGAGCTGGCAAAGAAAACCAATGTTGTACTCAATAAAGCGTTGGTTTATGACCGTGACGGGCTTATCTCATTACTTTTTGATCAAGCTATTACTGAGCAACTTCACCAGCTGAACATTACGTGGCAGTCTATATACCAACTTGAAGAAAAAGAGCTGTCTGATGGAAACAAGCACAAACTAGATCTTATCAAACACTTGGCAACAGCAGTTCCTGTTTCATCTCGTCAGGCACAATCAAAAGATTATCTATCGATGTTTAGCCGTGTGGGTACTGCACGTGGACTTAATCCTGCGGTTGCAGAGGAAGTGCGACGCTGGCAGCAAACGCTAAATGATAATTTAGTTAGAGCGAATCAGCTCATTAATGAAATCAATCAAGAGTAATCAATGTTGCCTAAGTTCCCTAATACTCTCAGTTCTCGACTTGTTGCAGCATTTACTTGTATTTTGCTCATGGTATTTTTTATCAGCTTAGTGGCGTTCACTACGTGGAATATGCTCGATGACAAAGTAAACACGATGCTTGATAATAATATGCCATCATTAAAGGTCAGCTACCAATTAGAGCGAAGTAGTACTCAATTACAAGCTTATTTAAATGAAGTTCATACCACAAGAAATATCATTAGACTCAATCAAATTGATGCACATTTGCAAAAAAGCCTAGACGATATTAATCGTTTTACCATTAAATTAACAAACTCAAAAGCCATTAAAAAATTAAGGGATGAATATCAACAACTCGGTGTGGATATTCAGTTATTTGTACCTTTATTATCAAATAAAGTGAAGTTGAAACAAGAGCTAGATAAGATTTCTGAGAGTATGTTATGGCTTCATCAGGATATTGTTGATGAAGTGAACCCTTTAAGACAAGAAATAGAATGGCAAATTACCAGTGAGAGAATGCGATTAAGCCCTGAAAAGAAATCAAAATTGTATGATGACTTTACAACATTACAAATGATGACCCTCAAGGAGAACGAACTAGTCTCATTAGTGAATGAGGTTGTCAGACAATATAAACAGCGTAATTTGGAAAGTGCATTTCATTTTATTAGTTATAAAACGGATGAAATTAAAAGGCTGAGTGAAAGGCTTGAGCATAACGCGGCGAGTATTACATATAGGCAGTTACTACTTGAGTTCTTTGCACTCGTTAAACCAAATGGGAAATTGCACAATAACCTTAAAGCGCTAAAGTCACTTTCTGAGCAATCTAATCAGCAAAGAGAAACCATCCAATCTCGTTTAGAAAATCAACAAAAGCAGATAAAGAGCTTGGTAAGTAAGACCAGTGTTGAGTTGGCTGGGATCAAGCTAAGTACCAGAAATATTATTGAAGCTGGCAATGTGCTTCTTATCATGGTGTTAGTATCTTCCATTCTTATCAGTGCATTAATTTACTTTTATTTTGTACGTAAACGTATCGTACAACGGCTATATGATTTGAGCGTTAATTTAAATTCAGTTTCGGCTGGTGAGACAAAGCAATTGATTCCTGTAACAGGAAGAGATGAGATTGGTTTATTGGGGCGTACTTTAAGTGAGTTTTGTTTACAACTTCAAGAGATCGAAAATACCAATGCGTTAAATCTTATCAATAACACGCAAGCCAGCCTTGTGACTTGCACCACGGATGGCGTGATTGAGTCGATGAATTTTAGTGCTCGCAACTTATTTAAGCTCTGCAATAAGTCTTTTGATAAGGACTATATTTGGGGATTATTTAATCCTCGTTACCATTATCAACTCAGGTCGATTTTTTCACCTGAAAGTCTCTTATTGGTCAATGGTGCGTACACAATTACGCTGGAAATAGAAAGTGAAGATGAACTGGTTCAATATTTTAGATTGGACTTACGTGTATATTATCAAAATACGGCACCCAAGATCATCATTACGTTAACGGATATTACAGAGCAAGAGAATGTAGCACGCTGGCTTGAACAAAAAGTAGAAGAGAAAACCCAATCGTTAACACAAGCCAACGCTGAATTGCATTGCCAGATAGAAGAGAGAAAGCGTGCTGAAACAAGCCTTGTTGCGACGCAAGAAGAACTGATTCAAGCGGCTAAAATGGCCGTTGTCGGGCAAGCCATGACAACCCTTGCGCATGAACTGAATCAGCCCCTATCAGCGCTTTCTACGTACATCTATACCGTGCAGATGACATATAACCAAAATGATTACCCAGATATCTACGACACCATGGATAAAATGGATGAGATCAGTGATCGCATGGAGCAGATTATTACTAATTTGCGTGGTTTTTCGAAGAAGACATCATTCACGAACCCTGCGGTTGAGGTCAACCTTTACCAAGCCGCTAATAATGCAATCGGCATCGCGGATTCAAGAGCGAAGCAGCACAACATTATATTGAACAATCAACTTGATGAGGATTGCTGCTGTATTGGTGATCTTATTCAGATTGAGCAAGTTATTGTTAATTTACTCATTAATAGTTGTGATGCTTTAGCGCCTATTGCCGAAGATCAAGGTGTCGTGACACTAAGCAAATTAAAGTGTGGCCAAGATTCATTAATTTTGGCTTGTAGTGATAATGGCCCTGGTTTTGATCACACCATTATTAATCAAATTTTTACCCCGTTTACGACAACAAAGGAAGTGGGGTTAGGCCTTGGTTTAAATATTTGCCATTCGATAATGGACCGTTTAAATGGCTCGATTCAACTCGCATCAACGTTAGATGGTGGTGCAATGATAGTTTTGGAGTTCCCGATACAATGATTTTAGGTGATGATGTTCAAGTTGTGCTTATCGACGATGATCAACATGTTTTAGACTCTAGCCAACATCTATTACAGCTCGCAGGGTACAAAACAAAAGCGTTTTTAGATCCCCATAAAGCGCTACAGCAAATTCACTCTAACTGGTCGGGTGTAGTACTGACAGACATTTATATGCCGACCATGAGTGGCATGGACCTTATTGATAAGGTGAAAGAAATTAGTCCACACTTGCCGATCATTACCATCACAGGTCATGGTGATATCGAAATGGCCGTAGAAGCCATTCAAAAAGGGGCATGTGATTATCTCGAAAAACCGCTGAAGCCGAAAAAGCTGTTAAGTTTACTCGAAAAAGTCATCAGCGAGCGGTCAAAAGTGGTAGAGCAATGGCATCTAATTGAGCGAGATTTACCTAAGAAACTTCTGGGTAAAAGTGTCGAAATTATTGAGATACACGAACGTATTAAATTACTGGCAACAGCAGATAAAGATGTCTTAATTGTTGGTGAAAACGGTGTTGGCCGTTATACCTCTGCGACCTTATTGCACGAGCTAAGTCCAAGAAACCATGCGGCCCTTATTTTTAAGGCAGGGGAGAGCTTGACGACTATCTCGGACTTGGAAGACATCATTCAGGCGGCAGAAAATGGCACGGTGATCCTTAATGAGCCAAGTAAAATGGCCGAAGATGTCCAGTGTTATATGAGCCGTTACCTGCTTGAACAAGAAAGAACGGGAAAACATACCGTCAAGTTCATCACTATTTTTAGTCAGCCGCCTGAGTTAGCTTTGCAAGCACATGCGCTCATGCCAGAGCTGTATTACTTGCTCAATAACGCCAGATTTTCAATTCCACCTCTGAACAAGAGAAAGGAAGATATCAAAATTCTCTTTAAACACTTTTTGAAAAATAGCTGCCTGTTACTTAGTAAAGAGATCCCCAAAGTTGATAGCTCGTATTTAAATGTATTAAACGACCATTGTTGGCCGGGAAATGTCCGAGAACTGAAGAGCGTGGCAGAGCTATATGCCATTGGGATTGTGAAGCTATCAACGGCTGAGCGAGTCTATCCTGTTGAGCAAATGGATGGTGCGCTTGATGAGTTAGTGGAGAAGTATGAAAGGCAGCTGATTGAAGATGCCTTGTATCTGTTTTCTGGCCAAATCAATGAAGTGTCTAATTACCTTAAGATCCAACGTAAGAAATTGTATTTGCGCATGAAAAAGTATGAGCTGGATAAAGCGAATTACAAAAGAAACTAAGATACTCATGTAAAGAAAATAGAGAGTAAAGCGACTCTCTACTTTCTTTAGGCTTAGGACTCAAACGTCTTGTAATCGCCCTTTGAATAGCTCCACCAAGAGCTTGGTGCGTTTAGGTCAGTGTTCACGCTTGGGATAAAGAATATACAAAGGCAATATCGGGTCTGTTTGCCATTGTGGCAGAAGCCGCCACGCGTAATATTCCTGCGATTTTCTGAGCAAGTCGCTTTGTTTGATGATGTGATGTGATGTGATGTGATGTGATGTGATAAAGATAAAGGGCATCCTCTTTTTTCAAAAAAATGTGCATCCTTTTGGTTTCTGATACGTGTTAATAGCAAAGCAGCAATTAGGACGTACAAACATGTTGGACATCTTCACTCAGTTAGCGGATTGGCTGACCTTCACCGTGTTCAAGCTCTCACCTGATACCTCTGTCGGGATTGGGTTTCATTTCTTCATCGAAGACACCAGTAAGATCTTGGTATTACTGGTGTCTCTTATTTATGTTATTTCCTTTATTCGTGCCAGCTTGAGTGTTGAGAAGGTGCGCGACTACCTCCAAGGTAAGCATAAAGGGGTCGGGTACTTTCTTGGTTCTACCTTTGGGGCAATCACCCCATTTTGTTCTTGTAGTTCTATTCCACTGTTTATGGGTTTTGTATCAGCTCAAATTCCTATTGGTGTGACGATAGCATTCTTGATCACTTCCCCCTTGGTGAATGAAGTGGTTGTCATCATGCTAGGCAGTTTGTTAGGCATCAAGTTCACCGTGATGTACGTCGCGATAGGGATGTTATTGGGCATGATTGGCGGTGTTATTTTAGATAAATGCCAAGCACATCGCTGGTTACAACCTTTCCTTGCCAAAGCCTATCAACAAGTCGGGCAGGCGCAATCACAACAGCAAACTCAAGAGCCGACACATCAAAGGATGACCATGAAGGATCGCCATGCCATTGCTGCTGGCGAAACAAAGACGATTTTTGGGCGGGTGTGGAAGTGGGTGATCGTCGGGGTTGGGTTAGGTGCTTTCATCCACGGCTTTGTGCCTGCTGAATGGTTCGAGCAAAACCTTGCCAGCGGACAATGGTGGACAGTGCCTGTTGCAACCCTGAGCGCCATTCCTATTTATGCTAATGCATCGGGTGTAGTGCCTATTATGGGATCGCTACTAGATAAAGGCATGCCAATAGGGACCACTCTGGCATTTTGCATGGGAGCTGTCGCGGTTAGCTTGCCGGAATTTATCATGCTGAAACAAGTGATGCGTTATCGCTTGTTAGCAGCAATCGCAGGGTATTTATTGATAGCCATTTCAATTACAGGTTGGCTCTTTAATTATTACTACTGATGTTTAATCATAAGGAATACACAATGAAAACAATTCAAGTTTATGGCTCTGGTTGTAAAAACTGTACGGTTACCGCCGAGCGCATTCGTGCCGCAGCCACTAAGCTGGGTATCGATATTCAGCTGGAAAAGGTGACCAGCTTAGAAGCCATTATGATGGCGGGCGTGATGAGCACCCCAGGTGTCGGTATTGATGGGGTGGTAAAACATACTGGTTCTGTGCCATCTCTTGAGCAAGTGCACGAATTGTTGACTGAGAATGTTGTAGCCTAATACTTGTTACCGTGAACGAGAATATTCTTATTTTACGAATGATTCAGAATAATGAAGTCGCTTTGTCCAACACCGCCTTCGGTGAGGGAGTTGCGGCTTTTGTGTTTTCTTTTGGGGGTCTTCTGGTATGGGAATGGCGATGAAGTGTCTGATGAAAGCGTGGGGCGAAGCTGAGCCACAGCTTTATAGTTGGCTGCTAAAACAGACGCAAAGTCAGCATGAAACGGAAGACATCATGCAAGACGTATTTCTTAAGGGGATGCGAAACCGCCAGCGTTTTTGTAGCTTACAAGATGGTAAGTCGTGGCTGTTTAAAGTGACTAAAAACCATTTTATCGACAATGTTCGTCGTAAAGTTTATGCGGTCGAAATTGATGAACTGAAAGCAAATACCACTATCCCACCTGTGATGACACAACTGCAAACCTGCTTACCACGTATTTTGCCATTACTGACTGAAGAAGAACGCAATATCATTGAACAGTGCGATCTCAGTGGGATGACGCAAGTTGAATTCGCCAAATGTCATCAACTCAGTTTGGCGGCAACCAAAGCTCGCCTGCGTCGCGCACGGTTAGCCCTCAAAACTAAGCTGATCACTGAATGCAAAGTGACACAAGATCAAACTGGCGTGTGTTGTTTTAAAAGGTTGCGTGTTTTACCTGCTGACGACGAAAGTACGGCTTAAACTAGACAAAAATTGATTCTTTACTTTGTTTTTCTGTGCACAGAATACCTCGATAAAGCTGCGCTACATCATTACCTATCACATGAATTTTGATAGCTTAGTGTGTGACCTAAGGTGAATGCAGCTAAGGATAGAGGGTGAAAGACGTCGTATTAGTATTTGGGGGCTTGGGGCATCCCAAGTCATCCGTTGTTGCGCTGTACCATGATTTACTACAAGCATTAAGCACACAGTATGCCCTTGTTGCCATAGATCCTGCTGCGTCAGACTTGGCCGCACATTCTCAGTTTGATTTTCCTTATGTTGCTCGCTATTCAAGCCTTGAAGAATATTTGACTCATTATTCCAAGCGTTTAGATACAACGAATAAGAATGTGGCACGGATTGCTGCCGCATTGATCCTGACGCCAGTGGGCAGTCATCTCTCGATCATCAAGCATCTGAGTGCTTCCGTGAATGTTGATCAGCTTTTATTTGTGGTTGAGAAACCGTCTTTTGCACTCTCTGAGGTAGATGAAGGCTTCAGCCAAGTGATCCCCGAGCTTAAGCACCGTGGGGCGCGTTTTTACTTTATTGACACGGCATTGGTTTCACCCTCGGTGCAAGCCTTGTTTACTCCTGACCCGTTTGCTCAAGATTTGTCCGTTCACGATAATTTATCGGATCAAATGCTTTCCCTTGATCAACTTGGAATGCCAGAAAAGATTGTTGCCATTGCCAGCGATAATCCGACTGAGAGCATTGAAGTGTTGAAGTCATACCGCTTTGCTAATCGTGTCGAGTTACTTAACGCCAGACAATTACTGTGCCCGCTCAAAAGTGGTGGTGCTGGTTTTGGTTTTGATATGGGGATCCATGCCATTGCAGGGTTAGTACGTTATCTTCAGCTTGCTGGCATGAGTGATGCGGACATTAACTTTGATTTTGTCCGAGCTGAATCGCTTGAATACTCGAAGTTGGTGCGTTCGCAAGGGGCTGAAACACACTTGTACGCGACTGGCACAATAACGTGGCTGCCTCTTCAACCTGTCGACAAGCAGTACCTCAAAAGCCAACCTCATTCAGTTCAATGTTGTCGTTTGAGCCTTGAGGCTGGTAAAGCGGGAGATATTTGGGACAGACGCTTGGAGCTGCATTTTAGAGATACTGTGATTGCGATTGGCTTCGGTACGTTAGTGCACCCACCTTATTTATGGCGCAAGGATAAAAACGGTACAAAACTTCGCACCTTTGATGTGCGAGGCGCTGGTTATAAAATGCACTTTAATGACATTTTGTTTGCCCTTGGTGTTGATTGTTCGCCCATTCTGACATGCGAAGACAGTGAAACATTAATGTCCAAATCGATGAATCTATTAAGCGGGCTGTTTGTTTCTCTGGGTGATACTCAGATAGAAAAAGAGCGCAATATCTTTAAAACAAAACAACATGTGTATCAACATATTGATGAAGTGTGTTCATCTGCATCACGTCATCAGCCCTCTTTCTTGACGGCTAAACAAATCACGATTCGTGACGCGTTAACCCTCATGCTGAATGACCTCGCTTTAAAGGCTGTGATGACGTGATGTAAAACTCAGCCAAACAAGAGATGCGTCTACGGCGAACACCAATGAGTACACCATTATCGATATCGGTGCGCAGGGGAATTGTCAGCCCGAGCATAAGAAGCCGATTAACCTAACCACAGAACGTTGAGTTGAGAAGCTCCTAAAAAAATCCCCCGATGAGGTCGAGGGATTTGATTCACACCGTCTGTGTTATAAAGCTTTAACCTTATTCGCTGTAAGTCAGTGAGTTAACCGCTAGCGGACTCTTCTTTGGTTTAGCCAGGTTCAGCTCGGCTAATTTAGTGCGTCCATCATCGCTAATGCCACCGTCATAGACTTTTGAGCCATCAGGGTTGGTCATTGAGGTTTCACCCACGTTCCAAGTGGTAAAGAAATCACTTAGATCGTAGCCAGACACAAAAGAGCTACATACCATCATCAAGTCACCACCAGATAAGCCAGTATCTTGTGGACTACAGTAGTTTGTGCCGTTACGGCCTTGCAGCGTATCGCCTTGTACGTCGCCACGGGCTTTACGGTGCATTAGCTTGATCATATTCCAGCCTGCATCTTTGCCGTAAATCGCGGGTTTGTGATCGTCGCTTGCGTACCAGTTATCTAGCGAGAAGTGATTTTTCGCCCAAATCTTAAGCTGCCCGAACATGACCAAACGCATGCCAGCATCACCATTGGCCCAAGCGTGATCACCGTTAGCATTTAGCCACATTGGCGCTTTTTGAATATCGGTAGCAATACGATCCATTTGCGGATTGTCATTACGGCCTTCAAGCTCTTGCATGTACAACGCCAGCAAGTTGTTGGTCACTTCTGTGCTGCCTTGCGCCGAGAACGGTGCAGACGCTAGGTTGTGACCCACTTCGTGCCAAATCAACCAATCGTTCAATGCATTGGTTGGTATGCTGGTTTTGTTCGCATTAAAGCTACTGTTCATCACTGGGTAGCCAGAGTGCGCAGCCCCAATTGAGATCTGAACATCATTAACGAAGCGATGGCGGAATCCGTCAAGTGTGGAGTAAGTGAATCGACGGTGTTGACCATCGGCAACAACTTCATCACGGCCATAGAAATCACTCGCCGCGTCTGCGAAACGGTTCATGTCAGTAGCGAACTTATTAAGGTCAGCTGAGTTACTGTTTCGTACGTTATTGATTGGCGTAGTGTAAATGAATGAACCTGTATCCAGCTCTGCAATTGGTGCAGCGGCTGAACTTGGATCGTTTACCCAATTGCCATCTTTCCACCAAGCTGCTGTTTCAACATTACTAAAGTTGAAGGTTTGCTCACCGCGATCTTTTTCCTTCGGTTGAATATAGATCAAACCACCATAAGGGGCTTTAAAGCTCAGGCTTGCACCGTCGTAATGGTAGCTAGTTTGCATGCGTGGTGGACGCTTCAAGCTCACTTCATGGTTAGGTTTACCTGTTAGGTCATCTGCCATCATCACAGTGATCCTTGCTTCAACCCCACCGCTAACTGTTACTTCTTGTAACTGAGGCGCCCATAAACCTGTCGATTGATTATTACCCGCAGAGTAGGAAACAGCCTTGCCATTGGTTTGGATTGTTGCTGTACCACTAGAGCCTGCACCAGCCGTACGGCCTGGATACATGGTGGTGTCTACCGTGATCTCGTGATCCCAGTAAGAGCGGCCAAGCATGATACGTGTTAGTGGTTTTTCCATGTAGTTTAGCGGGTAGCTTGGGTTTAGCTGGCCACTAAGTTCACCGTCACCATGGATCATCCCGTTAGCCACGAGTGATGTTTTTAGATCAACAGGGCAATTGGCTTCACCAGCGTTAACTTGATGCTGACCGTCGGTATAACAGTTCAAGAACTGCACCGCTTGTTTGAAGCCAAGCTCGTCTTGTACGCCAGTTTGGTAGCGGTACGGGTTGTCGTTCCACATCCACACCGAAAGGTTATCGTAAGTTTGGTTTAATTCCGCTTTAGATAGGCGAATACCTTGCGTACCTTTGCTGCGGTAGTAGATTTCATGGTTGTACAGCGCAGTGAAGTTAGATCCTAAGTTCGCGGCTTTCACCATGCTTTCAATCACATCTTTGCTGACAGGGTAACGATCAAAGTCAGCACGGTAGTAACTACCACGGACGGTAACGCCATCACCTGCACGCGTTTCAATACAGTTGAATTCATACTCGTATTTATTAGTACAAACCGGTGTACCTTCGAATGCTTTTTGTAGTTCTGCGATAGCGGCTTCACGCTGCTCTGCTGTGTCCACAAAAATACGCGCCTGTTTGGTGACCATTACTGGCGCCCCATTTGCGTCAAGCTCTGGTGTACCGTCGGCATTGAGTTTTGGCATCTCGTAAGTTGGGATTTCAAACTTGATCTTGGTTTCGTCTTTAATCCATTCAACCGTACCATCTTGGTGAACTGTAAATGGCTGCTCACCTTGGTTGTCTTGGAAGCGCTCCAGTACCACCATGTCTTTTTGGCTCTTCACATGCAGGTTTGGATACGGCGCCTGACAGTAGTAAGAACTGCCACAGAATGCTTGGTTGGTTGGCGTAACGTTTTGACCACCCAAAGAGACCCCCGCGGCATCAGCCAAACGACCAATAGGCTCAGGGTTGGTGGCTTGAATAGCGTCCATAAACAACACATTACCGCCGTCATTGATGTATTTGATCAGCGCTGTGATGTCGTCTTGGCTTAGATTCGGGTTTTCCAAATCAGCAACAAAGAGGTTAGTCATCCCATCTTGAATTAGCCTTGGCGGGTATGCCTGAAGGAGTAAGATAGGTGTTTCCGTCGCAGAGAGGCCACTAAAGCCACCTTTAGAGAGTTTTTCTACTGCACTAAAACCGTATTTTGGGCTAACAAAGAAGTCGTATTGTCTGCCTAGTGTCGAGTGGTGGTATGCCGCGTAAGCGGAATCAATGTTAGTTGCAACCTTGATGCCTGTTGTTGGCGTACCGTTATTAAACCACTGGAACAGATTCGCGAAGAAACGCTTCATGTTGCCGTGATCATCATGCAACGGGTTTTCAACCGTATTCACGGTACAGGTTTGGTTTGTACTATCAATGTGTAATGCGCGGTTAGCCCAATAATTGTCAGGACATGACAATATGCTTGGGTACATGCCGTTCCCCATAAATACAACTTTACCCGTACCTATGCTACCAGCGGTAACAAACGGGAATCCGTAAGTGGCATTGTCTTTAGACACTAATGGGATAGGTTGCATCTGAATACCCGGGTATTCCGCAATGTAAGGCTTGCCTTCACGAGTCCAAGCTTGTTGCTTACCGAATGGGATTTCGTGGTTTTTATCTGTACGAGGCATCATGATAGGGAAAGCTTCGTTCGAGATATTCAGCGCACGCATACCACGGGTATAGCCCGATGCACCGTAGAAGCTGCCGTTATCGTTAAAGACATGGAAGCTATCAACACCCGTGAAGATCTTAGTCAGCGATTCGGTGACGTATTTACCGCTGTTATCAACCGAAAGTGTGTTAGGTAAGCTGATCGCGCGGTAAGAGATAGGATTTTGATTTAGCTCACCATCAATGATCGCCGTTAGCCCTTCGCTAAACTGTGCTTCAAACTCATTCGGCACTTCATAGTTCGAATCACCAAGTTTGCCACCGCTAGGTAGCGCAAGATTAATCAGCTCATTGATGACATTTGGATACTGGGCAAATGTTTCATGAATTTCTGGTGTGATCGTAAATGCATTGCCAGTACTTGCAGCATAACGTTCAATCAGTGCTTGAATATTAGCTTTGGTCACCGCATTGTCTGTGACATCTGTCAGTTTGTAATCAACTTGATTGCCTAATACTTTACCAAACTCAAAGGTGTCGATACCAAAGGTAATGGTGTCGCCCCACAGATATTCAAATTCGCCGTTTTCGTCCGTCACCCCTGTTGAATGCGCAGAGAAGAAGCTCACGCCAGCAATCGGCTTACTATTCTTGCCACTATTATCAGTTAGCTTGCTGCGAGTAAGTACTTGTGCGTCGGCGCTCGGTTTATAGGTGTAGCTTGCTTCGGCATTCGCTGACACGAAATTTGAATTAAGATCGTTATTGGCAGATGGGTCAACCGCAGGCACTACCGTGTCGTCCACGTGTGAGCTTGGCGCTTTACCAACTTCGTCAGTGGCTTTTTCTTCAAGAGACTCAAAGTAAGCTTCTACCACTTCTTCATTATCAACTTGGTGGTAGACATCTTCGATACCAAAAGAATCTATTTCGTTAAGGCAGATAGCATCGTCTGCTTCACAGCTATCGATAGATTGAAGGACTCTGGAGGCGTTATCACCATGTTGGGTTTTTAGCTCAAACGAGGCTTCAACCGTATTGTTTGCAGCCGCGGCCAGTGCTTTACTTTGTGATGATGGTGGGAATGGTGCAATAAAATCACCTAGCGTCACAGAACCTAGGCTACAGCTAAACGGTGTACCTTGGGACACTTCAAAGCTGCCATTGGTCAGGCGAACGCCATTACAATCGACGTCACCTTTAATCATTTTGCCAGATGCTAACAGTGAACCCACGTAGGTCGTTGTTGGAATAATCTCTGTCGGTGGGATGGTTTCTATTGGTGGCAGAATGTCAGTCGGCGGAACCGTTTCTGTTGGCGGTTTAATATCATCAGGAACAATTGTATTTCCTGTTACAGTGTCATCATTACAGCCTGTAAGAAAAGTGGAGGCTATAGCGATCGCGAGTAAACTTTTATTTATTGAGCTAAGGCTGATCATAAATAGGTTCTTAAAAGAAAATGATTAAATTAGGCAAAGCTTCATTTATGATTTAATAGCATCGCTGAAAAAAGTATCCAATCACGTATGAAACTAGTAACAATTATCCCTATAAAGCGGTGTTTAATGCAAATACTGAATGGTTACTAATGAACTAATCATGAATAATATGATTAGTTTTCTAAACAAATCACGTTATTGGCTCGATTGTTGTTGGTGAACCAATATCTCACTTTATATTATCATCCTTTATGGATTTACAATTGGAAATATAATTCATACAGTTTGTAAATAATTAATTTGTGTTATTTAAAAATAATCATTAATTAGTCAGCGTGGTTAAAATATTCATTTCATGCGTATTTGTTTGAGTTCAAATAAATGCCAAGTTTTAAATGGTCATTATTGAATCAGTTTATAAATTCCATGTTTGAAAAGTTCGCGTTTATATTGAATCTTTCTGGTTTTTTTAGGCATAAATTGTGAGGAAATAGTAAAAGCGGGCATAGATAAAAGGTCAGCCGTTGTTGAGCTGACCCTTTTAGCGATGAGAGGTGAGATGAATAGGTGCTAGTTGCCTCAACGCATTACTACAACACCTGATAGCAATTTAAATTACCATTAAACTGCATGCCTGCTTTTACGGGATTCTTACCATCGAACACACGGCTAAAGAAGTGCTTTATGGTTGGGTTTTCTAATGCGGGTTTGTGCCATAAGCGATGGCTATCATTTGCGCCCGCTGCTTCTGTGAAATTGTAATAGGTTGCATACTTGGCATTCATATTGGCTGCGGTATTACCAATGCGATCAGGGTTGATGCAATCCGAGAAATCCAGTACATCGTCGGTTTCATTCACTGTTACTATCACTCGGCAGCTTTGCCCCAGAGTATCTAGCCATGCGGCATGTTCTGGATTATCGGCATCGGCCTGATGCAATAGAATATTTTTAAACACGGCTGCTTGGTGATCATAATCTGGTACTTGCACCACAGATTGCATTAGGTAATTGCCCAAGCTATGAATTGCCAAGGTTTTGATCTGGCCACAACCACCATTGGCGTCTACAAAACCATATAACTTATCGAATAAACGCTCTAACGCAATGGCCGAACGACGGGCATTTTTACGGGCGCGTTTGTATTCGGTCACCTTACGTAAAATAAAGTTCGGTCCAGGATTGGACGGCCAAGAAAAGGCGATTACATTCACGCCATATGCTTCTATTTCACGGCACTTTTTTAGGTTCTTCTCAATACTCTGATTAAATCCATGAATAAACAATACACACGGACTGTCGGCATTGGCGCACTTGTCAAAAACATGCTCTAACGGGGTTTGCACTTCATCGGCAATCGCCCCGTTGTGTACAATCGCGGCTTCATCCATCAGCGCCAGCGAGAAGTTGCCCGCATTGTCTTGCTGTGCTTTGGCAACACGCAATACTTCAGCGCCTTCGGCATTAAAATTATCGCCAAAGAGCAGCGGATCATCGGTGATATTTCGGTTTGAGACAAAATAAATCATGGTATTTTCCTTAACTATTCAGTGAGTAACATCTGAATCCATACATACCTGTTGGTCTGCTATTGCTAGCCTGAAACCACATGAATCTACACTAAGGAAATACGCTATACCTTATACCTGTCAATGCTCGAAATGCAGGGCTTGGAGGTACGTCATAAGGAAGAAATCAGGACTTTCCCAGAACTGTCAGGCTGTTGTGACCAACGCCTTTTCTGCTGACAGCATCATGAGAGTGAACGAAGCAGAAAATTGAATCGAATTAAGAATAGTAGATATTGCGCTATATGCAAGGTGTTGCTTTGGGGCGAAAGGCGTTTATGCCCCATTTCAAGCCAGAACCCTTTGCGCACACCATTAGACTACTTAATGGTTTGGGGTTAAAATGCATGTTCGCGGCTGCACATGAATTTCAGTCAAATTTAGAGAACGCACAATGATTGTAGAAAACGTGCTTCCTGAAAATTACGCAGAAATGCTTAATGTTTGGGAAAATTCAGTCCGAGCAACTCATGACTTCATAACAGAAGAAGATATTGAGTTTTTTAAACCAATTATCATCGAGCAGGCTTTTCCTGCTGTCACGTTAAGATGTGTGAAAAATAATGATGGTTCAATCTTAGGTTTCGTGGGGATTCATGATTCGAAGGTTGAAATGCTGTTCATCTTAAATGAGGCAAGAGGACAAGGTGTTGGTAAAGTGCTACTGCGATATGTGATTGAGCAGTTAGGTGCGACCAAAGTAGACGTAAACGAACAAAATCCACAGGCAGTAGGTTTCTACGAGCATATGGGTTTTAAAGTCGTTTCACGCTCGCCACTTGATGATATGGGAAAACCATTTCCAATTCTGCATATGAATCTTTAAAGCTCGGCTTGTCGTAACCAAGTTTGCTAGAAGAAACGCCCAAAGCTAATAACTTTGGGCGCTTCCGTATATGGAACTAGAAAAGGGGCAATTGGACCCTCTCTAATATCTACTTATATGTTTCATCTTTAAAATACCGAGTACACATTTCTTGTGCTTCTGCGTTCTTTTGCACGTCTTCGTGCTCTCTTAGCTCTAAGTAGAGTGCAATACACTGTTTAACTGCAAATGTTAGTTCTACCTTCGTTGGTTTTGTTACTGTTAATTCAAGCCTTTTACTGAATTCAGGCAAACGAGTTTCGATTTTCCGTACTCCTGAAGGAGTCAGATCAGCTTGTTTTAGTGCAAGCGGTGAAAGAACAACTGTGCGAATAAATGATAAAAACTCAAGTGCTTCGAAATACTCACCACGAGCAATTTTAGTGGCTGCATAATGTGCCCAAATCCAAAAACGGTCTTCAATCCATTGTGGATCTGGCTGGGGGTATTTAGATTCTGTGATTTTGAATGTGTCAGTGAGTAATGTACCTTGCTCCCAAAGTACTTTTGTATCATCAACACGAATTGCAGCATCAGGTAGTGATACAAATTTAAAATCTACATGGACGGCATCAGGGGCGTAGAGAGCAATGACTAATCGTGGCTCTCCAACGTGTTCACCAGTAAAGGCTGCGACCTTACCTTCAATAGTCTCGACAATTGTAAAGCGTTCGTCCATAACAGCATCAAAGTGCTCAGGCTTAACCGCAATAACCAAATCAAGATCGCTGTATTTATCTAGTGTGTCTGTAGCATATGAGCCACTTGCACCGATACCAACGATTCTTGAATCTTGCTGTAGTTTTTGAACGATCTTGTCTAAAAGCTGCTTGTGAGTTTCTGGGAGAGTTTTAGGGTATTTCATATTTTACCTTCGTATTTAACGTTTAGTTAAAACTACGCAGTTGGTAGTTAGTGCGGTAAAATCAACGCAGCATTGCAGTATCGTTTAAAATAAATTTTGATACAACAAAATTTGGTACAAAAAACGATCATGGTTTAAGTTACTTTTCTAATCTAACTATAGCGTTGCAGGAGAGCGCTTCTAACTCAGAAATGTCCATTTACCTTCTAAGCCACAAACCATCTTTTTAGTATTAGCAGAGCGATCAGCGCTACCTCACTTTGCGCTTCGGCCAAGATCATTTACTGCAATCCAGCTTTCAATGTTTATTGAGATAGTATTTTGCGAGAAAACGCGCATAATCTTGCTATACAACACTCAAAGAAGAAATTACCTATGACTGATTTTCAATATTACTTTCATCAACTACCTTGTTTTAATTGTAAAAAAACCACAGTAAGCACTGATCTTGGTTGGTTAACTGTGGCGATGAAAGATGATGTCTTAGCGCAAGTGGCTGCGATTATCGAGCAAGGCAACATTCAGCCAGATCTTTCGGTGAATGTGACTTGTACTAAAGACGAAGCACGTGACTACTTATTGCTGAACTTCTACGGCTACTCAGAAGAAGAACTAGCCGATCAAGTTGAAGCGGAAGAAGAGCAAGAAGTCGCGGATGAAATCGCAGGTCTACTGGCAGACGGTAGCGAGACTGCAGTTTTTGAACACGAAATTGCACTACAAAGCTGTACTGATTGCGGCATTGATTAAGAGCTAAACTAAGCGTAATCATTAAACGCCAACATGTGTATTTAAGGCGTTAGCAGACTAGAGTCTGCTAACGCCTTTTTCGTTTCTGCGCTTTTCTTCATCCGATGACTCTACATATCCAGCATGCATGTTGTTTTTCTAATCCGTACATTAATGGGGTCGATAACGTCCCACAAATGACTACGCTTAAGGGATGTGTCGGTGGGGGATGGGGGAAAATAAACCGCTATATTACACTGGCGCAATTTGCACATTTTCATTTCTTCAGTCCCTTACTATCTTCTATATCAACGGCAAGCAGAACTCGTTAAACAATGTAGAGGTACCTGATGAAAAAATTATTACTTGTAGCAACCATTGCATCACTATCAACAACGGCAACAGCATCGATTGAAACCAAGGATTGGTATGAATTCGCGTCACCAGAAGCGAAAAAATTTGTTCAGGAAGCCATAGTGTTAGATTTCTTTGCCTCACCAAGTGCCGTTGGCTTTACGGAAGATTCCGAGGTTGCCAAGTATATAGATCTTGCTCATGAACGTGGTATCACAGGTGCTTCTGTCACTATTGCCGCTCCTCATACTCCGAATATGCTGTCTTTTAAATCGGAACATGCCAAATGGAAAAAAGCGTTATCTTCGGCGAAAACACCTATTCGTTATGTGAAAAATGCTAAAGACTTCCAGCTAGCAGATAAAAACGGAGAGTATGCGGTAATGTGGGCCAGCCAGACAACGATGCCGCTAGAAGGCGATGCTTCAAACGTTGCGGTAATGGCTGAGTATGGCATTAAGACGATGCAGCTTACTTACAATGAAACTGAGCTGACGGGTTCAGGTGTTATCTCTATGATAAATGGTGATAAATCGGGTTTAACTCACTTTGGTAAAGAAGTGATTGATGAAATGGTTAAGCATGGCATAACTGTCGATCTATCCCACACATCTCATTACACAACCAAAGGCATTACTGATTATATGCAGAAGCACCATAAAGGTGTGCCTGTCATCTATTCTCATTCGCCGATTGCATCGACTTATCGTTGTGAACCACACGAGACGTTATCTGAAACCAAGCAGCGTATGGCTGAGAAAAAACTACAAAAGGACCATCCTGATTACCGCTTGTCAGCATGTTATCGATTAATTTCTGATGAGCAGGCTAAAACCGTTGCAGACATGGGAGGCGTTATTGCCGTTACTGCAACTGAGTGGATGATGGATGGTGTTTGGCCTGAAGATATTTCACCTCTGCAATTTGCCGAGATGATTGATGGTGCCGTAAAAGTCGTGGGTATTGACCACGTAGGTATTGCAACAGATGACATGATGACGACAGCGAAGGTGGTTCCTTTTACGATCGCAAATGCAGACAAGTATGCAGATAACGGCTACATGGTTGAAGCGTTTAAGAAAGGGTCGACAGGCTGTGCTGAGCTGTCAAAACACATTGCTGGCGTTGTGGATGCTTTATGGGAAATGGGTTACTCCGATGACGATTTAGCGAAGTTATTTAGTGAAAACTTAATTCGAGTTTACGAGCAAACTTGGATTCCAAGTGCATAAGTTAAATTAATCTAGCGAACCGTAATTTACGCCTTGTTCTGCTTGATGAGCGATGAATTTTTTCAATCGTGTATTTTTGACCATTGCAGCGGCGTGACATTTTCAGATTTTTTGAAAGCGCGGATGAACTGGGACGGTTCTGCATACCCCAAGTGTGCAGATATCTCGGAGATCGAGACATTCCTTTGTTTCATCACGCGTTTGGCAAACGCGATGTTCAAGGACTCTTTGATCTGCCTAAAGCTAGTCCCATCTTGGGCTAAATGGCGTTGAATGGTTCGTGTTGGGATTTTGATGATGTCACTGAAATCTTCTAAGCGTAAATCTTGGCGACCAATATAGCTTTCGAGTGCACATGACGCTTGTATGGAGAACGGTTGTACTTGCTTTTCCCAATGTAAATCGAGTGTCGTTGAGTGCTGTTTTACTGTTGATGGGTAAAAAAGCGCGATGCTCGTCTGTCCCATAAATTGAGGAGTATCGGTCGAGATGCTGAGCTTATCTAACCCTGATTTATCTTGTGATACTAAATGATATTTAGACGGCTTTTTGATGTCAGAGCGTTGCTGAATCAAATAGCTATGTGCGACAGCGATTGCATAAAGCTCCCCAACAAAATTGAATGGTTCAACATCTTCCAATGTAAAGGCTAATGAAAATTCAGAGAGGTGTTTACTTAACGTTGAATGTTTGGAAGAAACCCGCTCTATAGGTAATAAGTCAGTAAGACGAGCGAGTGAATTAACCTTGTTATTCTGTTTCGAATTATGGGCTATTTGTTTTGAATAGCTTGTGGCACCACGTTGAATAAAAGCGATGAATGCTTGATGCGGTAATTGTTCGAATGCGGCTTGTAATAATTGAGAAAACGCACGATAAGGAATGAACTGGGCTGATGTCGAGTCCAAATAAATCGGTAATTTCGAGTAATGCACTATAGGCCAGATGTCTTTGATATAGGGTTTTAGCGCTTCAATTTGTGTAATCGCAGCAGCTTTATGAATTAGTGGAATGCTTTTACTCATTAAACGCCTCATTTTCTGGGATGAATCCTTTTGCTTTGATCACTTTCTTAGGGGTTAGCAAAGGCATGTTCCACTGCAATATCGGTCTCAGAAATAATAAGAATGTAAAGGGATAAGTGGCTAGATTTAACTAGAGGGATTATGTCCCGTATAAAAGTAACGTCCTTTTATTTAATGCGTTGATACTAAAGGTTTTGTTAGAAAAATAGCCGTTATATTTTCTAGTTTGTCACCTACTTTCAGCAAGCTAACTGGACGATTTTCAAGATGAATCGCAGCCATAATCATCTTAGCTTAACCACTTTCGGAATGCCTTATGAATGTAAATAAATATCCTCAGATATTGCTCCCATTTTTACCTGTTCAAACATGCGGTAAAGCCTCTCTTTTGAGCGTTAGCATTGTTGGGGTTAGCATTGTTGGGGTTAGCATTGTAATGGCGATGTATCCATCGGCAACGTTAGCGGGTGCAAACTTTGGTAGCCCGAATACTGTCGATAATACTCTGGCGGAGAATACTAGAGAAAAAAGGAGCTGGCGCGAAAACTTAGCTGAGCAGCATAATCTTACCTTTGGCCTAGATTATCAGGCGCTTGGACTCAGTGCGTCGGATCCGGTAGCTGGGGGAAAAGGCGAGGCATCTTCGGGTGTCGCCCGTTTTTATGGTTCATGGAACCTCGTTGGATTAGGAACGGAGAATATCGGAGGAATAGTGTGGAAGGTTGAGCATCGCCATGGTTATGGTGATATGACACCGAAAGAATTTGCTTTCCAAGGTAACTTTACTGGGGCAGGTAACGGAATTGGTTATGGTGGCATGATTGGCCCTGCGTATAGTGATCAAGGTGCTCGCTTAACTAATTTGTACTGGAAACAGAAGCTTAATGATGGCAATACCTCGTTTATTGTGGGTTATTTAGATACCACGGATTATGTGGATGTGTATGCTTTAGCAAGCCCGTGGAATGGTTTTACTAATCTTGCATTCAGTACAGGTGCGGGGGCAATAGGCTTACCTGATGACGGTATTCTTGGGTTGGCTGTAGGCCATATGATAACAGACAACGTTTACACCATAGTGGGTGTAGCTGACGGTAAAGGTAAGTCTGATGCACCTCAAGATGGCTTTGACACCTTGTTTAATGATCACAAGCTTTTTAGCACATTCGAATTGGGTTGGACTGCCTCAAAAGAGCAGATTTATACGGATAATATCCACGTGACTTTTTGGCATTTAGATGGAGGGACTCAGCATAGTTTAGTGAATGGCGGTAGTGGGCAGGGCGTTAACTTTTCTGCCAGTTTTATGGTTACACCCCAGATAATGCCGTTCCTGCGTGGTGGCTTCTCGAAGGGGGATGTTGCGCTCTACGATAGCTCTATCACTGCGGGTGTTGGGTATTTTGGCCTTGGCGGCGAGAAAAACGATCTTGGGTTTGCTTTTAACTGGAGCGAAGTGAATGAAGACTTTTCTTCTGTGATGAAAGGCATCAACTCGGTCTCGGATCCTAGCCAGTCTCAGCTGACGAGTGAGCTTTATTACAAAATGCTACTCGGCGATTTTGTCGAATTAACCCCTAATCTTCAATACATCAACGACCCCGCTTTTTCTAATGAAAGCAGCACCTGGGTCGCTGGTATTAGAGCCCGTCTCATCATTTAGCGTCCACTTTATTTACATCTAGTGTCATCGGTAGGGTTGAGGGCCTGAGGTGCTGTGAGCCTGAAAACCAGCTCTGTCGTGAATGGCGACAAAGGTCATTAAAAAACCCTGTCCGTTATGGTTATTCCCTGCATTCTTTAGTGATATATCTCACACTAACTTAATCCAGATTAAGGTTTTTCCTTGTTTTTAGCGTCAGTATGGCGGCTATTCATCGCACTCGGTATTAGCACTCGCCATTAGAAGTGAGCATTACTGGAGGATAGATGATTCCCTACACACGATTTGAGAGGACTGGACTTGAGCATTTTGTTTTCACAAGGCCGTATTGGCAACATGACCCTGAAGAACCGCTTTGTACGCAGCGCAACATGGGAAAATATGGCAACAGAAGATGGTCACATGACGGATAAGCTGTACGCCATCTACGAAGAACTTGCGCAAGGAGAAGTCGGTTTAATCGTGACTGGCTACGCGAACATTGTTGAAGAAGAAAAGCCCAACGCCGGCATGATGGGCATGTATAACGATTCTTTCATCGATGAATACAAAAAGCTGACTGAGCTAGTACACACCAACGACTCTAAAATCGTGATGCAATTGGCGTACGGCGGCACAAAAACGACCTATAACGTCGGTGAGCGAGTTATTTTTTCCCCAAGTGATGTGCCTGAAATGGGGACGAAAACCCAGGGTAAAGCCATGACCAAAGACGAGATTGATTATATCGTTGAGGCATTTGCTCAGGCCAGCCGTCGCGCACAAGAATCAGGTTTTGATGGGGTAGAAATTCATGCCGCACACACCTATCTGATCAACCAGTTCTTAAGCCCTTATTACAACCGTCGTGAAGACCAATACGGCGGTAGCCTAGAGAACCGTATGCGTTTTCTGGTCGAGATCTACACGGCGATCCGCAAACTGGTGGGGGATGATTTTCCTATTTTAGTAAAACTAACGGCAACCGAATTTTTTGAAGGTGGTTTAACCTTCGATGAAACCCGCATTATCTGTAAGCAGCTAGAAGCGATTGGTGTGGATGCGATCATCATCTCGGGCAATATTCACGGTAAAGCCAATGACATGATCGGCCAGCAGTTTGATGGTTATACCCTGCAAGAAGAAGGCTATTTCCACCAATATGGCGACGTGATCAGTAAAGATGTTAGCGTGCCTGTGATTACTGTGGGTGGCTTAAGCGATATCGATGCGATTGAAGCCATTGCAGAGAACACCAATATTCAGTATTTCGCATTATCACGCCCATTACTGGCAGAACCGCATTTGATCAAACGTTGGCAAAGCGGTGATAAAGTCGAAGTTGATTGCGAACGCTGCTCTAAGTGTCGTACCCGTCGCGGCAACTTCTGCGTGGTATACAAAAGACGTAAAAAAGTAGCGTAAAGATCGCAAGCCTAGATTTTTTGCGGTTAGCGTGAATAAAGAAAGGTGCCAATGGCACCTTTTTTATTGGTTCGTCATATCAGGCTTCAGCGAATGTTTTGTCTTTGGTTGTTGCTTGTTGAATCGCCTATTTTTCGATGTCACTCGAATAACGTATTTTTAAAGCAGTTTCTGATGAAAGGGAATTTTATGATGTCTGCTTGTTAATAGTTTTGTATGGGCAATGGAATGGCGATTACAGTATTAAATAGTAATGAAAGGCATAAGTTAGAGCGGTTGTGTAACACGCGATCAAATTGGACCGATGGCGGTCACTGGATGGGGCCAGGAAGCGCTCCCGATTGCTATAAATCGCAAATATCACGAAACCGTTTATCAAAAGTTCTTACTTTTGATTCAGATGAAGCGGCATTTAAGTGGAATGCGGAATGTAACAAACAAATACGTATTATTAGCCATGCCGGAACTATTGGGTTAAACATAGCGATTGCATTTATTCCACTTGGCGCTATTTCCAAGATATCGAGCGAACTGGCAAAATTATGGGTGTCTGTTGCCGTGGGGACAACAACAAGTATTGCTTACGGTGAGCTAATGGCTCAAATACCATACCCTGAGGTCGCTAAAGGGTGGAAAGTACAAATTGATTTTGACCATGAAATGCATTGGAAACCAGTGAAGTCAGGTCGTAACAGCTTTAAGCAAAAGTTGACGATAACATCTTATGATTTAGATGGAAAAGCACGGTATCAAGCATCAACGGTGAGCGAGTTCCGTCTTGACGATCTTCCTAAAGGGTTGGCTGAAAAGCTAGTTAGTATGCCGAACCGTAAAGTAACCAAGAGTTATGAGTGAGATGTTATGGAGCCGAGTAAGCAGCAATTAAGTTGGAAATGGCCATTGGCCTATGGCATAGGTATGCCTGCGGGGGCGTATTTCGGTCAATTATTTTGGCGTGTGTTTCGAGATAGGCCTTTAGACGAGTTAACAACACTCCCTGTCATCGGGCTTTATATCGCTAGTGGGATAGCAATTGTATTGCTCAAGCGACTGACATCGTAACGATTGTGTGAAAGTCTATAGCCACTTATCTTTTCTTTAGTCTTTTCGCTAGATTAAAGCGAGGCTGATGTTTATTGATAAGAAAAGTTTCATACGTTCTTGCCGCTGTTTTTACAGCGGCTTTTTGTTTCTGGCAAAAGCATGTGTGAAAGCAGAGGCGAGCGGAGTCATCTATTGCTTTACTCTATCCTTATACTTCCAGTAATATCGAATTATCATCTAGAAATGAACTCCAAAGGAAGAGACTATGCTCGCTGAATGGCTGCGCCACAAAGATCAGCTTCGCTACTATGTGTTGAAAAAAATTGATGATCCAGATGCCGCTGAAGACATATTGCAAGATGTTTACATTAAGGCGAGTGCCAATCTTAGCCAGCTCAAATCTCAAGATAGCCTCAAAAGCTGGCTATATCGTATTACGCATAATGTGATGATGGATTTTTATCGTACGCGTCAGCCGTATGATGAGCTTCCCGACGATATTGCGGTGGAAGAGCTGACATCAGAAGATGAAAATCTACAAAAGATGGCGCAGTGTTTAAGGCCGATGTTTGATTGTCTGCCAGAAAAGTATCGTGTGCCTATGCTGTTGTCTGAATTGGATGGGCTTTCTCAGCAAGAGATTGCAGATCAGCTTGGTTTATCGCTGTCAGGCGCAAAGAGTCGCGTGCAAAGAGGGCGAGTGAAATTCAAAGAATTATTGATGAGATATTGCGATATCGAGCTGGGCCGCGAGGGGATCATTGATTATAAGCCCAAGGCACAGTGCCAACATTTAGAGGTGCAGTGAATACCAGCCAAAGCGAATACCGTTCATGCGACTTAAATTGAATTAAAAAATTAAAATTTTGCGTCTATTTTCTTCCAGCCCCGTCTTATTGGTATCAAACGAATAAAGGCTGGAGAAAACTATGTTCCATAAAGAACCTACTAACAAAGCAATTCACGATAAGTTTATTAAACGTGATAGCCAGATGCTCAATCAGATCTATGGCACCAATGATGTGGTGCCATATTGGATTGCAGATATGGATTTCCCTATTGCTTCTCCTATCACTCAGGCTATGCAAACCTTGGTGCACCGAGAAACGTATTCTTACGAATTTGATTCTGAAACCGTCTTTAAATCGGTTGCCAATTGGAATAAGCGTCGTCATGGATTAGAGCTCAATCCCGCTCACTTTGTGCAAGTACCTGGGGTACTGAGTGCGATTGCATTATTAATTCGCGAGTTTTCTGAAGTGGGTGATAGCGTTCTGATCCAAACGCCAGTCTATCACCAGTTCCGTCGGTTGATTGAATCGTCAGGCAGAAAAGCGGCTAACAACCCCCTCAAAATTGAAGGCGATCACTACCGCATTGATTTTGATGATTTCGAGCGTCAGCTAAAAGAGGGCAAGGTCAAAATTGTTTTGCTGTGTAATCCACATAACCCAGTTGGCCGAGTATGGAAGAAAGACGAACTCGAACAGCTGGTCGCGATAGCGAAGCAATACCAAACCTTAATTATTAGCGATGAAGTGCATGGCGATATTGTGTTTGAAGGTTCGATATTTACGAGCATTACCGAATTTGATTACGACAACATTATCTCAATCATTGGTTCACCTGCGAAAAACTTTGGCTTAAACAGTATTGCGAATGGCTATATCTACAGTGATAACGCAGCGTTGAAAGACAAGATTAAAGCGGCATCGAGCTCTATGGCGCTCGACCACGGTAATGCCTTCACGACTTACGCCACGATTGCGGCTTATCAGCATGGTGAAGATTGGTTTAACGCGTTTTTGAGCTACACCCAAACAACACGTAATTGGATTATTGATTACCTTCAGACTCATTTGCCAAGCATTAAAGGTTTTGTGCCTGAGGGGACTAATCAGATTTGGTTAGATTTCAGTGCGCTTGGTTTGGAATCGGCAGAACTGAAGGCGTTATTATGCCAGAAGTCTAAGATGGCCCTGACACCTGGGACTTGGTTTAGTGAACCTGACGAAAACTATTATCGAATGAATTTCGCGGCACCTCTAGAGCAAATACAAGCGTCATTTGAGTTGCTACATGCAGAAGTTAATAAGTTATCGAATCAATAAGAGACGAGCTTATTACATAGCTTGGATTCAAATAGTAAGAGCGCCACACTATGAAAGATCAAAAGAAAGCAAAAAGTGAATGGTCGTTGATCATTAGACTTCTACTGGGTATTGCCTTTGGTACTGTGCTGGGGTTATTCGCCAGTGAACAAGTGATGTCTATCATCGTTTCGGTGAAGTATGTTCTGGGGCAGTTTATCTTTTTTACTGTGCCTTTGGTGATCATTGCGTTTATTGCCCCTGCAATTACTAAGCTGAAAAATAACGCCAATAAGATGCTGGGGGCAGGTATAGGCATAACGTACTTATCTGCGGTCGGTGCTGCTACTTTTGCTTATTTAGTCGGGTTAGTGATTATTCCTTACCTGTCGGTGCCAAGTGAGATAGAGAGTTTGCATGCTTTGCCTGAAGCGGGTTTTCAGCTCTCTATTCCACCTGTGATGTCGATAATGTCGGCCTTGGTCGTGGCTATTTTACTGGGGGTCACCACGCTTAAGACCAAAGCAAAATCCTTTGAAAAAGCACTGTATGAGTTTGAAGCCATGATGATGATGGTGATCAAATCGGCGGTGATCCCTATGTTGCCGCTATTTATTGCGACGACGTTTGCAGGGTTAGCGTACGAAGGGGCATTAACGCAGCAGCTTCCTGTCTTTTTGAAAGTTGTGATACTAGCTTTGATTGGACATGTCGTATGGCTGGCTGTGCTTTATGGGATCGCTGGGGTGATTTCGGGTAAGAACCCATGGCAAGTTATCAAACATTATGGCCCTGCATATATAACGGCGGTCGGTACTATGTCGAGTGCTGCCACATTGCCTATTGCGTTAAGCAGTGCTCGTAAATCAGAGGTGTTGAGTAAAGAAACGGTTGATTTCATGGTACCGCTAGGGAGCACAATTCATCTGGCTGGTTCTGTGCTGACCGAAACCTTATTCGTGATGGTAATTTCTTTAATGCTGTACGGATCCATTCCGTCGGCTGGCACCATGGCGCTATTTGTATTGCTGTTTGGTATTTTTGCGATTGGTGCCCCTGGCGTACCTGGAGGCACTGTAATGGCATCGATGGGCATAGTGGTTGGCGTATTAGGTTTTGACCCAGCTGGAGTCGCCTTGCTAATAGCGATTTTTGCTCTGCAAGATAGCTTTGGTACTGCGTGTAATGTAACTGGCGATGGCGCTTTAACTTTAATGCTGGAAGGCTTGTTTAATAAAAATGGCGAGTTGAATTTAGCCCCGATAGTGCAAGCGAGTTAATAGCATATTTCGGTTAACCAATAGATCCATCATCATAATAAATAGCACGCAATATGCGATTTGGCTGGTGCGTGCAGTTATAGAATAGAGAAAGTGGAATAGAGAAAATGGCACAAAATATAACTAAAGGTATTCAAGCGTTAACAGAAGAAGCGCGTCTTATTGTTGCAGATATGTCGATTGAAGATGCAAAGCGTTTTTACAACCATGACGACTATGTGTTTGTTGATGTGAGAGAAGCGGAAGAGCGAGCCAAGCTAGGTGTGATTCCTGGCGCATTTACTTGCCCAAGAGGTATGTTGGAGTTTCTGATTGATCCTCAATGTCCTGTACACAATAAAATATTCAACCAAGACAAAACGTATGTATTCTATTGCGCTCATGGTCTTCGTTCTTTATATGCGGCGAAACAAGCACATGAAATGGGTTTAGCATCGGTACTCAATATGGCGGGTGGCTTTGCAGCGTGGAAAGACAACGCAGGCAGTATTGAAGTTGTCACAATATAACCTTCTTGAGATTTACTCTGCCTAAGGCCTGAATTTAGCCCAGTATTTTTACTGGGCTTCTTTTATTTTGATTTAAAATAATAAAAAGATCCGAGTTATTTCGTCTTTTTCCAGATCACTTCGTCTTATAGGTATAAACAAAATGAATTGACTGATTTTGGAGTGCCCAATGATTAAACTGATTAGCTTTAAGAACTGCCCATTTGTACAGCGTGTTATGGGCTCTCTAATAATGGAAAATATTCCATTTGAAATTGAGTATATTGAACTCAGTAATAAGCCTCAGTGGTTCTTGGATATTGCGCCAAACGGCCAAGTACCAGTACTCATTACCGAGGATGAAACGGTATTGTTTGAATCTGATGCGATTGTGGAATACCTCGATGACAAATACACGCCGATAGAAGCATTAACACCAGAGCAAAAAGCGCAGGATCGCGCGTGGTCGTATCAAGCCAGCAAACACTACATGCCACAGTGCGCTACCATGGGCAGTAAAGACCAAGAGACTTTTGAAAGCCGTTTAACCAACTTAGTGAAAGCATTTGCAAAAGCAGAAAATAAACTCGGTGAGAGTCAGTTTTTCAAAGGGAATTATATTTCGAATGTAGATATCGCTTGGCTACCGCTATTGCACCGTGCATCTGTGATTAAAAATAAATCGGGTGTGGATATGCTTGAGGGCTTTCCTAAAGTCCAACAATGGCAGGCCGCTTTGATAGCTTCGGGTTTACCCGAAAAAACCGTTCCCCAAGATTTTGTCACCACTTTCAGCAATTTTTACCTAACAAACACCTATCTTGCTGATGTGATGAATGGTGAGGATGATAGGTGTGAGTTATCAAGCTGTTCTGCTGTATCGAGCGCTTGCTGTCAGTAATCGCGTTAAGATAAATGCTTTAGGCTGGAGCTTGAATAAGGTTACGTACTTTATGTTTACCAAGTCTACTAATTGGTTTGGTTTAAGGTGCGTAACCTAGGTTATTGTTGGCCTTATATGCTAATTGACCAAAACCATCACCGCGATGAAGTGAACCACAAAGCCAACGAGCATTGGCACGCTGGTTCTTTTGACGACCTCAAAGGTTGATAACTTAGCGCCACCCGCAGAAACAATCACACATGCCGCGACAGGCGAAGCTGCCCTTGCGAGTGCAGAGGCTTGCTGCATAGGTAGCATCATTGCCACTGGATTAGCGCCCATGGAGTGAGCGACAGTCGGAACAATATCGACAAACGATAAGAAAGCCGCATTACCAGAACCCATCACCAAGGCAGCTAAACCAACCACAACAGCGAACACCAATGTTAGCATTAAGGTTGGCATACCTGCGCCTTGCGCCGATTCAATCAGATGATTAATGGCACCAGTCGATTGAATGCCGTAAGCAAAGACTCCAGCTGCCACTAACAAGAACACCACGCCTGTTAATGCGTTGCCGCACCCTTTCATGAATGCCCCAAAGCAATCTAAACTCTCTTTGAGCGAGCGTGTTTTTATGCCTTCAAAGACCAACGAGATAAACACAGAGATCAGCACGATAGTCACGACATCTAAGTGGATAGTACTGATCACCAGTTTGCTAAACATGATCGCGGCAATGATAGGTAGCATAGGCAAAATTGCGTAAATGTTAGGCGCTGGATCAGGATCAGACGCAGTCGCGGCTTCAAGATCGGCATCAATCACATAGCCATCTTTCTTATCTTGGTGTGATTGCCACATTACATGGGCGACACCCACGGCCACAATTGCTACGGCACTGGTTGGCGCTTGGTAAGACAGGTAATCCATCAAACCCATTCCAACAGATTCACTGGCTTTAATCGCATCAACCCCTAATGGCGTTAAGGTTAAGCCTAGCGTAGAGGCAATAACCCCTGATGCCGATGCGCGTGATATCCCAAGACCAGTCAGAATCGGGTACAAGGTCACCATGAGTAACACGGCTAATGCGGTGGCACTTGGAATGGCTAACTGTAACGATGCACCTATGATGTAGCCGAAGAACAACAGAATATTTTTGTTTTTTACGATAGATAATGGCTTCACCGCCAGCCTAACAATAACGGCATCGGCTTTTATCCGTGTCATTAACTCGGCAAACCCCATGAGCACCATGATCGTTAAACCCAGACCGCCAGCACGATAACCGAGCATGTAACTAATAAACTTAAACGGATCAAATGCTGCCAGGTTGGTAGAGGCTACCTTAGCAGGGAGTACATCTCCCCAACCAAAGAGGCCTGTGCAAGCCATCAGAATAATACCGGCCATAAATAAGATGGCTTCGGTTTTGTAGCCTGTCAGGATCAACCGAGCGGCAGCAATGATAACCAGTAGAACAACGAGTATTTGGATCATTGGTCGTCACCTTGTGCTATTCGAGTAATGATGGTTTGCACAACATTGGAAGCTGCGATCAACGAAGGCAGTGGGAGATACTCATTGATCGAGTGGAAGTTATGAGCGCCAGTAAAGATGTTCGGACATGGGATCCCATTGGCTGAGAATACCGCACCGTCGTAGCCGCCACGCATTGGGATCACCTTCATTTTGATCCCGTTACTTGCATACGCTTGCTCGGCAAGCTGAACCGCTTGTTGGCCAAGGTCGTTTTCAAGGTAATTCGAAACGTTCTCGTAGCGGTCAGCAATTTTGTAGCTCAGTGACTGCTCACCGTAGAGGTTTAAAAATGACTGACACGCGTTCTCGACGAAGGTTTTACGCTGGCTGTAACCTTCTTTGGTGAAGTCTCGAATATCAATGTTTAGTACCGTTTGGGCTGAGTTCCCTTCGAGTTTTTTCATCCAGTAGTAACCCTCTCGTCCTTCGGTATTTTCTGGGGTTTCAAGACGAGGGAAAAGACTGATGAAATCGTGTGCCATTAGAAGCGAGTTCTTTAAGTTACCTTTGGAGTTCATTGGGTGTGCGCTTTGGCCATGGAAGGTGATCACCGCGCCGCCTGCATTCCAGTTTTCTTTTACGAACTCACCAATGCCACAACAATCGAGCGTATAGCCAAAATCAGCGAAATCTGGGGTGTTGAATGCTGTCGCGCCAAGCAAACCTTGCTCTTCATCTGGCACAAAGGCGACTTTGACTTCACCATGTTGAATCGTGGTATCTGTCGTGAGTACGTGTAACGTATGCATGATGGCGGCAATGGCTGCTTTATCATCGGCACCCAGTAGGCTGGTGCCATCGGTGACAAAGATATCCTGATCTAGGTAGTCATTAAGATCTGGGTTGTCTTTTAGTGTAAGTACAGCGCCGTTACCCAGTGCAATGTCGCCACCTTGGTAATGAATTAAAGCAGCATGGGTGTCGCCCGTGTGCTCGCTGGAGGTATCAAGATGTCCAAAGAAAGCCACGGTTGGGTAGTTACCAGCGCAGTTTGCGGGTAGGGTGGCTGTCACAATCCCGTTGTCACGCTGCTCGATATCGACAAGCCCCTTCATGGCTTGGAGCTCGCTAACAATGCGTTTACCTAACTCGATTTGCCCCGGAGAAGAAGGCATGATCCCTGCTGCGCCCGCTTTTTGATTTGTGGTTGTGTTTATTGTTGTGTAGCCAAGAAAGCGTTGTTTAATATCCATAATACATCTCGATTTATGTGGCAAAAATCCAATATATCCATACATAAAGTAAGATTATTAATGTGTGTTATTCATGCTTATTTACATATGAATGAATAAAAATAATACAGGCCTGCAAAGTGTGATTCGAGCCGCATAAAAGCGCTAGGCAATTGTTATGATTCCAATTTTGGGTAATTAGTTCTTACTGACGATCTTGTTGGTACTAACGAGTCACAGCAGTATTTAACTTGTGATCGCCACATATTAAAAGCTGATGGTTAATAAGCCTGCAATAAAAAGTTCAGACCATAAAAAGCCCAGCGAATAAGCTGGGCTTAAAGAAAATAGTGTCGAACTAGGTGTTAGTGATGCAACTGCTGATCAACTGCAACAGCTAGTGCGACGGTCGCACCCACCATAGGGTTATTGCCCATGCCGATGAATCCCATCATAGCTACGTGGGCTGGTACGGATGAACTCCCTGCGAATTGAGCGTCGGCGTGCATGCGGCCCATGGTATCGGTTAGGCCGTAAGAAGCAGGGCCTGCTGCGACATTATCGGGGTGTAAAGTACGGCCTGTACCACCGCCTGATGCGACAGAGAAATACGGTTTTTGCTGGGCATTGCGTTCTGATTTGTAGATCCCCGCCACTGGGTGTTGGAAACGGGTTGGGTTAGTCGAGTTACCCGTAATGCTGACATCCACTTGTTCACGGTGCATGATCGCCACCCCTTCGCGTACATCATCGGCCCCATAGCAAAGAATGTCACCGCGTAATTCGTTCGAGAAACGACGGCGGCTCACTTCGATTAATTCACCCGTATCGTAATTAAATTCGGTACGCACATAGGTAAAGCCATTAATGCGTGAGATCAGGTAAGCGGCATCTTTACCTAAACCGTTTAGGATCACTTTCAGTGGTGATTGACGGGCGCGGTTAGCGTTCATTGCAATTTTGATTGCCCCTTCCGCCGCCGCGAAAGATTCATGACCTGCTAAGAAGGCAAAGCATTGAGTGTCTTCATTCAATAAACGCGCCGCAAGAGCGCCATGGCCTAAACCGACTTTTCTCTGTGCAGCCACGCTGCCTGATTTACAAAAGGCTTGTAGCCCTTCGCCAATGGCAGTGGCGGCAGCTTCTGCGGTTAATACTTGGCGGTGTAGTGCAAGTGCAGTACCGAGGGTATAAGCATCACAGGCATTATCAAAAGCGATAGGCTGGGTGTCTAATACAATATCTTGTGGCGCAATTCCAAATGACAGGCAGTATTGTTTTGCCTCTTCTAACGACGACATGTTCATTTCTTGTAGGTATTGGTTAACTTGTGAATTCATGATGCTGCCCTCGTTATGCGTTGCGCGGATTGATAGTGGTAACAGCTTCGCTAAAGCGACCATAAACACCTGTTGCATCGGACATGGCCTCTTCGGCTGACATGCCTTTTTCAACACTTGCCATCATTTTTCCGAGGTTGAGGTATTGGTAACCAATCACTTCGTTGTTGTCATCGAGTGCCAGTTTCGTTACGTAGCCTTCGGCGAGTTCCATATAACGCACCCCTTTAGCGGATGTGGCGTAACTGGTACCGACTTGGCTGCGTTGGGTTTTACCTAAATCTTCCAGTGCTGCGCCAATTTCTAAGCCGTCTTCAGAGAATGCAGATTGGCTGCGGCCATAAACAAGTTGTAAGAAGATTTCGCGCATGGCGACATTGATAGCATCGCAGACTAGGTCGGTATTGAGCGCTTCAAGCAGGGTTTTACCCGTCAGGATTTCTGCCGCCATTGAAGCAGAGTGGGTCATGCCCGAACAGCCAATGGTCTCGATGAGTGCTTCTTCGATGATGCCCTTTTTGATATTAAGGGTGAGCTTAGCCGCGCCTTGCTGTGGTGCGCATGTGCCCACGCCATGGCTTAAACCAGAGATGGCAATAACATCGGTTGGACGGATCATTCGGCCTTCAACAGGGATAGGCGCAGAGGGGTGTAAATCGCCACGTTGAACGGGGCACATAGATTGAATTTCAGAAGAGTATTGCATGGCGTTTTCCTTAAAATGTCAGGAAAACAAGTGGGGTTGGCATGTCATATCCCTACAGAAAAATACTACCAATTTGAACAAGCCGCTGATCGAATGCTGACGACAAAAGCAATATAAAATCGAGTCAAAACAATTGTCATTAGTGGTGCTAATAACAATAATTTTTATTAAGCGATAAGTGCTTTCATCCGTTACAAGGATCACGTGTTTGTTCAGATTGATATGAGCCACATCCGTCGCTCACCAACAGTTACACCTGTTTTCTTTTCTGTAGGAGTCATCAGCCACATGGCGGTTGTTACCAGCCCCGTCGTAACGGTATTGGTATGGTAGGTGGAACCCCATCACCTTTGTTAAACATGCTACTGCTTAAGTATGTTGCGCTGCAATCAACTTTTTAGACGCGTTTTCTCTATAAAACGGTTTCTTTAGTATGAAATTAGCATAAAAGCGTGATGAGCATCACAAGGGGGCGCTTTCATTGGGCGGCATATTAGTCGGGCATTGGTTGCTATCACTTTGTCACGGTATTGATATAAAAACGGCTGCCAATGGCAGCCGTTTGGTTCTATATGTAGGGTTACGCTAGGTTCAAGCTGTAATTATTTAGCTTTCAGCTGATGCTGGTTTGTTATCTAGTGCTTGTTCCACTTTTTCGTCGACGGCTTTCACTAATAGTAGGCCGACGGTGAGTACGATCGAACCACATAAGACGAAGATCATTCTGCCCCAGAGTGGGTTAGGCAGTAAGAACATCGCCATGATAGCGACACCTGCGACAGCAATCAGTGATCCCAGCATGCGGCGTTGTTTATTATCTAGTTTCTTCTGTTCAGTCGACTCAGCCACTAATGGCGTTGCTAGGTTGTTGAAGAATTTATCGACATCCTTCTGACGGTGTTCTGCTAAAGGCTTGTAGAACAGTGTCGACATTAAGAAGAAACCAGCGGTGAAGATAAGGTGACCTATCAAACCAATGGCCACTTTAAGATCTGACCATTCACGGCCTGTTAGCGGCTCTAGGTTGAACCAGTGTTGTACCATGTCTGCGGTGATCACGAATCCGACGAAGTAAGACACCACGCCACCCATTACAAGCGTACCCCAGCCAGCCCAGTCTGGTGTCTTCTTAATGAAGAAGCCACAGAATGCAGGAATTGTCATAGGGAAGCCGATTAGCGCACCCACGTACATCATGGTGTCGAACAGGCTGAGGCCTTTGAGTGAGTTAATGAACAAGGCAACCAAAATAATGGCGATACCGAAGAAGGTAGATGTCAGTTTAGAGACCACAACCAGTTCTTTTTCAGTCGCGTTCGGGCGAAGAATAGGTTCGTAGAAGTTCTTAACAAAGATACCTGAGTTACGGTTTAGACCAGAGTCCATTGAAGACATAGTTGCTGCAAACATGGCGGCAATTAGTAGACCAACCATACCTGCTGGCATGTATTCTTGTACGAAGTATAAGTAAGCAAAGTCAGCGGCTTTCGATGCTGCTTCAGGGTAGTGCGCAGCTAGGTCAACACCCTGGCCTGCGATGTACCAAGAAGGCATAAACCAAATAACAGGACCTAATGTCATTAATACACAAGCAAGCAGTGCGGCTTTTTTTGCGTTCTTAGAATCTTTAGCGGCAAGGTAACGGTATGAATTCAGCATGTTATTGGTGATGCTGAATTGCTTGAAGAAGATGAAGAATGCCCAGATACCAAAGATGCTCAAGTAGTTTAGGTTATTACCTGAAACAAACGAAGCGCCTTCATCAACGGGGAAGTTGTTGACGATTTCTGTAACACCACCACCTTGAATAACCGCAACCACCGCACAAGTTACTGTTACTGCCATGATGATGACCATTTGCATGAAGTCAGAGGCGATAACGGCCCAAGAGCCACCTGTTACCGACATTACCAAGACCACTAAGCCGGTTAGGATAATTGTCGTGGTCATATCAAAACCAAAGATACCAGATGCGATGATTGCTAAACCATTTAGCCAAATACCTGCCGAAATAACACTGTTCGGCATGCCAGACCAAGTGAAGACTTGCTCATTTGCTTTACCAAAACGCATACGAATAGCTTCAATCACTGTGACTACGCGTAGCTGGCGGAACTTAGGTGCAAAGTACAGATAGTTCATGAGGTAGCCAAAGGCATTGGCTAGAAAAAGAATGGCAACGGCGAAACCATCTGTGTATGCCTTACCGGCTGCGCCAGTGAAGGTCCATGCACTGAATTGTGTCATAAATGCCGTTGCCCCAACCATCCACCATAGCATGCTACCGCCCCCACGGAAGTAGTCGCTGGTCGTGCTGGTAAAAGTTCTAAACATCCATCCTATTGCGATAAGAAATAGAAAATAGATGCCTACAATAATTGTATTGAGTTCCATCTGTAGACCTTTTGATAGTTATTAAATGACTTGGGCTAATACTATCTAGGTTATTTTCTATTTGTAGTATTATAACTCAAGATTGTGATTAATGATCCGCTGCGATGTCATTAAAAAGTAATACAAGTGATCAAGCTCAGAAATTGATAAAGCAAAGTAAAAAAGCTCTATAGTTGGCATGAAACTGCCATGAATAATCCGGGTGAGCATATTGGTTTGAGGTTTTTTAGTTTTTCTATGCAGTTATAGCTAGTTTTATAAGAGTTTAATGACTATTTATGGCTGTGGTGATTTATGGGGTTGAGCAGCAGCTAACGTTAATAATGGAGAATAGTATGGTCCATCCATTACACCACTGTGATGAAGTGTGTTTTTTGCCTTGATTTCAATGTGTATTTGTATGATTTAATTTGTGGTATTTAGTGTTTGTTTGATGTGTAATCTGATGGTTTTTATTGAGAGGGAGCAGAAGAGGCTAAGGAGGCGTGGGAAAAGAATGAATTAAAATCGACAAAAAAACCACTGAGGAAGAAGTAAACCTCAGTGGTACAAAAGTCAGTTAGCTATGGATACATCACCCATCCTATGTTCTGCAGACAAAGGATGGGGGGAGTAATAAGCTCAGTAATTAATGCGCGAGCTTAAAGACTTCAATAATTTCTTCCTTGGTGATTGGCTTAACACCTGCGATGGTTTTGGTGCCTGGTAAGGCGAACATGCGGATCACATCATCAGCCATTTCTTCAAATTTCTCGTCAGAAATACCATCGTCAGATAGCTTGATGTACATGCCTGTGCGTTTTAGCCACTCAGTTACTTTAACTGCCAGCAGTTTTGCTGCCATGTCATTGTCTTGCTCTACTACACCGAAACAACGGCGTGCTAATTGTGCCCAACGATCAGGACGAACATCAGCAAAGTATTCTAGGTACGGTGGAATTACCACGGCCATACCGCGTGCATGACGCATATCATAATGGGCACTTAGCGGCATTTCGATTGAGTGCATTGGAATTGAACCAAGTCGACCAAGTGCTTGGAAGCCAGACCAACCAAAAATTGAACACAATGCAAGCTGGCCACGGACTTCAAGATCTTGTGGGTTCTCGATAATTTTATCGAAGTTATCCATAAGATTCAGGATCATGCCTTCTGTCATGCGGTCTGCAAAACCAGAGTCGGCGTCGCTTGAAAGATAATGCTCAATCAAGTGTGAGAAAATGTCGATACAACTTTCTGCGGTAATAAAATCAGGTAGTGAAGCGTGAAGTTCAGGGTCAAGGATCGCAACTTTAGGGATGCGGTATTCAGAACGGCTAAAGCTCTTTTCTTTGGTTTCCCAGTTTGTGAGTACGCCACCTGCATTACATTCAGAACCCGATGCCGCAACAGTTGGGATAGAGATAATTGGGAAAGCACCAGTGTATTCACGTGGGGTACGATCACCCAGTACAACGTAGTCCCAGCAAGAACCACCACTGTAAGACGTTGCAGCAATGTATTTAGAACCGTCAATAACACTACCGCCACCCAGTGCGATAACTAAATCACAACCTTCTGCATTAAATAGCTCAATGGCTTTATCTATAGTGTGAGCACGTGGATTTGGCTCAATTTCAGTAAAAGTGACGACTTCAACGCCAGCAGCAGCCAGTGATGTCACGACTTTATCAATGATAGGAGCAAATGTGTCATTTGCTTCGTAGGTTGCTAAAAAGGCTTTTTTACCTAGACCTTGAGCAACTTGACCGACTTCTGCCAATTTTCCTGGGCCATAAACTAATTTTGTTGGGAAATTCCACGCAAAATCTTGCATTTGTTTGCTCCTCACCTGTGGTGTTGCGACCGATGATTGAAATTAATCCCTACATATTCCTGTGTACTAATTAGTGTTTGTGCTGATTAGCATTCCAATAAATACGTTTCAATTATCAATGCTCATATTGATTGAAAACTGTTGTGATACAGCTTTTTGAAGAATCTTGTATTGCACACTTCACCAAAACCTTATGAAGCCGCTTTGTAAAACCTTGAGTAAAACCTTGAGTAAAACACATTATTAAACACTTCATTGAGAAGCGTTGCTTACTCGATATTTAAATCATAATGTATTACAAGTTAGTTTGGGAGGGGTAAAATGAAAAAATCTGAATTAGTGCACACTTTTCAAACTTCTTTACACTTAGCTAAATAATATTTTTTTGCTTTTAAGGTTATATTTTTCATATATTTATGTTGAGTTTTGTGTTGTTGAGTTATTTTTCGCAATGACATCTAAGATTCACAATTCGATCTAATTCACAGAACGCTTGGTCACATGTCGATAGCATATTTGTAGTATTTTATATCAAAGCAAGAAGATCGAATTATGGAATATTTACGACCTCTGACCCTACGAACAATAAAGCAAACCGCTATTGCAACGAGTTTGACTGCTGTTTTCTTTAGCACTTCAGTACTGTCGGCTGATTTGGTGTTTCTGGATAAAACCACCTTAGAGCAAAACCGCACTTTGTTGCATTCAGAACAAGCAAGCCCTTCGATGCAGTCTGCATATCAGCGCTTGATTGAAGAAGCTGATTTGGCGATGAAAGATGGACCTTTCAGCGTGACCGATAAAGGTATGACGCCGCCAAGTGGCAATAAGCATGATTATATGAGTATTAGCCCTTACTGGTGGCCAGATACATCGAAAGAAGGTGGCCTACCTTGGGTTCGACATGATGGCAAAACCAACCCTGCGTCTAAAACAGCAGAAACTGACTCAAAACGGATTGGCCACTTTACCCGTTCAGTTCGCGCACTGGCGCTTGCCTATTACTTTAGTCAAGACGAAAAATATGCCCAGCAAGGTATTGATTACATTCGTACGTGGTTTGTAGACCAAGACACCAAGATGAACCCGAATGTGAATTTTGGTCAAGGTGTGCCCGGTGTGGCGGAAGGTCGCCGTGGCGGTATTATCGATACCCGTTCTCTTGCCGATCGCATGCTGGATGCGATTGCCTTACTTTCCCTGTCGCCTGCATGGGCAGATCAAGACGAAACACAAATTACGCAATGGTATAGCGAGTATTTAGATTGGCTCATTGTTGATGATTTATCGGGTGGACCAAAAGGGGAAGCCGCTTCTGCCAATAACCACGGTACTTGGTACGACTACCAAGTGGCGAGTATTGCTTATTTCTTAGGTAACGAACCCTTGGCTAAGAAAATGGTGCAAAAAGGCAAAATGCGGATTGATACCCAGTTTGAAAAGGACGGCTCACAGCCGCACGAAATCGAACGTACCCGTGCTTACCATTACCACTATTTCAGTCTGGATCCTTTGGTTGGCATTGCCCAAATTGGCGACAAAGTTGGGGTTGATCTTTGGCATCACACGAATCCCAAAGGCGGTTCATTAGCTTCGGGGATCCAGTTGATGGCGAATTACCACGATCCTGCCGTGACTTGGCCTTATACCCAAAAAGATAAACGTCGACGCGTTGAGCGGATGACGCCTCTGTACCTTAAAGCGGGTGTGGCGCTTGATCGCAGTGACTGGATCAAGTTGGCGACCAATACCGATTTTAGTCAAATGACAGTGAAGAAGAATTTGGCGGAAGTCTGGGCGCAGCGCGATATCGAACTTTTGTACCCAAGAAAATAATACACCTTCAATTTGTGGGCTTACGTTAAGCCCGCCTCTATTACATGATAAGTGGAAGAGACAATGTCTAAATTAAATACTGTAACCTTGGCTGTTATTGCGGCTGTATGTGCGGGCTCGGCGTCTGCGGCTTCTGTCGATTTTCGTCACGAATATAAGCACGATCGTAAAGAGCACTCCAATCGAATCAAGATGAGTGCCAGCACGAATGATTTTTACTATGGCGTAGAAATGAAATTCGTTGCGGGTAAAGATAACAACGATGAATATAGCGGCCCATTCCAGAACATGAAGCAAAACGGTTCTGAGTTCGATTTTGGTTATGTCTATAATGTGACGGATCAATTCTACCTGCAACCGGGTATGCCAATTACGTTTGGTACTGATAGCGTCACCTTTAAACCACAGCTTCGTGTTGGTTATAAATTTGATTCAGGCATTACGGCAAAATTACGTTACCGTCATGAATTTAGACAGTTTGAAGATGCAACCGAGAAAGATAACCAACAAAAGAGCAAGGTAACCGCAAATCTTGATTACAGCTATGAGCAGTTTCAGTTTGGTTTAGAGAGTAACTACGAAAAAGCGCAAACGGATGATGTGGTTTACTACAATAACAAAGACTACAACTGGGATGTGAACATGAAGCTGGGTTATAAAATTCCAGATTCAGATTGGCGCCCTTACGTAGAGTTCGGCAATATCTCTGTTAGCAGTGATTCAGACAAGCGTCAGTTACGTAGCCGTGTCGGTGTGACTTACAGCTTCTAAACGAAATTTTACGCACACAGTTAATAAAGCCAGCAATGTTGCTGGCTTTTGTTTATCTGTTAATTAGGCTGTTATTTAAATGGAGTTAGTCATTAGTTACTGGCTAAGTTTAAACAACTGGCTGAACGATACGTTGTTCTTATTCACAAGACGCTTTTGCTGTGCAAGCAATAGCTCAGCTGTGGCGACTGCATCAATTAAGGCGTTGTGCCCATTGTATTCAGGTAGACCATAACGAGTACGTGTCGCTGATAAGGTCACATCAAGTGCTTCTTGGTTGATCGCTCTTCCAAGGTGTTTTTCTATGCACAAGGTATCTAACCACAGTAAAGGTAGCTGGTGTAATCCATAGTGTGCTTTTAGGTACTGAATAATAAAGTTGGTTTCGATCATACAGCCATGAGCAACCAATACCTTGCCCTTGGCGGTATCGAAAAAAGCGGTCATGGCATCGTGTATCGCGACACCATCAGACAGCATTTGTGGCGTGATGTGGTTGATCACGGCTGTTTCTGGGCGAATTTGTGATTCAGTATTAATGAACACATGGTTTGCAGTGGCGAGATCCACCTTTCCCTTTTTCATTTCAACCCAGCCCATCGACAAAATCAGGTCAACATCACTGTCTAAACCCGTAGTTTCAAAATCCAGGACTAGATAATCTAAATCGCAGGCTAATTCACTGAGTGCAGGGCAAGGTTGATCGACCAAATCGGCGAGATATTGGGGCAATTGCACCGTATTGAGGTAGTGCTTTCGCTGGCGCTTGATACGTTCAAGCGGGTGGAAGTAATTAACCAATGCTTTCATTTATCGGCTTCCGAAACGAACTTTTGCAGCTTCTTGCAGATCGGCAACAATGCGGAAAGCATCTTTTAAATGCTTACGCTCAAAGCTACCAAAGCTATCTGGGTTGATATTGTTGTCGGGTTTTTGCCCCTGTTTAAGCGCTTCTAGCTGGTGGCTAAAACGGAGTGACAAAATGAACTGATATGCGCCTGTAATGTTTTTAAACGCATCGTCACTTAAGGCGTTTTGGCTGTTTGCAGCCTTGAAGCGCTCGTCGGTGGCAGAGAGGTCACACTCAACGGCCAAACCATAAATACGCGCAAGGTCGATAATCAAATTGATCGCGTATTTCTTCACGTTCAGGGTTTTCTTATTCTCACCTGATTTTTCAAGCACGAGGTTGTTGAAAATGCCCAAGGGAGGATTGGTGGTAATGGCATCGTTCACCAGCGTGCTAAGGAACTCACGGTTATTACGGATATTGCTATGCAGCGCATCGCGCAACGTGGTTTCGTATTCGCTGTTGCCATAAATCGTACGGATTTCAAGAAAAACACTGATGTTTAATAGGCGTTCGTATTCAGGGTTACTGACCCACTTTTTATAGTATTCCTTCCATACCTTGACAGGTTGACACCATTTCGGGGTCGCGGCCATGTATTTGCCCGGGCACAGCGGGTAGTCACAGCTGGCTAAGCCATTAGTGACAATCATGGCAAGGTGATTAAAGTAGATGCGATCGTTATCCGTTGCACTGTCAGACAGCACGATCGCGCTATCTTGATCTGAGAGCATATGGACTTCATTACGAGCATGAGATCCTGCCACGATCCAAGAGAAATCACACGGCGGAGGGCCTAATTTGTCGATAGCAATTTGAATTAAGCGTCGGGTGTACGCATCCATAATCATGGTCATGACTTTGCCAATCACCTCAGGTGCCACACGCCCGTCAACTAAGGCTTCAAAAATTGCTTGGCGCTCAGGTGTGAAACTGGCGAGGGATTTGATGCTGCCAGCGTATTTGATTTTCTCAATTAAGAAGATGGCTTGGACACGGTGATTTTGCACCAGATGGGTAGTAGTCAGTAAGCCCACGACTTTGTTGTCTTCAACCACAGGCAGGTTGCGAATGTTGAACTGCATCATCACAGAGGCAGCATGCAGCACTAAATCGTCAGGCTTTATGGTAAGTGGTGAATGGGTCATTACGTCGGAGATCGGACGGTCGATAGCAACGCCATGAGCGATCACGCGTTTGGTCATGTCGCGGTCGGTGATTAACCCCACAATCGTGTCGTTATCGTAAATTACCGCACAGGACGAACGCTGTACCATACGCATTTCATGGGCGACGGCTTGAATGGTTTGATCCGCGGTAACAACAGCGACTCGACCGCTAGCAACTTCACCAACAGTGCGAATGAATAGCCCTTTTTCTTTATTTGACCACACAACATCAAGCGCTGACTTTAAGCGCACTTGTGCTTGCGAGGCAAAATGTTCAGCACAGTCAGGGTGGGCGCTGAATAAGGTCTGTAGTGCGGTTTGAGGGATGATGTAGACCAGAGAATCTTCGATCGCAATCGCACGATACCCTTTGTCACTGCTAGCATCTTTACCTAATACGCTAAAGCCAAACATATCATCTGGACCGAGTTTAGCACGCAATACACCATCGACTTTTCTTTGCTCCATCGAGCCTGTCCGCACGATATACAGTGATTTTTCTTGCTCTGCGGTACACAAGTCGATCACTTCACCTTTACCCAAATAGGTGATTTGTACTTGGGTGGCGAGCGTACGCAGGGCGTTTTTGGGAATTTTATCGAAGGGATCGATTTGGCCAATGAACTGGAGGATGTTAGGGAGCAAAGCGTCAGTCATAGTAAAAGCCCAATAGAGGTAATTGTATTATTATATACTCCATAACTTACACTGCACTATAAAACTGATAACTTAGTGAGTTGAAACAAAAAAGCACGCTATAAAGTGCGTGCTTTTACAGGGGGGCGTTAATGATTAACTCGCCACGGGTAAGCGGTGGTTGGATTCAAGCAAGTGCGCAGCGGATGCTTGGCGTGCTTTGTCGCTATTACCTGCCATGATGGCATCGTAGATTTGGCGGTGCTCTTTAATGCAAGTGCTGCCTTCTTCCGATGAATGGGCTATAAAGTTAACGAACATGGTCGTTAATATATTGCCAAAAGGTAAGTAGAAGTCGTTGCCCGTGGCATTGAAGATCAAGCTATGGAATTTAGTATCGACTTCCATCCAAAGTTGTTGATTAAATTCTTCTGCTTCGGCGATTTCAACCATTTGTTGGAATGTTTCTGATAGCTCTATGCGCTGATCTGCCGTGGCAAACTTGGCGGCAAGGGCACAGGCTTCCGGTTCAATCGCGCGGCGTAAGCCTAAGAACTTATGGCAGAATTGGTCGGTATCAATCAATCCATCCATCCATTCAATTAATTGTGGGTCAAGGAAATTCCAATAGCTACGCGAGACGATGCGTGTACCCACTTTAGGACGAGACTCTAATAAGCCTTTAGAGGTCAGAAGTTTTACTGCTTCGCGTAAAGCGGTACGACTAATACCAAATTGCTCACAAAGAACCATTTCACCAGGAAGAAGCGAGCCTTCTGGAATGTTGCCAGACAGAATGCCGCGAGCAATTTCACGTGCTACTTGCACATGAAGACTGCGTTTCGATCCTGAGATGGGGTTAAAAGCATTAGCCATAAATTCAGTTGCTCATTATATATGTATTATTTTAGTCACAGTATAGCACTGCACTATGGTGTCACCAAGCGAGCTGTTTCACACTCTTTAGTTATGATTTACCTAGGAGTTGTCATTTTCCCCATTATATACAGTGATTTATTGCTTATAACTCTCGCTTACCCCTTCTTTCATTAATTTAGCGCTATTTTCCGCCCACCGACTTACTTGGGATTTGATGAAGCTGTTATTTGGTGTTGGTATGACCACTGGTTATTAAATTTACCCTCTCTAATATTCATACAAATTAAGTTCGTAATGGTACTTTTACATGATCTTATTCACATAATTTCGCGAATTATGGCGGTTTTTGTGCGAGATACAGAGATGTTGGTATTTTTAGCTTGATACATAATAATCTTATTGTATTATTTTATCAGGATTAGACATCAGCACGAATATTAACTACAGGTAAACCATTATGTTCAACGATCTTAAAGGTAAACGCGTTCTTATCACAGGTTCAACAGCAGGAATGGGCCTAGCAACGGCGCGTGTTTTTGCTAAATATGGTGCGAAAATTGGCCTGAATAGCCACATGACAGGTCCTGAAGCAGATGCGGCAGTGACTGAATTAACAGCGCTAGGCGGTGATGTTGCTTTCTTCCAGGCGAACTTAATGGAAACGGCTGACTGTGAAAAATTAGTCGCTGAATTTACGGCTCACTTTGGTGGCATGGACATTCTTATCAACAATGCGGGCGGTCTGGGGGGGCGTGAAAACCTTGAAGACATTGATGATGCTTTCTACGAGCGCGTGATGAACTTGAACGCACGTTCTGCATTGATGACAACGAAATTCTCTATTCCACACCTACGTGCGTCAGCGGCAGAGTCTGGTGAAACTGCGTGTGTGATCAGTACGGGTTCTATCGCGGCACGTGAAGGCGGCGGTGTTGGTGCAGGTATCTATGCGGCATCAAAAGCATGGTTGCACGATATCCACCGTAACTGGGTGAAGGAATTCACTAAAGATAAGATCCGCTTCAACATCGTATCGCCAGGTACTATTGATACGGCATTCCACGATGGTAAATCAGATGAGCTACGTGCAGCGATCGCAAACAGCATTCCAATGGGACGCTTTGGTCGTATTGACGAAGTAGCACCAACATTTGCTTTCTTTGCTTCACACGCATGTGCGGGTTACATCACGGGTCAAATCCTTGATGTGAACGGTGGCCAAATGGCGCCATAGGCCTCCCTTTTGTATTTGCTAATTAACAATAAGATGGGGATGTAGTGCGTTAATACAGTATTTCTCTATCAGTGATTATCTGGTTAATGACTTATCCCTCCGTTGGTATAAGGCGAATACACTGACCTCAAAAAGCCAGCGTCGTCTGGCTTTTTTTCTACCTGCTAGTTGGAGTGAACCATGGCATTATTTTCAGCTGTAGAAAATTCAAGCCGTAAGATTCATGTTCAAGTTGCCCGACAGATAGCGCGGAAAATTTTATCTGGCGAACTGAACCAAAACGAAAAACTGCCTAGTGAAGTTGAGCTTTGTCATCTTTTTGGTATCAGCCGAACTGCATTAAGAGAGTCGACCAAGCTGCTCTCAGCCAAAGGTTTGATTGAATCTAAGCCTAAAGTGGGCACTCATATCCGCCCGCGTCATCATTGGCATTTTCTGGATCCCCAGCTCTTGGAGTGGATTCAGGATCTTGAAGATACCCAGCCTTTTTTGGCGCAGTTTTTAGGTTTACGTAAAGCGATTGAACCTGAAGCGTGTGCGTTAGCGGCTGCGCATGCGACGGTTGAACAACGTAAAACACTGTCGGTAATTTTCCAAAAGATGACGATGGCCGCGAATGGTTTTGATTATGAGGAGTGGACGCTTAACGATCATTTATTCCATCAAGCTATTTTCCTTTCCACGGGCAACCAATTTTATATCCCATTTAGTAATATTCTTTCGACGATTTTTAAGCTGTTTATTGATCATTCAGCCGAAGGTGGCCGCTTTTGTTTAGAAGAGCACAAAGCGATTTATGATGCGATCATGGCGGGTCGAAGTGAAGATGCACGCACGGCATCAATGGTCTTGCTGAATGACAATAACCAAAAGCTGGCACAAGCCGTTAATCACTAATCTGCGCAATCATGGATGATCGTGCCATGGTAATGATCTGAACGTCGCACGATACCTATCCAATACTGATACTCGCTAGAACCATAATCGTATTAGGTATCCTATGTTTCTCCAACCCTTGCTTTCCCAACCCTATATAAGAAAGAACCTCGCTCTTGCATGGCCGCTGGCGCTCAATGCGTTGTTAATGCAATCCATGTTGATGATCGATACCTTCTTGGTGTCGCCACTAGGGGAGGTGTCTTTAGCTGCTATGGGTATTGCTAGCACCATAGTGGCATTTGTTTTGGGTATTCAAATGGCATTGGCAAATGGTACGCAGTTGGTGCTTAGCCGTGCAGTCGGTTCTGGGGTTAAAGCGGCACTTGCACGCGGCTTTTGGGCTGGAATGGCCATTAACTTTGTTATTGCCATACTCTTTTGGGGATTGATTAGCCTTTTTGACCATCATTTGATTGGCCTGTTAACCCATGATGTCGCCTTGCATCATGAAGTGAACCGTTATCTTGATGTGTCGAAATACATAGTGTTATTTAACGCTGTGACGCAAGTGAGCATTGCTTTATTTAACGCGGTTGGGAAAACTAAAGTGCCCTTCAAAGGCTATTTAATTGAGCTGCCGATCAATGCGGTTGCGTCTTACTTCTTGATTCATGGTGCGTCGGGGTTAGCTGAAACGGGCCTATCGAGTTTTGTCGGTGAAGGCTTTGCAGGCCTGGGTGTGCAAGGTGCGGCGTTAGGCAGTGTGATTGCGATAACTGTCCGTATGGCTTATTTATATTTGTGCTTACGACTCGATGATCATGTACACGTACCATTGAGCCTGCTGGATACTTCGCTTAAACGTAATATGGTTAATCACTTCAAAGAAATCTTCCCTGTTGCTGCCAATGTCACCATGCTGCAAATTGGGGCAACCATTTACCAGTTACTTTACTCTCAGCTCAATATTAATGCTTATGTAGCCATTACTTTGGTCATGCCTTGGGTAAGGGCGGGAACTCAATTTATTACTGCATGGGCCCACTCTTCAGCGATCACTATTAGCCAAGCAATAGGATCGCGCCAGATGGCGGATTTAAAAAAGAACGTTGATACCAGCATAGATATTGCAGTAGTGATTTCATTCTTGTCGGCTTTGTTCTTTTTGGGGTTGAATTTTGTACTGGCTGATATTTATCCTGATTTGGATCAGACTACCTACCATGCATTAGCCGTTATTGCGCCTTTATACATCTTTCTACCGATTGTGCGCGGCTATAACACTGTGCATGGTCATGTGTTGCGTTCGCTGGGTAAAACAACTGAGGTATTTAAAATTAACTTTACGGGCCAATGGGTTATTTCAATTCCTTTATGTGCTCTGATCATTTTAGGGTTTGATGGCTCAATCTTTTGGGCATTTGCGGTGCAGCCATTTGAAGAAATCGTAAAAGCGCTGCCATTTCGTTATCTCGCTAGAAAGTCCTTGGCTGAATTTGATCATGAGAAAGCTGAAAAGCTGATGTATGACTGATTCTTCATATGTGGTGGCTCTGGTGCGAAGGCTCTGATGCGACGGTTCTGATGCGACGGTTCTGATGTAAAAAGTGTTAAGTCAGTAGAAAAGCAAACGCCGAGGCAAGTCCTCGGCGTTGTTGTATCTGTAGCATTCAATCAAGTGGTCAATCGAACTGAATAATAGGCGGTTATAACGGGTAGCTTTTGCTAGTAAAAATCACGGATAACAGCGTTAGTGGCTGTGTTGCTAGAACAACTCGCGAGTTGCAATCTATGCCTCGTTCTTAGTGTTTGTTCTGCATATTCTGGGCTTAGTTAATTAACGGGATGAGATTGGTATTACTGATCCGAATGGGCATCCTTCATAAGGTAAAGGGCCATAGACATAAAAAAACCGGATACCAAGGTATCCGGTTTTTGTCGTAGGTTCTTGTTCCGTAAACTGTGCTTATAGCTGGGCGAAAGCACCTTGCCAAGTGTACGCTTCGCCGTTAAATTCGACGGTATGTTGGCTTTGCTGCTGATCTTCCGCTTGGTTTGAAATACCAAAGTGGTAGTGGTTACCTGTCGTGGTTTTAAGCTCAACCACAGTACCAATGTCGTTGTGACCAAGCACAGTAACAGACTCGACTAAGCCACGAGCACCCACTGAAGCTTCAATTGATTCGTTGAAGTAACCGTGCGTTTCCAATACCGATGCAAAGACATGATCTTTACCTGACTGACGAATGATGAAAGCAGGCTCACTACGTAAGTTGAAGTCAGGATCATTGGCGCCAGTACGGGCAAAAATCACTTCACTTTCAGGCTGAGCGCTGGTGATCAAGCTGTAGTAGCTACTATCGTGTAGCCAGCTAACCAGTGAACTGCTGCTGTCGTGAGCCATTTTGCCTGAGCCTACATGCCATAAGTGTTGGTAACCATTGTCGTCACCGAGTGGTTTCAGCTTGCTTTCAACTTGATAGTCGAAATCAGTACGTATGATTTGACCTGAGTAGTGGACAGGCAAGTCGTACTGGTTTTCTTGCTCAGACTGGATGCGATAAATATCTAAGATTAACGGTTTTTCAAACTCAGGCAGGTCAGCCAAAATTACGCTACGTTGCATATTCACGCCGTCGTAGTAACCCGAGATACGGCCACTCATACCTTGCAGCTTTTCGTTGTCGGCATTGAAGAAGTGCTTCTCACCAAACTTGGATTCAGCCAATGCGGTATTGAAGTTATTTTGCGTCTTCTGGTTAACTGTCACTGTGTTGTGCGCGACGGTCTGCTTACAGTAAGACTTGTTTTCTGGAATGTAACGACCACCAAATTTAGGCTCTACGTTAACCCAGCGACCAAAACCATAATCGTGTAACACTTCGTGACCGCGGTTAAATACACTGAGGTGAAGGCCGTCGTAATGACCGTGATCGAGTGCTGAGTGGTATTGGTGATCGGAACCGTGTTGACCAAACCAGATGAGCGCCATGGTATCGGCTTTGTCATCGTCTTCTTGTTCGTCACGATGGCGCAGAATGCTCACTCCACCTTTTTCGCCATTCGGACCATCAGTCACAAACAAACTACCCCAGTTGAAGGGCTTGATGTTATCTGCTGCGGCAACAGCGTCGGATAACGTTTTACCTGAAGCATGCACCCAAACATCTTGCTGGTGGTTTGCCATGCCCAGTAACGTGTCGGTTTGTTCATAGCGGTGGTAACACACCGAGGTTGCCATGATCACGCCTTCATCATTGATGGAGATGGTTTTCGATGAATCGTTGAGTGCAGGCAAGGTACCGTCAGGGAAGGCGGTTTTAAACACAGCGTAAGAGGTTGTCTTAATAACAGAATCGTTAAACTCGTAAATGTTTAGCTCAGGCTGGCGACGTTCAATCGCTTCGGCGAACAAGTAAATTGGACGCAATGAGAAGCGATGGTAGTAAGGACCTTCCATGTAGTAGCCATCTGGTGAGAACAGTTGATCAAGCTGTGCGAGGAAACCACCACTGACTTTGTCGAGTTTCAAGCCGTAAAGCGCTTTATCAACCGATGCTTGATCGTTAATGGCATAGCCACAAATTCCTACAGCGGCGACTGCCCACAAACCATGGTTATGGACGATATCAAAGTCGTGCGCATAGGTAACCACAAACATTTCAATCATGTGCTTGAAGAGGTCGTCTTCAATTTGGCGCTTTTGGCTTTCTTCTAACGTGTGGTAAATACAGCTGTAGGCACACGATGCGTAAAGCATCCACATGTTTTCATTCAGTGTTTGGTGGAACAACTTGCCAGGAGGATTTGAGTCGCGGCTGACATTGCTTTCCAGCGTTGGGTATACCGTCGCGTAGGCGGTGAGCATATCAACAATGTAATCACGGTATTGGCTTTCTTGGGTGATTAAGAACAGACGACCAGCCAGATCCATATGGATGTAGTTTTGCTTATGGCGGTTATGTTCGTAACCACCACCTTCACCATGTCCTGGGACTTCTATTCCCACTTGTTCCATGTATGCAGCGGTTTGTTTGATATCACGGGCGAGGGCATGCCCTAACAGGCTATCCTTGCCAAGTTCTTTACGTAGCTCAGCGGCTTCGTCAAAGTTCAATAATAATGGTTGGTAGCTCATGTTATTTCTCCTGCCCTAATGCGCTGATTTCAAGTGAATAAAAGCCATTCCAGCTATAGGTTCTACCCTGAATGTCGATACTGTGTGCGGTTTGCTCGGTTGCACCTTGTTGGTTGCTCACCATTAATGTAATGCGCGATGCTGTGGTGTGAATTTCAATGACTGACGCTGTCGAGTCATGCCCTAGGATGCGAATATCTTCTACCTTTCCACGTGCATTGACCGATTGTTCAAATTCTTCATTGAAGTAGCCATGTGTCTCAAGTGCAGAGGCAAATAACGTATTTTCACCTTTGCTGCGGAGCAAGAATGCCGATTCGCTGCGAAGGTTGAAGCTTGGGTCGTTAGCGCCAGTGCGGGTAAAGATCACTTCACCATTGTCGTTAGAGCTGGTACCTAACCAAGTGTAATAGGTGTGCCCTTGCAACCAGCTGATCAGTGCTGTGTCATTTTTTGCACCGCTGGCAATATTCCATAGATGCTGATAACCAAAGTCATCACCCAAGGTTTCAACTTCTTGGTGCGCTTGGTAGTCAAAATTGGTACGAATGATCTGACCGTCATATTGGTGAGAATAATCGTACTGATGTTCACCTTCACCGGTTAAGCGATATAAATCAATCAGTAGCGGTGCTTCCAATTCTTCATGTTGCACCATGAATACACTGCGTTGCATGGCAAAGCCATCATAATGATCGTTGGCAAAGGCACTCATACCTTTGATTTTCTCGCCTTCAACATTAAAGAAGTGGGGGAGGCCATGAACAGAATCCGCACGCTCAACATTGAATTGATTTTGGCATTGCTCGTCGATAGTTACACAGTTATGAGCGATGGTCTGACGGGCGTAAGATTTGTTTTCGTCAAGGTAACGGCCGCCAAATTTAGGCTCAACGTTTACCCAGCGGCAGAAGCCGTATTCACGAAGCACTTCCTGCCCACGGTTGAAGAAAGAAATACCTAAGGTATCGAAGTTTCCGTGGCCCATACCATGTTGACCGTAGTTCATGACAAGCTGAGTCACATCACCAGTATTGTCTTGCATACGGATAAAGCCTTGTGCGCCTTTATCACCATCAGGGCCTTCATTGAGTTCTACGCTTGGCCAGAAAGGCAGGCCGATACTACGTTGAGCCGTGGCTTGATCATAAGCTTGAGAAAGCGTTAAGCCACAAGGGTGCATCCAGACGGCATCTTGAATTTTGGCCATGCCTAAGATGTTGTCATTCAGCCCGTAGTGTTGGCTGTAAACGCTAACTGCGACTTGTACGCCCATGTCAGTAATACTCATGCTACGAGAAGCATCATTTAGAGCAGGGAATTCACCGTTCGGGTAAGCCGTTGCCAGCATAGCTTGAATGGTATTACCGATGACTTTGTCTTTGTAGTTGTAGATGTCCACTTCCGGCATGTGGCGATGAATCACTTCCGCGAAGACACAGGTTGGGCGGATCGCATAGCGGTGGTAGTAAGGCCCTTCCATGTAGTAACCCGATGGGGCAAATAATTCAGAGATCTGGGTAAGGAAGCCACCCGTTTCATTCCGATCTTGACCGTAAACCGACATTTCCAAATATTCAGGCCTACCAATAGCAAGGCCACAAATCCCGACCGCTGCCACCGCCCAAATACCGTGGTTGTGGATACGGTCAAAGTCGTGCGCGTATTTCACCGTGAACATGTCGAGCATAGGTTCGAAAATGCGAGTGATCACCTGCTCGCGCTCTGCGTCTGTCATGGTTGATGCAACACATGAGTAAGCAAGGCTTGCGAACATTAACCAGCAGTGTTCATTTAGAATTTGGTGGAAAAGACGACCTGTTGGATTAGTGTTCTTTTGCTCATGGAAATCAAACGTCAGGTATTTTTCAGCGTAAATGGCGAGTAGGTCTTTAACAAACTGGGCGTACTTTTCTTCTTGAGTGATCAGGAAAAGACGGCCAGCAAGGTTCATATAGGTGTAGTTTTGTTTGTGGCGATTATGCTCATAGCCGCCAGCTTCCCCATGGTCTGGTACATCAAGTGGCAGACGCATAAAGGCATCTAGCTCTTTACAGTGCTTCTCGATACTTTTGCCTAACAGGCTGGGTTTCCCGACTTCCTTTCTTAGCAGTTCAACTTCCGTGTCTGTTAACAAAATCGGTTGTGTCTTCATATTCTTTGCCACCCTGGGATGAAGTGAGATTGTTTTTTAAACTAAATATAAAGTAATACAATAATAGGTTTCTAGGTAGGGTTTGATAGTAAAATGATGAGCGACTTCACGTTTGTTTTTGTAAGCTATTGATTTTAATTTATTTGACTACCGGTGAATGCTTGTGTGTTGGGGTGTTTATCGCAATGTCAGCCACTGAAAAGAATATTTACACATGACGAGTATCACATAATTCTAGTTATATTGTATTACAAGATGATTGCTTGATATATGCTCCTTATCAAATCAATTCACAGATTGAACCCGATTAGGAGAACGAAAATGAATCCATTCTTTGCTGCAAGTGAGCATCCTTGGGAAGAACTTGGTGACGGTATTAAGCGTAAAATTGTGGCATATACCGGTGATCTTATGGCTGTCCATGTTTGTTTTGATAAAGGCGCGATTGGTACGGCCCATATTCATGAGATCCATGACCAAATTGGCTACGTGGTGAATGGGAGCTTTGAAGCTGAAGTTGATGGGCAAAAGAAAATTCTGAAAAAAGGTGATGCCTTTATTGCACACAAACACCTTAAACACGGCGCGGTTGCTTTAGAGCAAGACAGTGTACTGCTGGATATTTTTAACCCAGCACGTGAAGACTTTTTGAAATAACACATTGCGCAACCTCAGTTGCTAAGGCAAGCAGATGAAAACAACGAATATCGCGATCATTGGCGAATGTATGGTTGAGTTGCAGAAGAAAGAAGGCCAGCTTCAGCAATCGTTCGGTGGTGATACTTTAAATACCGCCCTTTATTTATCTCGTCTGACTCAAAAGCAAGGTATAGCGACTAGCTATGTTACCGCTTTAGGCAATGACCCGTTTAGTACTGAGATGTTAGCGGCATGGCAAAGCGAAGGGATAGATACCAGCTTAACTGTGATGGTGAAAGATAAGCAGCCGGGCATGTACTATATAGAAACCGATGAAGTTGGTGAGCGTAGCTTCCATTACTGGCGCAGTGACTCGGCAGCCAAGTACTTGTTTGAACAGCCAGAATCTCAAGCAGTAATCGACAAGCTGTTCTCATTTGATGCTGTGTATTTGAGCGGTATTACGTTGGCTATTTTAACCGCAGCTGGACGCGTGCGATTAATGACGTTTTTAAAGCAGTTTAAAGCACAGGGTGGCAAGGTACTTTTCGATAATAACTATCGTCCCAAGTTGTGGGCAAGCCGACGAGAAGCCCTCGCTACTTATAGTCAAATTTTACCGCTGACGGATATTGCGTTGTTAACGTTCGATGATGAGCAAGCGCTTTATGGCGATGACAATGTTGAGCAATGTATTACACGTACATCGCAAGCTGGTGTAGGTGAAATCATTATTAAGCGCGGCAGCAAAGACTGCCTTGTGGTTGAAGGTGAAAACGCGAACTATGTGGCACCAATTGATGTTGAGCGTGACCGTATTATCGATACGACAGCAGCCGGTGATTCTTTTAGTGCGGGTTTCCTAGCTAAACGCTTTGCTGGCGGTAGCGCGAAAGAGGCAGCATTTGCAGGCCATAGTGTTGCAGGTACTGTTATTCAGTACAAAGGGGCAATAATCCCTCGCAGTGCAATGGACAGTATTTCTTTATAATTTTTCTGCTCAATGGTATTGGGCTTATTAACGATGAGTAAGTATTCATGACAACATTAAATGAACAACTAGCGAACCTGAAAGTTATCCCTGTTATCGCAATTAACAAAGCAGAAGACGCGATTCCACTTGGCCGTGCGTTAGTTGAAAACGGCATGCCATGTGCCGAAATTACCTTCCGCACGGAATGTGCAGCGGATGCGATCCGTGCGATGCGCGCAGAGTTTCCTGACATGCTGATTGGTGCGGGTACGATTTTAACGAATCAACAAGTTGATGAAGCTATTGATGCTGGTGTTGATTTCATTGTTAGCCCTGGTTTTAACCCGCGTACCGTTCAATATTGTATTGATAAAAATATGCCGATTGTACCGGGGGTGAATAACCCTAGTTTGGTTGAGCAAGCAATGGAAATGGGTCTACGCACATTGAAATTCTTCCCAGCTGAGCCGTCGGGTGGTGTGGGTATGCTAAAAGCATTATCTGCAGTATACCCAGTGAAATTTATGCCGACAGGTGGGGTGAGCCTGAAAAATGTTGATGAATACTTGTCGATTTCATCAGTATTAGCATGCGGCGGCACTTGGATGGTGCCGACGACGTTAATTGATGACGGTCAGTGGGATGAGCTTGGTGCACTTGTTCGTGATGCTGTCGCGCATGTAAATGCAGCGTAGAGTGATAAGCCTTTAGTCCGGTTCCTGAGTTTATACCGATAGGCAAATTTAAAGGTGTTTAAAAGCTCTTTTCCCCTCTCACAAGGGCTTTTATTACGTTCCCCAACGAAGACGCCTTAAATTTTGCCGCGGAAAACAGACTAAGTCCTACTATTAAAGCGAGCATTTGCTCGCTTTTTTTATGGTGTTCAGCATGGCTTTTCGTTTGGTATAGAGGCTTTGTTAATGATATGTCAATATATGTTATTTGTGATTTGCTTCGTGAGCGAAGAGTTCAAAAGCGCACCCTGAGCGCGTTGCCTTTATCTCGATTATACGTTGTTAGTGTGTCATTTCGTAAGGTCAATAAGCTGGCTGGCAATAGGGTTAATAGTAATACAATAGCACTTGTGGTTTGAGAGTTTGTTGTCAATAAAGTGCTTATTCTGGGTGTTGTGGTAGATATTGGTGGTTTTTAGCTAAATAATCACCCGCTGAAGATCACAATAAAAGCATATTGTAGTACAAGAGATTTATCAAAGAGAGTAATCTAGGAGCCAGTAAATGATAAAACTAAGAAGGCTGAAAAAATGACTATTGATACTCTTGTTGTTCTTGCCTACTTCTTCTTTTTAGTAGCTATTGGTTGGATGTTCAGAAAGTTTACGACGTCGACCAGTGATTACTTTCGAGGCGGCGGTAAGATGTTATGGTGGATGGTAGGTGCTACCGCCTTCATGACCCAATTTTCAGCATGGACGTTTACAGGTGCCGCAGGACGCGCGTTCAACGACGGTTTCGTTGTTGTAATCCTATTTTTAGCCAATGCGTTTGGCTATTTTATGAACTACATATACTTTGCTCCAAAATTCCGTCAGCTACGTGTCGTGACGGCTATTGAAGCAGTCCGCCAACGATTTGGTAAAACATCAGAGCAGTTCTTCACTTGGGCTGGTATGCCAGATAGCTTAATTTCGGCTGGTATCTGGTTGAATGGTCTTGCTATTTTTGTCGCAGCTGTTTTTGATATTCCGATGGAAGCAACTATAGTCGTTACTGGCTTAGTCTTAATGCTAATGGCAGTAACAGGGGGCTCTTGGGCCGTTGTTGCGTCTGATTTCATGCAAATGCTGGTGATCATGGCGGTGACCATTACTTGTGCAATCGCAGCATACTTCCACGGTGGTGGTTTAGGCAATATCGTGGATAACTTCCACGGCGACTTCATGCTGGGTAACAACCTGAACTATGTGAGTATCTTCGTCTTGTGGGTTGTATTCATTTTCGTGAAGCAATTTGGCGTAATGAATAACAGTATCAATGCATACCGTTACCTTTGTGCCAAAGACAGTGAGAATGCGCGTAAAGCTGCAGGTCTTGCTTGTGTACTAATGATTGTGGGTCCACTTATTTGGTTCCTACCACCATGGTATGTCAGTGCATTTATGCCTGAGTTTGCTGAGCAATATGCGTCTATGGGAGATAAAGCTGGTGATGCAGCCTACTTAGCCTTCGTTCAAAATGTGATGCCTGCGGGTATGGTCGGCTTATTGATGTCAGCAATGTTTGCTGCAACCATGTCGTCAATGGACTCTGGCTTGAACCGTAATGCGGGTATCTTTGTTTGTAACTTCTATTCACCAATGGTACGCCCGCATGCTTCGCAGCGTGAACTGGTACTGGTGAGTAAAGCAACCACTATTATGATGGGCTTGATCATCATAGGTATTGGTTTATTTATTAACTCGCTTCGTCACCTAAGCTTGTTTGATATTGTATTGAACGTAGGGGCATTAATTGGCTTCCCTATGCTGATTCCTGTGCTATTGGGTATGTGGATTCGTAAAACGCCAGATTGGGCTGCTTGGGCAACCTTAATTGTGGGTGGTATCGTCTCTTATATCTTCGGTATTTCGATGCAAGCACATGACATTGAACAGTTCTTTGGTCTAGAGCAAGCATTGACAGTACGTGAGTGGTCAGACTTGAAGGTTGGCTTGAGCTTAGCCGCACACGTTGTCTTCACTGGTGGTTTCTTTGTTCTAACAACACGCTTTTACAAAGGGTTATCCCCTGAGCGTGAGCAAGAGGTTGAACAGTTATTTACCAACTGGAATACCCCGATAGTGGCTGAAAGTGAGGAACAGCAGAATCTGGATACTAAACAGCGCTCAATGCTAGGTAAACTGATTAGTGTGGCAGGTTTTGGCATTCTGGCGATGGCCTTGATTCCTAATGAACCAACAGGTCGTTTACTCTTCTTATTATGTGGCTCGATTGTATTGTCGGTAGGGGTGTTGCTGGTGAATGCAGCGAAATCCCCAAAGCAAGCGCTCGCGAGTAACAAAAACTAATACGTACTTTAACGGGTACATGCCGCTGCTGATGCAGCGGCTTTTTCCGTTTTTTTAGTTTTATTATTTTACTAAGCCATGTAATTAGCATGGTTATTATTGGTTATAAGACACAAGACAAGCAGTCGCTTGCTAGCTTGATTAATGATACGGGGAAATATAAGCCCCGATTAAAAAATAATAATCATGTTGGCTAGAGGGTAGTATTAATGAATACTCCTAAACTGATCGCGATGGCTGTCGTTCTGACATCCGCCGTGGCTTGTGATGATGATGCTGTAGAAGAAAGTACCAATCCTGTTGTTTCCGTTATAACTGAAGATACTAACGTTCCACCCGAGCAATCCCCTGAAAACCCACCAGCAGGTGATGGCGGTGTGACGCCACCTCCCGCTAGTGGCGGGGAAGAACCACCACCGCCTACTGATGGTGAGGGCGGCGGAAGTGGTGGTGGTTCAGGTGGAGGAGAAGATCCTGCTCCAGAGCCAGAGCCAGAGCCAGAGCCAGAGCCAGAGCCAGAGCCAGAGCCAGAGCCAGAGCCAAAAGTTGATATTGATGGTTTGTCTTTACCTGATTTAAGCCAATCTGGTGATTTCGAAACCTATGTCGATGGTCAACCCCAGTACTACACCCGTATATCGGCGAGCTTTGGTAACGTTTCAGGCCAAGACAACACTCCCTTTGATAATCGAATAAAAAATGCAGGCGCTAACCTAGGTCGCGTCCTTTTTTATGATAAGCGTCTTTCTTTTAATAACACGGTTGCCTGTGCGTCTTGTCATCAGCAAGAGCATGGCTTTTCTGATCCTATGGTGTTTAGTGATGGTTTTGATGGCGGAAAAACAGGCCGTCATTCCATGAGCTTGTCTAATGCCGCTTACTATTCGCCAAGAAGTTTCTTTTGGGATGAAAGGGCTGATACGCTGGAAGATCAAGTGCTGATGCCTATTCAAGATGGCGTCGAAATGGGGATGAACTTACTCGATCTCGAAGTGAAGTTAGGACTAACCAGCTTTTATGGTCCGATGTTTAATGAAGCGTTTGGTGATGAAGCGATCACTAGCCATCGTATTGCAAAAGCATTAGCCCAATTTATTCGTGCCATGGTGAGTTATCAATCTAAGTATGATCGGGCATTTACTGTGGGAACGTGGAATGATCCCAAGTTTGAAGAGGTGTTCACCGAACAAGAAATGCTCGGGCTGCGCTTATTTTCTGGCGTGCCAGGCGATCGTAATGGCTCGTTAGGATGTGATACTTGCCATCATACTTCAGCTCATACCGCAGATCAGGCGCATAACAATGGGTTAGACGGCAATAATGCACCCGACCAAGGGGCAGGTAATGGCTTCTTTAAAGTGCCTTCGCTCCGCAATATCGCCGCCAGTCCACCTTACATGCACGATGGTCGTTTTTCGACTTTGATGGATGTAGTGGAATTTTATAACAGTGGCGTGCAAGCACATCGTAATTTAGCCCCAGCATTACGTCGAAACGGTAGCCAATCGGGCCCACCAGTGCGCTTTAACCTCAGCCAAGAAGAGAAAGAAGCCTTGGTAGCCTTTATGGAAACATTAACTGATGACACCTTGCTGACGCTTCCTATTTTTAGCGACCCATTTGAGGAATAACCTTACCCATCTTGCTGGCAATAAAAACAGTTTCCCTGCTTGCCGAGTCGATTAGCGACTCGGCTTTTTTTGCTTAATCAGCAATCAGCAATCAGCAATCAGCAATCAGCATGGCACAACTGTTTTCGGGTAACGTTAATGTCTGCTCATCAGGGTTAAAGCAGACACCTTGCTGCGCTAATATTTCTTGGTTCATCTTTGTTGGCACATTAATTTGGGTGCTGTATTTGCCTTTATTGATTGCCACTAAGCCTTCATCATTACCGCGTGAAAACACCAATAGATCTGGCGTTTGATGAAGTACTGTCATTGGCTTGCTTTGCATGCGGTTATGAAAGTGGATCATTTGCTGCAGGGTTGGGTTTTTCCAGCAATCGAACCAGCGTGGCTCACCGGATTTATTGTTAATGCCGCTGGTATCCAAATCTGAATAAATCAGAGGAACACCGCCATCACGCCCAAGAATGTAACAATAAGCTAAGCATTCAAGGTGTTCTGGCATGACTTGATCTAAGAAAACATCGTTATTCGGGATGTCATGGGTGATAGCAAAGGTAATGGCACGATCATGTGCTAAAGCTGACCCAAGCGAGTATGGATTTATCAAGCTAGCCATAGTGCTATCTGGTTCTGATAGTGTGTTTTTTAGGGTATGAAATAACGGAAAGTCGTACGCGCCCAAATACGTATTGGCTAGATAGGGCTGCAAGAATAACTCGTACTCTTCTTTCGTTGCGCCGCCATCAGTAATGATCTCGCCAAACACGTGGGTTTCACTGCTGATTTCATCGTCCCACACTTGGTGAAGGTGTTCGAGGGTCATGTGTTTAGCTGCATCAATACGGAAACCTTTTACGCCTAATTGCTTTAGCGCTTTTAGGTATTGCTTTTGTGCCTCAACCACTTTTTCTGTGTACTTTAGCGTGGGTAAACCTGGGTCACGATCGCCACTACTGATTCGGCCGTGCTGTACTTCCCATGGATCGGTCCAGTCTTTGATAGGAAAGGCTAAAACAAAATCTTTGTCGGTGAATAAGGGCTGAGTTAAGTCGCCGAACAGTGTGAGCTCTTGGTAATAGTCAATATTTTCCTGATAATCAGCCAAGACATCAGTATTTGGGTAAATTAATGCTTCATTGATTTCTTCTTCGTTTGCCATGTGGTTAAAAACGACATCAACGTAAACATGGATATTCTCTGCCGACAGGGCATGAATCATTGCTTTAAAATCAAGCGTATTACCCAGTTGGTTGTCGATTACGCGATAATCCTGTGGTTGGTAGCGTTGCCACCATGGCGTGCCATCTTCCGTTTTAAGTGATTTCATTGGCGGAGAAATGAGTACGGCTTTGAAGCCAGCTTCAGCAATCGTTGTTGCTTGTTCTTTAATACGGCAATAAGGCCAGTCAAACGCATGCAAGATAACGTTTGTTGCCTGCGAATCAATGGCGTTGATTGGGTTTGAAATTGCTTTCATCGTAAAACAACCTTTTTAAATATTGGTTGAATAGTAATGCGAGTTTGTTTCAAAAGCCTCCTCTCTTTGATGAAATTAGAGGGTAGGAGTCGCAAGGATGAGACGCGATGAGGTAGATAACCCAAGGGGGACTGCTCATTATTACATCAGATATTTACTGAAAATTATGCAACTGGATATGCGGTCTAAGGCTGGTTTTGCATAGTAATGCGGACATTTAAGAATGGAAATATGCTAGCTAGATAACATAATTGTCAATTATGTCGATAAATATAGCCGAGGTGGATGTTTTCAGGTGTATCTCAATACTACTCTGGTAAAGTGCAACCTAATGAAGCGCCCATAATAAAGTCGCAATATTGTGAGCGAAGTTCAAAAAAACAGCCTAAATGAGAACGAGAAGTAAACATGTATTTTAACGCTGATTCTAATATTCAGCCATCACACTCATCAATGACAATTGGCGTGGTAGTTCCTTTACTTAGTGGTTTTTATTTAGGTGAAATCACCTCTAGTTTGCGTTTGATCGCTCAACAAAAAGGGGTGAATTTAATTCTTATTCGAAGTGGTGGCTTTGACGATTACAGTCATCCTTTAGCGTTCGATCATCTCGATGGTCTTTTTACTATCTTAGATTCAGCCTCTCCTCAATTACTTCGACTCGCCATAGAGAAAGGCATCAAGGTTATGTCCCTTGGTTACACTTACTCAGGGCTTGATGTGGAAACGATCTGCAGTGACCAAAAGCAAGGTATTGAAGCGGCTTTTAATCATCTTGTAAAACTTGGCCACAGAAAGATTGGTTTTTGTGGCAATTTAGCCGTGAAAGATATTCAAATTCGTTTCAAAGCTTATCAAGAACGATGTGAATATTGGGCTATTAATGCCCAATCGGATTGGATCTTTGCTGTTGAAGAGGCGACCTTACCTGGTGGGCGTGATGCGGGTCGTCAGTTTGTTGCGCGTAATTCCGATTGCACCGCAATTATCTGTGCGACGGATTACAATGCGGTAGGGTTGATAGAGCAATTAAAAACGGTAAATATTTCAGCCCCTGAGCAGCTAGCTGTTGTGAGTGTTGATAATACATTACTTGGCGCACGTTTCGCCCCGGCTTTGACCACGATTGATCAACAACTAGAGCATCTTGTCGATCGGGCGTTAAGCCGTTTGATTGAGCGCATTGAAGGGGGGGCTTATCAGGCTAATGAAATAGTCATCCCCCAGCAGTTGATAGTGCGTGACTCGTGTGGTTCACCATCGAATGAAAAGTGCTCTTATGACAATATCAACAATGTGCGTCAACAGCTGTTAGATGATTTAGCCAATCGACCAGAAGCGGTGCATGAATCATTCTTCAATCTTGCCCAGCATGGCTTTCATTCTTTGCTAAATTTACCGAGCGTTTATGAAGTATCGCTAAAGTGGGCATCGTTTGCATTGAACTATCGCGCTAATGAGCAAGATACTTTATATGTAACGCAGGGATGTGCTACGGGTGAAGAGGCGTTGCACGGTAAGGATATCGCTCAACATGCATTTTCATTGGCGCAATATCCACCGAATAAACTTCATAACTACATCTTACCGGACCCCTACATTATTACCTTACTTCCTATACCTGAAGAGTCGAATGGCTTATGTGGTGTCGTGGCTGTGGTTGATGATTTGCATTCTTCTTCTAGTGCAAGTGGATACAGCATGTTTAATAACTATTTAGATATGTTATCGCTATTTATTGAGCGTGATGCCTTGGTTGAATCGGTGAAGTTGCGTGAGAAAAAAGCCAAGGATATGGCGACGAAAATTCGACATTTGGCTTATTACGATACGTTGACTGGTATTCCTAACCGTATCATGGTGAAAGAGCAGCTCGAACGTCATATTCAACAGCGGCCTCGCGTCCCTCACGCTGTGATGCTGATGGATCTTGATCGGTTTAAGTTCGTTAATGATACCTATGGCCATGATGTTGGTGATGCGCTTCTTCAGCATGTCTCTGCGGCCTTACGACGAGTGAGTCGCCGCAATGATATGTTGGCGCGATTAGGGGGGGATGAGTTTTTATTTTTTTGTGATGTATCTACAGACTCAGAAGCTTTGCTGCTTGCGAATCGAATATTAGCGGAAGTGGAAATACCGTTCTTGTTTAAAGGCTTAGAACTCACCACTCAGGGGAGTATTGGTATCGCTTTTTACCCTCAAGATGGCGCAACAGCGGATGATCTGATTAAAAAAGCGGATATTGCAATGTATCGCGCTAAGCGACATAGCTCGGTGAACGCGATGCTATATGATTGTTCAATGGATTCTGATGTGCAGCTACAAGCAACATTAGAGCAATTGCTGCGTCAGGCAATTGAAAATGAAGATCTTAGCGTGCATTTTCAACCGCAATATAACCCATACACAGGTAAGATCTATGGTGTAGAAAGCTTGGCGCGGTGGTATTCACCGACATTAGGGCATATTAGCCCCGTTACTTTTATTGCTGTGGCTGAAGAGAGCGGCTTGATTTACAAGCTAGGTGAGCTAGTGACGCGTAAATCGGTGCGGGAGCATGTACGTTGGTCTGCGATGTACCCCGATCACATATTAAAGCTGTCGATCAATGTGAGTCCGGGTCAGTTGATGCGTCCCTATTTCGCTGATGATTATGTCGATCTTATTTTGCAAGAGGGCGGTAACCCTAAAAACATTATTCTCGAAATCACGGAAACGGCGGCGATCACAGACCTTGAACAGTGCGTCGCGGTCTTAAACAAGTTTATTGATGTCGGTTTTGAGATTGCACTCGATGATTTTGGTACCGGCTATTCATCCTTATCACTGCTGAAGCAGCTTCCACTGAAATACGTCAAAATAGATCGTTCATTTATTATGGATATCGATACCGATCAGTCGAGTAACGATATTGTGCGTTCCATTGTGATGATGTGCCATTCTTTTGGGTATTGCACTTTGGCGGAAGGTGTTGAAACGCCAGCGCAAATTGAACGGGTAAAAGAACTCGGTTGTAACCTCATCCAAGGGTATGTGTATAGCCGTCCACTGCCTGTAGAAGAGCTTGATTTGTTGTTACAACGTGAATATAACCAGATCTAGTTAAACGGGGTCATCTATCCCTATCTGTGCTGCGCCTTCACACAATGAAAGATTATTGTCCTACCGAGTCTGATATTAGTCACAGCTTCTGCGGTTCGGTGTCTTTTTTTACTTCTAAAGTGTCTACATTCCTGTTCATCGCACTACTGCATAGCAACTTCTACCTACCCTACATAATAAGCGAAGATTGCTGGTGGCGTGGTATCCCCAACTTATCCTTGTTAATCATTGTATAGAGATACCCAATATGCCGAATAAACCGTTACTGTTAGCTATGGCTGTTTCAGCAAGCTTATTTGCTACTTCTGCTCAGGCAGATGTCATTTTGCATGCCTTTAACTGGAAATATAGCGATATTACAGCGAATGCGAGCGCGATTGCGCAAGCTGGCTACAAGAAAGTATTAGTTGCCCCTGCAATGAAATCATCAGGCAAAGAGTGGTGGGCGCGCTACCAGCCTCAAGATTTACGTTTAATTGATTCAGAACTCGGTAACAAAGAAGATTTAGAAGCCTTAATTGCAGCACTGAAAGCACAAGGTGTCGAAGTGTACGCTGATGTTGTTTTAAACCACATGGCCAATGAAAGTTGGAAGCGTAAAGATCTTAACTACCCAGGGAAGGATTTACTGGACGCCTATAGTCAAAACGCCGCTTACTACAATCGTCAGACATTATTTGGCGATTTATCAAAGGGGCTGTTTTCAGAGAATGACTTCCACCCAGCGGGTTGTATCAGTGATTGGGATAGTCCTGGTGATGTACAGTACTGGCGTTTATGTGGCGCTGACGGCGATACAGGGTTGCCTGATTTAGATCCTCGAGAATGGGTTGTACAACAACAGAAAAATTATTTATTGGCATTGAAAAAAATGGGGATTAAAGGATTTCGTATCGATGCCGTCAAGCACATGAGCCCGTATCAGATTGATCAGATCTTTAGCCCTGATATCACGCAAGGGATGCACGTTTTTGGAGAGGTGATCACCAGCGGCGGTAAGGGTAATAGTAGCTACGATAAATTCTTAGCGCCGTATTTGAACAATACTAATCATGGAGCGTATGACTTCCCGCTGTTTGCTTCGATTCGCTCTGCGTTTTCGTATAGCGGTGGGATGAATTACCTGCAAGATCCGCAAGCTTATGGTCAAGCATTACCGGATAACCGCGCTATCACGTTTACCATTACACACGACATTCCGACCAACAACGGATTCCGCTATCAAATCATGGATGCTGGCGATGAGAAGTTAGCCTATAGCTATATCTTAGGTAAAGATGGTGGTACGCCATTAGTGTACAGCGATGATTTACCTGATAACGAAGATAAAGATAACGGTCGCTGGTCTGATGTTTGGAACCGTTCAGACATGGTGAAGATGGTTGGTTTTCATAACGCCATGCAGGGTAAGACCATGGAAGTGATGTTCAGCGATAAATGCATGTTGATTTTTAAACGTGAAAAAGCAGGGATTGTTGGCATTAATAAATGTGGTGAAGCTCGTTCACATACCGTAGACACGTCACGATATGAATTAAATTGGCATCAAGCTTACCGTGATGTGTTAAGTGGTGATTCAGAGACAATTACATCACGCTATCATACTTTCACTATTCCAGCTCGAACCGCAAAAATGATGAAAATTTAACCGAGGTTTAGTTTCTAACACCAGTTAGTTACATTTTTTTTCGTTTTTTTTAATAAAGCCTTGGTGCATGCGCCAAGGCTTTTTTGATCTATTCGTTGTGCCAATAATGCAGATGTTAATTCTATGTGTCGCCTTGTTAGGCAAGGGTTCTCACCCGAATATATTGGCTGTTGTCTTTTTTCAGGAACATATAAAGCACTATATTTGTTACAGCACTAAACATTTTGGTTGTGGGGTATGTTCTGGGGTTATTGATGATTGCACTGGTTATTCTTCTTAAATGTCCGATAATTATTTAGTGTGCAAAGTATGATATCTTAATGTGAGCACGCATTAATGTGCTGCATGGAATGGATAATAAATAAGGAATGTTTATATGCGAAAGCTACTCGCGACTTCAATACTCTTAGCATCAGCCTCTTTTTCGGTTTCTGCCGAAGAGTGTGGCAAGGTAACTATTGCTGATATGAATTGGAACTCAGCAACCCTCATCGCTCATCTAGACCAATTTATTCTTGATAAAGGTTACGGCTGTGATGCCGAGCTTGTTCCTGGCGATACTATGCCAACAGGTACTTCCATGATTGAAAAAGGTGAACCCGATATTGCGCCTGAGATGTGGAGTAACTCGATGAAAGAAGCGCTCGATCGTGGTGCGAAGGAAGGTCGACTTCAATTTGCGGGCTCAATATTTAACGAAGGTGGAGAAGAAGGTTTTTGGGTTCCAGCTTA